>NZ_JBFUHC010000001.1:0-686066 GCF_056402615.1 Pedococcus sp. P3_C7 | reverse complement strand
GGTGCAGCCTCGGCCACGGGCTCGGGTGCAGCCTCGGCCACGGGCTCGGGTGCAGCCTCGGCCACGGGCTCGGGTGCAGCCTCGGCCACGGGCTCGGGTGCAGCCTCGGCCACGGGCTCGGGTGCAGCCTCGGGCTCGGGTGCAGCCTCGGCCACGGGCTCGGAAGGAGGCGCGTCAGCGACGGTGCTGGGCTCGGAGTCAGGCGTGGAGTCAGGCTTGGAGTCGGGCTCGGTTTCGGCCGGGGGCGTCTGCTCGGTCACGGGTCAGGCCTTCTTCTCTGTCACAGCAACCTTGAGGATGCTGATGGGTGCAGCCGGGGCACCATCGGTGGCGCCTCCGCTCACACCTGCTGCGGCGATCTTGTCGACAATATCCATTCCACCGGTCACCGTGCCGAAGATGGAGTAGCCCGCGGGCACACTGCTCAGGTCGGTGTCCTTGTAGACGATGAAGAACTGGTCAGCGTTGGAGTTCGGGTCGGTCGTGCGTGCCATGGCCAGGCTGCCGCGCGGGTACTTGCCGTCCTTGGGTGCGTTCTCGATGCCGTAGCTGTAGCCGGGGCCACTGCCGGTGCCGCCCAACGGGTCACCGCACTGGAGCACGAACAGGGGTGACGGGTCCGCCACCTTCGTCACGCGGTGGCAGGGGGAGTCGGCGAAGTAGCCGGCCTTGGCGAGCGCGACGAACGAGGCCACGGTCTGGGGCGCCTTGGCACCATCGAGCTGAACGGTGAGGTCGCCGCAGTTGGTCGTGACGACGGCGGTGAAGGTCTTGCCGGCGGCCGTGGCCTTGTCGGGCTTGGCGACCTTCTTCACGGCGGACGGGGGAGCGGGCGGCGCGGTGCAGCCTGCGACTGCCGGACTGGTCGTCGTAGTCGTGGCTGACGGCGGAGTGGCGGCGGGGGTCCTGTCGTCCTTGAGCTGGGTCGCGAGGAACACGAAGGCGGCGACCACGGCGAGCACGGCGAGCACGACCACCACGACCTGGCGGTTGCGCGCGGCCTCACGTTCCTTCTGAACCTGCTTGGCCTCGAGCTTCACGGCACGGCGGCGCGCAGCGGCGCGTTCCTGTTCCCTCGTCACGCGCGCCAGTCTAGGCAGCACGGCGCTGTGGCTAGGCTGCGGGCCGTGCTCACCGTTGCCTTTCCCGCCGCTGCCTTCGACACCAACTGCTACGTCCTCGCCCCTGACGCAGGGGAGGAATGCGTCATCGTCGACCCAGGCATCGGCGTGGAGGAGACCCTGCGCGCGGTGCTCACCGAGCACCGACTGCGCCCAGCCGCGGTGCTGCTCACCCACGGCCACATCGACCACGTGTACTCGGTGACGCCCGTCTGCGGAGCGGACACCGCGGCATACATCCACGCGGACGACCGCTATCGGCTCGTGGACCTGCTCGCCAACGTCAACCCGGGGCTGCTCGGCATGCTCGAGCAGCAGTTCGGCAGCAAGGCGACCTGGACCGAACCCAGCACTGTGGTCGAGGTGAAGGACCGCGCGAGGCTGGACCTGGCGGGGCTCGGGTTCGAGGTGCTGCACGCGCCGGGCCACACCGAGGGTTCGGTGATGTTCAGCGTCGACGCGGTCCCGGACGGGATCGCCGACCAGGTGGAGGTCGACCGCACGCTCCTCAGCGGCGACGTGCTCTTCGCAGGGTCCATCGGTCGCACCGACCTGCCCGGCGGCGACCCGGCGGCGATGAACCGCTCACTGCGCGACGTCGTCCTGCCCCTCCCCGACACCACCCTCGTGCTCCCCGGGCACTACCAGGCCACGACGATGGACCGCGAACGGGCGACCAACCCCTATTTGCAAGGATTGGCCCCGTGAAGATCACCCCGATCAGCGGCTTCCCCGAGTACCTCCCGGCCCAGCGGATCATCGAGCAGCACTTCCTCGACGTCATCCGCGAGACCTTCGAGCTGCACGGGTTCCCCTCGATCGAGACCCGTGCCGTGGAGCCCGTCGACCGGCTGCTCGGCAAGGGTGGCGACGCCGACAAGGAGATCTACGGCGTCACCCGGCTCGCCGACAAGTCCGAGGGGCGCGCCGACTCCGATGCCGAGCTCGGGCTGCACTTCGACCTCACCGTCCCGTTCGCGCGCTACGTGCTGGAGAACGCCGGCCACCTGTCCTTTCCCTTCCGACGGCACCAGATCCAGAAGGTGTGGCGCGGCGAGCGTCCCCAGGAGGGCCGCTACCGCGAGTTCACCCAGGCCGACATCGACGTGGTCGACGTGGGCGAGCTGGCGCCACACTTCGAGGCCGAGATGCCCCTGGTCGTCGCGGAGGTGTTCCGCAAGCTTCCGGTCGGCCAGATGGTCATCCAGGTCAACAACCGCAAGATCCCCGAAGGCTTCTACCTCGGCATCGGCATCGACGACGTCGCGGGCACGCTGCGCATCGTCGACAAGCTCGACAAGATCGGCCCGGCCAAGGTGAAGGACCTCCTGGTCGACGCCGGGCGGACTCCCGAGCAGGCGGACAAGTGCCTCGCCCTGGCCGCGATCCGGACAGCGGACCTCTCCTTCGTCGCGCAGGTGCGCGAGCTGGGAGTCGAGCACCCCACGCTCGACGAGGGACTCGACGCGCTGGCGGCCGTCATCCAGGCGGGCCTCGACAATGCTCCCGGCGCGCTCGTGGCCGAGCTCAAGATCGCGCGGGGCCTGGACTACTACACCGGCACGGTCTACGAGACCCAGCTGGTGGGCTACGAGTCGTGGGGCTCGTTCTGCTCCGGCGGCCGCTACGACTCGCTGGCCTCGGACGGGAAGACGACCTACCCCGGGGTCGGCATCTCGATCGGTGTCTCCCGCCTCCTGGGGCTGCTCATCGGCAAGGGACTGCTCCGGTCCAGCCGGTCCACCCCCGCGTGCGTCCTCGTCGCCGTGAACGACGACGAGAGCCGAGCGAGCTCCACCCGGGTCGCCACGCAGCTGCGGGCACGCGGCATACCGTGCGAAGTGGCGCCGAAGCCCGCCAAGTTCGGCAAGCAGATCCGGTATGCCGAGCGCCGGGGGATTCCGTACGTCTGGTTCCCCGGCTCAGCGGGCGACGAAGGCAGCGGGGGAGGCGACCAGGTCAAGGACATCCGGTCGGGCGACCAGGTCGACGCCGACGCCATCTCGTGGGAGCCTCCGACCCAGGACCTGCGCCCGCAGATCATCCGCGCGGAGAGCTGAGCACCCATGGACTCCACCCGACCGCTGACCGAGACCCGCGCCAGCGGCGTGCAGCTGCACATCACGTCGCTGCCCGGTGGCCGCCTCGGCCAGCCGGCGCGCGACTTCGTGGACTGGCTCGTCGAGGCGGGGCAGTCGGTGTGGCAGGTGCTCCCGGTGTCGATCCCCGACAAGCACCGATCGCCCTACAAGTCCCCGTCCGCCTTCGCCGCGTCACCGGCCCTGCTGGAGCACCCCGAGGCCCCGGTGAGCCAGCAGGAGGTGGAGGACTTCGCTGACCGCGAGGCCTACTGGGTTGACTCGTGGACGTCCTTCGGTGGCGACCTCGCGGACCAGGTGCGCTTCGACCGCGAGTGGTCGGCGCTGCGCGAGTACGCCCACGACCGCGGGATCAGGATCCTCGGCGACGTCCCCATCTACGTCGCCCCCGACGCCGCCGACGAGCGCGCGTGGCCGCAGTTCTTCCGCTCCGACGCCGTCGCCGGCTGCCCGCCCGATGCGTATGCCGCGACCGGCCAGCTCTGGGGCAACCCGCTGTACCGCTGGGACGTGCTGCGCGACGACGGCTATCGCTGGTGGATCGAGCGGCTGCGCCGCACCTTCGCGCTGTTCGACGTCGTGCGCGTCGACCACTTCCGCGGGTTCGCGGCCTACTGGGCGATCCCGGCAGGTGACGACGTCGCCCTCAACGGGAAGTGGGAGCAGGGCCCGGGGCGAGAGGTGTTCGACGCCGCGCTCGGTGCCCTGGGCCCGCTGCCGGTCCTCGCGGAGGACCTCGGCGACATCGACCAGCCTGTCATCGACCTGCGCAGGTCGCTCGGGTTCCCCGGCATGGCAGTGCTGCAGTTCGCCTTCGAGCCGGCCTACGAGTACAACGCCCACGACCCCGAGAACCACGAGCCCAACCAGGTCGTCTACACCGGCACCCACGACAACGACACGGTCAACGGCTGGTGGTGGGACCTCCCCGACCACCGCAGGCAACTTGCCCGCGAAGCCTGTCGACAGGCCGGAGTCGGCGCCGACGTCGACGCCGAACCGTCGTGGGGTTTCATCGAGCTCGCACTGCGAGGGCCGTGCGGGTTGTCGATGATGCCGGCCCAGGACGTGCTCGCCCTCGGCTCAGAGGCGCGCATGAACGCGCCCGGCATCGAGGGCGGCTGGTCCTGGCAGATGGCGCCGGGTGCGCTGACGTCGGAGCACGCCGCCCGGTTGCGCGCCCTGACCGAGTCCTCAGGCCGCGCTGCCCGCTGACGCGGGAGGACGCAGGCCGGTGTCCCGCAGCTCCAGCAGGGCCAGCGACCGGATCGTCGCCTCGTCACCACGCCGCCACGCTCCCGTCGGGTCCGACGAGATGGCGGCGAGCTTGCGCATCGGCTGGCCCGCCATGGCCCGCAGGGCGAACAGGTCGAGGTCGGCCGCGGTGTCGATGAACCGCTGTGCGGCGCTCGCCCGGCGGACGAAACGCCCGCGGAGCACCAGCCACACCAACCCGACGATGAGGATCGGCACGAGCGCAGTGACCCACCCCAGGATGTTGGCGAGCTTCGTGACGGCGTCGACGAGGTCGGTGCCGGCCTGCTCGATCGTGGTGCCCGCACCGCTGACCTGCCGGAACGGCGCGGCGATCTTGTCGCCGACCAGGGGCAGGTCCCGCACCGAGTCGCCGGCGCTGGTCATCTGGTCACGGAACCCCGAACCCGCCGTCTGCAGCTGTCGACCGGGCGCTGCGAGCTCCAGGGTCGTGTCGTGGACGAGCCGTCCCACCCACGCCCAGAGGCACCCCCACGCGAGCATCCCGACGTCGGCGAGGATCTGGACGGTGCGGCGGCCCGGCAGGTCTGCATAGAGCTTCATGCCACCTAGACTCCCATCCGTGCCACCCTCGAGCGCGATCGAGCGCGCTGTCCGCGGTTGGCTCAACCACCTGGACGTCGAGCGCGGCGTCGCCGCCAACACGCTCACGTCCTACCGGCGCGACCTGGCCCGCTACGCGGCATACCTCGCTGGTCGGGGGGTGCACGACCCCGCGGGCATCACGGAGGCGCACGTCAGCGACTTCCTCGCGACGCTGCGAGAGGGGACCACCGACCACCCTCCGCTCGCGGCGTCGTCGGCGGCGCGGACGCTCGTCGCGGTGCGTGGTTTTCACCGGTTTCTCGTCCTCGAGGGCGACCTGCCCACCGACCCGGCGTCGGCCGTCAGCCCGCCACAGCCCCCCGCACGCCTGCCCAAGGCGATCAGCATCGAGGACGTCGAGCGCCTGCTCGAAGCGGCCAGCCTGGGTGACACGCCCGGGTCGCTGCGCGACCGGGCCCTGCTCGAAGTCCTCTATGGCACCGGCGCACGCATCTCAGAGGCCGTCGGCCTCGACGTCGACGACATCGACACCGAGGAGGGAGTGGTGCGGCTCTTCGGGAAGGGCAGCAAGGAGCGCATCGTCCCCCTCGGCTCGTATGCCGCGCAGGCACTGGGCGCGTACCTCGTCCGGGGACGGCCCACCTTCGCGGTCAAGGGGAAGGGGACGCCTGCGGTGTTCCTCAACCAGAGGGGCAGCAGGCTCTCGCGCCAGTCGGCCTGGGCGGTGCTGCGCGCCGCGGCCGAACGCGCGGACCTCGGCGGCCACCTGTCGCCGCACACGTTGCGACACTCGTTCGCGACGCACCTGCTCGACGGCGGCGCCGACGTCCGGGTCGTGCAGGAGCTGCTGGGGCACGCCTCGGTGACCACCACGCAGATCTACACGCTGGTGACGGTGCAGCGTTTGCGTGAGGTGTATGCCCAGAGTCACCCCCGTGCCCGCTGATAGGGTCGTGCCGATCAGCGCGAGGCTGACCGACGAACGCCAACTCACCGGGAGTGAAACGCCTGTGGAATCTGAGGTGACCACGCAGGAGCAGTCGCCGCCCACCCATTCGGGCGACACCTCCGAGTCGGCCCCCAACGGTGCTGAACGCGACCACGTCCACCTGCCCGGGACCGAGTCTGCGGGCGCTGGACAGATCGGTCCGACCGGGCGCCCGATGCCGGTCTTCCCCGACCCGCAGCCCCTCGCAGCCCACGGCCCCGCCCGCATCATCGCCATGTGCAACCAGAAAGGTGGCGTCGGGAAGACGACGACGACCATCAACCTGGGTGCTGCTCTCGCCGAGGTCGGCCGACGCGTGTTGCTGGTCGACTTCGACCCCCAGGGTGCCCTGTCCGTGGGGCTCGGAGTGCGCGCCAACGAGCTCGACGTCACCATCTACAACCTTCTCGTCGAGCGCGGTCACGACGTGCGCGACGTCATCCAGGCCACGGCCACCGAGAACCTCGACGTCATTCCCGCCAACATCGACCTGTCCGCCGCCGAGGTGCAGCTCGTCGGTGAGGTCGCCCGGGAGCAGATCCTCGCGCGGGTGCTCCGGCCGGTCATGGACGACTACGACGTCATCATGATCGACTGCCAGCCCTCGCTCGGCCTGCTCACCGTGAACGCCCTCACCGCGGCGCACGGTGTGGTGATCCCGCTCGAGTGCGAGTTCTTCGCCATGCGTGGGGTCGCGCTGCTCGTGGAGACGATCGACAAGATCACCGACCGCCTCAACCCGCGCCTGCAGGTCGACGGCATCCTGGCGACGATGTACGACTCGCGCACCCTGCACAGCAAGGAGGTCGTGCGCAGCGTCGTCGACCACTTCGGCGACCAGGTGTTCCACACGGTGATCAGCCGCACGGTGAAGTTCCCGGACGCCACGCTCGCTGCTGAGCCGATCACGACCTACGCCTCGACGCACGCCTCCGCAGCGTCCTACCGGCAACTCGCCCGAGAGCTGATCGCCCGTGGTGGGGCGGCCTGACGAGGTGAGCCAGGAGGCCATCGCCACTGCGCCGGGAGGCGCGGTGCAGCTGGAGGACGCCCAGCCCGCGGCCCAGCTCGAGGACCAGCTCGCGGACCAGCTCGCGGACCAGGCGACGATGACGCCGGGTGGCGTGATCACCCGACGCGGCGGGTCCACGCCGTTCCAGGTCCACCTCGACAACTTCTCCGGGCCCTTCGACCTGCTCCTCGGCCTGATCAGCAAGCACAAGCTCGACATCACCGAGATCGCCCTCGCCAAGGTCACCGACGAGTTCATCGCCCACATCAAGGCAGCCCAGTCGTCGCACACGGAGTGGGACCTGGGCCAGGCGTCGGAGTTCCTGCTGATCGCGGCGACCCTGCTCGACATCAAGTCTGCGCGGCTGCTCCCGCAGACCGGGCCGCAGGACGAGGAGGACCTCGCCCTCATCGAGGCCCGCGACCTGCTCTTCGCCCGGCTGCTGCAGTACCGCGCCTTCAAGGACATCGCCTTCACCTTCGGCGAGCGGATGGCCACCGCAGGCAGGATGACACCGCGGCAGGCGGGTCTCGAGCCCCAGTTCGCGAGGCTCCTGCCCGAGCTGGTCATGGGGATCACGCCCGAGCAGCTGGCCATGATCGCGGCCAGGGCGATGGTGCCCAAGGTGGCGCCGAGCGTCGGCCTGGACCACCTGCACGCTCCACAGGTCAGCGTGCGCGAGCAGGCGGGCATCCTGGGCGTCAGGCTCCGAGCCGAACGCGTGTGCTCGTTCCGGGCCCTGGTGGCCGACGCCGACTCGACGCTGGTCATCGTGGCCAGGTTCCTGGCCCTGCTCGAGCTGTTCCGCGAGGCGGCGATCGCGTTCGAGCAGGCCGAGGCGCTCGGCGAGCTGACGGTCCGCTGGACGGGCGACGACGAGGGCGAGATCGAGGTCAGCGACGAGTTCGACGAGCTGGACGAGGAACCACCCGCAGACGAGCCGGACGACGACGACGGAAAGAGCGACGATGAGTGACCTTGAGGTCGTGCCCGACCACGAGCCCGACCACGAGCGTGACGAGGGCGTCGTTGCGCCGAACGAGAGTGCCGCCGACGAGCAGTTCGCGTTCGACGTCAACGACTTCCCCGGCGGCGCGCGCAGTGCCATCGAGGCGGTCCTCATGGTCGTGGACGAGCCGATCACCGAGGTGTCGCTCGCCTCTGCGCTGGAGCTGCCCGTCGACGACGTGCTCATGCACCTCAGGGACCTCGAGGCCGAGTACGCCGCGCAGCAGCGTGGCTTCACCCTCAGGTCGGTGGCAGGCGGCTGGCGGATCTACAGCCGGTCCGACTACGCCCCCGTGGTCGAGAAGTTCCTGCTCGACGGGCAGCAGGCCAAGCTGACCCAGGCCTCTCTGGAGACCCTGGCCGTGATCGCCTACCGCCAGCCGATCTCGCGGTCGCGCGTCAGTGCGGTCCGCGGCGTCAATGTCGACGGCGTGGTCCGGACCCTGCTCAACCGCGGGCTCATCGAGGAGCTGGGGTCCGACGGCGACGGCGGCGCGTTCCTCTACGGCACCACCGACTACTTCCTCCAACGCCTGGGTCTCGGCAGCATCGACGACCTGCCCGCCCTCGCGCCCTACCTCCCCGAAGTCGACGTGCTCGACGAGATCGCAGAACAAGGACGCCGATGACACCCCCACGCAGCAGAGGCCCCGCAGGATCCGGCTCGGACCGACCGGGGGGTGGGCGTGGTCGCGCCGGCGGCCAAGGCTCTTCCCGAGCGGGGCAGGGCGGCAGTGGTCGCACCAGCCCACCGAGGGGCGGAGGCCCGACCGCGTCCGAGGGGGGGCGCCCCGAGCGGCCCCAGCGCGGGAGCTCCGGCACGACCAAGAAGAGCCAGCCGACCCGGGTGCCCCGTGAGCGGGCCACGCCCGAGGTCGACATGCACGACCCCGATGGCATCCGGTTGCAGAAGCTCCTCGCCGCCGCCGGAGTGGGATCGCGCCGGGTGTGCGAGAACCTCATCACCGCCGGCCGGGTCGAGGTGGACGGAAACATCGTCACCGAGCTCGGGGTGCGGATCCGTCCGGACCAGACCGTCCACGTCGACGGGGTCAAGGTCCAGCTCGACGAGACCCGCGTCTACTTCGCCTTCAACAAGCCCCTGGGCGTCGTCACGACGATGAACGACGAGCTCGGCCGGATCAGCATCGGCGACTACGTGGGGGACCGCAACGAGCGGCTGTTCCACGTCGGCCGCCTCGATGCCGACACCGAGGGCCTGTTGATCCTCACCAACGACGGCGAGCTCGCCCACCGCCTCCAGCACCCGCAGTACGGCGTGCTCAAGACCTATCTCGCGCAGATCCGTGGCCCCGTGCCGCGCGACATCGGCAAGCAGCTGCGCGAGGGCGTCCAGCTCGAGGACGGACCTGCGTCGGTCGACTCGTTCAAGGTGGTCGACTCGCAGCCGGGCAAGGCGCTCGTCGAAGTGATCCTGCACGAGGGGCGCAAGCACATCGTGCGTCGTCTGCTCGACGCCGTCGGTCACCCCGTGATCAGCCTCGTGCGGGTGCAGGTCGGGCCCATCTACCTCGGCGACACCAAGCCGGGCAAGATGCGCAAGCTCAACAAGGCAGAGGTCGGGCAGCTCTACTCCGCGGCTGGAATGTGAGCGCACTGCGTCGCGGCCGTCGGTAACCTTCCCGACGTGACCACCAGCGTCCGCATCGTCGGCACCGGCCTCATCGGCACCAGCCTGGGCATCGCCCTGACCCGTGCCGGCTATGCCGTGGTCCTCGCCGACCCCTCGCCGACGGCGGTGGCCCTGGCCCGGGACCTCGGCGCCGGTGCTGTGGCGAGCAACGACGACGCAGCACCCGACCTCGTCGTGGTGGCTGCGCCGCCTGATGTGGCGGGTGCTGTCGTCGCCGACGAGCTCGAGGCGTGGCCCGACTCCGTCGTGACCGACGTGGCGTCGGTCAAGGTCGCCGTGCTCGAGGACGTGCGACGACGAGGCGCAGACCTGTCTCGGTATGCCGGGTCGCACCCGATGGCGGGGCGCGAACGTTCCGGTGCTGTGGCCGCCCGGGGTGACCTGTTCGACGGGCGCGCCTGGGTGGTCGTGCCGAACGACCACTCGTCCGAGGCCGCGATCGCGGCGGTCAAGGAGCTGGCCGTGGCGGCCGGGGGCACCGTCTCGACGATGAGTCCGGAAGAGCACGACGCTGCCGTGGCAGTGGTCTCCCACGTGCCCCAGCTGGCGTCGTCGCTGGTCGCCGGGCGGCTGCGGGAGCTCACCGATCCCGCGGTGGCCTTGTCAGGACAGGGAATTCGTGACGTCACGCGCGTGGCTGCCAGCGACCCTCAGCTCTGGACCCAGATCCTCGCCGGCAACGCCGTGGCCGTGCGCGGGGTCCTCGCCCATGTCCACGCCGAGCTCACGGAGGTCATCGGAGCCCTCGACGTGCTCGCGCACGGTGACGGTGTCGGCGCCCGTGAGGTGCTGGCCCGGATCGTGGCCCAGGGCAACGCTGGCCATGCGCGGATCCCCGGCAAGCACGGTGCTGCCCCCACGGCATACAGCGTGGTCGTGGTGCTGGTGCCCGACCAGCCCGGTGAGCTCGCCCGGCTGTTGCATGACGTCGGGGACGCCGGCGTCAACCTCGAGGACCTGCACCTCGAGCACGGCATGGGGCAGCCCTTCGGCCTCGCGGAGATCTCGGTGCTGCCCGCCGTTGCCGAGCGGCTCGGCGACGAGCTGACCACCAGGGGCTGGCGGCTGCACGGCTGAGGGGTGAACGACTTCGCGGAGGACGGCGGGTGGCCCATAGGCTTGCCCGTCATGAACAGCAAGCACCTCGTCGTTGCCGTCGACGGGCCCTCGGGTTCCGGCAAGTCCAGCGTGTCGCGCGCTGCGGCCGAGGCCCTGCGGGTCGGCTACCTCGACACGGGTGCGATGTACCGCGCCGTCACCTGGTGGTGCCTGGAAGAGGGCGTCGACCTTCTCGACCAGGAGGCCGTGGCACAGGCGACTCGCGAGATCCCCCTGGAGATGGGCACCGATCCGACCAGTCCGAGCGTGCACGTGAGCGGTCGCGAGATCGAGGGCGACATCCGCACGACCCGCGTGAGCGAGGCCGTCTCCACAGTGGCCACCAACACGCTGGTGCGCCCGATCCTGCAGCAGCTCCAGCGCGACCTCATCGACCAGGTCGCTACCCGCACCGGCGGAGTCGTGGCCGAGGGGCGCGACATCACCACCGTGGTGGCACCCGACGCCGACGTGCGCATCCTGCTGACGGCCAGCGTCGAGGCGCGCCTGCGGCGGCGGTCCAAGGAGCTGCACGGCCACGCAGCCGACCACGCCGTCGAGGCGACCCGTGACCAGATCGTGCGCCGTGATGCCGACGACTCCACGGTGTCCGACTTCATGGAGGCCGCCGAGGGCGTGACCCTGGTCGACACCTCTGATCTGGACTTCCAGCAGAGCGTCCAGGCCCTGCTCGACGTGGTGCGCAGCGAGGCGCCGGACAAGGTCCCCGCGTGACCGATGCCGGGCGCCGGACTGGTTCCGGGGCACGGGCTGCGGGGCTGGCCTGGTAGGTCCGACCTCAAATGTGCGCGACAATGGTGGGCGGCCACGCGGCACCCTGCTCGCGGTCCGGCCCCCACGAACAACGCAAGGAACCCCCGAAGTGAGCGAGAACCTGACCGACGACTCCACCGTCGAGCGCGCCCTGCGCGTCGGACTGGACGAGTTCGACCTCAGTGAGGAGGACCGCTCACTCATCGACGGCGAGTACGACGAGGACGGGTATGCCGTCGTCGACGGTCCGCTGCCGGTCGTCGCCGTCGTGGGTCGCCCGAACGTCGGCAAGTCCACCCTGGTCAACCGCATCCTCGGCCGGCGCGAGGCCGTCGTCGAGGACGTCCCCGGCGTGACCCGCGACCGCGTGGCCTATGACGGGGAGTGGACCGGTCGCCGGTTCACGCTCGTCGACACCGGTGGCTGGGAGATCGACGCCACCGGCATCCACCTTCGCGTCGCCGAGCAGGCCGAGGTGGCCGTCGACCTGGCCGACGTGGTGATGTTCGTCGTGGACGCCACCGTCGGTGCGACCGACGACGACGAGGCAGTGGTCAAGCTGCTGCGCCGTTCGGGCAAACCGGTCATCCTCGTGGCCAACAAGGTCGACGACCAGCGCACCGAAGCCGACGCCGCCGCCCTATGGAACCTTGGCCTCGGCCAACCGTGGCCCGTCTCCGCACTGCACGGTCGCGGCAGTGGCGACGTGCTCGACGCCGTCCTCGACGTGCTGCCCTCGATCTCGGCCAACGGCGACGCGTACCAGCGCGGCGGCCCCCGTCGGGTCGCCCTGGTCGGTCGGCCCAACGTCGGCAAGTCCTCCCTGCTCAACAAGCTCGCCGGCGAGGACCGCGTCGTCGTCGACAACGTCGCCGGCACCACGCGCGACCCGGTCGACGAGTTCATCGAGCTCGGTGGCAAGACCTGGCGCTTCGTCGACACGGCCGGCATCCGCCGTCGCGTCCACCAGGCCAGGGGCGCCGACTTCTACGCCTCGTTGCGCACCCAGACCGCGCTCGAGAAGGCCGAGGTGGCCGTCGTCCTCATCGACGCCGAGCAGTCCATCGCGGAGCAGGACGTCCGCGTCGTGCAGCACGTGATCGACGCCGGTCGCGCCCTCGTGGTGGCCTACAACAAGTGGGACCTGCTCGACGAGGAGCGTCGCCACTACCTCGAGCGCGAGATCGAGCGCGAGCTGGTCCAGGTGCCGTGGGCGCCGCGGGTCAACATCTCCGCCAAGACCGGGCGTTCGGTCGAGAAGCTCGTGCCGGCGTTGGAGCGTGCCCTCGAGTCGTGGGACTTCCGCGTCCCCACGGGTCGGCTCAACGCGTTCTTCGGCGAGATCGTGGCCGCCCACCCGCACCCCGTGCGAGGTGGCAAGCAGCCGCGAATCCTGTTCGCGACGCAGGCTTCCACCCGTCCGCCGCGGTTCGTGATCTTCGCCTCCGGCTTCATCGAGGCCGGCTACCGCCGCTTCCTCGAGCGCCGGTTGCGTGAGGAGTTCGGTTTCGAGGGCACCCCCATCGAGGTCTCCGTCCGGGTCCGCGAGAAGCGCAAGCGCCGATAGCTGGCAGCACGGCATACCGATTTCAAGCGGAGGTATGCCGTGCGCTAAGGTTTCGTTCGCTCCCGCGGTCCTGCTTCGGCTGGATTCTGCGTGGGCAAGCCACGGGCTGTGGCGCAGCTTGGTAGCGCACTTGACTGGGGGTCAAGGGGTCGCAGGTTCAAATCCTGTCAGCCCGACTAACGGGGTCCGACTTGTCCACACACTTCGGGCCCCGTTTTCATGCCCCGGCCCAGGTTCCTCGATGTGCTACGACTGCTGGCCGATTCGGGTGGCTCTGAACGGAGCCGCCACGAGCTCGATGTCCTCCGGTCACCGTGGCAGAGGCAATGCGCTCGATGGGGCTACCGTCGGCCCATGAAGGCCGCGGTCTACACCGAGTACGGAGGTCCGGAGGTCGTCCGCGTGGTCGACGTCGAGGCGCCCAGACCTGGACCACATGATCTGCTGGTCCAGGTCCACGCGACGACGGTCAACCGAACCGACTGCGCCTTCCGCGCGGGAACGCCCATGCTGGCCCGGGCCGTCTACGGAATCCGCGGTCCCAAGGCGAAGATCCTCGGGTGCGAGTTCGCGGGGACCGTGGTCCGGACGGGTGGCTCCGTCTCCGCGTTCGCGACGGGAGACAGGGTGTTCGGCTACACGGAAGGCCCGTTCGGCGCCCATGCCGAGCTCCTCGTTGTCGGGGAACGCGCCTCGGTCGCCCCGATGCCACCCGGCCTCCTGTTTGAGCAGGCCGCGGCAGGGACCGAGGGTGCGCACTACGCCATGGGCATGATCAGGGCTGCGCGGGTGCGAGCCGGCGACAGCGTGCTGGTCAACGGCGCGACAGGAGGGATCGGATCAGCCGCGGTCCAGCTGCTTCGCGCCATGGGTGCGGTCGTGACCGCCGTCTGCTTCGGCGAACACGTCGACCTCGTGCGCAGGCTGGGTGCCGACCGGGTCATCAACTGCTCTGCTGACGATTTCACCCGCGACGCGAACCGCTTCGACCTCGTCCTCGACGCGGTGGGCAAGAGCACCTTCACCGCAGCCCGGCGAGTCCTCGGGCCACGCGGCACCTACGTCTCCTCCGAGCTCGGTCCGTGGCTCCAGAACCCCCGCCGCGCCCTTGTCGCGCCGGTGAGCCGTGGCCAACGGGCGCTCTTCCCCATCCCCACCCACAACCAGGCGATGATCGAGGAGCTGGCCGGACTCCTGGGGACCGGCGCCCTCAGACCGCTCGTCGATCGCCGCTATGCGCTGGACGAGATCGTGGAGGCCCACCGGTATGCCGGCAGCGGCCAGAAGGTCGGCAACGTCATCGTCAGCGTCGTGCCCGGCACGACGTCGGAGTGATGCCGGCGCCGTCTCTGCCGGAGGGCAGTGGTTCAGGTGCTCGCGACGGCCGCTCAGGCGGTCGGGACGGTGGCGGCGACGCACCAGGCTGACGCATCGACGGTGAACGCTCCGTCGGGCACCCGGCGTCGGCACTCGTCCCGCAGCGCCTCGCGACGCGAGTCGTCCAGACCCAGGACGTACTGCCCCGCCGGTCCCACGCCCAGGGTGTAGGGCTCCCACCACTGGTTGAAGGAATCGAACGGGACCTGCACCGTGAGGATCGACTCCTCGAGCGCGTCCAGCCCGGCGGCGCCGAACAGCCTCGCGAGGTCGCCCTCCCTCACGCCCGCGAAGTCACCCTCTCCCTCCGCCTGGGGGTCGACGGCGCGGACCGCTTCCCAGAACAGCGACAGGGGACCGGCACTGGCGGCGTGGTTCCACACGGCGGCCGCGACCACGCCTCCCGGCCGCGTCACTCGGGCCATCTCGCGAAGCCCGGCGACCGGGTCGCGCATGAAGTGCACCACGAGCTGGGCCAGCGCCGCGTCGAAGGTGGCGTCCCCGAACGCCAGCGACTCCGCGTGACCGACCGTGACGTCGACACCAGGAAAGCGTTCCTTGGCGGCGGCCACGAAAGGTTCGGAGGGATCGACGGCACTGACGCCGGACTCGCCGACGACGGTGACCAGCCGTGCGGTGAGCGCGCCCGGGCCACACCCCACATCCAGCGCGCGCTGTCCGTGGCCCAGTCGTCCGACCTCGACGAACTGGTCGGCCAGCGGCTCGGAGAACCGCCCCATGAAGCTTCCGTAGGCCTGCGCCGGTACCTGGAAGCTCATCTGCCCCTCCCGCGGGGCTCTTCCATGGGAACGTTGGAAAGGACCCACTCAGCGAGCGGGCGAATCGCCGTCCAGGCCGACCGCACGTGGTCGAGAGCGGCGGGTTTCGACAACCAGTCAGGCGAACCGACGCGGTTCAGGGCCATGATCTCCTTGCGTCGCAACAGCTCCAGCCGCGGATGGTCGGCATCGAATCCCTTGGGTCTGGTCTTGAGAGTGTCGCCTTCCAGGTCGAAACCGGCCCGGGCGAGACCGGTCACGATGCCCTCGAACTCCTCGCCGGTGTCCTGCGCGGCTATCGCGCGTCGAAACGACTGCGTCTGCGCAGGGGAGTGGGTGCGGAAGCCACCGCCGACCGCGAGGCCGTCCCCACTGAGCTGCACGTAGTAGCCCACTCCGGCACCCCGACCCACGATCGCGCCCTGGTGGGTCTTGTAGGGCGACTTGTCCGCGCTGAACCGGACGTCGCGGTTGGGCCGGAAGAGCTTCGCCGGCCCGAACTCGTCCTCCAGAGCATCCACCAGTGCCAGCATCGGCTCCCGCACGTCGCGTTCCCACCGCGCCTTGTTGGCCGCCCAGAACTCCTTCGTGTTGTTGTCCTCGAGCTCCTGGTAGAAGGTCACACCCCAGGCCGGAAAGCCCTCGAAACCCGCACGGTCAGCCATGGCGCCCACTGTGGCACACGCCGGCCGGTTCGGGGCCGGTGAGCACGGCGGTCCGAGGATGGGAGGCTTGGGACATGCCCGTTCGTGTCAGCGTCGTCATTGCCACCTACAACAGCGGGCCGGACCTGGACCGCACCGTGGAGTCCGTCCGGCGCCAGAGCGTGGGCCTGGAGGCCCTCGAGCTCATCCTCGTCGACGACGGGTCGACCGACGCCCAGACCGCTGAGCGGGTCCGGGCGTTTGGCGGCGAGCACTGGATCACGGCCCTGGAGATCCCGAACTCGGGGTGGCCCAGCCGTCCCCGCAACACGGGGCTCGCCGTGGCCCGCGGCGACTACGTCCTCTTCATGGACCACGACGACCTGCTCTACCCCCAGGCGGTCGAACGCATGCTTGCTGCGGCCGACGCCAACGCCGCGGACATGGTGCTGGGAAAGGAGGTTCGGACGGGTGCCCGCACGATGGGACTGGAGTCGTTCCGCGCCAACGTGTCGCACGCGCACGTGATCGACGACCACGTGATCGACATCCTGACGCCCCACAAGATGTTCAGGACCCGGTTCCTGCTCGACCACGACGTGAAGTTCGCCGAGCACCTCAGGCGCCTGGAGGACCACCACCTGCTCGCGGCCGCCTTCGTCCACGACCCGGTGGTGTCCGTGGTCGCCGACTACCCGTGCTACCGCTGGGTCATCCACGACACGAACAACTCGATGCGACACCCGGACCCGGCCGAGTACTTCGCCGCAGTCCGCGAGGTCCTCGACCTCGTCGACAAGTGGCCGTACGGGGAGCGTGTCCGCCAGGACGCCTACCGCTTGTGGGAGCTCTCGGTCGTACTCAACAGGTTCGGCGCCAACGGGCTGCGCACCTGGCCGGCGGAGTACCAGCGCGAGTTCTTCGGGGCGATCACGGCGGTCATGTCGGAGCGGTTCGACCAGTCACTCGATGCGGGACTCGCGGCTGCCGATCGGGTCCGGGCCGCGCTCGTGCGCGCGGGCGACCTGGACGCGGTCCTGCGCTACGTCGATGCCGACAGCGCTGTCACCACGAGGGCGGAGGTCCTCGAGGCCACGCAGACCGGGGCAGTCCTGGCCTTGCGGTTGCGGGTCCGGCTGGAGGGAGCCGCGGGCCCCCAGACCTTCCGCGAGAAGCAGGGACGGGTCCTGATGGAGCCCTCGGCGCCGGTGTCGGACGACGTTGCGCTGGGCGCCCTGGATGTCACCTCGGACGTGGACGACGCGGGTGTCGAGCTGCTCCTGACGCATCGCTCGACGAACGCCGAGTGGTTCCAGCCGACGCAGGTCAGCGGTGGACTGACCGACTCCGGTGACGGGCTGGTCTGGGCGGCGGAGGGGTCGGCCACGATTGCCCCCGCCACCGCACTCCTGGGGAGCCCGATCACTCCCGGCACCTGGGACGTCAAGGCACGCACCACCGCCTTCGGGTACGACTCCCGGGTGGCGGTGCGCATCGACCCCGAACACGTGCCGCAGCCCTTCACCGAGGCGGGGGTCGTCATCAGCCCCTACGTCACCAAAGGTGGCCGCCTGGCGCTCAAGGTCACCAAGGCGCCGTCTCCGGCCCGCAGGAGCCTGGCTCGGAAGCTTGCCGCGCGGGTGCGCAGGACGCTGTCCTGAAGCTGCCCGGCGGCATACCCTCGCGGTCATGAAGTTCACCACGCAGGTGCAGCAGGGAGGCGGGACGGCCACGGGCATCGAGGTGCCGCCGGAGGTCGTCGAGGGACTCGGTGGCGGCAAGCGTCCCAAGGTGAACGTCACCATCAACGGCAAGACCTACCGCAGCAGCGTCGCCGTGATGGGTGGGAGGTTCATGGTCGGCGTCAGCGCGGAGAACCGCGCCCTCACGGGGGTCAGCGGCGGCGATGTCGTCGAGGTGACCCTCGAGCTCGACACGGCGCCTCGCGAGGTCGAGGTGCCGGAGGACTTCGCGGCCGCGCTCGAGGTGGTCCCCGATGCGAAGGCAGCCTTCGCCCGGCAGTCCTACAGCCACCAGCGGGCCCACGTGGACGCGATCAACGGTGCCAAGACACCCGAGACGCGCCGTCGCCGCATCGACAAGGCGGTGGAGATGCTGCAGGCGAAGGCGAACGCCTAGAGCGAGCGGCAACGGCTCGGAGCCAGGTGGCTGATGCTCACAGCGAAGCGGCGATCCGGCGCACGGCCTCGCGAACGATGTCGGGTGAGGTGCCGAAGTTCAGACGCGCACAGCCGGCTCCTCCCTGGCCGAAGCCGGGCCCCGGGTGCAGTGCCACCCGGGCCCGCTCGCGCAGCACCGCAGCCGGGTCGTCGCCGAGTCCGAGCCGACTGAAGTCCAGCCAGGCCAGGAACGTCCCCTCGGGGATGCGGTAACCGACGTCCGGCAGGTGCTCCGCGAGCAGGTCGGCCAACAGGCGGCGGTTCTGGTCGAGCCCGTTCAGCAGAGCGTCCAGCCAGGCCCCGCCCTCCAGGTAGGCGGCGCGGTGCGCGATGACCCCCACGTGGCTGGCTCCGTGCGACACCTCCTCGGGCATGCGCGCCAGGTCGGCGGCCGCTTCGGGTCCCGGCACGGCCATCGCGGCCTTGAGACCGGCGAGGTTGAAGGCCTTCGAGGCCGACATGACCGAGATCGACCGCGACCCCGCCGGCAGGGAGGCCACCGAGGTGAAGCTCGCGCCGGCGGGGACCACCGGGGCGTGGATCTCGTCGGCGACGACCCGCACGTCGAGCGACTCCGCGAGGTCGAGTGCGGCCGTGAGCTCCTCCGGCGTGTGCACCGCGCCCGTCGGGTTCTGCGGGTTGCACAGCAGGTACGCCGCGCGGCCMCCGCCGCGCGTCGCCTCCGTGAGCCCCAGCTCCAGGGACGCGAGGTCGATCCGGCCGTTGGCATCCAGGGGCGCCCGCACCACCCGACGGTCCAGGTGCCTCACGAAGTCGAAGAACGGCGGGTAGACGGGGGAGTTGACCACGACCGCGTCACCGGGACCCGTGACCAGCTTGAGGACCTCGACCACGCCGAGCATCACGTCGGGCACGATCTGCATCGTGGTCGGGTCCGGCTTCCAGGCCCACCGCTCCGAGGCGAAGGAGGACAACGCCTCCGCGTAGTCCGCTGCCCACGGGTAGCCGGTGTCGCCGCGATGCATGGCCTCGACCACGGCGCGCTGGATCGGCTCGGCCGGCACGACGTCCATCTCGGCGACCCAGAGGGGGAGGATGTCCGGGTCGTAGAGCCGCCACTTGACGCTGCGCCGCTCGCGGAGACGATCGAGGCCGGGACCGAGCAGTGGGTTGTCGACAAGCGGGTTGCCCATGCCTGCGAACTCTACGACGGGCTGGCAGTTAGGCTGCCTGCGTGCCAGCACAACACGATCGGGGGGAGCGAGATCGGGGGAGGCTCGTGAGTGAGCCCGTCGTCTCCGACCGGGTGCTCACCCTGCCCAACGTGCTGTCCGTCCTGCGACTCGTCGGGGTGCCGATCTTCCTGTGGGCGATCCTGGCCCAGCACGACGTCATCGCCCTCGTCACGCTCATGCTCTCGGGCGTCAGCGACTACCTCGACGGCAAGATCGCGCGTCGCTTCGGGCTCGAGTCCCGGCTGGGCCAGCTGCTCGACCCGTTCGCAGACCGGCTCTACATCGCCACGACGCTGCTCGGCCTGGCGTTGCGCGAGATCATCCCCTGGTGGCTGGTCCTCGCCCTCGTCGGCCGCGAGGTGTTGCTCGCCGCGGTGCTGTGGCGGATCCGTCGCTATGGCCAGACCGGGCTGCCGGTCCACTTCGTCGGCAAGGCGGCCACGTTCAACCTGCTCTACGCCTTCCCGCTGCTCCTCCTGGGCGAGGGCACCAGCACCTTCGCCGAGTGGGCGCTGCCGATCGGCTGGGCGTTCGCGTGGTGGGGCACCGTCCTCTACTGGATCGCAGGGGTCATGTACATCGTGCAGGCCCGGCAGGTGGTCGCCGCACACACGGTGCCGGCGAGATGAACCCCGGACCCACGTCGCACCGCGGCGAGCCGCCACCGGTCACCACACCCGGCAGGCGCCCCGACGAGTCGATGACGCTCCTCATCTCGATGATGGAGCGACCGCTCGATCCCGGGTATGCCGCCGCGGCCGCCGMGCGCGAGGCGGCCGGACTGCCGCCGAGCACCGGCACGCGGACCCCGACCGTCGTCGTCGCCGCGGTGGTGGCCGGACTCCTGCTGACCCTCGGAGCGGTGGCGCTGCGCACCCCGTCGTCGTCCGCCATCAAGGCCAAGGCCAACCTGGTCAACCAGATCGAGGCCCGTCGGGCCGCGGTCGAGAAGCAGGGGACGTCGTTGCGCGCCGTCCAGGCCGAGGTCGACAAGCTCCAGGCCCAGGCTCTCGGGCAGGACGAGTCGTCGCTGCAGACCCGGCTCGCGGCCCTCACCCTGGCTTCGGGTGCCCAGTCCGTCACGGGCACGGGGATCACGGTCCAGCTCGACAACGCGCCGGGCAGTGGCGGCACCAGCGCCGACGGCAACCCGCGCACCGACGGGAAGAAGGACGATGGCGTCGTCTTCTCCAAGGACCTTCAGATCGTCGTCAACGGTCTGTGGGAGGCCGGTGCCGAGGCGATCTCGGTCAACGGCCAGCGGCTGACGTCCACGTCCGCCATCCGCTTCGCGGGTGAGGCGATCCTGGTCAACTACCGCCCGCTGGCCAGGCCGTACACGATCAGCGTGATCGGCGACCCCGGCGACCTCCAGGTGGAGTTCGCGGAGAACGACGGCGGTGCGTACGCGCGCGCCCTCAAGGACAACTACGGCATCCGTGTTTCCATAGACGCGGCGGACAAGCTCACCCTGCCCGCCGCCACGTCCCTCACGGTGCGTGAGGCGACGGTCCCCAAGCCCAAGAGCGGCTCCCCGGCCCCGACCGGGTCCAGCTCGTCCGGCTCCTCCAGCTCCTCCAGCTCGTCCACCCCGTACACGTCGGAGAGTTCACCGTGATACCCCTGCTCGGCCTGATCGGCGGCGTGCTGGTGGGACTCCTCTGGGGTCCCGACGTTCCCGTCGCGCTGCAGCCCTACCTGCCCATCGCGGTGATCGCGGCGCTCGACGCGGTCTTCGGGGCGGTCCGTGCGGTCCTCGACGGCATCTTCAACGACAAGGTGTTCGTCGTGTCGTTCCTGGCCAACGTCGTGGTCGCCGCGTTCATCGTGTTCCTGGGTGACCAGCTGGGTGTGGGTTCGCAGCTCAGCACGGGGGTGGTCGTCGTCCTCGGGGTGCGGATCTTCTCCAACGTCGCCTCGATCCGCAGGCACCTGTTCAAGGCATGAGTGCTGACCGTCCGGAGCCACCGGACTCGTCGTGGAGGACCCTGATCCGGATGGCCCGGCCCCGGGCGACCCGGGCGAACGCCTTCGCGGCGCTCCTGGCGATCGTGCTGGGCTTCGCCATCGCCACCCAGGTGCAGCAGACCAACCAGAGCGGCCTGGAACAGCTGCGCGAGGACGAGCTGGTGCGCATCCTCGACGACGTCAGCCAGGAGCAGGACCGGCTGACGTCGGACTCGCGCGAGCTCGAGGTGAGTCGTGACCGGCTGATCTCGGGCGTCGACTCCAGCGCGGAGGCACTGAAGTCGGCCCAGGAGCGGCTCGACACCCTGGGCATCCTCACCGGCACGTCGCCGGCCACCGGTCCCGGCGTCGTCATCACCATCAACGACCCTGACCACAAGGTCACCGCAGCCAGGCTGCTCGACGCCCTCCAGGAGCTGCGCGACGCCGGAGCCGAGGCGGTCCAGATCGGGGACGTGCGTGTCGTGGCCGACACCTGGTTCGCCGACGTGGACGGTGCGATCGAGATCGGGGGGGAGCGCGTCGCGCCGCCCTACGTCATCAAGGCCATCGGCGACAGCGCGACGATGGCCTCGGCGATGGAGATCCCGGGCGGCGTCAGCGAGTCGGTCCGCGGGGACGGTGCGCTGCCCACCGTGCGCCAGTCCGACGACGTCGCCATCACCGCATTGCACAGTCTGAGCGAGCCTCGTTACGCTCGGCCCGTCCCGGCGCCGTCACCCTGAGCAGCATCAGCGTGGCCCGCCGGCACCGCAGTCGCCGGCGGGTCCGTCCCACCACCATCCACCGAGGAGCATCATGAGCGAGCTGGAGTACCCCCAGGACCTGCGTTACACGGCCGAGCACGAGTGGGTGCGGTCGGGCGACGACGGGACGGTGCGGATCGGGATCACCTCGTTCGCGCAGGACTCCTTGGGTGACGTCGTCTATGTCAGCCTCCCCACGGTGGGTGACACGGTAGCCGCGGGAGACGCGTGCGGCGAGGTCGAGTCGACCAAGTCGGTCAGCGATCTGTACGCGCCGCTCGCCGGCGAGGTGACGGCAGTCAACGCCTCCCTCGACGCCACCCCAGAGCTGGTCAACAGCGACCCCTATGGTGAGGGCTGGATGTACGAGCTGCGCCCGTCGGACGACGCAGCCGTCGCAGCCCTGCTCGACCCAGCGGCATACCAGGCCCTCCTCTGACCCGGGGGGGCGCCCGATCACACATTTCGCTGCAGACGACACCGGCGTCCCTTAGGGTTTGTGCTTTGCTAGAGGGGGCGGACAGAACCACCACGAGGAGTGCGGACCTGATGAACGGCACTGAGAACGACGACCAGACGTCGCGCCCGCACGAGCCGACGACGATGCGGTTGCCCGGCATCCACGACCTCGAGCAGGTCGACACCAGCGCCGAGATCGAGATCGCCCTCAGCAAGGCCGACCAGGCCACGGTGGACGCGCTGCGCCCCGGCACCGCGCTGCTGGTGGTTCTTCGTGGCCCCAACACCGGCGCCCGGTTCCTCCTCGACGACGACGAGGTGAACTCGGGGCGCCACCCCGACAGCGACATCTTCCTCGACGACGTGACGGTGTCGCGCAAGCACGCGAACTTCCGGCGTGAGGGCAACACCTTCGTGGTCCGCGACGTCGGCTCGCTCAACGGCACCTACGTCAACCGCGAGCGGATCGACGAGGCCACCCTGCAGACGGGCGACGAGGTCCAGATCGGCAAGTTCCGTCTCGTCTTCTATGCCGGCAAGGCCTGACCGAGCCTTCCAGAGAAGGAACACAGGCTCCTGGTGAGTGCTCGCACGACGCGACAGACCATGACCATCGGTGCGGTCCTGGCTGCCCTCAAGCAGGACTTTCCCGATGTCACGATCTCCAAGATCCGCTTCCTCGAGGCAGAGGGGCTGGTCACGCCGGCTCGCACCGGGTCGGGCTACCGCACCTACACGGTGGAGGACCTCGACCGGCTGCGCTACATCCTCACCGCCCAGCGCGACCACTTCTGGCCGCTGAAGGTGATCGCCGCGGCGCTGGATGCCCTGGACCGTGGTCTGACACCCGAGCGCACAGACACCGGTATGCCGCGGCCCACCGTCCCGGCGCCGAGCGCGGACCCTGAGGTGCCGAGCGCGGAAGCGCTCACGTCGGTCGGGTCGTTGCGACTCACCCGGGCCGAGCTGGCGACGTCCTCGGGGCTGGATGCCGACACGGTCGACGCGCTCGAGAACTACGGCCTCCTGCACGCTGACGCGCAGGGGCACTTCGGTGATGCGGCACTCGCGGTCGCTCACGCGGCTGCCGAGCTGGCGGCATACGGGCTCGAACCTCGCCATCTGAGGCCGTTCCGCACCGCGGCCGACCGCGAGATCGGTCTGGTCCAGCAGGTCGTGACGCCCCACCGTTCGGCGTCGACGAAGGGGACGCACGGTGGCCCCGCGACCGATCCGACCGGTGACGTCCTACGCCTGTGCATCGCCTTGCACACGGCACTCGTGAGGGACGGGCTCCAGCGCGGCTGAACCGGGTTAAGGTGGAACGGTGAAGGTGCTCGAGGTCCTCGGCGTCCGGGTGGAGATGCCCACCAACCACCCCATCGTGCTGCTGCGCGAGCGTGATGGCGACCGCTACCTGCCCATCTGGATCGGTGCGGCGGAGGCCACGGCGATCGCGTACGCGCAACAGGGCATCGAGCCGCCCCGCCCGCTGACCCACGACCTGATGAAGAACGTCATCGAAGGGCTGGGCCACCGGCTCACCGAGGTGCGCATCGTCGAGCTCCGTGACGGGGTCTTCCACGCAGCCCTGATCCTCGACGGAACCACCGAGATCTCCTCGCGCTCGTCCGACGCCATCGCCCTGGCGCTGCGTACCGGCACCCAGATCGTCGCGGGGGAGTCGCTGCTCGAGGAGGCAGGCGTCGCGATGTCCGGCGAGGAGGACAAGGACGACGAGGTCGAGAAGTTCCGGGAGTTCCTGGACCACGTCTCGGCCGAAGACTTCGAGACCAAACCGGATGAAACCGGGACAACCGGCTAGGTACAAACGTCGTTCTTGTGCTCGCAACCATGACCCTCAACTGAACATCGAGAGTAGGCCGTGCGGCCGCGACACGCCGAAGCACGAAGGTCGAGTGGTTGTTGACCTTTGGTTCCGCGCGGCCGTACCTTCGGCACAGACCCGTAATGCGATCGGTGTAACTACACCGCCTCGACATTGCCCGCAGCGGTATCCAGTAGAAGTTTCCAGGAGGTGAGCGCTGTGAACCCGAGCAACGAGGCTCAGCACGGCCACACGAGCGTGCCGGCTTCGGCACAGGGGCTGTTGTTCACGGACGACCTTCCTGAGCTGAGCGACGACATCGGCTACCGCGGTCCGACCGCGTGCAAGGCAGCCGGCATCACCTACCGCCAGCTCGACTACTGGGCCCGCACCGGCTTGGTCGAGCCGTCCGTGCGTGGCGCCACCGGCTCCGGCACGCAGCGGCTCTACGGCTTCCGCGACATCCTCGTCCTCAAGGTCGTCAAGCGCCTGCTCGACACCGGGGTGTCGCTCCAGCAGATCCGCGTGGCGATCAACCACCTGCGCGAACGCGGTGTGGAGGACCTGGCCCAGATCACCTTGATGAGTGACGGCGCCTCGGTCTACGAGTGCACGTCCGCCGACGAGGTCATCGACCTCGTCCAGGGCGGTCAGGGAGTCTTCGGCATCGCCGTCGGCCGCGTCTGGCGCGAGGTCGAGGGAGAGCTCGCCGCCCTGCCCAGCGAACGCACCGACGATGAGGTGCCCGCCGACCACCCCGGCGACGAGCTGCGCGAGCGCCGCGCGGCCCGCTTGGCCTGACTCGCCCGAACGTCCATCAGTGCCGCCGTTCCCTCGGGAGCGGCGGCAGTGTTGTAGATTGGCTGCGCTGAACATCCCGCGCGGGAGAGTCCCCGCGTGCACCCTCACGGGTCGCACGGCGGGGCGCCGAAGGGGCAAACTCCCCGGAACCTCTCAGGCGCCAGGACCGCGTGGGACAGGCACCTCTGGAGCGGCGTCCGCGCCGTGACAGAAGGGGAGGCGATCCGAGCACCCCGAGCTTCAGGAGCCTCATGTCCGCCCAGTTCACCACCGACCTGCCCGAGTTCGCCGGGCGCCACATCGGCCCGTCCGATGCCGATGTCGACGCCATGCTCGCGGCTGTCCGGCACAGTTCCCTCGATGCGCTGGTCGACCACGCCCTGCCTGCCGCGATCCGCACCGATGGCCCGCTCCGCGTGGAGCCAGCGGCGTCCGAGGCGGCCGTCGTCGATGAGCTGCGCGCCCTGGCTCGGCGCAACCAGGTGATGACCTCGATGATCGGGCTCGGCTACTACGGGACGATCACCCCGGCCGTCATCCAGCGCAACGTCCTGGAGAACCCCGCCTGGTACACGGCCTACACGCCGTACCAGCCCGAGATCTCCCAGGGCAGGCTCGAGGCGTTGCTGAACTTCCAGACGGTCGTCAGCGACCTCACCGGCCTGACCACGTCCGGGGCATCGCTGCTCGACGAGGGGACCGCGGCGGCCGAGGCCATGACGCTGATGCGTCGCTCCAGCAAGGTCGCCGCCGATGCCGTGCTCGTCGTCGACCGGCACGTCTTCCCCCAGACGCTCGCGGTGATGCAGACCCGGGCGAAGCCGCTCGGCCTCCACGTCGTCGTGGCCGACCTCGACGCGGTGGACAGCGCCGACGCGCTGCGCGCGGCAGCCGGCGACCGCGCCGTCTTCGGCGTCCTCGTGCAGTACCCCGGGGCCGACGGCGAGCTGCGCGACTGGCGCGCGCTGGCCTCCGCCGCCCACGACGCCGGCGCACTCGTGACCGCCGCTGCGGACCTGCTCGCGCTCACCCTGGCCACGGCGCCGGGGGAGTGGGGCGCCGACGTCGCCGTCGGCACCAGCCAGCGTTTCGGCGTGCCCATGGGCTTCGGCGGTCCCCACGCGGGCTACATGAGCGTGCGAGCGGGCCTGGAGCGGTCCCTGCCCGGCCGCCTCGTCGGCGTGAGCGTCGACACCGAGGGGGCACCGGCATACCGGCTGGCCCTCCAGACGCGCGAGCAGCACATCCGCCGCGAGAAGGCGACCTCCAACATCTGCACCGCCCAGGTGCTCCTGGCCGTGATGGCCTCGATGTATGCCGTCTACCACGGGCCCGCAGGTCTGGCCGCGATCGCACGGCGAGTCCACGGCCACGCCGAGACCCTGGCCGCCGGGCTGGCGACTGCGGGCATCGACGTGGTGACGACGAACTTCTTCGACACGATCACCGTGTCGGTGCCCGGCCGAGCCGACGAGGTGCTCAGCGAAGCCGCCCAGCGCGGGGTCAACGTCTGGCGCGTCGACGACGACCACGTGTCGGTCAGCATGGACGAGACCACCGACCTGCGCGACCTCGAGGCCGTCTGGAGCGCGTTCGGCGTTCCCGGACCGAACGAGGTCACCATCGCCGAGCTCTCGTGGCCCGATCACCTGGTCCGGACGAGTGACTACCTCACCCACCCGGTCTTCAGCAGCCACCACAGCGAGACCTCCATGCTGCGCTACCTGCGCCGACTGTCCGATCGTGACTTCGCGCTGGACCGCGGCATGATCCCGCTGGGCTCGTGCACGATGAAGCTCAACGCGACCACCGAGATGGTCGCCGTGACGTGGCCCGAGTTCGCGCACCTCCACCCGTTCGCACCGGCTCACCAGACCGAGGGGATCCGCGACCTGATCGCCGAGCTGTCCGACTGGCTCTGCGAGATCACCGGCTACGACGCGGTGTCGCTGCAGCCCAACGCGGGTTCGCAGGGCGAGTTCGCGGGGCTCCTGGCCATCCACGCCTACCACGAGGCGAACGGTCAGTCGCAGCGCGACATCTGCCTGATCCCCGCCAGCGCCCATGGCACCAACGCCGCCAGTGCGGTGATGGCAGGCATGAAGGTCGTGGTCGTCAAGACTGCCGCCGGCGGTGACATCGACATGGACGACCTGCGGACCAAGGTCGACCAGCACCGCGATGACCTCGCGGCCATCATGGTGACCTACCCGTCGACGCACGGCGTCTTCGAGGACACCATCACGGACTTGTGCGCCCTCGTGCACGACGCGGGTGGTCAGGTCTACGTCGACGGGGCGAACCTCAACGCGCTGGTGGGCCTGGCCCGACCCGGCAAGTTCGGCGCCGACGTCTCGCACCTGAACCTGCACAAGACGTTCTGCATCCCCCACGGTGGTGGCGGCCCGGGCGTCGGTCCGGTGGCGGTCCGCGCCCACCTGGCGCCGCACCTGCCCAACCACCCGCTGGCGGCCGAGGCCGGACCGGAGACGGGGGTCGGCCCGATCTCTGCCGCGCCCTACGGCTCGGCGAGCATCCTGCCCATCTCGTGGGCCTACGTGCGCCTCATGGGCGGTGCGGGTCTGACCCGCGCCACGCAGGTGGCCGTGCTCAACGCCAACTACATTGCCGCCCGGCTTCGCGAGCACTACCCGGTCCTTTACTCCGGCCACGACGGCGTCGTCGCCCACGAGTGCATCCTCGACCTGCGCGACCTCACCAAGCGCAGCGGGGTCAGCGTGGACGATGTGGCCAAGCGGCTCATCGACTACGGCTTCCACGCACCGACGATGTCCTTCCCGGTGGCGGGGACCCTGATGGTCGAGCCGACCGAGAGCGAGGACCGCTACGAGATCGACCGCTTCTGTGACGCGATGATCGCGATCCGTCACGAGATCGCCGAGGTCGAGTCCGGTGAGGTGGCCGTCGTCGACAGCATGCTGCGCAACGCTCCGCACACCGCCAAGGCCCTGGCTGGCAAGTGGGAGTACCCGTATGAGCGCTCCGCCGCAGCGTTCCCGGTAGGCGTGGAGGCAGCCGACAAGTACTGGCCTCCGGTGGCTCGGATCGACGGTGCCTACGGGGACCGCAACCTGGTCTGCAGCTGCCCTCCGCCCGAGGCGTTCGAGAGCTGAGAGGCATTCGAGAGCCGAGCGACCTGAGCCTGGCTCGCTAGGCCGCGGGCGCGGCCTCGTCGGTGGTGGTCACCTGCACCGACGAGCCGCGCTCGGTCTTGCGAACCACGATCTGGCTGGGAATGCGGGTGCGCAGCTCGGCGACATGGCTCACGACCCCCACGGCACGGCCGCCCTCGCGAAGGTCGTCGAGCACCGACATGACCTGCTCGAGGCTCTCGTCGTCGAGGGTGCCGAAACCCTCGTCGACGAAGAGGGTCTGCAGGTCGAACCCACCGGACTCCTCGCGGACGGCGTCGGCCAGTCCCAGCGCCAGCGCCAACGACGCCATGAACGACTCACCGCCCGACAGCGACGAGGTGTCCCGCGCCTGCCCGGTCCACAGGTCGAGCACCTCGAGCCCGAGGCCGCTGCGTGCGCCACGGGCCGCGAGGTGGTCCGTGTGCCGCAGCTGGTAGCGGCCCTCTCCCATGCCGGACAACCGCTCGTTGGCGAGGGTGGCGACCTTTTCCAGCCGGGCGGCCAGCACGAACGCCGACAACCGCATCCGGAGAGCATTGTTGGGGCTGGTACCTGCCACGGTGTCGGCGAGCTCCCGAAGCACGTGGTGCCGTGACTCGGCCTCCGTGATCTGGGCACAGCGACGTGTGAGGCTGCCGCGGACGCGTTCCAGACCGGCCAGCGTGCGCCGCACCAACGTGTCAGCCGCCACCGCAGCGGTGTAGGCCGTGTGTGCCGCGTCGCGTGCTGCTGCCAGCGAGGCCACATCGGGAACCGGCGCCTCCAGCGCGCTGAGGACGCCCGGCTCGTCGAGTGTGGTGCGCGCCACCAGGGCAGCCTCGACGTGCGCCGCCACCGCCACTCGCAAACGCGCCACCTCGGCGGCCGGGAGCAGTCCGACTCGTGCCTGGGCGGCATCGGAGAATCCCGCGGCGCGGAACGAATCGCCCGTCACTTCAACGACATCCTCGTGGTCGCGAGTCGCTCGGGACAGTTCGCGAAGGCTGGCTGCGTGGGCCGTTGCGGCGACGACCGCAGCCTCGTGGTGCGTGGTGGTCGCCTCCAACCGGTCCGGGTCAGCCAGGGTCGCGATGAGGTCCTGGTCTGCCGGACCCGGCTCGGCGCACGGGCACGAGTCGCTGTGGGCCGCCACGGCGCTCACCAGCGCCAAGTGCTCCGTCGCCAGCTCGGTGTCGAGCGCGTCGATGCGAGAGGCGGCCGCGGCCGCTTCTGCCCGCAGGCCGGCCAGCTGAGCCGTCAAGGTCTCGACGGCCGCATTGACCGACTCCACGGTCGCCCTCGCGTGGTCAAGCGTCGCGGCCGAGCTGGTCAGCTCGGCGAGGACCTGCCTGGCGTCGACGAGGGCAGCGGCCAGGGCATCCTGGTCACGATCCTCGTCGCCGAGCTGCTCGCGCAGCTGGGCGGCGGTGGCCGCGAGGCCGGCGGCCATGCGCTCCGCGGCGCCGAGCTGCGCTGCTGATGACTGCCAGGCGTCCTCTGCCGCCGCGACGTCCTCGGCGCTGACGAGGTCGCCCGAGGGCGCTGGAGACGGGTGGTCGGGCGATCCACAGACCGGGCACGGCTGGGCCTGCTCGAGCCGGCTGGCCAGCTCGCCCGCCATCGCGTCTAGCCTGGCCTGGCGGCGGTCCTGGTAGACGTCGCGCAGGTCCTGGGTGAGGGTTCGCTGGATGCCGATCGCAGACTCGGCTTCGACCTGCTGGTGGATCGTCGCATCTAGCGCCGTACGGGCTTTGAGGAGGGTGGACCCGTGGGCCACCCGCGCCGTGGCTGCCTCGACCTTGGCCGCGCTCTGCTGGGCCGTCTCCAGCGCCTCGGTCGCCTGAGCTGCCCGCTCCTGGTGGGCTGACAGCGCCGTGGTGGACCGCTCGACTCCCTGCTCGGCTGACCACAGCGTCTTCGCGAGCCGCTCGCGGGTTGCCTCGCGCGCCTTCAGCGAGGTGTGTACCCGCGCTGCGGTGGCGAGGGCGTCGCGAGCGGCGTCGAGACGGTCGACGAGGAGGTCGACGGCTGTCTGCGCGCGTCCTGTCAGTGCCCAGCGCGCAACACCCGGCTCCGTGGAGGTCGCGAGGTCCCGTGCCGACTGCAGGGCCGTCGTGACCCGCCCCAGTGCCTTGAGATCACCCTCGACGGAAGCCGCTCGCTCGCCGAGCTCGAGGCGGGCGATTCTCGCGTCGTGGGCGTCGTGCTCGGCCTCGAGTGCCGCCAAGGCGGACCGCGCGGCCAACCCGCGCCGCCGCCGCGCCGCCGTCTCGCTGGCGGTGGCGTGTGCAGTCGTCGCGGCCGCGTCGGAGAGCCGGGTGGCGTCGACGGCCGCCAGCCGCGCCGTCGACCCGGCATCGAGGGACTTCCTGGCTGCCTCGAGCGCCGACGGGAGCTCGGTGAGCGGCAGGTCGGACCAGTTGCGCGAGCCGCCATCGACCGCCGGAGCATCGGCGAGCACGTCGGCCAGCACGGCGAGATCCGAGTTCAGCGCGGAGCGGTGCTCGGCGACGAGCGTGGCGGACTCCTTGCGCTGCGCGGCGAACCACTCCTCGATGCCGGCGAAGGCCGACACGTCGAACAGCCGCTGGAGCAGCTCGCGGCGCTCCTCAGGCGTGGCACGCAGGAACGCGGCAAAGTCGCCCTGCGGCAGCAGGACGACCTTGCTGAACTGCTCGAGCCCCATGCCGAGCACGTCCTTGACGACGTCGGCGATTTCGTCGTGCCGGGTGCTGAGGGCCACCCACTGACCGCCGCGGTGCTCCCAGAGAACGGCCTTGGCCTGGACCTTGGTCTCGCCACGGCCACGCGACTTGGGCCGGTGGAACTCGGGTGAGCGCTCGATCTTGAGGCGCCGCCCGGTGGCGGTGAACTCCAGGGTGACCGAGGGAACCGTGCCGCGTTCGGCGTGGTCGCTGTGCAGCTGCTTCTTGGAGCGCGCCCCGGGGACGTCGGCATAGAGCGCGAACGCGACCGCGTCCAGCAGGCTGGTCTTCCCAGCGCCGGTGGCGCCCCGGATGAGGAACAAGCCCCCGGCGGAGACGGCGTCGAGATCCACCTCCACCGTGCCGGCGAACGGCCCGAAGGCCGTGACCTCGAGGCGATGCAGCCTCACGCCGCCCCCTCTCGCGCTGATGGCAAGCGCAGCGGCAGCTGCCCCTCGTCCTCGTGACCGGCACGACCGACGCGGACCGCCTCGACAGCCGACGCGAGCACGGCCTGCTCGTCCTGGGTGGGGCCGTGGCCGCCGCGGACGTGGGTCAGGAAGGAGCAGCAGACGTCGAGGTCGGACTCGGCCATGGTCCGCTGGGCATAGCTGCGCACCGACACGGGAGCGCCCTGCGGATCGAACTGCAGGACGAGCGTGTGGGGAAACCGTCGCCGGAGCTGCTCCATCGCGCCCAACGGACGAACCGGGTCGGTCAGGGTGACCTGGCACCAGGCGCGCTCGGCGGTCGTGTGCGCTGGATCGGTGAGCAGGCTGTCGATGTCACCGCGCAGGACGGCCAGCGAACGTTCGACGGGCGCGTCCACCGCCTCGACCTGGACTCCCGACTCGCCGACGTCGACCAACCAGTAACCCTTGGTCTGGGTGGCCTCGCTGAAGGACAGCGCCACGGGGGACCCGCTGTAGCGCACCCTGTCGCCGATCTGCTGTCGCCCGTGCAGGTGGCCGAGGGCGACGTAGTCGGTGCCAGCGAAGATCCTCGGGTGCACCGCGGACACACCACCCACGGAGATGTCACGTTCGGAGTCACTGGTCGCCCCGCCGGTCACGAACGCGTGCGCCATGACTATCGAGCGCCCGCCCCGCAGGGCCCGGTCGGCCTCCACCCTGGCCATCGCAGCCCGCAGCACGCCTGCGTGCGATCGCTCACCGGCGCCCAACGGCTCTGCCGCCACGGCGGGCTCGAGGTAGGGCACGGGGTAGACAGCGACGTCGCCGACGACGACGGGCACGCCGATCGACTGCGCCGCGGTGCGGATGTGCAGCCCGGAGCGCGCCAGCAGGTCGCTGGCGAACCCCAACCGGATGGCCGAGTCGTGATTGCCGCTGGACAGGACCACCGCGGACCCGGCGTCGATCAACCGGGTGACCGCCTGCGAGAGCAGGTCCACGGTGTCGGGCGAGGGCAGGGCGCGGTCGTAGACGTCGCCGGACACCAGCACTGCGTCGATCCCCTCGGCGCGGACCGTCTCCACCAGGTGGTCGACGAAGCTGGCCTGGGCGCCGAGCAGCCCCACCTGGTGGAACGAACGCCCCAGGTGCCAGTCGGAGGTGTGGAGGAACCGCACACCTGCAGGCTAGGAGTGCGCACCGACAGCCGTTGGCAGGCGCGCCCTGCACGTGGTTAGGTCATCACAGAGTTAGGTCATCACAGAGTTAGCTCATCACCGAGTTAGGTCTGACAGCGTCAGGTCATCAGGGCGTTGGGTCCTCCCCGCTCGGGGAGGACATCCCAGCTGCCACACCCAGGAGGTGCCGTGGGCGAAGAGGTCAACGCGCAGAGCTACACGCGCGAGCAGCGCCAGCGTTATCGCGAGAAGGTGCGCCAGAACCTCGACGTCTTCGAACGGATGCTGGCGACCAGCCAGTTCGAGTTCGACCGGCCGATGACCGGGATGGAGATAGAGCTCAACCTCGTCGACGACGCATACCAGCCGAAGTTCGCCAACGCCGAGGTGCTCGAGGCGATCGCCGACCCCGGATACCAGACCGAGCTCGCGCAGTACAACATCGAGCTCAACGTCCCGCCACGTCCGCTGCCGGGCGACTCGGCCATCGAGCTCGAGGACGAGATGCGGGCCTCGCTCAACGCGGCCAGCGCCGCGGCGGAGAAGCGTGGTGCCCACATCGTCGCCGTCGGGATCCTGCCAACGATCATGCCCGAGCACTTCGAGGGTGACTGGATCAGCGCCAACAACCGCTACACCGCGCTCAACGACTCGATCTTCTACGCCCGCGGCGAGGACATCTACCTCGACATCGAGGGCCCGACGGGGGAGCGGATAGCCACCTACTGCGACTCGATCGCCCCAGAGTCGGCCTGCACGAGCGTGCAGCTGCACCTGCAGGTCGCGCCGCAGGACTTCGCCGGACACTGGAACGCCGCCCAGGCCCTCGTCGCGCCCCAGATCGCGCTGGCCGCCAACTCGCCCTACTTCTTCGGCAAGCGGCTGCACGCCGAGACTCGCATCGAGCTGTTCAGCCAGGCCACCGACACGCGCAGCATCGAGCTGAAGAACCAGGCAGTCCGTCCCCGGGTCTTCTTCGGCGAGCGGTGGATCACCTCGATCTTCGACCTCTTCGAGGAGAACGTCCGCTACTTCCCGGCACTCCTGGCGGAGGTCAGCGACGAGGACCCGGTGGCCAAGCTCGCGGCCGGCGAGGCGCCCAACCTGGCCGAGCTGCGGCTGCACAACGGCACCGTCTACCGCTGGAACCGGCCGATCTACGACGTCGTCAACGGCACCCCGCACCTCCGTGTCGAGAACCGCGTCCTGCCGGCCGGCCCCACGCTGGTCGACGTCCTGGCCAACGCCGCCTTCTACTACGGCGTCATCCGCAAGCTCGCCTCCGACGACCGGCCGATCTGGAGCAAGATGAGCTTCGCCGCCGCGGAGCAGAACTTCCACAACGCGGCTCGCGACGGCATCGAGTCACGGCTCTACTGGCCGGGTTTCGGAGAGGTGCGCGCCGAGGAGCTGGTGCTGCGCCACCTGTTGCCGATGGCGCACGAGGGGCTCGCGGACTGGGGCGTCTCCGAGGCGGTGCGCGACCGCTACCTCTCGGTCATCGAGGGCCGCTGCAAGACGAGCACCAACGGCGCCACCTGGCAGACCGATGCCGTCGAGCGCTTCGAGCGAGCGGGAATGGACCGCCAGACGGCCCTGGCCGAGATGCTGCGCCTCTACGCCAAGCACATGCACAGCAACGAGCCGGTGCACACCTGGCCGTTGCCCTGACCATCGGCCCGACCATCGGCCTGCCCACGGCAGGGTCCGGAGCCCATCGGTGAGGTATGCCGCGGGGCCAGCCACGCGGCATACCTGCGCCTCGGGGGCCAGGGCCTCGGGCTGTCGTGCCGGGACGCTATGGTGGTGTCTGAGACCTTGACGCCCTTGACGCACCGGGAGGCACCGGATGGCACCACGCACCCGCACCACGACAGAGGTGGACGCGCTCACTGAGGCGGTGCGCACGAGGATCGAGCTGCGGGCCGCCGAGCTCGCGGCCCAGGGACGCCGCCTCGACCTCGGGGACGTCCAGGACCTGGCCGMCCGGATGCTCGCGGCCCTGCCCACCGTGCACCCGCTCGACCAGCCCCTGGGCCCGTTCTACGACACCGCCGGGCTGGTGGCTTGGCTGGGCATCTCGCGCCAGGCCCTGTTCGACAGGATCCGGCGGGGGACGGTGCTCGCCTGCCGCACCGTCGACGGTCACCTCCTCTATCCCTCGCTGCAGTTCGGGCGCAACGGAGCCGTCCGCCCCGGGATCCAGGACGCGGTGGGTGCCTTCAGCCGCAGGGGAGCGGACGGCTGGTCGATCGGCGCGTGGCTCACGACACCGTCAGCAGTTTTCGACGGGCACAGCGCGGTCGACTACCTCGTCGTGCACCGGTCCTCACCGACGGCCGTGTCCAGAGTGGCTTCGGCCGCGGTCGCCGACGCGTCCCAGTGGGCCGCGTGACATCACGCGAGCGCCCCGCGCAAGGACCGCCCCCGGCGGCCTTGGCCGGCTTCCCGGCCCACCGCGTGGACACCGACACCGACCTGTTCCGTGCCCACGGCGTGGACCTGGGGCCGTGGTGGTTCGGCAACGACGGCAGCGGGCGGTTCGACCTGTCCCCACCGCGCGGCACGTGCTACGTCGCCCTCGACCCTCTCAGCGCCCTCCGCGAACGCCTGGGCCCTGTCCTGGGTGGCTCACAGGCGGTGCCCGAGGGCCTGCTGGAGGCGTCCGTCGTGTCGCGGTTGCGGCTCACGGCGGCCCGCGAGGTTGCCGATGTGCAGGATGGTCGAGCAGCGCCGTTCGGCGTCACCCGCGAGCTGGAGTCGATGGTTCCGTATGCCGTGCCACAGGCTTGGGCGCGCGCCTTGGACGAGGCGGGTAGTGGGGGAGTGAAGTACGGGCCGCGCTTCACCCCGGGCGACTCCAGTGCCCTTGCCCTCTTCGACGCCGCCGGGGCGGCGGACTGGCCGGTCGACCCCGACCCCCTTCCGGCGCAACAGGTTCCCGGGGCGCCGACGTCGTTGCCGACTCCGCGACGTGCTGACCTCACCGTCGTGCGGCCACCGCGGACTCGCACCACGCGCGACTGACCCGGCGCCGGTCGTCAACCGTCGTCAAGGCCGTCGCTGCCGTCTGTGCGGTGGGTGCCGTCCGTGTCGTCAGTGGCCGGCGACGGCCGGGCCGTGGTTCCAGACCCGGATGGCGGGCTGCTCGCGGTCGAACTGCAGCACGCTGACCGAACCGGCGTCGAGCAGGAGCTGAGCGCCGAGCCGCGGCTCCTGGCGCAGGAAGACGCTGGCCAGCACCCGCAGGCAGTGGCCGTGCCCGACCAGGGCCACGTCGCCCTCCGCCATCGCGGCCATGGCGCGCTTGACGACGCGTGAGGCGCGGGCGGCGACCTCCTCCACGGTCTCGCCAGGGGTGTCCCCAGTCGGCACGCCGTCGCGGAACACGGTCCAGTCGTAGCCGAGCTGCTCGCGGATCTGGGCCGTCGTCAGCCCTTCGTAGCCGCCGTAGTCCCACTCGAGCAGGTCGTCGTCCACCTCGGGCGTCAGACCGGCGAGCTCGGCGGTGCGCCGCGCTCGCTGCAACGAGGAGCTGAGGGCCAGCACGAAGTCGTAGTCGGCGACGAGCCTCCCCGACTGCCGGGCCAGCTCCTCGCCGTGCGACGTGAGCGGGATGTCGGTCCGTCCGGTGTGCCGCCCGGACTTCGACCACTCGGTCTCGCCGTGCCGCAGCAGGACGAGGCGGCCGGCCGGTGGCGCTGGCGCAGAGGTCACGGAGCAAGCATGACAGAGTGGGCGCATGCGCCTGAGGTACCGGTTGCTCAACGTCTTCGCCCTTGCCTCCGACCCGTTCTCGGGCAACCCGCTGTGCGTCTTCGAGGACGGCTTGGGCCTGTCGGAGGACCAGCTGCAGGGCCTGGCCCGACAGTTCAACCTGTCCGAGACGACGTTCCTCGTCCCACCGCGCGATGGGGCGGACGCTGGGGTGCGCATCTTCACGACGTCCTTCGAGATGCCCTTCGCCGGGCATCCGACCCTCGGCACCGCCCACGTCGCCCGAGACCTCCACGGACGCGGCGACCAGCTCGGTCTGTCCATGCCGGCAGGGGTCATCCCGGTGGAGGCCGACGGTGACCGCTGGACACTGACCGCGAACACCGGCCGGGTCGAGGCCGAGCTCGCCATCGAGGACCTTGCGCAGGCCATCGGACTCGGGGCGGCTGACCTCGTCGGACCGGTGCAGCAGGTGAGTGTCGGGACGTCCCAGGTCATCGCCCAGGCCACCTCGGTCGACGCCGTGCGCCGGGCACGAGTCCGGCCCGAGCTGCTAGCCCGGTATGCCGGGATGGGCGCCAAGGGTGGCGAGACCCTCGTCTACGTGTGGTCGGCGGCGGGGGAGGGGCAGATCGAGGCGCGAGCCCTGATCAGCGACGGCGACGCCGTCTCGGAGGATCCCGCCACGGGCTCGGCCTGCTCCAACCTCGGCGCGTGGTTCGTGGGTCAGGGTCGATCGGGTCGGTGGTCGGTGAGCCAGGGCGCCCAGGTCGGGCGGCCGTCGCTCCTCGAGTTGACCGTGGATGACAACGGCACGGTCCGGGTGGGCGGGCTGGTGCGTCCGGTGGGCTCCGGAGAGGTCGAGCTCTGATGCCCGGCTACGTCGTGTTCCTGCGGGCGGTGAACGTCGGCAAGCGACAGCTGAAAATGGCGGACGCCCGGAAAGTACTGTCCGACAACGGTTTCGGCGACGTCGAGACCTACATCCAGACCGGCAACGTCTTCGTCACGACCCCGATGCGAAGCGTCCCGAAGGTCGAGGCCGAGGTCGGTCGGCTCCTCGGTGAGTCCGCGGGCTTCGACATCGTCGCGATCGCCAGGAAGGCCGCGGAGCTGCCGGTGCTCGTGCAGGCGGTCGACGGCATACCCGATCAGCTGCCGCACGAGGCCAGCCGGTATGTCAGCTTCTGCGTTACGGCGCCCACCGCTGCCGCGACCACGGAGCTGCAGGCGTGGGAGGTCGAGGGAGAGCGCGCCACCGTCATCGGCAAGGATGTCCTCCTGGAGTTGTCCGTGCCGTTCAACGAGTTGAAGCTGACCGGCGCCCGCATCGAGAAGATCCTCGGGATCCCGGGCACGGCCCGGAACCTGACCGTCGTCCGCGCCCTGGCGCAGAAATGGGGAACCTGAATGGCCGAAGAGACTGGTGGCACCGGACTGGGACATCGCTCGGTGAGCATGGAACGGGTCTCCAAGGGTGTCTTCGAGGTGACCAACGTGCGCGGCGGCACGATGCGCATCGGGGGAGGGGACAACGCCGACTTCACGCCCGTCGAGCTGCTGCTCACCGCCATTGCCGGGTGCAGCGCCGTGGACGTCGACTTCATCACCGTCAAGCGGGCCGAGCCCGAGGGCTTCACCGTCACGGCCGAGGGCGACAAGCTCCGGGACGACAACGGCAACCACCTGGGCGACATCAAGGTCCGCTTCTCGGTGACCTTTCCCGAGGGGGAGGCGGGTGACAGCGCGCGCGACATGCTGCCCAAGGCGATTGCCATGTCGCACGACCGGTTGTGCACGGTGAGTCGCACCGTCGTGATCGGCACGCCGATCGACAGCGGAGTCGCAGAGGGCTAAGGACGTCCTGGGACGTCGTAGCGCAGGAAGACCACGCCGTCCCGGAAGGTGTGCTGCTCGGCCAGGACCAGCTCCGCGCGGTGCTGTCGAGGCAGGGCCGGGGTGCCACCACCGACCGAGACCGGATGTAGGTACAGCGCGACTTCGTCGACGAGACCGGCCCTGAGGGCTTCGGCCGCCAGGGTGGGCCCCCCGATGCTGAGGTCCGCGGCAGCCGTCGCCTTGCGGTGCCGGACCGCCTCTGCATCGAACTCGGCGACCAGCTCGGTGCGCGGGGTGTCGACCCCGGCGAGGGACCGTGAGTGGACGACCTTGTCTGCGGCCTGCCAGATCCGCCGGTAGTCGGCGGAGGCCGGCGAGGCGTCGTCGGCGTCGTGGTCCGCGGTTGCCCAGTACCTCATCACGTCCCACATCCGACGGCCGTAGAGGTAGGTCCCGACCGGCCGCTCACGCTCGTTGACGAAGGAGTGCACCTCCTCGCTCGGGGCGGCCCAGTCGAAGCTGCCCGAGACGTCGACGACGTATCCGTCGAGCGAGGCGATGGCCGTGTAACGCAGGCGGGCCATGGCCGACGCTCAGGCGAGGCCGTCGCGCGCCGCCGTGAAGGCCGACACGCACGTACGCACGTCGTCCTCCGAGTGCCCGGCGGACAGCTGCACGCGGATGCGCGCCTTGCCCTGCGGGACCACGGGGTAGGAGAAGGCGATCACGTAGACGCCCTGCTCGAGCATGGCGTCGGCAACCTGCGCGGCCAGCCGGGCGCCGTCCTCACCGGGGAACATGACGGGGGTGATCGGGTGCTCGCCGGGCAGGAGGGTGAACCCTGCCTTGGTCATCAGGGCGCGGAACAGCTCGGTGTTGGAGCGCAACCGGGCGCGCGCCTCCTGGGAACCCGCCGCGATCTCCAGCGCCTTGAGCGAGCCCGCGGCAACGCTCGGGGCCACCGCGTTGGAGAAGAGGTAGGGCCGCGAACGCTGGCGCAGCAGGTCGACGATCTCCTGGTGGGCACTGACGTAGCCGCCGGAGGCGCCTCCGAGGGCCTTGCCCAGCGTCCCGGTGACGATGTCGACGCGGTCCATCACGCCGAACCGCTCCGGGGTGCCCCGACCGCCGTCGCCGACGAACCCGACCGCATGGCTGTCGTCGACCAGGACCATGGCACCGAACTCGTCGGCCAGGTCGCAGATCTGGTCGAGCGGGGCGAGGAACCCGTCCATGGAGAAGACGCCGTCGGTGACGATGACCGTGCGCCGCGCGCCCCCTTCGGCGGCGGCCTCGAGCTGCGTGCGCAGGTCGGTCATGTCGGCGTTCTTGTAGCGGAACCGCTTGGCCTTGGACAGGCGGATGCCGTCGATGATCGAGGCGTGGTTCAGCTCGTCGGAGACGATCGCGTCCTGCGCCCCGAAGAGCACCTCGAACACTCCGCCGTTGGCGTCGAAGCAGGACGAGTAGAGGATGGTGTCCTCCATCTGGAGGAAGTCCGAGATCGCCCGCTCCAGGTGCTTGTGCAGCTCCTGCGTGCCGCAGATGAACCGCACGCTGGCCATGCCGAATCCCCAGTCCTGCAACGCTTTTGCGGCTGCAGCCTCAACATCGGGGTGGTCGGCCAGGCCCAGGTAGTTGTTCGCGCAGAAGTTGAGCGCTGCCGACCGCAGCCCGTCTGCTCGGGCTGTCGTGATGTGGGCGGACTGCGGCGAGCTCAGCTCGCGCTCGTGCTTGTACAGCCCGGCGTCAGCGATCTCCCGCAACGTCGTGGCCAGCTCGTCCTTCACGGTGCCGTACATCCGGTCAGCTCCAATCCATGATGACCTTGCCGCACTGACCCGAACGGGCCGCGGCGAAGGCGTCCTGCCACTGTTCGGCAGGGAGGCGGTGGGTGATCACCGAGGCGATCCGGTCGCGCAGCACCGGTGAGTTGCCGAGCATCGAGCTCATGGCGTACCAGGTGTCGTACATCTCGCGCCCGTAGATCCCCTTGATGGTGATCATGTGGGTGATGACCCGGCCCCAGTCGATGGGGAAGGGATCCTTGGGCAGGCCGAGCATCGCCACGCGGCCGCCGTGGTTCATGTGCGCCAGCATGTCCTCGACGGCACTCGGCACTCCGGACATCTCGAGACCGATGTCGAAGCCCTCCTTCATGCCCAGCGACCTCATGGCCTCGCCCAGGTCGGAGGTGCGGACGTTGACGACGAGGTCGGCTCCGGCGTTCTTGGCCAGGTCCAGCCGGTAGTCGCTCAGGTCGGTGACGACGACGTGTCGGGCTCCCACGTGGCGCGCCAGCGCGGCAGCCATCACGCCGATCGGTCCTGCGCCCGTGATGACGACGTCCTCCCCGGCCATGGGGAACGACAGCGCCGTGTGGGTGGCGTTGCCCAGGGGGTCGAACACCGCACCCAGGTCGGGGTCGAGGTCATCGGGCTGGACCCACACGTTCGGGGCCGGGATCACCACGAAGTCGGCGAAGGCCCCGTCGCGGTTCACGCCGATTCCCTTGGTGTGGATGCACATGTGGCGCCGCCCAGCCCGACAGTTGCGACAGGTCCCGCAGACGATGTGTCCCTCGCCGGAAGCACGCTGCCCGACCCTCACCGAGTCGACGTCCTCACCGACCTCGACGACCTCGCCGTAGAACTCGTGTCCGATGGTCATCGGCGCTGTGACGGTGGATGCCGCCCAGTCGTCCCACTGCTCGAGGTGCAGGTCGGTGCCGCACAGACCCGCCCGCTGGACGCGGATCTTCACGTCCGTGGGTCCGGGCTGTGGTTCCGGCACGTCCTTGAGCTCGAGTCCGGGGCCGGCATGGGTCTTCACGAGTGCTCGCACGCCGAACAACATAGTCGGCTGGCGGAAAGGGGAGGTATGCCGCGTGGCTGCGCCGCGTGCGCGCAGGCGCTACCACGCGGCATACAGTCACCCCATGGCCCGCTATCTCGACGTCCACCCCGTTGACCCGCAGCCACGGGCGATCGGGCAGGCGGTGGCGCTGATCCGGGACGGAGGGCTGGTGGCCTACCCGACGGACTCGGGCTACGCACTCGGGTGCGCCCTGGGCAACCAGGAGGGCAAGGAGCGGATCGTGCGGATCCGGCACCTCGACGACAAGCACCACTTCACCTTGGTGTGCGCCGACTTCGCCCAGCTCGGGCAGCTGGTGCACATCGACAACCGGGTGTTCCGCGCCATCAAGGCCGCGACCCCCGGGCCTTACACGTTCATCCTCCCGGCCACGAAGGAAGTGCCACGGAGGCTGCTGCACCCCAAGAAGAAGACGGTCGGCGTGAGGATCCCGGACAACCGCGTCGTTCAGGCGCTCCTGGCCGAGCTGGGGGAGCCGATGCTGTCGAGCACGCTGATCCTGCCCGAGGAGACGGCGCCGATGACCGAGGGCTGGCTGGTCAAGGAGGAGCTCGACCTCCAGGTCGACGCGGTGATCGACGCGGGGGAGTGTGGCACCGACCCGACGACGGTGATCGACTACTCCGACGGGACCCCCGAGGTGACCCGCGTGGGCGCGGGAGACCCGACGCCGTTCGAGTAGACAGATGTTCGAACGGGGGAGTGCGAGAGGGGTGCTCGCCCCCTACATCTCCTCGTGGGTGTCCGGGTCGCCGCCGAACAGGCGTCCGTCCTCGCGGCCGAGGGCGGTGATCGCAGCCATCTCGGCCTGCGTGAGCTCGAAGCCGAAGACGTCGAGGTTCTGTCGCTGTCGTTCAGGCGTGGCGGACTTGGGCAGGGGTAGCGACCCCAGCTGGACGTGCCAGCGCAGGATCACCTGACCCGGGGCGACCCCGTGCGCAGCTGCCGCATCGGCCACCGGCGGCGCGTCGAAGGGCGCCTGCCGCTTGCCCATCGGGCTCCACGCCTGGGTGCGGATCCCCAGCTCCTCGTGGAGGGTGCGCATCTGTTGCTGGGGGAAGTACGGGTGCAGCTCGATCTGGTTCACCGCCGGCGTCACGCCGGTCTCGTCGATGATCCGGCGCAGGTGCTGCGCCGTGAAGTTGCTGACGCCGACGGTGCGGACCAGGCCCTCGCGTCGGGCGTCGACCAGCGCCTCCCAGGCCTGCGGATACAGGTCCTGGCTGGGGTTCGGCCAGTGGATGAGGGCCACGTCGAGCCGGTCGACACCCAGTCGGTCCGCAGAGTCCCGAAGCGACTCCAGCGCCAGGGACTTCGCGTGGAAGCGGCCGGGGATCTTGGTGGCGATGGCGACGTCCTCACGGGGGACTCCCGATCGACGCAGGGCCTCGCCGACTTCTTCCTCGTTGCCGTAGTTGACCGCCGTGTCGAGCAGTCGGTAACCGGCTTCGAGGGCGCTGACCATCGCGTCGATGCCATCGGCGCCCTTGAGCGGATAGGTGCCGAAGCCGATGGCCGGCAACGACGTGCCGTCGTTGAGGGAGTAGGTGGTGTCGCCGGCGGTCGGTGTGTCAGTGCCCATGGCACCACCGTAGGGGTGGCTTCCAGAATCCCTAGATTGACATAATGTCGATTATCGGCGTTTATCCTTCACACTGGACCAGCCGATCAAGGTGCTCGATGGAGCCCGTGGAACGCACCGCTGGACAACACAGTGGAAGAGAGCAACCGCTCCCTTCCACTCCCAACGTATAGCGCACCCCGGGGCTTGCAGCAAGGCCCGGGTCGTGCCGCAGAATCGTCGGCCGATGACTACAACCAGCGCCTTCGACCTGCCCGTCCATCTGACCGCCAAGGCTGACCCGAGCCTGATCGCCGGCGACGAGCAGCACTTCGCTGCCATCGCCGAGAGCCTCGAACAGGCGATCGAAGACCTCTCACACCGGCTGGAGGTCGCTCGCAGGGCGCCGGGCCGGTTGGGTCAGGAGGCCCTGGAACGTGACGTGGAGGTCCGCAGGCTGAGTGCCCGGCTCCGCGCCCTGCGCCGGTTCGGGCTGGACCTGTGCCTCGGGCACATCGTCCTCAGGGACGACCCCGTGCCCGTCTACGTCGGACGGCTCGGCCTCACGGACACCGACGGCCGTCGGCTGCTGCTCGACTGGCGCTCCCCCGCGGCCGAGCCGTTCTTCGGAGCTACCCACGCCGACCCGATGGGCCTGGACAGCCGGCGCAGGTATCGCTGGAGCCGTGGTCGGGTCAGCGACTACTGGGACGAGGTGTTCACCTCGGACGGGTATGCCGGGCACGCCGCCTCCCTCGACGACCAGTCCGCGTTCATCGCCAGCCTGGGGACCAACAGGTCAGCCCGGATGCGGGACGTGCTCGGCACGATCCAGTCCGACCAGGACGCCATCATCCGCGCAGGGTCCCGCCGGCCACTCGTCGTGGACGGTGGTCCCGGGACGGGGAAGACCGTGGTCGCCCTGCACCGCACGGCATACCTGCTCTATTCGGACCCACGACTCGGGCACCGCCGCGGAGGGGTGCTGTTCGTGGGCCCGCACCAGCCCTACCTGGCCTATGTCTCCGACGTGCTCCCGAGTCTCGGCGAGGAAGGAGTCCAGACGTGCACCGTCCGCGACCTCGTCCCCGGAGGCGCAACTGCCCCGACGGAGAGCGACCCGATCGTGGCCGTCCTCAAGTCGTCGGCTGAAATCGTGGCGGCCATCGAGACCGCCGTCCGGTTCTACGAGGAGCCACCCACGACGGGGATGACGGTCACCACCCCGTGGTCCGACGTCTGGGTGGGTGCCGACGACTGGGCAACCGCGTTCGACGCGCCCGACCCCGGTACTCCGCACAACGAGGCGCGCGACCAGATCTGGGACGAGCTGCTGACCATCCTGGTGGACCGACTGGCCGACGACCCCGAAGGTGATCCTGACGACGGCGAGATCTCCCCCGAGCTGCTCCGCAGGTGGCTGCAGCAGAACCGGCAGCTGTTGACGGTCCTCAACAACGCGTGGCCCCTGATCGAGGCAGCCGACCTCGTCGGTGACCTCTGGACGGTGCCCGCCTACCTGCGGATGTGCGCTCCCTGGCTGAGCACGGAGGACATCCGGGCTCTCCAGCGTGCCGATGCCCAGGCCTGGACGGTCTCCGACCTGCCTCTGCTGGACGCCGCCCGTCAGCGGCTCGGCGACTCGGAAGCCTCCCTCCGCAAACGCCGGCACGACGCCGTGGTGACCGCCGAGCGCGAACGCATGGCCAGGGTCGTCGACGACCTGATCGCCACGGACGACTCGGAGATGCACGTGATGTCGATGCTGCGTGGCGAGGACCTCCAGGCAGCGATGCTGGACGAGGAGGCACTCCCCCACGCCGGCTCCGACCAGCTCGCCGGCCCGTTCGCGCACGTCGTCGTCGACGAAGCCCAGGAGCTCACTGACGCGGAGTGGCAGATGCTGCTGGCGAGGTGCCCGTCGAGGAGTTTCACGATCGTCGGGGACCGCGCCCAGGCCCGGCACGGGTTCACCGAGACATGGCAGGAGCGACTCGAGCGGATCGGGCTCGACCGGGTCGACCTCGCCTCCCTGAGCGTCAACTACCGGACGCCGGTGGAGGTGATGGCCCGGGGCCGAGCCGGTCATCCGGGCAGCGATCCCGGACGCGAACGTGCCCACCTCGATCCGCAGCACCGGTGTCCCTGTGGTCCACGGCGCGACGTCAGACCTGGACGCCACTCTCGACGCCTGGCTGGGCGAGCATGCCGAAGGGGTCGCCTGCGTCATCGGTCGCCCGGCGTTCCGGGCGACCTCCCGCGTCCAGTCCTTGACCCCCGAGCTGTCCAAGGGGCTCGAGTTCGACCTGGTGGTCCTCGTCGACCCCGAGGAGTTCGGTACGGGCATCGAGGGAGCGGTCGACCGCTACGTCGCGATGACCCGAGCGACGGGGCAGCTCGTCATCCTCACGAGCTCCTGACATAGGCGGCCAGGTGCTCTCCCGTGAGGGTGGAACGGTCGGCGACGAGCTCGACCGGAGTGCCCTCGAACACGACCCGGCCACCGTCGTGGCCGGCACCCGGGCCGAGGTCGATGACCCAGTCTGCGTGCGCCATGACGGCCTGGTGGTGCTCGATGACGATGACCGACTTGCCCGAGTCGACCAGCCGGTCGAGCAGCCCGAGCAGGTTTGTCACGTCGGCCAGGTGCAGGCCGGTGGTCGGCTCGTCAAGGACGTAGACGTCGCCCTTCTCGGCCATCTGCGTGGCCAGCTTGACTCGCTGCCGCTCGCCGCCGGACAGGGTGGTCAGGGGCTGGCCGAGGGTGAGGTACCCGAGCCCGACGTCCACGAGCCGGTCGAGGACCTTGTGGGCGGCAGGGGTCTTCGCCTCGCCGTCGCCGAAGAACGCCTCCGCCTCGGTGACCGACATCGCCAGGACCTCGGCGATGTTGCGACCTCCCAGCGTGTACTCCAGCACGGACGCCTGGAAGCGTTTCCCCTCGCACTCCTCGCAGGTGGACTCGACGGTCGCCATGACACCCAGCTCGGTGAAGATCACGCCCGCGCCGTTGCAGGAGGGGCAGGCGCCCTCGGAGTTCGAGCTGAACAGGGCCGGCTTGACGGCGTTGGCCTTGGCGAACGCCTTGCGGATCGGCTCAAGCAGTCCGGTGTAGGTGGCCGGGTTGCTGCGGCGTGAGCCCTTGATGGCACCCTGGTCGACGACCACGACGCCGTCGCGACCGGCGACCGAGCCGTGGATCAGTGAGCTCTTGCCCGACCCTGCGACGCCCGTGACGACGCAGAGGACGCCGAGCGGTACGTCGACGTCCACGTCCTGGAGGTTGTGCGTCGACGCACCACGGACCTCGAGCGCGCCGGCCGAGGGACGGACCGACTCCTTCAGGGCAGCGCGGTCGTCGAGGTGGCGGCCGGTGATGGTGTCACTGCGCCGCAGTCCTTCCACGCTCCCCTCGAAGCAGACGCTGCCGCCCTCGGTGCCGGCGCCGGGACCGAGGTCGACGACGTGGTCGGCGATGGCGATGGTCTCGGGCTTGTGCTCCACCACGAGCACCGTGTTGCCCTTGTCGCGGAGCTGGAGCAGTAGCTGGTTCATCCGCTCGATGTCGTGGGGGTGCAGCCCGATCGTCGGCTCGTCGAAGACGTACGTGACGTCGGTGAGGGACGACCCGAGATGCCGGATCATCTTGGTGCGCTGGGCCTCTCCCCCGGACAGGGTGCCTGCCGGCCGGTCCAGCGACAGATACCCCAACCCGATCTCGGCGAACGAGTCGAGGAGGTGTTGCAGCCCGGTGAGCAGCGGCGCGACCGACGGCTCCTCGAGCGCGCGGACCCACTCGGCCAGGTCGCTGATCTGCATCTCGCACAGCTCGGCGATGTTCTTGCCCGCGACCTTGGAGGACCTTGCCTCAGGGGTCAGCCGGGTGCCGTCGCACTCGGGGCAGGTCTGGAACGTGATCGCGCGCTCGACGAAGGCACGGATGTGCGGCTGCATCGCGTCGACGTCCTTGGAGAGCATCGACTTCTGGATCTTGGGGATGAGGCCCTCGTAGGTGAGGTTGATGCCTTCGACCTTGATCTTGGTCGGCTCCTTGTAGAGCAGGTCGTGCATCTCCTTCTTCGTGAACTTCGCGATCGGCTTGTCCATGTCGAAGCCGGCTCCGGCGAAGATCCGGCCGTACCAGCCGTCCATGCTGAAGCCCGGAACCGTCAGCGCGCCCCCGCTCAGTGACTTGCTCTCGTCGTACAACGCCGTGAGGTCGAAGTCGGAGACCGCGCCCATGCCTTCACAACGTGGGCACATCCCTCCCAGGTAGACGACGTCGCGGACCACGTTCTTCTCGACGCGACCCGAGGCCTTCTCCGTGCTCATGACCCCACTCGCCTTGCGCGTCGGGACGTTGAACGAGAAGGCAGTCGGCGGCCCGACGTGCGGGTGTCCGAGGCGGCTGAACAGGATCCTGAGCATGGCGTTGGCATCGGTGGCCGTGCCGACCGTGGAGCGGGGGTTCGCACCCATCCGCTCCTGGTCCACGATGATGGCCGTCGTGAGTCCCTCGAGCAGGTCGACCTCGGGGCGGGCCAGGCTCGGCATGAAACCCTGCACGAAGGCGCTGTAGGTCTCGTTGATCATCCGCTGCGACTCCGCGGCAATGGTCGCGAACACCAGCGAGCTCTTGCCCGAACCCGACACGCCCGTGAAGACCGTCAACCGGCGCTTGGGGAGCTCGACGTTGACGTCCTTCAGGTTGTTCTCCCGCGCGCCCAGCACGCTGATCGTGTCGTGGCTGTCGGCGGCGTGGACCGCTTGCACCTGGCTGTCCTTCGGTGTGGCCATGCTCGGTCGTGTCTCCGTCCGTGAGGCGATGCGCGGGGTGTGCTGCCGAGTTGGCGTGCAGCAAGGGTGCGGTGCGGTTCAGCCCTGCTGGATGCGCAGGAGGTTGCCGGCGGGGTCGCGGACGGCGCAGTCGCGCACGCCGTACGGCTGTTCGGTCGGCTCCTGCACGATGTCGGCGCCGCTTGCCGCGACCCGCTCGAACGTGGCGTCGAGGTCGGCGGTGGCGAGGAGCATCGTGGCGTAGGTGCCCTTGGCCATCATCTCGACGATGGTGCGACGTTCCTCGTCGGTGATGCCCGGGTCGACTGCCGGCGGGTGCAGCACGATGGACGTGCCGGGCTGGTCGACGGGGCCGACCGTGATCCACCGCAACCCGTTGTAGCCGACATCGCCCCGGACCTCGAAGCCGAGTGTGTCGCGGTAGAAGGACAGTGCGGCGTCCGGGTCGTCCTGTGGCAGGAAGCTGGCGTGAATGGTGATGTCCATGAGGTTCAGGCTAGTTGCGCCTCGGTGGCCCGCGCTTCTCGATTCCTGATCGGTCTGGTCACCTGCTTCGTCACGCACGACGGCATCTCCGGCGTCGGCGTTGCCATCCGCTGCCGGTAGGTGCTCGGTGGGACGCCGACCAGCTCGGTGAACCGGGTGCTGAAGGTGCCCAGCGACGAACACCCCACCGCGAAACAGACCTCGGTGACGCTGAGCTCCCCGCGACGCAACAGCGCCATGGCGCGCTCGATGCGCCGGGTCATGACGTAGCTGTACGGAGACTCACCGTAGGCCTGCTTGAACTCACGGCTCAGGTGCCCGGCCGACATGTGGGCGCCACGGGCCAGCGCCTCGACGTCCAGCGGCAGGGCGTACTCGCGGTCGATCCGGTCGCGGACCCGGCGCAGCCGTGCGAGGTCACGCAGGTGCTGCTCGGCGGCGGGAGTGCTGGTCACCTCGAAAGCGTGCCACGTGGCGCGCGCCCGTGCCAGCGCCTTCGGCACAGGGCAGGCTCGCCACGCGGTGCAGGCTCCCCGGCACCACCACCTCCCCGGCACCACCTCCCCGCGCGACCACTCCCCTACCCCGCTGGAGTCCGCCTCCGGGTCAGCCGGTGCGCCTCGACCTCGTAGCGGCTCGCGGTTGCCGCCCCCGCGCGGAAGAAGCGGCGCCTCAGGGCACCCGCGACCTCGACCTGGTCCCCGGCGGCCAGTCGTCGGGCAGCCTGACGGGTGCGTCCCGTCCAGCAGGCCACGTCGATCGTGTCGACACTGGCGGAGCCCGGACCGCGACCCGGAGGGCGCGGCACCACCAGACGCAGGGCGGCCACCCTGTCCCCGCTGGGCAGCTCGCGCTCGTGGACGGCACCGCTGACCTTGCCCACCAGTCGCACCTCGTTGACCCACTCCACTGTGTCATCCATGCGTTCACGCTGCCGGTGGTGCCGGCTCAGGTCGAGGACCGCGAGGTCCACGTGTGGACGACGGCGGCGACGACGCCCACGTGGGGACACAGGGAGCCGTCATGGGGCCGTGGCGCTGCGGCCCCGGCCGGTGTTGCTGCTCAGCCCCACCAGAACGAGGTGGCGATCACGGCATACACCGCGATCAGCGCGGCCCCCTCGATCCAGGTGGACTCACCGTCGAAGGTGATGAAGGCCGTGATGATGACGGCGATCACGACGGACACCACGAGCATGGGTGGGAACACCAGGGTCAGCGTCGCGAAGCCGAACACCGACGACAGCACGACGAGCAGAGGAGCCAGCACCAGGGCGATCTGGATCGGCGAGTTGATGACGATCGAGAAGGCGTACTCCGACCGGTTGCGGGCGGCCAGCTGCACCCCGACGACGTTCTCGATCGCGTTGCCGGCGATCGCGACGATGACCAGACCGGCGAAGGCGTCGGAGATGCTCAGGGCCTTCATTGCCGGCTCGAGCGCCACGACGAACCAGTCCGACACGAACGCCGAGAGCACCGCGGCCAGCGCCAACAGGCCGACTGCGAGCCAGACCGGCCAGCGGGGAGCCTCGTGCTCCATCTCGTCCGCTCCCGATCCCCCGGTCGGCGAGCTCCGGCGTAGCGAGGCAGGCAGGGTCAGCGCGAACAGGACCAGGAGGACCACCGACACGATGAGCGACAAGATCTTCTCGTGGGCTGCGGCAGGCGTGTGCACGTAGTGCGCGAGTGACGGCACCACCATGGCTGCGACGGACAGCACCATCAGGACGATGATGCTGCGGGCGCGTTCGGAGTTCAGCTGTTGCGTCCCGTGCCTGAGCCCGCCCACGAGGAAGGCCAGGCCGAGCACCAGCAGGAGGTTGGCGAGGATCGACCCGATCAGGGCTGCCTGCACCACCGCCACGAGTCCGGCCTTGAGGGCGAAGAGGGCGATGAACAGCTCGGGGAGGTTGCCCAGTGCCGACTGCAGGACGCCCGTCGCGCCGGGTCCGAACCGGTCTCCCAGCTGCTCCACGGACCGCCCCACCAGCGAGGCGAGCAGGGTGACGGCCACTGCCGAACAGACAAACGGCAGCACGGCACCCGCCCCGACGAAGTGGGTCAGCGCGGCCAGCGCGACCGCGAGCCCACCGCCGGTCAGGACGACGTAGTCGGACCTGACGAGGACGGACTCGACCGGGGTCGCGGTGCGGGGAGCGGTGCTGCAACCCCTAAGCGGGGGGTTGCTCACCTCCGCGCCGCTCGGGGGTGGTCGGGCTAGGGCAGGTAGTACGTCGGGTTGGGCAGCTTGATCGCGCGGTCCGCCGACCCACCGATCAGGTCGCTGTACTGGTCACCGAAGTTGGCGATGATGTCGAAGCCCTGGGCCTCCACGTGCGCCCGCGTCTGCGACTTGTACTCGATCGTCGTGCACCGGGGTGCCAGGACGCAGGTCGCGTACGACGGGATCGGCTCGGTGGACGTCCACTTCGTGTAGTAGTTGTCGGGGCCGAAGCCGGTGTACCCGACCTTGGCGAGGTTGCCCAGCGTGGCGGCCCGCTGGGTCGTGTTCCGACCGGTCAACCCGACCAGGGTGCAGCCGGCCTCTGCCGCCGCGTTGGCGAAGGAGACCATGCCCGGAGTGGCTGGGAATCGCTGCGGCTGGACCCACTGCTGGTCCTGGACCGTGGGGTTGAAGACGAAGTGCATCGCCGCAACCTCCATGTCGTAGGTCCACAACGTCGTGTCGTCCGCATCGAGCACGATGGCGGGGTTGCGGCCCTGCTTCGTCTCGGTGCGGCACTGCCGGAGCAGCTGGCGACTGTGTCGGTCGACGAGCCGGGTGAGCTCCGAGATGTAGGGCGACGAGACCTTGTTGGAGATGCCGCTGCCGGAGTCGCCGTAGTAGACCGCGATGGTCTTCTTCACGACGTCGATGTTGGGGATCCCTTCGCCGCCCTGGGTCAGCCCGCTGGACCCGTCAGGCTTCATCGTGAAGCGGGTTCGCGGAGCCAGCCACGGCTCGCTGACGCCGGGCAGGTTCGGCGAGGGGAGGTAGTAGGTGGGGTTCGGCAGCTTGAGTGACCGGTCGGCATACCCGCCCTGCAGGTCTGACCACTGGTCACCCACGTTGAGCACGATGTCGTAACCGAGGTCCTGCTCGATGTGCTTGCGGGTCCCCGCCTTGTACTCGACGGTGTTGCACGTGGGCGCTGCCGCGCACGTGAGGTAGCCGGGCGGTGTCGTGCCGGAGTTGTACTTCGTGAAGAACCGGCTCTCCGGGAAGGCGGTGTAGCCCACCTTGGCGAGGTTGCTGACGGTGTGCGCCTTCTGGCTGTCGCTGCGCCCGGTGAGGCCGAACACCGTGAAGCCCATCGCCTGGGCGTCGTTGACGAAGTCGACCATCCCCGGGACAGCCGGGAACCGCTCCTCGTTGACCCACGGAGCCTGGGCGGCCGGGGTGAACACGAACTTCATGTCCCCGACCTCCATCTGGTAGGTCCACAGGGTCGTGTCGTCGGCATCGAACACGATGGCCGGCTTCTCGTGGTGCCGCTGGGCGTTGGCCAGCAAGCGGGGAAGCGCCTGGCGCTGCCGGTCCAGGATCGACGTCAGCTCGCTGATGTAGGGCGAGCTGGTGGGGTTGGCTGCACCGGTGCCGGCCGGGTCGCCGTAGTAGGCGTAGATGGTCTTCTTGACCGAGTCGATGTTGGGGATGCCCTCTCCCCCAGCGGTCAGCCCGCTGGAACCGTCAGCCTGCATCGTGAAGTGCGTGCGAGGGGCGAGACGGGTGTCCGTGCCGTGGGCGGTGGCCGAGCCGGCGCCCGTGGAGGCTGCAGCGGCGAGGGCCAGGACTGCCGCTCCTGCCGTCACCGCCGCCCGCCGGACCTGGGCGGCGGTGGGGCCACCCCTTCTGCTGTGGACGGGGTTGGCCATGGACGCACGCTCCTGGGTTGGGTTGGGGACAGCGACTCGATGAGGTGACAACGCGTCGGCTAGCGGGGCTGGCGAGTGCCGGTTCCGGCTGTCGGTTGTGGTGACTGGCGGAGGCTACGTAAGCCCTGACCTCACCGGAAGTGACAACTGTCATGGGTGGCAGACTCGGCCCATGGAGGCTCCGGAAGTGCTGCGCCCGATGGTCGACACCGACGTGCTCGACGTGCTCCGGCTCAACGCCGACCACGTCGAGCTGCTCTCCCCCCTCGACGCGCTGCGACTCGGCGACCTCCGGCGATGGGCCTCGCGCGCTGATGTGATCGTGTGCGACGGGCAGACGGCCGGATTCGTCCTCGTGTTCGGGCCGGGCACCGCCTACGACTCGGAGAACTACCGCTGGTTCGGTGATCGCTACGGGAGCGAGTTCGACTACCTCGACCGGATCGTCATCGACGACCGCTTCCGGCGCCGGGGCCTAGCGACCGCGGTCTACGACGCGGTCGAGGATGCGGCCGTGGTGCGGGGTCGACTCGTCCTCGAGGTCAACATCGATCCCCCGAACGTTCCGTCCCTGGAGTTCCACCGACGCCGGGGCTATCGCGAGGTGGCCCAGCTGGGCGATCCCGGTCACCGCGTCAGCCTGATGGCCCAGTCGCTCTCCCACTAAAGGACGAGAGAAAACGTGACCTATCGCGGTTAAGGTGCGTTGAGGAGTTCGGAGCTGCCCAGAGAGGGCAGCAGAGGGAGTTGGCTGACCGTGCTTGGGCTCGCAGGAAGAGCCGGCGTAGCCGCAGGCGTCCTGACCGCCGCGGTGCTGGCAGGGTGGACGCCCGCCTACGCCTCCACGACGGCCCCACCCGCACCATCGGCCACTTCGTCCACACCCGCCCCCTCGTCCACCTCGTCGGCAGCTGCTCCGCAGTCCAGGTCGACCAAGCCCTCCGCCCCGCCAACCGACCCGGCCGATGGTCTGGCCGGGCACCCGACGGACGGTCTCGTGACCGGTGGAGGGACGGTCACTGCCGGGGCTACGGCCACGCCCGGAGCGGGTGGCGAGGCAACGCTCAGCCCCGCAGAGCTGGCCGCGCAGATCGCCGCCGCGGATGCGCTCACGAGGGACCTCACCGCCTCCAACGCCGGGATCGCGGCCGCGGCGACCAAGCTCGACCGACTCGCCCTCGAGGCCAACACCCTCCTGCAGGAGTATGCCGCCGCACGTGACGCGGAACGGGCCGCACGCGAGGAGGCCAACCGCAACGTGCTGCTGTACCAGCAGCTGAGCACCCGCCTTGGTGAGGACCGCCGGGCCCTCGGCCAGTGGGCCTACCTCGCCTACGCCGGAACCGGCGGGGCCATCAGCGACATGGGCACCCTCTTCGACTCCCTGGCGAAGTCGGCGAGCGAGGCGAGCGACACCGCCGCCCAGCTGTCCTACCTCACCGACCAGCGCACGGGCCAGATCGAACGGGTCCAGAACCAGACCCAGCTGCAGCGCACCATCGCGATCAAGGCCGTCGAGGCCAGCACCAGGGCCACCGAAGCCGCGACCCAGGCCGCCGACGCCAAGAAGAAGCTCGACGTGGTGGTCGAGGAGCAGAAGGCCCAGCTGGATGCGACCAGGCAGCTGCACGCGGAGCAGGTCGCCAAGGCCGGGCCTGTGGCAGGTCTGCTCCTCGGCAGTGGCAACGCGGCCGCGATGGACGCGTCGAAGCGACTGCGCGCTGCCCTCGTCGTGCCGGGAGTGCTGGCCGACGGGTCGGTCAAGGCGTGCAGCACCAACGAGACCGAGTACCCCAACGGCAAGATCCCGGTGGCCGGTCTGTGTCCGCTCTTCGGTGCCCTCGGGCAGAGCCTTCGCCCGGGTGCGGCCGCTGCGTTCAACGCGATGAGCCTCGCGTACGAGAAGGACACGGGCTCCCCCATCTGCGTCACCGACTCCTACCGCTCGTACGCCGAGCAGGTCGCGGTGAAGGTGGTCAAGGGCAAGTGGGCCGCCACCCCCGGGCGCAGCGAGCACGGCATGGGCCGGGCCGTGGACCTCTGTGGAGGCATCAACAGCTTCGGGACGCCTGCGCACCTCTGGATGAAGCAGAACGCGCCGCTCTACGGGTGGTTCCACCCGGACTGGGCCGAACCCACCGGTTCGCTGCCCGAGCCGTGGCACTGGGAGTATGCCGGGTAGTCACCGCGAGGCCCCGACTCGCCACCTCTTTTGGGTAGGAATACCCATCTGCGCGAGTAGTCGTTGTGCCACCCTTCACGCATGACAACAGAGGCGGCCGCGCCACAGTCGACGTGGGCTGAGCACGAGCAGTACAAGAGGCCCTGGTACTGGTACGACTGGGCGAACTCCGCCTTCGTCACGACGGTCGGCACCGTGCTCTTCGCGCCCTACCTCACGACGGTCGCCAAGGAGGCCGCCTGTCCCGGACTCGATGACGACCAGAGCTGCCACGTCGACCTGCACGTCGTCCCGGCTGCCGCCGACCTGCCCAGTGGGGTCTGGCAGGTCGCCCTGGCGCTCACCCTCCTGGGTCTGGCCGCGCTGGTGTTCACGGTCGTCCAGATGGTCCGCAACAAGCCCGCGCTGGTGCCGACGGCCATCCCGCTGTCGTTCGCTGCCCTCGGTGCCCTCGTTCTCGTCCTGACCGCTCCCCTCGACCCGGGGTCCGTCGCGTCCTACACGGTGACCCTGTCGACCATCATCTCGGCGGTCCTGCTGGTCTTCGTGGGAGCCATCGCCGACCGGACGCCGCGCCCGGCCAGACTGCTCGGGGCCTTCGCCTGGGCGGGCGCCGTGGCCGCGTCGCTGCTGTTCTTCCTCCACGGGTCGAACTGGCGGTTCGGTGCGCTGATGATGATCCTGGCCACGATCGCCCTGGGCTCGTCCCTGGTCGTGTACGACGCCATCCTCTGCCGGATCGCCTCCCCCGACGACCGCGACGCCGTGTCGTCGCGGGGCTGGGCCCTGGGCTACCTCGGCGGTGGGCTCCTGCTCGCGATCAACCTGGTCATCGTCTCCAAGCCCGACCTGATCGGCGTGGACAAGGGCATGGCGGTGCGGATCAGCATGCTGTCGGCTGGGCTGTGGTGGGGTCTGTTCACGCTCATCCCCGTGCGCGGGCTGTGGGACCTGCGCGGTGGGGAGATCGCCCGCGTCGACCAGCCGTCCGCAGGCATCGTGCGCGGCAGCTACGCCCAGCTGGGACACACGTTTCGTGACCTGCGGACCTACCCGCACACGCTGATGTTCCTGCTCGCCTACCTGTTCTTCAACGACGGGATCCAGACGGTCATCTCCTCGAGCAGCCTCTATGGCGCCGAGGAGCTCAAGTTCGCCCAGGAACAGCTGATCGCCCTGATCCTGCTCGTCCAGTTCGTGGCGTTCGGAGGGGCGCTGCTCTTCGGCCGGTTCGCCCGCAGCTACGGGGCGTGGCGGACCATCCTCGGGTCGCTGGTGGCCTGGGCTGCCATCGTCATTGCGGCGTTCTTCGTCCCGGAGAAGGCGTTCATCCCCTTCATCGCCCTCGGTGTCCTCATCGGAATCGTGCTGGGAGGCAGCCAGGCCCTGAGCCGGTCGTTGTTCAGCCAGCTCGTGCCCAGGAGCCGCGAGGCCGAGTTCTTCGCCTTCTACCAAGCCATGGAGCGCGGCACGTCGTGGTTCGGCACGCTGCTCTTCGGCCTGGTCCACCAGTTGACCGACTCCTACCGGCCGGCGATCGTCGCGCTGATCATCTTCTTCGTCCTCGGCTTCGTGCTCCTGCGCAGGGTGGACGTACGCCAGGGGATCATCGACGCCGGCAACGAGGTGCCCGCGATCGTCTGAATGTGATTTGCGTCACAACTGCCAACGAAACGGGCGTCCCCAACGTCGGAACATTGCACGGGTCTACGGCGTTATGCCGAGTGAATCCCCGAGCCCCCACCCGAGCGGGCAGGGTACCAAGCACGTTGGGAGAACCCCGTCATGGCAGAGCGCACCCTCCGGGGCAGCCGAATGGTTTCGCACAGTCTCGAGACAGACGACCACGTCGTCCCGAGCGAGCGACAGATCACGTCCTACGTGTGCCCACTGGGCCACCGGACCGAGCTGCCCTTCTCGATCGAGGCGGAGATCCCGTCGACCTGGGAGTGCCGTTGCGGCGAGGAGGCCCGTCTCGTCGACGGCCCCGAGCCCGAGGTCAAGCAGGTCAAGCACGTCCGCACCCACTGGGACATGTTGCTCGAGCGTCGGTCCATCCCTGAGCTCGAGGAGCTCCTCGAGGAGCGCCTGGTGCTCCTGCGCGAGTCGCGCGGCGAGAAGCCCCGCCGCAAGCGCACCGCCTGAGCCACAGCAGCACGAAGGCCGCGTCCCGATCAGGGGASGCGGCCTTCGTCATGCGTGGTATGCCGCGTGGTGAGCGGCTAGAGGACCTCGCCCTCGATGACGTCGGGTCCACTGGACGACTGTCCGCCGGCCCCGCCGGATCCACCGGGACCAGCACCGGGACCAGCACTGGTGACCCGGCCACCGAAGAGACCCCCGAGCAGCTTCTTGGCGACGACGGTCTCGAGCAGGGTGCGAGCGATGGGCCGCGTGAAGGGCAGGATGAAGAAGAACCCGACGATGTCGGTGAGGAACCCCGGGGTGAGCAACAGGGTCCCGCCCACGAGGACGAGCGCCGCGTCCGCGAGCTGTCGGCTCGGCATCTGACCCGTGGTCAGAGCCGTGCTGAGCGCCTTCCAGGCGCGGGCCCCCTCACGCCGGACGAGCCAGGCGCCCAGGGCCGACTCGACCAGCAGCAGGACCAACGTCTGCCAGCCGCCGATGACCTTGCCGACCGCGATGATCGCCGCGATCTCCAGGACCGGGACGACGAGCAGGAGCACGAACGCGACGGCCAGCCAGCGCGGCCGACGTCGCCGCGCATAGGGGGTGCGTCCTACAGCCGGTGCCACGTGGGCTCCCTGCGGCCCAGCCGGCGCACCTGGTCGGATCGGTGCGCCAGTCCCCAGGACGTGATCCGGAGCAGGGACTCCCGCATGATGTCGCCGCTCATCTTGGAGTCACCGACCTCGCGCTCGACGAAGGTGATCGGCACCTCGACGACGCGCAGCCCGAGCCGGACGGCGCGCTGGGTGAGGTCCACCTGGAAGCAGTAGCCCTGGGACGCGACGTGGTCCAGCCCGATGGCCTGCAGGGCGCTGGCGCGGTAGACGCGGTAGCCGGCGGTGGCGTCGTGGACCGGCATGCCGAGCAGCGCGCGGGTGTAGATGTTGGCGCCGACGCTGAGCGCCTTGCGGTGCAGTGGCCAGTTGACCACGCTGCCGCCACGAACCCAGCGCGCGCCGATCACCAGGTCGGCGTCGGAGAGGGCCGCCAGCAGGCCCGGCAGCTGCTCGGGCTGGTGCGAGCCGTCGGCGTCCATCTCCACGATGGCTCCGTAGCCCTGCTCCAAGGCCCAGGTGAAGCCCGCGAGGTAGGCATTGCCTAGACCCTGTTTGCCAGGTCGGTGCAGCACGTGGACCTGCGGGTCGGCCGCGACGATCTCGTCCGCGACCTTGCCGGTGCCATCGGGAGAGTTGTCGTCGAGCACGAGGACGTCCGCAGTCGGCACCGCGGCACGCACCCGCTCGACGATCCTGGGCAGGTTCTCACGTTCGTTGTACGTCGGGATGCACACGAGCACCCGGTCGACCTGGTCAGACAACACGATCTCGTCAGACAACGACAGGATCCCTTCGGGGTTGAGCCGGTGCGGTGGGTCCGTCCGTGGCGCGATCGACCCTAGCGGTCCGACGCCGCAGGCACAGACCGAGCGCCAGGAGTGTGACGAACGCCAGGCCCGCGGCATACTCCGGCAGCGGTCCGAGGCGATCGGACACGGTGACCTCGGTGCGGACCACCGGCGACCCGTAGCGGGCCGCTGCGCTGAACAACGTCGTCTTGTCGACGGACGTTCCGTCGGGGTTGATGAACCCGCTGACTCCGACGGTGGAGACGTGGACGACCGAGCGTCCGTGCTCGATGGCGCGGATCCGGCTGATCGCGAACTGCTGCTCGGACTCGGCGGTGTAGCCGAACGTCGCGTTGTTGGTCTGCACGGCGAGGATGCTCGCGTCCCGCCCGGGCTGCAGGGTCGAGTCGCGCATCAGCCCGTCGTACGCCACCTCGAAGCAGATCGTGGGGATGATCCAGTAGGGCCGCTCCCCCGCCACCGGCACCTCGAACCCGCCCGGCCGGTCACCCTTGGTGAAGTCCCGGGTGACCAGGTCGACCTTGTCGGAGAAGTTCCGGAAGAAGTCGCGGAAGGGGATGTACTCCGCGAACGGCACCGGGTGCTGCTTGACGTACCGCTGCGGGTCGGGGACGCCCGGGCGGTAGAACAGGCTGGCGTTGGAGATGTAGGGGGCCGGGCCGTCGAGGACAGCACCCACGAGGATGGGCGCCTTGACGGTCCCGACGGCGAGCCGGATGTCGGCGGCCGCGTCGGCGTTCTCGAACGGGTCGATGTCCGAGGAGTTCTCCGGCCACACGACCAGGCTCGGCGCCGGATGACCCGTGGCGACCGCCCCGAGGGTGCCCTGGACATGGTTGTCCAGGACCTTGCGACGCTCGGCGTTGAAGTCCAGTCCGGCCTTGGGCACGTTGCCCTGGACGAACAGGACCGACACCTTCCGCCCGTCCGTGGGCGGCGTCGTCGCGACGGCCAGGCCCAGCGGCGCCAGCGCCAGCACTGCGAGGGCCACCGCCAGGGGCCGGTATGCCGCGGCCTGGGCCGGGCGCGGCCGCCCGACCCGGTGGGTGAGCTCGCGGACGACCAGGTGCAGCAGGACGCCCAGGGTGGCCACGGCGAAGGTGAGACCGGGGGCTCCCCCGAAGCGGGCGAACGGCGCCAACGGGCCGTCGGCCTGGCTGAAGGCCAGGCGCGCCCACGGGAAACCGCCGAACGGCGTCGTCCCTCGAGCCCACTCCTGGAGTACCCAGGCCAAGGGGACGGCGGCATACGCGAGGGGGCGCAGCCGGGAGGTGAGGAAGGGGCGTTGGGCCGCAGCCGTCAGCGCGCACATGGCTGCGAGGTAGAGGGCCTCCAGCGTGGCCAGGGCGATCCACGGGAGGTTGCCGACGTAGACGCCTGTCCACGACAGCGTCGGCAGGAAGAACCCCAAGCCATGGGCCAGCCCCAGCAGCAGGGCCAGTCGCCACCGGGCGCCGAGGACCGCCGCGGACAGCAGGCCCACACCGAGCGGGGCGAACCACCAGATGTCGTGTCCGGGAAAGGCGTACGAGGTGACGAGGCCGGATCCCAGGGCGGCGACGAGTCGCAGCCCCGCTCGGAGGGTGATGGTCGGCTTCGGCACGGGACCACGGTAGGACACGGAACGGCCCGCACTGCCGTTGGGACCAGCAAGGGGCCGGCTGGGTGCCGACATCCTGCTGTTGTCTACTAAGCGCGCGGGCCGAGCCGCCGTCCACCACCGCCGAGAGGCGGAGCACCAGTTCGGTCGTACGTCACTGCTGGCGGGCGGTGGCTGCGCGCGCTAGCCACCGGGCAATGCGTACGTCTCCGGCCTGGATTCCCCCTGGTCAACGGTCTTGCGGTGATACAACCGTGGGCAAACTTACCCCCGAGGCGAGGGCTGTCAACCCCGTGTTCACTGGTGCAGGACCTCATTTGCCCTGGTTGCGTGCTCACGCCAAATCCGTTGTGCTGCAAGGCAACTTCAGGCAATCGGCGAACGGTCGGCGTGKCGCGCGCGACACGCCGGAAGCGGCCCTCAGGCGGTCGGTGCCGGCGGGGGAACCACCACGACGCCACGAGCCGTGGTGGCCACCACGGGCGGGTCCAGGACGTCGGCGGCGGACTCACCGCGCKCGGGGGTCCCGCGGCCGACGACCCGCACCTCGAAGTCCATCTCACGGCTCCGGGTCCCGGCCCGAACCAGCCGGGCCTCGATCTCGATGACGTCGCCGGCCCGGACCGGCGCTTTGAACTGGACGTCGGAGTACGACGCGAACAGCCCCTCGTCGCCGTCCGTGCGGATGCACATCTCGGTGGCCACGTCGCCGAACGCCGCCAGCGAGTAGGCGCCGTCGACGAGGTTGCCCGCGTAGTGGGCGTGGCTGTACGGCACATAGCGTCGATGGGTGACGGTGAGGCCGACGGTCGCTCGGGTGGGGGCGGTCATGACTTCTCCTTCGAGACGGGCGAGGCGAGGGCATGGACGAGGTAGCTGGCGACCTCGCCGGGGGTGGTACCGCGGCCGAAGATCCGGTCGACCCCGAGCTTGGGGGCCGAACCCTCCTCGAACCGGGGACCACCGACGACGAGCAGTGGCACCTGCCCGGCAGGGTAGGCCTCTCGGAAGGCTGCGCTCATCGTCGTGGTGTTGTGGATGTGCGCGTCGCGCTGCGTGACGACCTGGCTGACCATGACGGCGTCGGCCTTCTCGGCCCTGGCGCGGGCGACGAGCTCCGGGACGAGCACCTGGGCGCCGAGGTTCACGACCTTGATCTCGCGGTAGTACTCCAGGCCCTTCTCCCCCGCGAACCCCTTGATGTTGAGGATGGCGTCGATCCCGACGGTGTGGGCGTCGGTGCCGATGCACGCGCCGACCACGACGAGCTTGCGACGAAGCCGCGACTTGATCGCCTTGTTGACCTCGGTGGGGCTCAGCAGCGGGAACTCACGCTCCACGACGGTGACGTCGCGCAGGTCGACCAGGTGGGTCGCGCTGCCGTAGACCACGAAGAACGTGAAGTCGGGACCCATCGGCTTGGCGTGGACGAGCAGAGCCGGCTCGAGGCCCATCTTGGCTGCGAGCTGGAGGGCGGCGCCCTCAGCCCGCTTGTCGTGCGGGACCGGCAGCGTGAACGACACCTGCACCATGCCGTCCCCGGTGGTGTCGCCGTAGGGGCGGACGATGTCCGGGGTCTTGCGAGCAGCCTTCGCCCCCTTGGCCACGGCCTTGGCGGGCATCGGGTCGAGCGGCATGGCCTCGTCGGTCGTGCGCGGGTTCTGGGCCGGTGTCATCGGGTCTCCCCGGTCTCGAGGAGGGTCGTGGCCGGGTTGTCGTAGCCGTCGGCGCGGACCACCACTCCGTCGAGCCCCTTGCCGGCGTTCGCGGGACGCTTCATCAGGCCGAAGGTGCCGTCCGCGATCGCCTCGAGCAGGGGTGCCTTCCCGGGCTCCTCGGTGATCGCGGTGAGCAGGTCGATGGCCTCGCCGAGCACGCCTCGAGCCCGGGTCTGGATGAAGCCGTCGCGGGGCGGGTGGAAGTCCTCGGTCAGACCGCCCGCCGCGTTGAGCACGTAGCGGACGTTCTGGAGGGCGAGGTCGCGGTCGGACAGGAACGGGGTGACCACGGCCTCGGTCATCATGCCGACGAGCAGGATGCCCTGACCGGTCATGGCGCCCACGAGGTTGAAGAACCCGTCGAGCAGGTAGCCGCGGAACACGTCGCCGGTCATGTGCTTGGTGGGCGGCATCCACTTCAGGGGTGCGTCGGGGAACAGCTGCCGCGCCAGCAGTGCGTGCGCGAGCTCCATCCGGAACGAGTCGGGGATCTCGGGGTTGATCTCGAACGCGTGGCCCAGGCCCAGCTGCCAGTCCTCGAGCCCCGCCTCCTTGGCGAAGTACTCGTTGAGCAGCTGGCTGACGGTGACCGTGTGTGCTGCCTCGACGGCATCCGCGGTGGTGAGGTAGTTGTCCTCGCCGGTGTTGATGATGATCCCGGCGCGGGCGTGGATCTGCCGACTGAACCGCTGGTCGACGAACGTCCGGATGGGGTTGATGTCGCGGAAGAGGATCCCGTACATCGAGTCGTTGAGCATCATGTCGAGCCGCTCGAGCCCGGCCAGCGTGGCGATCTCCGGCATGCACAGCCCCGAGGCGTAGTTGGTCAGCCGGATGTAGCGACCGAGCTCCTTGGACGTCTCGTCGAGGGCGGCGCGCATGAGGCGGAAGTTCTCCTGCGTCGCGTACGTGCCGGCATACCCTTCACGGGTGGCGCCCTCGGGCACGTAGTCGAGCAACGACTGGCCGGTCGAGCGGATGACGGCGATGATGTCGGCGCCCTCGCGGGCGGCGTTCTGCGCCTGCGGGATGTCCTCGTAGATGTCGCCGGTGGCGACGATGAGGTAGATCCAGGGGCGCTGCTCGGGGTCGCCGTGGCGCTTGATGAGGCGGTCGCGGTTGGCGCGCTGCTTGTCGATGGTGCGGATGCCGCGGCTCACCTCACGGCGCGCGTCCTTGGCTGCCGTGGTGGCCGCCTTGCCCTCGGGGAGCCGGAACTGCACCGAGCCGCTCGCCGCCTTCTGGGCCAGGGTCAGCAGGTCGGGCGCCTCCCCCCTGCGCAGGGCGTCGAAGACCGGGCTGGTGATGCCGTGCTCGAGCCCGACCTCGCCACGGACCGCATCGACGAGGTGGTTGACCCACGGGACGCGCTCGTGGTCGGCGCCGGACAGGCCCGCGAGCCGCAGGGTGGCGCGCTCGACACTGACGGTCGTGTGGCTCTGGGCCAGCTTGACGACAGGTCGCCCGGCCTTGCGAGCCAGGGTGCGGGCCCGGCGAACATCAGCCGGGTCGAGGTCGAGGAGGGGTTTCACGCGCGAAGACACGCGGCAAATCTAGCAGCGAGGGAGAGGATTTCCGGCGCATGGTCCTCTGCGCCGCAAATTCTTCCCCCACGCCGGTCCAGGGTCACGAGCCGAGCGCGCCGGAGTCGAAGACGGTGCGACCGCGCACGACGGTCCGCTGGCAGGTCGGTGAGGGACTGCCCGGCGAGAGGTCCGGCAGGCCGGGCGTCCCGGAGCGCGGGTCGGTGGACCAGGTCTGGATGCGGTCGTCCGGTGCCTGCACCACGAGGTCGCCCACCTCCCACACGGCGAAGCTCGCCGGCAGTCCCAGGTCGAGGTAGCCCCGGTCGTCGTACCCGGCCGCCCGCCAGCCACCCCGGGTGTGGGCAAGGAAGGCCGAACGCGCGGAGACCCGCTGGCTCTCGTCGTGGTGGTTCACGCAGGCCCGCACGGCCTCCCACGGGGCGAACGGGGTCACCGGCGAGTCCGATCCCAGGGCAACGATCATCCCGGCCGCCATCATCTCTGCGAAGGCGTTCATCGGGGCGCAGTCGCCGCCGCGGCGTCCGTGGACGCGGTCGGCGCCCAGCCGCGCGGCATACATGCCCTGGTCGCCACCCCAGAAGGCGTCGAAGGCGGGCTGGACGCTCGCAGTGACCCCAAGTCGCACGAGGCGCTCGATGCCGTCTCGCGAGATCATCTCGAGGTGCTCGAGGCGGTGCCGGGTCCGCGTCACGACGGGAGCCCCGACGAGGGCAGCGGCAGCCTCGAACCCTTCGATCGCGGTGTCCACCCCGGCATCGCCGATCACGTGGAACCCGGCCTGGACGCCCGCGAGCGAGCAGGCAGCGACATGGTCGCGAACCTGCTCGACGGTGAGGTAGGCGTTGCCGGCGTGACCGGAGGCGTCGGAGTAGTCCGCCCGGAGGTGGGCGGTGCGTGACCCGATCGAGCCGTCGATGTTGAGGTCGCCGGCGAGCCCGCGGGCGCCGCGCAGGGTGGCGACGTCCCGGGCCTGCGCCTCGTCGGCCACGAGCTGGGCCCAGTAGCCGATCGTCTGGGGCCCGTCGCCACGCTCCCCCGCCGCCAAGACCTCCGCGAAGTCGTCGGTGCCCGACAGGGTGCGGCCGCCGTTCTCGTGCAGGAGTCCGATCCCGGCTGCCGCCGCGGCCTGGAGGGCCAGGTCGATGTCAGCCCGTCGCTGCGCTGCGGTGACCGCGCCGTTGAAGGCCTCCCGGGCTGCATGGTGGGCGTCCTTGGTGACCAGGCCGTCGCCCTCCCAGCCTGGCAGGTCTCGGGCACCGGAGGCAGCCGCCAGGGCGGAGGAGATGACCGCCGAGTGACCGTCGACGCGGGGTGAGTAGACGACTCCCCCGTAGGTCGCGCGGTCCAGCTCGGCACCGGTGTGCGGCCGGCCCTCCGCCCAGCCGCCCTGGTCCCAGTTGGGGGCGTAGACGGGGCGTCCCTGGTTGGCGCGCGCGGCGTCCTCGATGCGGCTGAGCGCCTGGACGACCGACTGCGTCGTGCCGAGGTCGACTCCGCGAAGACCCGCCCCGGTCTGCGAGGTGTGGGCGTGGGCATCGACGAACGCCGGGGTCACCAGCGCACCGTCGAGCTCCACCACCTCGTCGACCGCGTCGGCGTGCACAGCCGCCGCGTCGTCACCGCCGATCCAGGCGATCGTGCCCGTCGCGTCGTCGACCACCATCGCGTTGGCGAAGGGGTCGATGGGGGTGTAGACGAAGCCGCCGCGGTACAGGGTGGTCACGCCAGCACCCTAGACGGGACCGTCCTGCCCCAGGACGTCGAGGCAGGCGCGGGCGATCTCCAGCTCCTCGTTGGTCGGGACGACGTACACAGCGATGTTGCTGCGGGCCGTCGTGACCAGCCGGGTGGGCTCCCCCGCGACGTTCGCCAACGCGTCGACCTCGACTCCGAGGACCTCGAGACCGCTGAGCACAGCGTGTCGCACCTCGGCGCTGTTCTCACCGATGCCACCGGTGAACGCGATGGCGTCGACGTGGCCCAGCGCCACGGCATACGCACCGACGTACTTGCGCAGCCGGTAGGCCATCACGTCGAAGGCCAGAGCGGCGTCCGCGTCGCCATGGGCACGCCGCTGCTCGAGCTCGCGCACGTCGGAGATGCCGGCGAGGCCCAGCAGGCCACTGCCCTTGTTCAGTGCCTCGTCGTATGCGGTGGCGTCGAGGTCCGCGACGCGCGCGAGATAGGCGCCGAGCGCCGGGTCGACGTCACCGGAGCGAGTACCCATCACCAGGCCTTCGAGTGGAGACAGCCCCATCGAGGTGTCGATGCTGCGACCACCCTGCACCGCGCAGGCGCTGGCGCCGTTGCCGAGGTGGAGCACGATGACGTTGCAGTCGGCGGGGCTGCGCCCCAGGAGCTCCGCCGTGCGACGGGAGACGTAGCGGTGCGACGTGCCGTGGAAGCCGTAGCGCCGCACGTGGTGGCGGTCCCGCCAGTCCGCGGGCACGGCATACGTGTGGGCCCGAGCGGGAAGGGTCTGGTGGAAGGCGGTGTCGAAGACGGCAACCTGGGGAACGTCGGGGAAGGACTCCCGGGCGCTGAGGATGCCCTCGAGGTTCGCCGGGTTGTGCAGGGGTGCCAGCGGCACGAGCTCGCGGATGGCTTCGATCACGTCGTCGTCGACAACCACCGGCTCGGTGAACCGTGGGCCGCCGTGCACTACCCTGTGCCCGACGGCGAAGAGCCCCACCTCTCCGAGATCCGGTCCGTGCTCGCGCAGCGCGGCTCGGGCCGCGTCGAGGGCGGCCCGGTGGTCGTTGCAGGTGACGTCACGCTCGTGCGTCTCGCCGCCGGACGTGTGCTTGAGACGTCCAGCGCCCCCGATCCTCTCGACCAGCCCCGAGGCTGCGGTGGCACCTGTGTCGGCATCGATGACCTGGTACTTCAGCGACGACGACCCCGAGTTGACGACCAGGACCGTGCGCGACCTCGGCATCAGGCGCCGGCCTGGATCGCCGTGATGGCGATCGTGTTGACGATGTCGCGCACCAGCGCTCCACGGGACAGGTCGTTGACCGGCCGGTTGAGGCCCTGGAGGATCGGACCGATCGCGACGGCCGACGCGCTGCGCTGGACCGCCTTGTAGGTGTTGTTGCCGGTGTTGAGGTCAGGGAACACCAAGACTGTCGCGCGCCCCGCCACGGGGCTGTCCTTGAGCTTCGTCGCCGCGACGTGGGGGTCGACCGCGGCGTCGTACTGGATCGGACCCTCGACGAGAAGCTCTGGAGCACGCTGATGGACCAGCGCCGTGGCGGCACGGACCTTGTCGACATCAGCGCCGGTCCCCGACTCGCCTGTCGAGTACGACAGCATCGCCACCTTCGGCTCGATACCGAACCGCTGCGCCGTGCGGGCCGAGGAGATCGCGATGTCAGCGAGCTGCTCGGCGGTCGGGTCGGGGTTGACCGCACAGTCGCCGTAGACCAGGACGCGGTCGGCCAGGCACATCAGGAAGACGCTCGAGACCACCGACACGTCAGGCGAGGTCCGGACGATCTCGAGGGCGGGGCGGATCGTGTGTGCCGTGGTCGTGATGCACCCCGAGACCATGCCGTCAGCGAGGCCCTGGTGCACCATCAGCGTGCCGAAGTAGGACGGGTCGACGACCCGGTCACGGGCCTGGTCGAGTGTGACCCCCTTGTGGGCCCGGAGCCCGGCATAGTCTGCAGCGAATCCTTCGCGCAGGGAGCTGCTGGACGGGTCGATGATCGCCGCCCCGGAGATGTCCGCACCCAGGCGGGCTGCGTTGGCGCGGATCGTCTCCTCGTCGCCGAGCAGGGTGAGCTTCGCGATCTCGCGCGCCAGGACGGTGTCGGCCGCGAGCAGGATCCGGTCCTCGGCACCTTCGGGTAGCACGATGTGAGCGCCTGCCGCTCGAGCGTCGTCGACCAGCTGGTGTTCGAACATCAACGGGGTGACGGCACCCTCCCCCGTCGTCGCGACGGGTCCGAGCAACGCCTCGGCGTCGAGTCCGCGCTCGACCATGGCCACTGCGGCCTCGAGCTTGCGGGTGGACCCGGGGGTCAGGCGCCCACGCGCCGCGCCCAACCTCGTCGCGGTCGTCATCGTGCCGCTGTCGGTCGCGACGATCGGCAGTACGACGTCGAGGCCCTCGATGAGCCGCTGGACCTGCGGCGAGAGCGGGAACCCGCCGTTGAGGACGATCCCCGACAGGGTCGGGAAGGTCTTGGACCGGTGGGCGAGCAGGACGCCAAGGACCACGTCCTCACGGTCGCCGGGCACGATCACGACGCCGCCCTCGATGAGCCGGTCCAGGACGTGGGGCATGGTCATGGCTGCGACCACCAGGCCCATGCACTCGCGGTCGAGCCACCCGGCCTCGCCGTGGACGAGCCGGCCGGAGCACGCGTCGACGAGGTCCTTGACGGTCGGGGCCCGCAGCAGTGGTGTCTCCGGCAGCGACTGCACGGGGAGCCCGACCCGGTCCGACACAGCGGTCGTGGTGGCCGCCAGGAGCTCTCGTGCCACCTGGTTGGCCACCACACCGGTCACGTGCGCATGCGCCTCGCGGGCCGCTGTGACCGCCATCTCGGCCGTCGTCGCCACTTCCACAGGGTCGTGTCCCTGTGCCGGTACGACCAGGAGGAGTCGGGAGCCGAGGTTGGCGGCCACCGCGGCGTTGACCGAGAACTCCGTCGGTGCCGAGACGTCGGTGAAGTCGGATCCCACGACGAGGACGACGTCGTGGTCACGGGCAACGTCGTGGAAGCGGTCGACGATCACTCCCATGGCCCGCTCGGGCGAGGCGTGCAGGTCGTCGTAGGTCACGCCGCACGCCTGCTCTGCCGAGAGGTCGCCAGGCAGCTGGGACAACAGCGTCAGGACCAGCTCGTCCGGCCCCGAGGCGCGGACGATGGGGCGGAACACGCCCACCCGGCCCGCGCGCCTGCTCAGCTGGTGCAGCAGTCCGACCGCCACCGCCGACTTGCCGGACCGGGCTTCGGTGCCGGCGATGTAGATGCTGGTGGTCACGGGTCGAAACTACCGGCCCGACTCGTCGGGCGCGCTGGGGCGGGCAGGTCCCCTCCAGGTCCAGTCCGCGATGTCCGGCATGTCCTCGAGGTGCTCCTCGATGTAGGGCCGGTGCTCGGCGAGCCGGCGCTCGCAGAGCTCGGTGAGCGCGTCCCACCCTGGCACGCGGCGATCAGCGCGGCGGAGCACCTCCTGGGCGAGGTGGAACCTGCTCATCCGGTTGAGCACGACCATGTCGAAGGGTGTGGTGGTCGTGCCCTGCTCGTTGAACCCGCGGACGTGGAAGCGCCCGGGGTCGTTGCGCCCGTGGATGAGCTGGTGCACGGCACGGGGGTAGCCGTGGAACGCGAACACGACGTGTCTGTCGGCGGTGAAGAGGTCGTCGAACTGGCCGTCCGAGTAGCCATGGGGATGGTCGTTCTCGGGAAGCAGGGCCATCAGGTCGACGACGTTGACGAAGCGCACCCTGAGCTCTGGCACGTGCTCGGCGAGCAGCTCGGCGGCGGCGAGCGCCTCCTGGGTCGGCACGTCGCCGGCGCAGGCGAGCACGATGTCGGGCTCGTCGTCCGGTCCGCAGGTGCTGGCCCAGTCCCAGACGCCGGCACCCGCGGCACAGTGTGCGTGGGCTTCCTCGAGCGTGAGGTACTGCAGGTGCTTCTGCTTGTCCACGACGATGAGGTTGACGTAGTTGGTGCTGCGCAGGCAGTGGTCGGTGATGGACAGCGTCGTGTTGGCGTCCGGGGGCAGCCACACCCGCACGACCTGTGGCGACAACGGGATCAGGCAGTCGATCAGGCCAGGACCCTGGTGGGAGAACCCGTTGTGGTCGTTGCGCCAGCAGGTCGACGTGAGCAGAACGTTCAGCGACGACACGTCGGCCCGCCAGGGCAGCTCCTGCGCGTGCTGCAGCCACTTCACGTGTTGCACGGCCATCGACGCCGACACCATCGCGAAGGCCTCGTAGGTCGCAAACATCCCGTGCCGACCGCTCAGCACGTATCCCTCGAGCCAGCCCTGGCACAGGTATTCGCTCAGCACCTCCATCACGCGGCCGTCCGGCGCGAGGTGGTCGTCGGTCTCCCGCAGGGGTCCCATGAAGCAGCGGTCCGTCACCTCGAACACCGGCTGGAGGCGGTTGCTCGCCGTCTCGTCCGGGGAGAACAGTCGGAAGGTGCCGCCTCCGTCGGGTCGGGTCGTCGCGGCGTACAGGTCGCGCATGAGGCGACCGGACGTGATGGTGTTCTCCACCGAGTCCTGTCCGCGTCTGGTGGGCGTGAGGGGGACCTCGTATGCCGTCAGGTCCTGCGTTGGCAGCTCCGTGCGCAGCCGTCCGCCGTTCGCGTAGGGCGTCGCGGACATGCGCTTGTCCCCTGCCGGCGCGAGGTCCCGCAGCTCTGGCGCGAGCCGGCCATCGGCGTCGAACAGCTCGTCGGGGCGGTAGGTGTGCAGCCATTCCTCGAGCAGCCGCAGGTGTCCGGGGTCCTCGGCGAGGCCGGCCAGCGGCACCTGGTGGGACAGGTTGGTCCCCTGCACCTGCACGCCGTCGACGATGTCGGGACCGGTCCAGCCCTTCGGGGTGCGCAGCACGATGGCGGGCCACGGGTGCCGCACCGGCTCGGCCGGACCATAGCCACTGCGCGCCGCTTCCTGGATCGACCGGATCTTGTCGTGAGCTGTCGCCAGCGCCGACCGGAAGGCAGGAAAGACCTGCGCGGGGTCGTCCCCGCTGACCGTGACCGGGTCCCAGCCCTGGCTGCGCAGGTAGTCCTCCACATCCTCGTCGGAGGTGCGTCCCAACACGGTGGGCCCGGCGATCTTGTATCCGTTGAGGTGCAGGATCGGCAGCACCGCACCATCCCGGCGCGGGTTCAGGAAGTTCGGCAGCCGCCACGACGCGGCCAGGGGTCCGGTCTCGGCCTCGCCGTCGCCGACGACGCAGGCGACCACCAGCTCCGGGTGGTCGAACGCCGCCCCCGCCGCGTGCACCAGTGCGTAGCCGAGCTCGCCCCCCTCGTGGATCGAGCCGGGGGTCTGGACGCTGACGTGGCTGGGGATGCCCCCAGGCGAGGAGAACTGGCGGAAGAGCCGCAGCACCCCTTCGGCGTCGTCACCGATGTGGGGGTAGATCTCGCTGTAGGTACCCTCGAGCCAGGCTGCCGCCACGAGGGCGGGGCCGCCGTGCCCCGGGCCCGTGACGTAGAGCCAGTCCGTGTCGGTCTCGCGGATGCGGCGGTTCACCAGGGCGTAGATCATCGACAGGCCGGGGCTGGTGCCCCAGTGGCCGAGCAGGCGGGGCTTGGTGTGCGCCAGGGTCAGCGGCTCCCGGAGCAGGGCGTTGTCCCGCAGGTAGATCTGGCCGACCGTCAGGTAGTTGGCGGCAGCCCACCACCGCAGGTCCAGCGCGAGGTCCTCCGGGGCGTAGGACACGGTCACCGGCACAGCGGACGTCTGCGGCATGCGCCCCACGACACCACGGACCCGCACCCGAGGGGAAGGCCTTTGGTCCCGCCGCTACTCCGCGAGGCGACCTTCGAAGAGACTCCGCACCGCGGCGTTGCCCCTGATCAGGTCGAGGGCGTATGCCGCGTGGCCGGGCACGTAGCCGTTGCCCACCAGCATGCGAACGTCGGCGGCGACACCTTCGGCGCCGAGCGCCGCTGCCGCGAAGTGGGTGGCCATGGAGAAGAAGATGATCGTGCCGCCCTGTGCCGTCGAGAGGATGGCCGGCTGCTCGCACCCGGGCACGTCCACGCAGACGACCGTGATGTCCGCTGGTCCCCCCGCAGCGGCAACGGCTTCGGACAGTCCGAGCGGGCTGCGGGCGTCGGCGATGACCACCTCGTCCGCCAGTCCGGTGCCGGACAGCAGGTCGGCCTCGCGCTCGAAGGGCACCACGGCGATGCGACGGCCTGCGCCGGCCCGCGCCGCCGCGGCGAGGGACAGCGAGCCGGACTTGCCGGCCCCGCCGAGCACGCACACGGTGGGGCTGACGCCGCGCGCGGCATACTCCTCCACCACGCGGGCCACCAGCGCCGGTGCGCCGCACACGTCCATCACCATGAGGGCGAGGTCCGGGGCCAGGTCGGGGGGCAGCTGCGCCGCGATCGAGCGGCCGAAGAGGATGGCGTGTCCCCGGGCGGGCACCCGCTCGCTCTTGCCGTCCCACCGAGCCAGCTGGTCGGTGACCACCAGCGGCGTGAGAGACAGCGAGACGAGCGTGGCGACGTGGTCGCCGACCGCCAGGCCGAGGGTGGACTCGGGTCCGACCTCCTCGACCGTGCCGATGAGCATGCCGCCGGAACCGGTGACGGGGTTCTGCATCTTCCCGCGCGTGGCCACGATGTCGAGCACCTCTGCGCGGACGGCATCGCCGTCGCCGCCGTGCTTCTCGGAGAGCTGACGGTAGGACGCCGCGTCGAGGTTGAGCGTCTCGATGCTGATGCGCACCTCGTCCGGCCACAGCTCGGGCGAGGCGTCGAGCCGCTGGGCGGCCTGGGGCAGCGAGGCCCCGGCGGGGTCGAGGACGCGGTGCAAACCCACGGGCGACGAGGGGGTGCGGACCACAGAATCTCCTATCAATTGCGACACAGAGCGCAAATCTTGCGGCCGGATGTCGATTTCATCGGAACCTGTCCCGTATCCTGCCACGTATGAGCACCGCCATCGAGCAGCCCTATGTCTACCGCCACCGCGAGCTGGTGGAGCCCGACTGGACCCGATTCGCGGGGTGGCGCGACGTCACTGCCGAGGACTGGGCCAGCGCTCAGTGGCAGCGGGCGCACTGCGTCAAGAACATCAAGCAGCTGCGCGAGCTGATGGGCGACCTGCTGACCGACGCCTTCTACGCCGACCTCGAGCGCGACCAGGCCGAGCGCGCCACGATGTCGATGCTCGTCCCCCCGCAGATGATGAACACCATGGTCAGTGAGATGACCTGGACCGACGGGCGGATGCCCGCCGCCGGTGCCGAGTTCACCCGGGCGTTCTACGCCGACCCCATCCGGCGCTACATGCTCCCGGTGTTCTCCGACCGACGCACCGACTGGCCGTCCCACCCGCACGCGACCCGCGACAGCCTGCACGAGCACGACATGTGGGTCGCCGAGGGCCTGACCCACCGCTACCCCACCAAGGTGCTCGCCGAGCTGCTCCCGACCTGTCCGCAGTACTGCGGACACTGCACCCGCATGGACCTCGTCGGCAACTCCACGCCGGTGATCGACAAGCTCAAGCTCACCGGCAAGCCGGTCGACCGCTACGCCGCCATGCTCGCCTACCTGCAGCAGACGCCACAGGTGCGTGACGTCGTCGTCTCCGGTGGCGACGTCGCCAACATGCCGTGGAAGAACCTCGAGGGCTTCATCGACAAGCTGCTCGACGTCGAGAACATCCGCGACATCCGGCTGGCGACCAAGGCGCTGATGGGCCTGCCCCAGCACTGGCTGCAGCCCGACGTCGTCGAGGGGGTTGCCCGCGTGTCGGCCAAGGCCCGCTCGCGCGGTGTCTCCCTGGCGATCCACACCCACGTCAACAACGCGCAGTCCGTCACGCCGCTGGTGGCCGACGCCTCCAAGGCGATGTTGGAGGCCGGCGTGCGGGACGTGCGCAACCAGGGCGTCCTGATGCGCGGCATCAACGACTCGGTGGAGCAGCTGCTCGACCTCTGCTTCGCCCTCCAGGACGACGCGATGATCACGCCGTACTACTTCTACATGTGCGACATGATCCCGTTCTCCGAGCACTGGCGGCTCTCGCTCGCCGAGGCGCAGCACCTGCAGCACTCGATGATGGGCTACCTGCCCGGCTTCGCCACGCCGCGCATCGTCTGCGACGTGCCGTTCGTCGGCAAGCGATGGGTGCACCAGGTCGACAGCTACGACACCGAGCGCGGAATGTCGTTCTGGCGCAAGAACTACCGCACCTCGATCGAGAACGCAGACACCGACGCCCTGTCGCGCGACTACGTCTACTACGACCCGATCTACACCCTCCCTGAGGCGGGCCAGCAGTGGTGGCGTGAGGAGGGTGACCACGAGGCTGCCCACGCGATCGCCGTCGAGCGCGCCGCGGCCAGCCGCGAGGCCTCGCTGGTCTGAGTCGGACGGTGCGCGGCCGCGGCGTGTGACGTTCACGACGTGAGGGCCTGTCATGCCGCGCGGTCGGGCTTCGCTAGGTTGCTCCCGTGACTGCTATCGCCATCCCCCGCAAGCGCGTCCTGGCCGACTACGTCCCCGCAGTGGTGGGCGTGCCCGCATGGGTCGGATCGCGCGTTCGTGACGTCCTGCTCATCGCTGCCGGCGCCGGATTCATCGGCCTCTTGTCCCAGTGGCACGTCCCGCTCCCGGGCACCCCGGTGCCCCTCACGCTCGGCACGTTCGCCGTCCTGCTGACGGGAGCCTCACTGGGCGGCCTGCGGGCCCTGCTCAGCGTCGGCACCTACCTGGTCGCCGGCGGACTGGGCGTGAACTGGTTCGCCGACCACAACGACGGCTGGGGCGGCGCCACGTTCGGCTACGTCATCGGCTTCGTCGCTGCGGCGACGCTCGTGGGGTGGCTGGCCCAGCGCGGCGGTGACCGCACCGTGGTGAGGACGGGCGTCACCATGGTGCTCGGCAACCTCGTCATCTACGCCGTCGGCGTGTCGTGGCTGATGGGCTCCACCGGCATGGACCTCGAGGCCGGCCTGGCCGCCGGCTTCACCCCCTTCCTCCTCGGCGACGCCATCAAGATCGCGGCGGCTGCGGGCCTCTTCCCGGCCGCCTGGGCGCTCGTCAACCTATGGACTGGAGGCCGCCGCTGCGCTGTCGGTGCCCCCCGGACAGGTCTTCAAGACCCTCCTGGTCGAGTCCGAGCGCGGCCTGGCCGTCGGGGTGGTGCCGGTCGACCGGCAGCTCGACCTCAAGGCCATCGCGGCCGCACTGGGCCTCAAGAAGGTGGCGATGGCCCAACCCGCCGACGCCGAGCGGTCGAGCGGCTACGTCGTGGGCGGGATCTCCCCCATCGGGCAGAAGAAGGCACTCCCGACCGTCGTGGACGAGTCTGCTCTCGGGTTCGACCGCGTGTACGTCTCGGGAGGCCGTCGTGGCCTCGACCTTTCCCTCACGCCTGACGACCTGGTCACCGCCACGCGGGCACAGGTCGCGCTGATATCGCGGTGACGCCCTGACCGCGCCCTGACGTCGCGGTCGTCGACGCCCTGCTCACCCGCCGTGCCGCCGACTCCCCCAAAGGTGGTGTGCGTCGGCCCCCGGGGCGATCTACCGTGGGCTGACTGGCCCACCATCGGGGGTGACACGTGAGGACCACGCGGACAGGGTCGCTGGGCATCCTGCTGCTCGCGCTCGTCATGGTCGGCGCGACCGCAGGCCCCCGGGCGCACCTCCCCGAGGCCCGACTCCTCACGGCGCCTGGCTACCGCTCACCCGAGGTGTATGCAGCCGGTGGCCAGAGCAGGGCTGACCAGCTCTGGCTGGAGACCGGCACCGTGCCCGGCGACGGCACCCGCTGGGAGGACCTGGCGAGGTGGGCGCTCGTCGACATCCACTCGTTCCTGTCCCCGAACGGGACCGTGGCGGCCGGGCCCGGCGGGCCGTGGGGATACTTCTGGCCGCGGGACGGCTCGTTCGCGGCGGCCGCTCTGAGCATCAGCGGTCACGACAAGGAGGCTGCGTCGATCCTCGACCGCCTGGCGCGACTGGAGTTCGACCCCTTGCAGGGCTTCCAGGCTCGATACCGTCTGGACGGGTCGCCCCTGACCGACCGCCCACGCCAGTCCGACGGGTGTGGCTGGGTGCTCTGGGCCATCGCGCAGGTGCGGACCGCGAGCCCCGCGAGTGTCCCGGCGACGGCGGCCGGCCTCCGAGACCGCTGTGTGCAAGCCCTCACCACGCTCGTCGACTCGGGCAGCCGGCTCCCGCCACCGTCCCCGGACTACTGGGAGCTGCCGGTCGACCGCACCTCCCTGGGGACCGTGGCGCCGATGCTCGCGGGCCTGGAGGCCGCGGCCGGTGACTACCGCGCCACCGGACAGCCGACGGAGGCCGTCACCGTCGGCGTCGTGGCCTCGCGGTTGAGCGAGGTCGTCACCGGCAGCTTCGGTCCGCGGTACGAGCGGTTCGGACGGGACGGTGGAGGCGTCGACGCCGCGGTGGCGATGCTGCTGCCCCCGTTCCACGGTCCACCGGGAGGCCAGGAGGCCGACCACGCCCTGCGTGACGCGTGGTTGCGCTACCAGCGTGAAGCCCTGCGCCCGGCCGGCGGTCTGGCCCCCGGCGCCGACTGGCCCAAGGACGACGGTGCGTCGTGGACGCCGGAGACCGCCCTCGTGGCTCTGACGGCCGCGGCGACGGCCCGTGACGGGACAGCCACACGGTGGTTGAACTGGCTGGATGACCACCGCACGGCCTACGGATCCCTGCCCGAGAAGGTCACGCGCACCGGGCGCCCTGCCGGGCCAGCTCCGCTCGTGTGGACCGCTGCCCTCACGCTGCTGACCCTGCACGAGCTGGACCAACCCTGAGGCGGCTACTCCCAGGGGGTGGAAAGGACCACAGTGGTGCGGGTGGCGACGTTCGCGGCGGACCGCACCCGAGCCAGCAGCACCTCGAGGTCACCGGGCGTGCGGACCCTCGCCTTGAGGATGTAGTTCTCATCGCCCGCCACCGAGTGACAGGCCTCGAGCTCGGTGATGTCGCGCAACCGGTCCGGGATGTCGTCCGGCGCAGCAGGGTCCAGCGGTGAGATCGAGATGAACGCCGTGAGCGGCAGGTCCAACGCGGTGTAGTCGACGAGCGCGGCATACCCCTTGAGGACCCCGCGCTCCTCGAGCCGACGCACCCGCTGGTGGACCGCCGAGGTGGACAGGCCCATGGCCTTGCCCAGGTCGGTGTAGCTCATCCGACCGTCGGCGCGCAGCAGGTCGACGATGCGTCGATCGAGGTCTTCCACGCCCACACCTTACTGAGGACCGGGGTCGGGGGTGGCAGCATGTCCGCCATGACCTCGCCCGACAGCTCCGGCCGTCTCATGCTGCTCGACAGCGCCTCGTTGTACTTCCGCGCCTTCTTCGGGGTGCCGGACCAGCGCAGCGATCCCTCGCAGCCGCCCACCAATGCGATCCGCGGGTTCCTCGACATGATCGCCTCGCTCGTCACGACCCACCAGCCGACCCACCTCGCAGCCTGCTGGGACAACGACTGGCGACCGCAGTGGCGGGTCGACCTGCTGCCCAGCTACAAGGCTCACCGGGTGACCGAGGAGTCCCCCGCCCCAGTGGCCGGCTCCGTGCCCGACCAGGCGCACCCGGCCTCGGACGACACCGTCGCCGAAGAGGTCCCGGACGACCTGGCTCCCCAGGTGCCGGTCATCGTCGATGCGCTGGCAGCGCTGGGTATTGCCCGCCTCGGGGCTGACGGCTTCGAGGCCGACGACGTGATCGGCACGCTGGCCACCCGGTGGGGCGGCACCATGAAGGTCGACATCGTCACGGGAGATCGCGACCTCCTGCAGCTCGTGGACGACGCCCGAGGCGTCCGTGTCCTCTACACCGGCAAGGGCGGGGTGCGTGACCCCGACCTCGCGACCCAGGACTACCTGCGGGAGCGGTATGCCGTGGAGAACGGCGACGCCTACCTGGACATGTCGATCCTGCGCGGTGACACGAGCGACGGCCTGCCCGGCGTCAAGGGCATCGGCGACAAGACCGCGGCCCAGCTGATCGCCGAGTACGGCTCGCTCGCCGGTCTCCGGGCGGCGGTGGACTCTGGAGCTCCGGCCATCAAGGGAGCCCGGCGGGCCAACCTGGAGGCGGCGACGGCGTACCTCGACGTGGCGCCCACGGTGGTGCGAGTGACTCGCGACGCACCGGTCGACGAGGTGGACCTGGCCCTGCCGACCGAGGTAGCGGACCCCGTGCTGATGAGCCGGGTCGCCAGTGAGTTCGGGGTGACCAGCTCGTTCAACCGCGTGCTGTCGGCTCTGCGCATCGAGTAGCCGTGCAGCCACATCGTCAGGCGTGCAGCCTCATCGTCAGGCGTCGACGGTGGACATTCGGCCACTCGCCCGGTCGTTCGGAGGGAGGGGCGCACCTGTGCCCGGGAAATCGGCCACTCGCCCGAAAGTGCCCACCCGAGAGCGCTCAGTCGAGGCGGTCGGCGGCGACCACGCCGCGCATGACGGCGTCGATGGCCCTGCGCGACGTGGCGCGCAGGGTCGGCTCGGGTGCCGCGTCGCCGATCTGACCGAGCAGGTCGACCACCTGCTTGCACCGCCGCACGAAGTCACCAGCGGCCATGTCCGACCCCCGAAGCACCTCCTCCAGCTGACGACCGCTCGCCCACCGGTGCATCATCCAGACCATCCCGGCATCGGGGTCACCGGTGAGCGGGAGCCCGAGCTCGCGTTCGCGGTCCTCCAGCACCGACCAGAGCCGGTTCATCTCACGGACCGCCTCGGCGACGTCCTCGTTGGGCATCCGGGGTGACGGGTCGGTCTCGTCGCGACGCGGCTCGTGGATCAGGGCCGACACGATCGACGCCAGGCCGGCCGGGTCCAGCCGCTTCCACACCCCCAGCCGCAGGCACTCAGCGGCCAGCAGGTCCTTCTCGGTGTACAGCCGGCGCAGGTTCTCCCCCTGCGGCGTCACGAGGTCACCACTGTCGGACAGGTAGCCCATCTCCCCGAGCAGGGTGCAGATCCGGTCGAACGTGCGGGCGACCGAGTTGGTGCGCCCCTCCACCTTGTGCTGCAGCCCGAGCGTCTCGCGCTTGAGCCGCCACCACCGCTCGGCCCACCTGGCGTGGTCCTCGCGGTCCGGACACTGGTGACAGGGATGCGCCTTGAGCTGGCGGCGCAGCTCGGAGATGCGTTCGTCCTCAGCGCTTCCCGCGTATGCCGCGTGGTCGCGCGAGCGGCCGGGCGGGGGGTCGTAGGGGACGGCGATCCGCAGTGAGGTCGCCAGGTCGCGGCGGGCCTTCGGGCTCTTGGAGTTGAAGTGTGGCGGCACCTTGACGTGCGCGATCGCCTCGACCGGCGTCGGGACGTCCACGAGCGTCAGCTTGAGGAGCTGCTTGTCCTCGGTCACCACGGTCGGAGCCGGCACCTCTCCCCGGTAGGACTTGGAGGGATGGACGACGACGGCGTAGCCCGCGCGGCGACCCGACGGGATCTTGATGACGTCCCCGATCTTCAACGCCTCCAGCGACACCGCTGCCTGCGCCCGGTTGCTCGCCGAGCGGACCTTGGCCCCCTCCTTCTCGAGGCGCGCGATCTCGTGGCGCAGCGCGGCATACTCCTTGAAGTCGCCGAGGTGACACGCCATGCCCTCGCCGTAGCCCTCGAGGCCCTCCTCGTTCTTGCGCACGGCCCTGGCCATCCCCACCACGGCGCGGTCGGCCTGGAACTGGGCGAAGGAGGTCTCGAGGATCTCGCGGGCGGTCTCGCGCCCGACCTGGGCGACGAGGTTGACGGCCATGTTGTAGGTGGGCCGGAAGGACGACTTCAGCGGGTAGGTGCGGGTGGACGCCAGTCCGGCCACGGCGAGCGGGTCCATCCCGCGGTTCCACTGGACCAGGGCATGGCCCTCGACGTCGATCCCCCGACGCCCGGCCCGTCCGGTCAGCTGGGTGTACTCGGCGGGGGTGATGTCGGCATGGGTCTCGCCGTTGAACTTCACGAGCTTCTCGATGACGACCGTGCGCGCGGGCATGTTGATGCCGAGTGCGAGGGTCTCGGTGGCGAAGACGGCGCGGATCCGCCCTGCCGTGAAGAGCTCCTCGACGATCTCGCGGAACGTCGGCAACATGCCGGCGTGGTGCGCCGCGAACCCACGCGTCAGGCCGTCCACGAAGTCCCAGTAGCCGAGCACGCCGAGGTCCTCGTCGGCCAGCGCGGAGACGCGCTCCTCGACGGTGCGCCGGATCCGGTCGCCCTCGGCCTCGGTGATCAGCCGGACCCCGTCGCGCAGCAGCTGGCCGACGGCGGCCTCGCACCCCACCCGGCTGAAGATGAAGGTGATGGCCGGCAGCAGCCCCTCGCGCTCGAGCCGCTGGACGACCTCGGAACGGGTCGCTCCCCCACCGGGGCGCCCGCCCGAGCTGCGGGCCATGCCGTGCCCGCCGTAGCCGCCGCCGGGGCCGCGAGGCCCCCGCCCACCGCGGCTGTGCCGGTCCGACTGCGATCCGTGGCGTGCGCCGTCGTCCCGTGACCGGCGCGGACGCCTCGTCGACGAACAGGTCGTACATCGACTGCGAGACCATCATGTGCTGCCACAGCGGCACGGGGCGGTGCTCGGACACGATGATGTCGACGCCGCTGCGCACCTCCGACAGCCAGGCGCCGAACTCCTCGGCGTTGCTCACGGTTGCGGACAGCGACACGACCTGCACGTCCTGCGGCAGGTGGATGATGACCTCCTCCCACACTGCGCCGCGGAACCGGTCGGCGAGGTAGTGCACCTCGTCCATGACCACGAAGCCGAGCCCGTGCAGGGTCGACGACCCGGCATACATCATGTTGCGGAGCACCTCGGTCGTCATGACGACGACGGGAGCCTCGCCGTTGATCGAGGAGTCCCCGGTGAGCAGCCCGACGTTCTTGACACCGTGACGCTTCACGAGGTCGTTGTACTTCTGGTTGGACAGCGCCTTGATGGGGGTCGTGTAGAACGCCTTGCGCCCGGTGGCGAGGGCCAGGAACACCGCGAACTCGCCCACGATGGTCTTGCCTGCCCCGGTGGGCGCCGCGACGAGCACGCCGCGCCCGGCCTCCACGGCCTCGCAGGCCTGCACCTGGAAGTCGTCGAGGGGGAAGTCCACCGTCGCCGCGAAGGCGGCCAACCGAGACTTCTCGTATGCCGCGCGGCTGGCGCTTGCGGCGAATCGCTCAGCGGGCGTCGACATGCTCCCGAGCCTACGTGGCGGCAGGCGCCAGCACCGTCACCGCGCCGGGGACCACCTCGACGGTGATCGGCAGCGGGGCGAACCGCTCCCCGTCGGCGTAGGCCACGATGCCCTCTGCCTCCAGCGTCACCGAGCGCCCCTGGATGATCTCCACCGCGGGGTGGGTGACGTGGGCGCCCTTGAAGACCTTGGGGAAGACCTTGAGGAACTCCAGCGTGCTGATCTGGTGCAGGATCAGCACGTCGAGCAGCCCGTCGTCGAACCTGGCGCCGGGCAGGACCTGCATCCCGCCGCCGTAGCTGGGGCCGTTGCCCACCGCGACGAGCATGGCGCGGGTCGCGTGTCGCACGCCGTCGATCGTCACGACATAGGGAATCGCCTTGAACAGCGGGAGCTCGCGCAGGATCGCCAGGTTGTAGCGCATGTTGCCCTTGGGCCAGGGCCAGGTGTTGGCGCGCTCGTTGACGACCGAGTCGAAGCCGGCCCCGAGGACCCCCACGAACCAGTGTCGGCCCCCATGGGCGTCGACGTGGCGGACGGCGTCGATGGTGCGGGGGATCCCCGTGCTGACCAGGTCGGCCGCGCGCACCGGGTCGTGGACCGGCAGGCCCAGGCCGCGGGCGACGTCGTTCCCGGTCCCGGCGGCGATGATGGCCAGCGTCGTCTTGGTCTCGGCGGCGAGGTCGACACCCAGGTGCACCATGCCGTCACCGCCGACCACGGCCAGCACGTCCAGGCCTTGGGAGATGGCGCCGAGGGCGCGGTCGCGCGCCGCGGCATACGACTCGTCCGAGAGGTCCAGCACCTCGTGGCCGGCCGCCCGCATCCGCTGGGCCACCTCGATGCCGAGTGCCATCCCGCGGTTCTTGCCGGAGGTCGGGTTGACCACCAGGCCGATGCGCTTCTTCACGGTGGATGGGTTCGGACTCACGCGCGGAGGCTACAGGGCCGACGCCTCGTCGTCGGGCACCTCGGTCCACTTCGGCCGGTTCTTGGTCCGGCCACGCTCGATCAGCTTGCTGACCCCGATCGCGGCGGCATAGAGGACGCACAGCGGGATGGCGAGCAGGAACATCGTGAAGGCGTCCGGTGTCGGCGTCGCGATGGCGGAGAGGACGAAGATCCCGAAGATGGCGGGGCGCCACGCCTTGATCATCGCCCTGGCCGGCAGGATGCCGATCGCGTTCAGTGCGACCAGGAAGACCGGCAGCAGGAAGGCGAGGCCGAAGACGAGGATGAACCGCGTGACGAAGGAGAAGTACTCGCTGACCTGCTGGATGTTCGACGCCCCAGGAGGCGTGAACCCGTAGAGGACCGCGAGCACCTTGGGCAGGACGTAGTAGGCCATGGAACACCCGGCGAGGAAGAGCGGGACCGTCGCTCCGATGAAGGCCAGCGAGATCCGCCGCTCCTTCTTGGTCAGCCCGGGCACGATGAACGCCCACAGCTGGTAGAGCCACACCGGGCTCGACACGATGATCCCGACGAAGATCGACAGGCTCACCTGCTGGGAGAAGGCAGCGGTGGCGGTCCCGAAGTTCAGGTTGATGACACTCGTGGGGTGGGCAGCCTTGTAGTCGTTGAACGGCGCGGCCAGCCTGCCGTAGACCTGCGGGTAGATGATCCAGCCGAGCACGCCACCGAGCAGGACCGTCACAGCGGAGATCAGGAAGCGTCGGCGGAGCTCACGCAGGTGGTCGCCGAGCGACATGCGCCCGTCGGGATTGCGGGCACGCCGGAACGCCATGGTCGAGGTGACTGGTGCGGTGACGGGTCGGACTAGGAGGCGCCGGAGGAGTTGTCCGTGCGGGGACGGTCCTCACGGATCGGGCTGGCAGCCTCGGGAGCGGCAGGAGCCTCGGGATCCTTGATGGCCTCGCCCTTGACGGTGTCGCTGCTCGCTGCGGACTTGCCGTCGGTCTTCATCTCCTGGACCTCGGACTTGAAGATGCGCATCGACCGGCCGATCGAGCGGGCTGCGTCCGGGAGCCGCTTGAAGCCGAACAGCACGACGAGGAGCACGAGCAGGATGATGATGTGCCAGCCTTCGAACAATCCGCGACCCATGTGACTCATTCCTCTCGACCACGTCGTGGCCAGTGTGACGGTGCTGCCCTGCCTCTGCCGGGCCTTCTGGCCTCAGTCTAGGTGTCTGGCCCAGCTGGGACGCCGCGCGGCCTGACGGGCGCGCCGCTGGTGCTTCAACGACGCGCGGGTGGCGTCTCGTTCCCGGCGCAGCTGGCGGGGGTCCCCGAACACGTCGGGTTGCGGCGCCCGCGGGCTCTCCCCCAGTCGGCTCGTCTCCGCCTGGAGGGCGGCGACGGTCTCCGAGGAACGGCGCACCTCGGCGGTCAGCTCCTTGAACTGCCCCCAGACGCCCCACGCGCGGGTCGCCAGGTAGGCCGCCGCGATGACCACGAGCAGCACCCAGATGAGAACCCACCACCACACGGCGTCGACCCTACCCGCCCGTGGTGGGTGGGTTCGCGTCCGCTCCGTATGCCGCGAGGGCGGCCTGCGCCCCTTCGCTCACCGCCTGCGCCACCTCCGGGGGCGACACCACGACACCGCGTCCCCCCAGCCGCCACAGCAGGCGTCGGAGCCAGAGCGTGTCGGCGGTGCGCAGTGTGACGGTCTGCGACCCGTCGGCGGCAGTCTCGACCGACTCGGTCGGGTAGTAGTCGCTGACCCACGTCGCGCCGGGCTGCAGCAGCAGCGTGACCAGCGTGTCGTCCGGCCGTGGGGTGAAGGCACCCGCGTCGAGATCCCGCAGCTGGGCATCGGCAGGGGGAGTCCCGTCGACGTCCAGGACGTCGAGACGGGCGATCCGGTCCATGCGGAACGTTCGCGTGTCCTGGGCCAGGTGGCACCAGCCCTCGAGGTACCACCGCGAGTCCAGGTTGACCACGCGCATGGGGTCGACGTCGCGTTCGGTGGCCTCGTCCCGGCTGGGCACGAGGTAGCGCAGGTGCACCCGACGGTGCCCCTCGACGGCGCGGCGGGCGTCGGCGAGCAGGTCTGCCTCCACGCCCTCGCTGATCGCGACCTCGACCCGGGCGGCCGCCTCGGCGCTGGCACCCGTGCCCTGCTCGAGCTTGGCCATGGCGCGCTCGATCGCGTCACGCTCCCCCAGTCCCGGCACGGCCGCGAGGGCCCGCAGTCCGACCATCAGGGTGAGTGCCTCGTCGCGCCCGAGCCGCAGCGGCCGGGCGATGGTGTCGGCGTTGGTGACGAACACCCTGCCGCTCTCCCATTGCGCGTCGATCAGCTCGTCGGGCATCTGGCCGTAGCCACAGAGGTAGAGCAACCGGAGGTCGGTCTCGAGCTGGTCGACGGTGATGCCGAGCTCGGCCGCGGCCCGGCCCAGGTCGATCCCCTGTCGGGCGACCAGCCAGGGCACCATCGTGAGGAGTCGCGCGAGTCGGTCGGTGGCGGTCTCGGGCACGGTGCGAGCCCTCTTGGGCGGCGGGGTCATGCTGCGCCCCCGCTGTGGGCGGACAGCGCACCGCGCAGCCGCTCGACCACGAGCTCACGCACCTCGGGCGGCGACACGACGACGACGTCCGCGCCGTAGCCGCTCACCTCGTCGGCCAACGCGTCGTCGTCGCCGAACGGCACCACCAGCTCGCTCCACTCCCCCAGGTCGGTGGTGCTCGTGGCACGTCGGCGCAGGCTGTTGCCCCGGTCGGCCCGCACCCTGACGACCGCGTCGCGGGTCGGTTGCTCCCCGACGAAGTTGCGGATCATCTCCTGCGCCCGGTGGTCGGCCGGCACGGCATACGCCGGAGCCTTCTTGACCTCGGCGACGTCGCCGTCGATGCGTGACAACCGGAAGACCCGCGGCGCCTCGCGGTCCAGGTCGAAACCGGTGAGGTACCAGCGGCCGTGCCACGAGGCGAGCCCCCACGGCTGGACCGTTCGCGCGTTGACCTCGCCCTGACCACCGGTGCGGTAGCCGAAGGTGATCGTGCGCTGACCGACCACGGCGTTCTTGACCGGGTCGAACGCCGGCTCGCTGGTGCCGAGGCGCGGCTCGATCCCGATGAGGGAGTCGCCGTCGCGTTCGATCCCCGCCGCCTTGAGCTTGCGCAGTGCCTGGGCTGCCGGACCGGCCAGCGAGGCGTGCGCCCAGGTGCGGCTGGCCAGGCCGAGCACGGCGAGCTCGTCCGGTTCGAAGGTGATGTCGGGCAAGGCGTACTCGCGCTGGTCGATCCGGTAGCCGACCTCGTCGTCCCAGGCCCCACCGATGTCTTCCGTCACGAGCGGGATGCCGAGCTCGCGGAGCTCGTCCTTGTCGCGCTCGAACATCCGGTCGAAGGCCTCGTCGCTGACCGCGTCGCCGTACTGCGGGACGACAGCACGGATCCGCGACTTGGGTAGGGGCCGACGGGTGTAGAGCAGGCACAGCACGAGGTTGAGCAGTCGCTCTGTCTTGGCCGCCGGACCGGTGGGTGAACTCACCCGCCCGACGCTACCCGAGTGGCAGGCACGCCCCGTGGCTAGTCTGCGTGTCGTGATGCAGTGGCGCGAGGGAACGGTCGAGCAGGTGCGTGGCCGGTGGCCGGGCGCGGTGGAGTATGCCGTGCGGCTGCGTGGAGCCGGCTCCGACACCGCCGACGACATCGCCGACGACACGCTCGACGACACCCTGGTGCGGGCCCTGGCCTACACCGCGCTCGTGGGTGAGCCGCAGGTCGGCGACCGGGTGCTGCTCAACGCCTCGGCGCTGCTGCGAGGGCTCGGGACCGGCGGGCTCGCCTTCATCGTCGCCGCGCCCGACCGCCTGCCCAGCGACCCCGAGGCCTCCGCAGGGCACATCGTCAAGGCCCGCTACACGCCCCAGCAGCAGATGTTCATGGCCGTCGACGAACAGGACAGCCCGCACCACGCCGTGATGACGGGCGCGCTCGCCACGGCAGGTGACCTGCTCGGCATGCCGGTCGTCGTGGCCGACCTCCACTCAGCGCTGCCCGCCATCCTCGCGGGGATCAGGGTCGACCGTCCCGAGGCGCGATGCGTCTACCTCATGACCGACGGCGGGGCGTTGCCGATCGCGTTCTCCCGCAACGTCGCGACCCTCACCGAGCACGGCTGGCTGGCCGGAACCGTGACGGTCGGGCAGGCCTACGGCGGCGAGCACGAGGCAGTCACCCTGCACTCAGGTCTGCTGGCCGCGAAGCATGTGCTCGGCGCGGACATCGCCATCGTCATCCAGGGCCCGGGGAACGTCGGCACGGGCACGACCTGGGGCTACACCGGGGTCGCGGCGGGCGAGGCGCTCAACGCGGTCGGCACCCTGGGGGGCCGCGGCGTGGCCGCGCTCCGCGTCTCGGACGCGGACGCCAGGGAACGGCACCGCGGGATCTCCCACCACAGCACCACGGCATACGGGCGCATCTGCCTGGTCACCGCGGACCTGCCGGTCCCCGCGACCGGCGATGAGTTCGGCGCCCTGGTCGCCGACCAGGCGCACACCCTCGCGCGCACGGCACAGGGTGCGCTCACGGTCCGCAGTGTCGACCCGGACGGGCTCGACGCAGCCCTGAGAGCGACTCCCGTCAGGCTCTCGACGATGGGCCGTGGCCTCGACGAGGACCACGCGGCGTTCCTGTACAGCGCAGCAGCCGGGCGGCATGCCGCCCGGCTGCTGGAGAGCTGACGCGCTGGCTTCAGCGCGCGGTCTGGCTCGGCCTCAGCGGACGTCGACCAGGTCGACGACGAAGATCAGGGTCTCGCCGGGCTTGATCGCGCCGCCGGCACCGCGGTCGCCGTAGGCGAGGTGGGCCGGGATGACCAGCTTGCGACGACCGCCGACCTTCATGCCGACGATGCCCTCGTCCCAGCCGCGGATGACCTGGCCGACGCCGAGGCGGAAGTCCAGGGGTGCTCCACGGTTCCACGAGGCGTCGAACTCCTCGCCGGTGGAGTGGGCCACTCCGACGTAGTGCGCCGAGATGGTGTCACCCGCCCCGGCCTCCTGGCCGTCGCCCTCGGTGAGGTCCTCGATGACCAGCTCGGTCGGCGCCGCGTCGCCGGGGAAGTCGATCTCGGGCTTGGTGGTGTTGGGGTCGAAACCCATGGGTCATGCTCCTTCGCAGGGTGAGAACTGGGGGTGGGTGAAGCGGTGTCAGGTGACGTCAGAAGGCCGCGAGGATGTCGACCACGAAGACGAGGGTGTCGGTGCCGCTGATCTTCGGCGGGCTGCCGGCAGCGCCGTAGCCGTCGGCCGGCGGAACCACCATGAGAACGCGGCTGCCGACGGTCTTGCCGACGAGCTGGGTGTCCCAGGCCTTGATGACCTGCTGGGTGCCGATCGAGGTCTCGAAGTACTTGTTCGGCGTCTTGGAGGAGGAGTCGAAGACCGACCCGTCCTTCCAGAGCGCGCCGGTGTAGGTCACGCGGATCGTCTGGCCTGCCTGCACCTTCGCGCCGGCGCCCTCGATGAGGAGCTGCCCGACGGTCTTGGTCGGCGGCTTGGCGCCCTTGGGGATCGTGATGGTGGCGGGCTTGTCGTTGCCCTCGACCTTCACCGCCGGCAGCCCGGCAGCCGGCTTGACCTCCTTGCCCTCGGCGGAAGCCAGCGGCTTGGTCGCCGACAGGACGTCCATGAGGAAGACCACCGTGTCGGTCCCGCCGACCTTGATCTCGGTGTTGCCCTGGGTGCCGAAGGCGTCCTTGGGCGGCATGGCGACCAGGACGCGGGACCCGATCTTCTGGTTCAGGAGTCCCTTCTTGAGGCCTGGCAGCAGGTCGGCCGCACCGAGGTTGAGGCCGAGGTTCTGCTTGCCGAAGTTCGTGTCGAGCACCGAGGAGTCCTTGCCGTTCAGCAGGACGTACTTGAGGCTGACGATCTCGTCGCCCTTGACCTGTGCACCGGTGCCGGGCTTGACGACCTTGGTGGTGGTCTCGGTCACCGAGAGGGGCTTGGGGTTGACCGTCACCGTGGGGGCCGTGGTGTCGCTGCCGCCCGTCACCGTGATCTTGTCGAGCACGGAGGTCTTGGTGTCCTTGGCGTCACCACAGCCGGTCAGGGCCAGGGTTGCGGCCAGGGCGACCGCCGTGAGGGCGGGAAAACGACGCAGATGCACGATGGAGAACTTTCGCTGGGGGCGGGGAACCAGCGACCACCATAACCGTGGCCGCTGGCAATACCCGATTCGCCGGTATGCCGCCCACGCGGCATACCCCGCTGCTCACCCGCGCATGCCCTCGATCAGCCGGTCCACGCGGGCGTCCACCGCCGCGAAGGGGTCCTTGCACAGGACCGTGCGCTGCGCCTGGTCGTTGAGCTTGAGGTGCACCCAGTCGACGGTGAAGTCGCGACGGTGCTCCTGCGCCGCCTTGATGAAGTCGCCGCGCAGCTTGGCCCGGGTCGTCTGTGGAGGCACGGTCTTGGCCTCGAAGACCTCTGGGTCGGTGGTGATCCGGGCCGCGCGCCCGTGCTTCTGGAGCACGTAGAAGACCCCCCGGTCACGGTTGACGTCGTGGTAGGCGAGATCCAGCTGGGCGATCCTGGGGTGCTCCATCGGCAGGTCGTGCTTGGCCATGTAGCCGGCGATCAGCTTGTGCTTGATGACCCAGTCGATCTCGGTGTCGACCAGGCCGAGGTTGCCGGTGTCGACCGCCCGGATGGTCCGCTCCCACAGGTCGAGGACCTGCTTGTGGATCGGGTCCTCCAGGCCCTCGCGGTCGGCGAACGCCTGGGCTCGTTCGAGGTACTCGGTCTGGATCTGGAGGGCGGAGAGCTCACGTCCGTTGGAGAGGCGGACCGTCTTGCGCCCCGTCATGTCGTGACTCATCTCACGGATCGCGCGGATCGGGTTCTCCAGGGTGAGGTCGCGCACCACCATCCCGGCCTCGATCATCCGCAGCACGAGGTCGGCCGACCCGACCTTGAGCATGGTCGTGGTCTCGCTCATGTTGGAGTCACCGACGATGACGTGCAGGCGGCGGTAGCGCTCGGCGTCGGCGTGCGGCTCGTCGCGCGTGTTGATGATGGGGCGGCTACGGGTGGTCGCCGAGGACACTCCCTCCCAGATGTGGTCGGCCCGCTGGCTCACGCAGTAGGTCGCGCCCTTCGACGTCGTGACCACCTTGCCGGCGCCACACGTGATCTGACGACTGACGAGGAAGGGGATGAGCACGTCGGAGAGCTGCTGGAACTCCCCCGCCCGGCCCACGAGGAAGTTCTCGTGGCAGCCGTAGGAGTTGCCCGCGGAGTCGGTGTTGTTCTTGAAGACGTAGATCTCGCCCTCGATGCCCTCCTCGGCGAGCCGGTCCTGGGCGTCGGCGACCAGGCCCTCGATGATCCGCTCGCCCGCCTTGTCGTGAACCACGAGCTGGCGGACGTGGTCGCACTCCGGGGTGGCGTACTCAGGGTGCGAGCCGACGTCAAGGTAGAGCCGACTGCCGTTGGAGAGGAAGACGTTTGACGAGCGCCCCCACGAGACGACCTTGCGGAACAGGTAGCGCGCCACCTCGTCGGGGGTGAGGCGGCGCTGACCCTCGAACGTGCACGTGATGCCGTACTCGTTCTCGATGCCGAAGATCCGCCGGTCCATGCCCACACTCTAGGCTTCCGGGGTCTCGGGCTGCGGGTCACGCCACGCGTGGGAAGATGGGCGCATGCCCGACGCCCACGCTACGGACGCGGGGACCCGTGTCGCCGGTACGACCACCACCCAGGTGGGCGACCTGACGCGGCACACCCAGTCCATCCTCGAACGTGCCCAGGCCTACGCCGATGCCATGCGAGCCGAGACCGACCAGGTCCTAGCTGCTGCTCGCGCGGAGGCCGCCAGCATCCGCGATGAGGTCCAACGCCTCCTCGACGACGCCGAGCGGCAGCACGCGGACGCCGTCAGGGACCGCGAGCAGGCCGGTCGCGCGCTCGCCGAGGCGACCCGCGAGGCGGAGTCCCTGGTGGAGGACGCCACCGAGCAGGCGTCCATGCTGACGGAGTCCGCCACCAGGACCAGCGACGAGGCGGTCACCTCCGCTCGCGCCGAGGCCTCCGCTGTCCTCACCGAGGCAAACGCCCGCGCCGAGGCCCTGCGCACCAGCGCGCAGACCGACTACGACACAGCAATGGCCCGGTATGCCGCGCACCAGACCGAGCGCGACGCCGCGTTCGCGGCTGGCGTCGAGAAGATGGACAGCCACTTCGCGGAGCGCGACGAGCAGGAGAAGGCGGCCCGTGCCGCCCTGCTCGAGGAGGCCACGGCTGCGGCCGCGAAGCTCAGGGAGGACGCGCAGGTCGAGTCCGAGCGCATGATCGGTGCCGCGGCGATCCACCAGGAGGAGACCGCGGCGCGTGCGGCCGAGCTCGTCGAGCAGGCCCAGGTCGACGCGGATGCGCGGGTGGACCGCGCCCGCTCCGAGGCGAGCGAGATCATGGCGCAGGCCGAGGAGCACCTGAAGTGGGGGCAGGACACGGTGCGCCGGATCCTCGACGAGGGCGAGGCCGAGGTCAGCCGCATGCGCAAGGAGACCCACCGTGAGCTCGCCGCGCGGATGCGGTCCCGTCGTCAGCTGATCCAGACGTCGCTGGCCCAGACCGCGCACCGCGCCCGGTCCGAGCGGGAGTCTGCGCGCCTCGAGTCCGACAGCCTGCGAGCCCAGGCCGAAGCCGTGATGGCTGCCGCGCAGTCCCAGGCCGAGCGCACCACCGCAGCCGCCGCTGCGGAGGCAGAGCGGGTGAGGGCGAGCGCAGCCGAGACCGAACGGGCTGCCGACGAGCGGGCAGCCCGCCGGCTAGACGAGGCTGACAAGGCGGCGCGCCTGGTCCGGGAACGCACGGCCCAGGAGATCGAGCGTCTCCAGCGGGAGACCCACGAGTCGCACCGTCAGGCACGGGAGGAGCTCGTGACCACCACCGCCGCCGCCCGCGCCGACGCCGACCGGGTGCGTGAGGAGGCCCACGCGATGCTCGAGCGCGCCCGCGCCGAAGTGGCGGCCCTGGCCTCGCGCCGGCAGGACATCACCACCCAGCTCGGCCATCTCTCCGGGGTCATCGACGCGCTGTCCGTGCCGGACCGCGTCGCCGAGACCTCCACGACCGACACCTCGCCCTCCACCACGTCCGCCGACACCTCTGCCGACACCTCCGCCCAAACCGACACCTCCACCGACACTCCCACCAGCGAAGACCCCTCCCCCCACCAAGAACGGACCGACCATGAGTGACACCAGTTCCTTCCGCAGCGTCCTGCGCGGCTACGACCCGGCGCAGGTCGACCAGTGGCGCGCCGAACACGCAGGCGCCCTGGACCAGGCTCGACAGGAGGCCGCCGAACGCACTGTCGAGGTCAGCGAGCTGCGCGCAGCGCTGGCCCGCGTCCAGGAGGAGCAGGCCGGCACGGCAACGACGCTGGCCAGCCTCCGGGAGGAGCACAGCAAGGCGGCCGCCCCCACCTACGCCAACCTCGGTGAGCGGATCGGCACCATCCTGAGCCTGGCCGACGAGGAGGCAGCCGAGATCCGCAGCAATGCGAAGACCGACGCCGACACCCTCAAGGGCACGACCACCCTCGAGGCCGACCGCGCTCGGGCCGAGGCAGACCGATACGCCGAGGACGTCCGGACCAAGGCCGAGGCGCAGGCCACCCAGGTCGTGGAGAAGGCCAAGCAGCAGGCGGACAGCATCCTCGACGACGCCGACCGCGAGGCTTCTGCCCGTCGCGAGGAGGCCGAGGCGTTCTACGAGCACCAGCGTGCCCGGGCCGCCTCCGCTGCCGCGGACTTCGAGGCCACCCTCGGCCAGCGCCGCGACAAGGCCGCAGCAGAGTTCTCCGCCCAGATGGCCGCCCACGAGACCGCCCTCACCCAGGCCCAGGAGCGTGCCGAGACGCTGGCTGCCGAGAGCGACCGGGCCCACGCGGACAGCCTCAGTGAGAGCCAGCGCGCCCTGGACGCCGCCAAGGCCGAGGCCGAGCAGCTCGTGAGCGCGGCCCGTGAGCAGGCAGAGCGCATCCGTCGTGACTCCGAGCGCGAGCTCTCCGCCGCGACCGCGCGACGAGACAGCATCACGGCGCAGCTGAGCAACGTCCGCCAGATGCTGGCAACCCTCGGCGGTGGCGCCATCGCCGAGGCGTTCGGGGACCACGACGAGCAGGCGGCTCAGCCCGTCACCTCTGCCGGAGCCGAGGCTGGAGCAGAAGCCAAGGCCGCCCCGGCCGAGGACGATGTCGACGCCGACGTCGACACCGTGGGCGACGCAGCCGTCGACCAGTCCGACTCCGCCGACGGCGATGCGGACGAGGACTCGGCCGACGCCTCCGACGACGACGAAGGCGACGAGGACGACGCCGACGCCGAGGCAGACGTGGACGAACGCGCCAGCACCCGCGCCTGAGTCGGCTGCAGGACGCCCGCTACGCCGTCAGCACAACCGCTCGACATGCCCCCACGCCCGCTGGTTGCGTGGGGGCATGTCGCTGCTCGTCCTCGGTGGGACCGCCTGGCTCGGTCGTGAGGTGGTCGCTGCCGCCCTCGCTCTCGGCCAGGACGTCACCGTCCTCGCCCGAGGAGCCTCCGGCCCGCCGCCACCGGGCGTCGAGGTGGTGCGGTCAGATCGCGGCGACCCCGCGGCATACGACGACGTGTCCGGTCGCGCCTGGGACGTCGTCGTTGACGTCGCCCGCCAGCCGAGCCACGTCGCCGGCGCCCTGGAGGCGCTGGCGGCGCGCACCGCCTCGTGGGTGTTCGTGTCCTCGGCCTCGGTCTACGCCAGCAGTGACGTGGCGGGAGCTGACGAGAGCGCCGAGCTTCTCCCCGCCCACGTGGCCGACGACGAGGGCTGGGAGACCTACGGCGGTCGCAAGGCGGCCTGTGAGCGCAGCATCCTCGCCCAGGTCGGCGACAGGGCGCTCGTCGCCCGGTCAGGGTTGATCGCCGGGCCCGGTGACCACACTGACCGCACTGGATACTGGCCGTTGCGGTTCGCCCATCCCGCCAGCCCCGACGGGGCAGTCCTGGTGCCGGACAGCGAGGTGGCCACCCAGGTCCTCGACGTCCGCGACCTCGCCGGGTGGCTCGTCCGGGCGGGCCTGGACCGCACCACCGGCGTGGTCAACGTGAGTGGCCCGGTGCTGCCCCTGGGTGACCACCTCGAGACGGCGCGGGAGGTCGCGGGTCACCGTGGCGAGACCGTGGGGGTGGACCAGGACTGGCTTGCAGCACACGAGGTGCAGCCCTGGTCCGGCGAACGCAGCCTGCCGCTGTGGCTGCCCGTGCCCGAGCATGCCGGGTTCATGGCCCGGAGCACCGCCGCCGCCGAAGCCCTGGGACTCACCAGCCGCCCCCTGGCCGAGACCCTGAGCGACACCCTCGCCTGGGAGGTCGCGTCCGGTCCCGGTCGTGCCCGCAAGGCCGGCCTGACGGTGGCCGACGAGCTCGACCTGCTCGCCGACGCCCGCGCCTAGGGGACCCGGCCCGTCGCAGGTGGTGCGCCGGCACACCCGCGGCTCGTCGATGTGGTCCGCGTCGCCATGTCACGCCAGTCCCTGTCTGCGTAACGTCGCTGTCCCGACCGATCACCAGACTGGGGGCATCGTGCTGGCGGAGCGCACCGAACGGGTTCCCGTCGACGGTGGCCACCTCATGGTGCACGTCCTGGCCGAGGCTCTGCCCGGAGCGCCCGTCGTCGTGGCCCTGCACAGCATCTCCTCGAACGCGTTGGCCTGGGTGCCCGTGGCTCGCGCGCTGGCCGGACGGGTCACCCTGATCGCACCGGACATGCGCGGCCGTGCCGAGAGCGCGGCGCTGCGTTCGACCGGGCTGGCCGACCACGTCGCCGACGTCATACGGGTGCTCGACCACTTCGGATCCGCATCGGCGACCCTCGCAGGTCATGCCATGGGTGGCTTCGCCGCCGCGCTGACGGCGGCCACGCACCCCGAACGCGTGCGCGGCGTGGTCCTCGTCGACGGCGGCCTGGCCTTTCCCTCCCCCGGCACCTTCGACGTCGACGAGGTGCTGCACGGCATCATCGGGCCGGCGATGGGCCGCCTGTCGATGACCTTCGAGGACCAGTCCGCCTACCTGCGCCACTGGGCTGCCCATCCGGTGATGGGCCCGCTGCTGGACTCGGCGTCCGGCGCTGACCTGACGGCCTACCTGCTGCACGACCTGGACGGGCCCCAGGGAGCCATGCGGTCGACCAGCTCGCTGGAGTGTGTGCGGGCCGACTGGGCCGACCTGATGAGCGACCCCGCGACGCTCAGCGCCGTGCACACCCTCCAGTGCCGGGCCCACCTGCTCTGGGCCTCCCGGGGGCCACTCGGCCAGGACCAGGGGCTCTACTCCCTCGAGCAGATCGCGGGGGCCCGCCTGCCCGACGATGTCGCGGTCACCGGCCTGGCTGGGGACCACTACGGCGTCCTGCTCGAGCCGACCGCAGTGGGCCTCATCGCCGAGGCCGTTGCGGGTCTTGCCGGGGTCGGCGGCGTACCAGCATCCGGACGGGCCATCCACTCCTCGGTCAAGTAACGGCATGTTTGGTCACGACAAACTTCGCGTTACCGTTGAGAGGACCGTCATGGCCACGCTGCGACTGGGCGACGACGCCCCCGACTTCACTGCCGAGACCACCGAGGGCGAGCTGAGCTTCCACGACTGGAAGGGCGACGGCTGGGCAGTGCTGTTCAGCCACCCCGCCGACTTCACCCCCGTGTGCACGACCGAGCTGGGCCGCGTCGCCCAGCTCAAGGACGAGTGGGCAGCCCGCAACACCAAGGTTCTCGCCGTGTCCGTGGACGCACTCGAGGACCACACCGCCTGGAAGGCCGACATCGAGGAGGTCTCCGGTGCTGCCGTCGACTACCCGATCGTCGCTGACAAGGACCGCCAGGTCGCCGAGCTCTACGACATGATCCACCCCGGCGCGGGAGACACGTCCGCGGTCCGCTCGGTCTTCCTCATCGACCCGGTGGGCAAGGTCCGCCTCTCGCTGACCTACCCCAAGAGCGCCGGCCGCAACTTCGACGAGATCCTGCGCGCGCTGGACGCCTTGCAGGTCAACGACGCCGGCCCGTTCTCCACCCCCGCCGACTGGAAGGCGGGCGAGCGGATCATCGTCGCCCCCACCGTCACCACCGAGGACGCGCAGGCGCGGTTCAAGGGCGTCGAGGTCGTCAAGCCCTACCTGCGCTACGCCGAGGCACCGACGGCCTGACGGCGGTCCCACCTCGAACGCGTGTGCCGCGTCGGCCCGTTCCCGGGCCTGCGCGGCATCGTCGTTCCCTGGCTCTCCCCTACTCCTTGGCTCTCCCCTACTCCTGGGCGCGCTGGGTCTGCGGGTTGCTGGACTCGTCGCGGGGCGTTCCCTCACCCGTCAGGGTGTCGTGGCGCCCGGGTGTGGGGTCGTCCTCAGCAGGGGCGTCGCTGGTCGGGTCCTCGGTGCTGAGCAGCGCATCGAGGAGCCCGCCGCCGATCCGGCGGAAGGTTCGGCGCGGTCGCTCGCGGTCGAGCACGGCCACCTCGAGCTGGGCGGCAGTCAGGGTCCGCGAGGCACCACCGGCAGGGTCCTGCCCGAGCAGCTCCACCGCGAGGCTGAGGGCGTCCGCGAGCGACAACCCCGGGGTCCAGCGATCCTTCAGCGCGGTCTCGATGGGTTCGGCTGCGCCACCCATGGCGACGAAGCCCAGCTCGTCGGCGACCGAACCGTCGTAGGTGAGCCGGTAGATCTGGTCCTCGTCCGCGGTGCTGCCCACCTCGGCGACGACGATCTCCACTTCGTAGGGCTTGGACTCCTGGGTGAACACCGTCCCCAGCGTCTGGGCGTAGGCGTTGGCCAGACCGCGAGCGGTCACGTCGGTGCGGTCGTACGAGTAGCCGCGCAGGTCGGCATACCGGACTCCCGCGACGCGGAGGTTCTCGAACTCGTTGTACTTGCCGACGGCAGCGAAGGCGATCCGGTCGTAGATCTCGGAGACCTTGTGCAGCGCCCGGGAAGGGTTCTCGGCGACGAACGCGATCCCCTTGTCGTAGCCGAGCACGACGACCGACCGACCGCGCGCAATTCCCTTGCGGGCGTAGTCAGCCCGGTCCTTCATGAGCTGCTCGGGCGAGACGTAGAACGGCATGCTGCTCATCGGGCACCTCCTGGGTTGCCCTGACGGGCGGCGATGACGGCTTCGACGACCGTGCGCAGGTCGTCGTCGCCGACGAACCGCACGCCCTCGGCTCCCACCACGGCGACGGTCGGCCAGATCCGACGGCCGACGTCGGGTCCACCGGTGGCGGAGTCGTCGTCGGCGGCGTCGTAGAGCGCTTCGACGACCACGCTGACGACCTCGTCGGCGGACAGGCCCGGTCGCCAGACCTTCTTGAGTGCGCCGCGGGCGAACAGCGAGCCCGAGCCGACGCTGTGGTGGTCGTGCTCCTCGTAGCAGCCGCCGGTCACGTCGTAGGAGAAGATCCGGCCGAGCTCGCGGTCGAGGTCGTAGCCGGCGAACAGCGGCACCACCGACAGTCCCTGCATGGCCATGCCGAGGTTGGACCGGATCATCGACGCGAGCCGGTTGGCCTTGCCCTCGAGCGACAGCAGCGTGCCCTCGATCTTCTCGTAGTGCTCGAGCTCGACCTGGAAGAGCTTGACCAGCTCGATCGCGATCCCGGCCGTGCCGGCGATGCCGACGGCGGAGTACTCGTCGCCGGCGAAGACCTTCTCCATGTCGCGGTTGGCGATGATGTTGCCCATCGTGGCCCGGCGGTCACCCGCCATCACCACGCCACCGTCGAAGGTCGCCGTGACGATGGTGGTGCCGTGCGGGGCCTCCAGTGTGCTGCCGGGCGGCAGGACGCGTCGTGAGGGCAGCAGCTGGGGGGCGTGGGCGCCGACGAACTCGGTGAACGAGGACGACCCTGCCGAGAGGTATGCCGCGGGGAGCTTCCCCGCGTCGGCGCCAGTGGTCACTGGCCGCCCTTCTGGACGAAGCCGCGGACGAACTCCTCAGCGTTGGACTCCAGGACGCCGTCGATCTCGTCGAGGACGCTGTCGATGTCGGAGTCCAGGTTCTCCTTGCGGGCCGTCGCCTCCGGCGCTGCGGGAGTGGGCTCGGGCGCCTCGTCGGGAGCGTCGTCGCGTCGCTGTGGTCGGCTCTGCTCTTGGCTGGGCATTGGCGTGACCTCTCACTCGTGATTCTCGAAGCTCGCGGACGAGCCGCTGCACATGAACCTAGTCCGAACCTATCCCGATGCGGACGCCAACTCACGCAAGAGGGTGGCCGCGTCCGGACTGCGGTCAAGGAGCGGACCGACGGTCGCCTTGGTGCCCCGCAACGGTTCGAGCATCGGGACCCGCTGGAGTGAGGTCTGACCCGGGATGTCGAAGATGACCGAGTCCCAGGACGCGGCCGCTATCTGGTCGGGGTACTTCTCCAGGCACTTCCCGCGGAAGTAGGCCCGGGTGTCGACCGGCGGCTCGTGGACGGCATCGAGGACGACGTCCTCGGTGACCAGCTCCTCGAACCTTCCGGCGGCCCGGAGCTTGTGGAAGATCCCCTTGTCGGGGCGCACGTCGGACCACTGGATGTCGATGGCCCGCAGCCGGGAGTCGGTCCAGTCGAGGCCGTCGCGGTGGATGTAGCCCTGCAGCACCTGCTGCTTGGCCACCCAGTCCAGCTCGCGAGCGGCCTCACGCGGATCACGCTCGAGTCGGTCCAGCACGATCGCCCACCACCGCATGACCTCGGCGGTGTCGCTGTCGAGCTCACCGGCATACCTGTCCTTCAGGTAGCGCTCCGCGAGGTCGTGGTAGCGCCAGAGCAGCTGCACCGCGGTGAGCTTGGTGCCGTCCCGCAGCTCGATCATGGCCGTGCAGGTCGGATCGTGGCTCACGGCCTGCAGGGTCGCGACGGGGCGCGCCACCGTGAGGTCGACGTCGATGGCGCGGTCCTCGATCATGGCCAGCACCAGCGACGTCGTGCCGAGCTTGAGCAGGTTGGCGACGTCGCAGTGGTTGGCGTCCCCGATGATCACGTGCAGGCGGCGGTAGAGGTCGGCCACCGCGTGCGGCTCGTCGCGGGTGTTGATGATCGGCCTCTTGAGCGTGGTCTCCAGACCCACCTCGACCTCGAAGAAGTCGCTGCGCTGGCTCAGCTGGTAGCCGGCGGTGCGGGAGTCCTGGCCGATGCCCACCCTGCCGGAGCCGGTGATGACCTGACGAGCCACGAAGAACGGCACCAGGTGCCGGACGATGTCGGTGAACGGGGTCTCGCGACGCATGAGGTAGTTCTCGTGCGTGCCGTAGGACTGGCCCTTGCCGTCGGTGTTGTTCTTGTACAGGTTCACCCCGGGAGGGAACTGGGAGAGCCGGCGGACCGACTCGGCCATGATCGCCTCGCCGGCCCGGTCGAAGGCGACCGCGGCCCGGGGAGAGGTCACCTCGGGCGAGGAGTACTCGGGGTGGGCGTGGTCGACGTAGAGCCGAGCGCCGTTGGTCAGCACCACGTTGGCGAGGGTGGGATCCTCCTCGTCCGTGAGCTGGCTCGCGTCGGCGACGCCGCGTCCCATCTCGAACCCACGTGCGTCCCTCAGCGGCGCCTCGTCGGCGTAGTCCCACGACGCGTGGGCGGCCCTGATCCCCTGGGCCGACGCGTAGGCGTTGACCACCTGCCCCGAGAGGATCATCGGGTTGGCGGCCGGGTCCCCGGGCACCGAGATGCCGTACTCGGTCTCGACCCCCATCACCCTGCGGACCGTCATACCTGGCTCACGCTCATGGACTCACCCTAGGCGAGACCCGCCGGACCAGCCCTGCTGCCACGGGTATGCCGCCTGCGCGCGCCACAGCGCGCCCAGGAGGGTTAGGCTCGCACCAAGACCTCATTGCCGGACACCCAGCCACCAGGAGTGCCATTGCGCGACATCGTGGTCTTCAGCGGGAACGCGCACCGCGCCCTGGCCCAACGCATCTGCGAGGCCCTCGGGGTGCGGCTGTCCCCTGCCGAGATCAAGCGGTTCAGCAACGACTGCCTCCAGGCGCAGCTGCTCGCGAACTGCCGCCAGCGCGACGTCTACATCGTGCAGCCGCTGGTGCCCCCGACGCAGGAGCACCTCATGGAGCTGCTCCTGATGATCGACGCGGCCCGGGGAGCCTCGGCCGCCCAGATCACCGCGGTCATCCCCCACTACGCCTACGCCCGCTCCGACAAGAAGGACGCTTCCCGGATCTCGCTCGGGGGTCGCCTCGTCGCCGACATGCTGGTGGCGGCAGGCGTGGACCGGGTCCTGACGATGACCCTGCACGCACCGCAGGTGCACGGCTTCTTCTCGGTGCCCGTGGACCACCTCACGGCGATCGGCGTGCTGGCCGACCACTTCCGGGGGGCGAACCTCGAGAACTCGGTGGTGGTCTCCCCCGACCTCGGCAACGCCAAGACGGCCACCCAGTTCGCGCGACTCCTGGGACTCCCGGTCGCAGCCGGGTCGAAGCAACGCCTCGCGGACGACCGGGTCATCATCGACTCGATCGTCGGTGACGTCGCCGGCAAGCGCGCCATCATCCTGGACGACGAGATCGCCACCGGAGGCTCGATCGTCGAGCTGCTGGACCGGCTGGCAGACCTCGGCTGCCCGCGTGCCGACGTCGCCTGCACCCACGGCCTGTTCGCCGGCAAGGCGGTTGAGCGCCTCAGGGAGCACCCGATGGTCGGTGAGGTCGTCACGACCGACACCGTCCCCGCTCCCGGTCACTGGCCCGAGCTGCGGGTCCGCTCGGTCTCGCAGCTGTTCGCGGAGGCGATCAAGCGGATCCACGCCGGCGAGTCGGTGAGCAGCCTGTTCGACGGCGTCGACCCCACCCATGCGCCACCTCAGGCCTCCCTGTTCGACAAGGTCCATGTCTGAGATCTCGGTGAGGGCCTCGTGAGGGCACCGGGGTCTGCCCGGCTCGCCCTGCTCGTCGACCTGACCTTCGTCCTCCTCTTCGCCACCGTCGGACGGATCAGCCACGCGGAGGGTGTCACCGTCACTGGCGTCCTCGCCGTCGCCTGGCCGTTCGTGGCGGCCCTGCTCGTGGGGTGGGCCATCGCCCACCGGCGTGGCGGCTGGCCGGTCCGGATGCCCGGCTCCACCACGGTCTGGCTGGTCACGGTCGCCCTGGGCCTGGGGCTGCGCGTCGCCACAGGTGGCGGCTTCGCCTGGAGCTTCGGCGTGGTCACCCTGCTCACGCTGGGCCTGTTCCTGATCGGCTGGCGCTGCGCCGTCGAGGTGTTCCGCTTCGTTCAGGAGGGGCTGAACCGCTGGGCCGACAGGGCGGCGGCGCGCCGCTGACGGTCGCGTGAACGCTCCGCCCCTCTCTGTGACGCCACTGTGAACGCCATTTGAGTTTGGTAAGGCTTACCTAATACCATCCCCGCGTGACCGCCGATCTCCTGTCTGCACCACAGCGCCACCGCGTCGACTTCGTCGCGACGCTGGCGGACAGGGGCGAGGCGACCGCGGTCCTCCTCTCCCCCGGCACGACGCTCACCTACGCGGACCTCGCTGCCCTCGTGGCCGGCGCCGGTGCCCAGTTGGGCACCGGACGGCGTCTGGTCCTCATTGCCGCCGAGAACTCGGTCGAGGCACTGGTCACCTACCTCGGCGCACTCCACGCCGGACACGTCCCACTGCTGGCCCCCGGCGACCGCCTCCAGCACCTGGACGGACTGATCGAGGCCTACGACCCCGACGTCGTCGCCGGGCGCGGGGACTCCGGGTGGCAGGTGGTCTCGCGTCACGCGGGCGCCGCGCACGACCTGCACGCCGACCTTGCCCTGCTGCTCACGACGAGCGGCTCCACCGGCTCCCCCAAGCTGGTGCGCCTCTCCCACGAGAACCTCGACAGCAACGCCACCGCCATCGCCGAGTCGCTCGGCGTGCGGAGCAGCGACCGGGCCATCACCAGCCTCCCGCTGCACTACTGCTACGGGCTGTCCGTCCTTCACAGCCACCTGAGCGCGGGGGCTGCCGTGGTGCTCACCGACCTGTCCGTCGTCGACCCCTGCTTCTGGACCCTGTTCGACGACGTCGGCGCCACGACCCTGGCCGGCGTCCCCCACAGCTTCGACCTGCTGGACCGCAGCGGCTTCGCCCACCGCGCGCACCCCACCCTGAGGGTGGTCACGCAGGCAGGCGGCCGGCTGCCGTCGGACAGGGTGCGGCGGTATGCCGCCCTCGGTCGGGAGCGGGGCTGGGACCTCTTCATGATGTACGGGCAGACCGAGGCAACCGCGCGCATGGCCGTGCTGCCCCCTGACCTGCTCGAGACCAGGCCCGAGACGGTCGGACTGCCCGTGCCCGGCGGCTCGTTCCGCCTCGACCCGCTCAGCGACCTCGACTGCGGGCTGGGCGAGCTCGTGTACTCCGGACCCAACGTGATGCTGGGCTATGCCGAGTCCGTGCTGGACCTGTCGCGGGGACGCGAGGTGCACGAGCTGCGCACCGGCGACCTCGCCCGCCTCGGCCCTGACGGCCTGGTCGAGATCGTCGGCCGCCGGAGCCGGTTCGCCAAGGTGGTGGGTCTGCGCATCGACCTCGACCAGGTCGAGCGTGACCTCGCCAATGCCGGCCACGAAGCGCATTGCGTCGACCTCGGCGACGCCGTCGGCGTCCTCGCGACGGCGGTGGGCGCCGGGCCCGAGGTGACGGAGACGGTGACCCGGCGGCACGGCATACCCGCGTCCGGAGTCGTCGTCCTCGACGGGCTGGAGGCTCCGCGCCTCCCCACGGGGAAGCCCGACTATCGCGGCATGGCGGAGCTGATCGGAGCTCACCGGGCTGGCGCGGCCGAGGCCGACGGACTCGCTGGTGGTGCCGCGCGCTCCGCCGAGGAACGAACCGACGCGGTGGTGACCCTCTATCGCGAGCTGCTCGCGGCGCCGCGCGCCGACACGACGACGAGCTTCGTCGACCTCGGCGGCGACTCGCTGTCCTACGTCGAGGTGTCGGTTCGGTTGGAGGCGCTGCTGCACACCCTTCCCGACGGCTGGCACCTGCTGTCCCCCGGCGAGCTGGCCGCGTCGGAGCCTGCCCGCAGGCGTCCTGGCCGGCGGCTGCACACCGTCGACACCACCGTCCTGGTGCGAGCCCTCGCCATCCTGCTCATCCTCGCCAACCACACCCACCTGTCGTTCGTGCCCGGTGGCGCCCACACCCTGCTCGCCCTCGTCGGCTACAACGTCGCCCGCTTCCAGCTGACCTCACGCCCGCGCGGCGAACGGGTCCGCGGGATCGGGCGCAGCGTCGCCCGCGTGGTGCTGCCGAGCGCCGCGTGGATCGGGGTCGTCGCGCTCGTGGCCGGGACGTACGACTGGCGCAACGTCCTGATGCTCAACCAGGTGCTCGGCGACTGGGGGCGCTGGTCCGACCACTGGCACTTCTGGTTCATCGAGGCGGTGACGTCGCTGCTCGTCGGCACGGCCGTGCTCATGGCGGTTCCTGCTGTGGACCGGTGGGAGCGGCGGTGGCCCTTCGCCTTCCCCGTCGCGCTCATGGGCCTGGGCCTGTTGACGAGGTATGCCGTGGTGGTGCCGGACGCCGGGCCCTACCGGGGCGCGAACGCCTACGTGCTCGTCTGGCTGTTTGCGACCGGCTGGGCCGCGGCCCGCGCCTCCACCACCTGGCAGCGGGTCCTCGTGTCCGCCATCCCGGTGCTCACGGTGCCCGGTTTCTGGCCGAGCATGCCCGGGCGCGAGGTGACCATCATCGTCGGGCTGCTCGCGCTCATCTGGTTCCCGACCGCGAGGGTGCCAGGCTTCGTCGGCCGCGCGGCATCGCAGGTCGCGACCGCGTCGCTGTTCGTCTACCTCACCCACTTCGTGGTCTACCCGCGCATCATGGGGACGAGCTCGGTGCTCGCGATGGCCTGCTGCCTCGCGGTCGGGATCGCCTACTGCCGCATGTGGACCTGGCTCGAGGCGAGCGCGCGCCGCGCCCTGCGCTCCCGTCCGGGCCTCAGGACCGGGTTCACGACCGCGTTCACGACCGGGGTGCCCACCCGGGTGGGGCGAAAAGGTAGCCCAGCCGGTCGCGCCAGCGACCCGCTGCTCTGACCTGGCGGAACATCAGCGCGAACTCGGCGTACTGCAACCTGAACGGGTTGAACGTCGTGACGGGGTGGGTGAGGCCGTAGGTCGGGCGCTGCTGCTCCTCGCGGAACGTCCCGAAGAGCCGGTCCCAGACGATGAGGATCCCGCCGTAGTTGCGGTCGAGGTACTCGGCATCGCTGGCGTGGTGGACCCGGTGGTGGGAGGGCGTGTTGAAGACGAGTTCGATGGGACGCCACAGCTTGGGGATCGTCTCGGTGTGCACCCAGAACTGGTAGGTCAGGTTGAGCGAGAAGACGAAGAAGATCATCCACGGGGGCAGCCCCAGCAGCGGGAGCGGCACCCAGAACAGCAGCTCGCCCCACGGGTTCCACTTCTGCCGCAGGGCGGTCGTGTAGTTGAAGTGGACGCTGCTGTGGTGGGCCTGGTGCATCGCCCAGAGCACGCGGACCCGGTGGCTGCTGCGGTGGTAGGAGTACCAGAGCAGGTCGACGAGCAGCAGCGCGACGAGCCAGGTCCACCAGTCACGCGGGTCGAGGCGCAGGGGCGTCACGGCATACAGGGCGGCGTAGCCCAGCAGGGCCAGCGCCCGCGCCCCGAGGTTGACGACGACCGAGCCGACGCCCATCGACAGGCTCGCCGCCGAGTCCTGCCTGGCGTACCCCACCCGCGGCGCGTCCTCGTCCGTCTCGAGCACCCGCAGTGCGACCAGCTCCAGCACGATGCACAGAACGAAGAACGGCACGGCGAGCAACGCCGGGTCCTCGAGCAGGTGGTCCATGGACCACGATGTTACCCAGAGTAAGTTAGGTCGGGAAGTCCGCTGTGCGCCGCCTCACAGGTATTGGCCGGTGTTGGCCACGTTGTCGATCGAGCGACCCGGCTCGGTGCCGCTCTTGCCGGTGACGAGCGTGCGGATGTAGACGATCCGCTCGCCCTTCTTGCCGGAGATGCGGGCCCAGTCGTCCGGGTTCGTCGTGTTGGGCAGGTCCTCGTTCTCCTTGAACTCGTCCACGCAGCTGGCCAGCAGGTGTTCGACGCGGATGCCCTTGGCCCCGACGGTGAGGAAGTCCTTGATGGCCATCTTCTTGGCCCGGTCGACGATGTTCTGGATCATCGCCCCGGAGTTGAAGTCCTTGAAGTAGAGGACCTCCTTGTCGCCATTGGCGTACGTCACCTCGAGGAAGCGGTTCTCCTCGATCTCGGAGTACATCCGCTCGACGGCCGCGGTGATCATGGCGTCGACGGTGGCCTGCGGTGACCCACCGTGCTCGGCCAGGTCGTGCTCGTGCAGGGGCAGGTCGGCGACGAGGTACTTGGTGAAGATGTCGCGGGCGCTCTCGGCGTCGGGGCGCTCGATCTTGATCTTCACGTCGAGCCGTCCCGGGCGCAGGATGGCGGGGTCGATCATGTCCTCGCGGTTTGAGGCGCCGATCACGATGACGTTCTCGAGCCGCTCGACGCCGTCGATCTCCGACAGCAGCTGCGGCACGATCGTCGTCTCGACGTCCGAGGAGACACCTGACCCACGGGTGCGGAACAGGCTGTCCATCTCGTCGAAGAACACCACCACCGGCGTGCCGTCGGACGCCTTCTCGCGAGCCCGCTGGAAGATGAGCCGGATGTGCCGCTCCGTCTCCCCGACGTACTTGTTGAGGAGCTCGGGGCCCTTGATGTTGAGGAAGAACGACTTGCCGACCGGCTTGCCCTCCTTCTCAGCGACCTTCCGGGCCAGCGACGCGGCGACGGCCTTGGCGATCAGTGTCTTGCCACACCCGGGCGGCCCGTAGAGGAGGACACCCTTGGGGGGCTTGAGCTTGTGCTCGGTGAACAGGTCGGGGTGCAGGTAGGGCAGCTCGACCGCGTCACGGATGGCTTCGATCTGGCCGGCCAGGCCACCGATGTCCTCGTAGGCGATGTCGGGGACCTCTTCGAGGACGAGCTCGGAGACCTCGGCCTTGGGGATCCGCTCGTAGACGAAGCCGGACCGCGGCTCCAGCATGAGCGCGTCGCCGACCCGGATCGGCTCGCCCTCGAGGGAGTCGGCCATCCGGCAGACCCGCTCCTCGTCGGCGTGCGCCACGACGAGCACTCGGCCCTCGCCGAGCAGCTCCTTGATCATGACGACCTCACCGATGCGCTCGTAGCCGCACGTGGCGACGACGTTCATCGCCTCGTTGAGGCGGACCTCGCGTCCGCTGGACAGCTCGGCCGGGTCGACCGCCGGGCTGACGGCAACGTGCATCTTGCGTCCGCCCGTGAGGATGTCGACCGTGGCGTCGTCGTAGGACTCGAGGATCACGCCGTAGGCCGCGGGCGGCTGGGCCAACCGGTCCACCTCGGACTTCAGGGTGACGATCTGCTCGCGCGCCTCCTTGAGGGTCCGCACCAGCCGTTCGTTCTGCGAGGACACCGTGGCGAGGTTGGACTGCAGCTGCAGCACCTTGGTCTCGAGCTCGCGGGATCGGACTGGGGCGTCGGACAGCCGCTGGCGCAGCGCCGCAACCTCTTCCGCGAGGAGTTCCGCCTGGCGGCGCTCCTCGGAGTGGCCTGCAGGGGTGCTGTGATCGGTCATGTCGGCTCCCTCAAGACAACGCGGTGGCGATCGAGCTACCGACCGTGCCCTGCCCGCGCCTGGCGCGGCCGATGACACAAACCTAACCCCGAACTACTCGGGTGTCGGGGAGGTTTGAGTCACAGAACGGCGAAGCCGCCGGATCTTCTTGTCTGATGGGACGCGCTCGCCGACGTCCTCGGGGGTGAAGTCGCTCTCGGCACCGAACGCGAGTCCACTCTCGAGGGCGCCTTCCTCGTCCGTGGAGCCCTTTGCCGGACGGCGTTTGCGCAGGGGCGGGGTGACCCCGGGCGCCAGCCGACGGCTGGTGATGAGGAAGCCGGTGTGGCCGTGCATCCGGTGCTGGGGGCGCACCGCGAGACCCTCGAGGTGCCAGCCGCGCACCAGGGACTCCCACGCCTCGGGCTCGGTGTAGCCGCCATGGTCGCGCAGCGCCTCGGCGACCCGGGACAGCTGCGTGGCCGTGGCGACGTAGCAGATGAGGACGCCCCCGGGGGCGAGCGCCTGGGCCACGACCTCGAGACACTCCCAGGGGGCCAGCATGTCCAGGACCACGCGGTCGACGGACCCGGGCTCCTCGACGGACGGCAACGTCTCGACGAGGTCACCCACGGTGACCTGCCACGCGGGGTGGTCGAGCCCGAAGAACGCCCGGGCATTGCCCTTGGCGATGTCGGCGAAGTCCTCACGCCGCTCGAAGGAGTGCACGTGGCCGAGCTCGCCCACTGCCCGCAGCAGCGACATCGACAATGCACCGGACCCCACGCCGGCCTCGACGACCCGCGCCCCCGGGAAGATGTCGGCCATCGTCACGATCTGGCCGGCATCCTTGGGGTAGACGACGGCAGCCCCGCGTGGCATGGACATGACGTAGTCGGACAGCAGTGGCCGCAGGGCGAGGTACTCGACCCCAGCCGTGTTGCGGACGACGGACCCGTCGGGTGCACCGATGAGGTCGTCGTGGGCCAGCCGCCCGCGGTGGGTGTGGAACTCGCGCCCGGGCTCGAGGGTGATCGTGTGCAACCGGCCCTTCGGGTCGGTCAGCTGGACCCGCTCCCCCTCGGTGAACGTTCCGCGACGCAGCGCAGCGCCGATCGGCGAGGCCGGGGCGGGACTGGTCGGCTCGGGGGCTGTGCTCATGGGCGGGAAGTCTAATTGCGCGACAGTGCCGCGATGACCAGGCGGCCGTGGGCGATGCCGTAGACCTGGCCGTGCCAGGTGAGCACCACGTCCTGATAGCGGGTCGACTGCATGAGCTCGACCACGGGGAGCGCGTTGGCGTCCGGCGAGACCTCGAGGACGTTCTCCTCGGGGATGCGCATGACCGCGGTGATGAGCGGGGCGGCCGGGTCGAGTCCCACAGGGGTGACGCCGCCCGGCGAGGCGAGGAGCAGGCAGGGAATGCCGCGTGCGTCGGCCGTCACGACGGCGTCAGGATGGTCGATGGCCACCCCCAAGGGGGTCTGCGGGTCGAGGAAGACTGCGTGCTCCATGACCTGCGACACCCGGAGGCCCGCGAACTGGGAAAGAGCTCGCCCGCGGCGGATGGAGTCGGTGGCGCCGGCCCACAGGACCGAGCCCACGACCAGCACCCAGATGGAGTCGAAGCCGACCTGCTGGCCGTCGGTGAGCGGTCGGACGAAGAACCACAGGACGAGCAGGACGGTGAGCACCCTGCCGCACCACCCCGCGACCACGGAACCCTTGCTGCGGTCGCCGGTGGTCTTCCAGACCAGGCTCTCCACGACCTGCCCACCGTCCAGCGGCATACCCGGGAGGAAGTTCAGCACCGCGAGGGAGCCGTTGATGATCACGAGCCCCGTGAGGAGTGCACTCGTGCGGTCGCCCGTCGTCCCCAGCAGGAGCAGCCACGCCACGACGGCGAGGACCGCGTTCGAGGCAGGGCCGGCGGCCGCGATCGCCGCCAACCTCCCGGGAGTGCTTCGCGCCGCCTCGAAGGACGTGTGCCCGCCCCACAGGTTCGCGACGATGCGGATGACCGGCATTCCGAACATGCGGGCGCTCACGGCGTGGGCGGCCTCGTGGACCAGGACGCTGACGAGGAGCAGCAGTGCCTGCGTGATGCCGATGGCGATCCCCGTGCCGACCCGGTCCGGGAAGTAGGGCGTTGCCACGATCGCCACGATCACCAGTGCGATGACGAACCAGCTCGGCGCGAGGTAGACCGGCACACCGCCGACCCTCGCGATCCGCACCCCGTGACCGGACTCCTCTGGTTCCGTCTCGGGAGCCCTGGTCGTCATGGGGTGACCCTACGTGACCGGCCCCGACGTCGATTCCCGCACTGGGCCATACTTGTGCGGTGCCTGACTCCCCCACGCTTCGGCCCGATGCCACCGACCAGCTGACGACCGCGCTCACCGAGCGCATCCTCGTCATGGACGGCGCGATGGGGACGATGATCCAGCGCGAGGGGCTCGGCGAGGCCGACTACCGCGGCGAGCGTTTCGCCGACTGGGACAGCGACCTCAAGGGCAACAACGACCTGCTGAGCCTGACCCAGCCGGAGATCATCCGCGGCATCCACACGGCATACCTCGAAGCTGGTGCCGACCTCATCGAGACCAACACCTTCAACGCGCAGCGGATCTCCCTCGCCGACTACGGCATGGAGGACCTCGGCTACGAGATCAACCTCGCCGCCGCGCGCCTCGCGCGCCAGGCGTGCGACGAGATGACTGCCAGGACGCCGGACCAGCCGCGCTGGGTGCTCGGGGCGCTCGGCCCGACGAACCGCACCGCGTCCATCTCCCCCGACGTCAACGACCCCGGCAAGCGCAACGTCACCTTCGACGAGCTGGTCGAGGCCTACCTCGAACAGGCCCGCGGCCTGGTCGACGGTGGTTCGGACCTGCTGATCGTCGAGACGATCTTCGACACCCTCAACGCCAAGGCCGCCATCTTCGCCCTCGAGACGCTGTTCGAGGAGCACGACCGTCGCTGGCCGGTCATCATCTCCGGCACCATCACCGACGCCTCCGGCCGCACCCTCTCGGGTCAGGTCACCGAGGCCTTCTGGAACTCGGTCCGCCACGCCCGTCCCCTCGCGGTCGGGCTCAACTGCGCCCTGGGCGCCGCCGAGATGCGCCCGTATGCCGCGGAGCTGGCTCGCGTCGCCGACACCTTCGTCTCGTGCTACCCCAACGCAGGGCTGCCCAACGCCTTCGGCGAGTACGACGAGACCCCTGATGCGATGGCGTCGGTGGTCGGCGAGTTCGCGCAGTCCGGGTTGGTCAACCTCCTGGGTGGCTGCTGCGGGACGACCCCCGACCACATCGCCGCCATCGCGAAGGCGGCCAGCGACCAGTCGCCGCGCGTGCCTAGCGAGATCGCCCCCGCCCTGCGCCTGTCCGGGCTCGAGCCCTTGACGGTCACCGAGGAGTCGTTGTTCGTCAACGTCGGGGAGCGGACCAACATCACCGGGTCGGCGCGGTTCCGCAAGCTGATCCAGGCCGAGGACTACGGCACGGCGCTCAACGTGGCGCGACAGCAGGTCGAGTCCGGCGCGCAGGTCATCGACATCAACATGGACGAGGGCATGATCGACGGCGTCGCCGCGATGGACCGCTTCGTCAAGCTCGTCGCGACCGAGCCCGACATCTCGCGGGTGCCCCTGATGGTCGACTCCTCCAAGTGGGAGGTGATCGAGGCCGGGCTCAAGTGCGTCCAGGGCAAGTCGATCGTCAACTCCATCTCGATGAAGGAAGGCGTCGAGCCCTTCATCGAACACGCCCGGCTGTGCCGCAAGTACGGCGCCGCCATCGTCGTGATGGCCTTCGACGAGGACGGCCAGGCAGACTCCCTGCAGCGCCGCAAGGAGATCTGCAAGCGGGCCTACGACATCCTCACGACCGAGGTCGGTTTCCCCGCCGAGGACATCATCTTCGATCCCAACATCTTCGCCGTGGCGACGGGCATCGAGGAGCACGCGGCATACGGCACGGACTTCATCGACGCCACCCGCTGGATCAAGGAGAACCTGCCCGGGGCGCTGGTCTCGGGCGGCGTCTCCAACGTGTCCTTCTCGTTCCGCGGCAACAACGCCGTGCGCGAGGCGATCCACGCCGTGTTCCTCTACCACGCCATCCAGGCGGGCATGGACATGGGAATCGTCAACGCCGGTGCGCTCGTGGTCTACGACCAGGTCGACCCCGAGCTGCGCGAACGCATCGAGGACGTCGTCCTCAACCGGCGGCCCGACTCCACCGAGCGACTGCTCGAGATCGCCGATCGGTTCAACACCGGCGACACCAAGCAGGAGGCGATCGCCGAGGAGTGGCGTTCCCTGCCCGTCGGCGAACGCATCACCTACGCCCTGGTCAAGGGGATCGACGAGCACGCCGAGACCGACACCGAGGAGCTTCGCCAGGAGATCTCGGCCCGCGGCGGTCGTCCGATCGAGGTCATCGAGGGCCCCCTCATGGACGGGATGAACGTCGTCGGCGACCTGTTCGGGGCCGGCAAGATGTTCCTGCCGCAGGTCGTGAAGTCGGCCCGGGTCATGAAGAAGGCCGTGGCCTACCTCATCCCGTTCATCGAGGCCGAGAAGACCGAGGCCGAGGTGGCCGAGAACAGGGCCAAGGGCAAGGTCGTCATGGCCACCGTCAAGGGCGACGTCCACGACATCGGCAAGAACATCGTCGGCGTGGTCCTGCAGTGCAACAACTACGACGTCGTCGACCTCGGCGTCATGGTGCCGGCGCAGAAGATCCTCGATGCTGCCAAGGCCGAGAAGGCCGACGTCATCGGGCTGTCCGGCCTGATCACGCCGAGCCTCGACGAGATGGTCAACTTCGCCACGGAGATGGAGCGCCAGGGGTTCGACCTGCCGCTGCTCATCGGCGGCGCCACCACGTCACGGGCGCACACGGCCGTGAAGGTCGACCAGAAGTACCACGGCCCCGTGGTCTGGGTGAAGGACGCCTCCCGCTCTGTGCCCGTCGTCGCGCAGCTGCTGTCCGACGAGCTGCGCCCCAAGCTGATGGCCGAGGTGAAGGCGGACTTCGACTCGCTGCGCGCCCGCCACGCGGCCAAGACGACCGAGCGGCCGCTCGTGTCCATCGAGAAGGCCCGGGAACAGGCGACCCCGATCGACTGGAGCGGCTACCGGCCGCCGGTGCCGCACCTCGTCGCGGCCCAGGAGAAGGAGCTGCTGCGTCGCCAGTCCGGCACGCGCAACCGCACCGTCACCCAGTTCGTGCGGACCTTCAAGGACTACCCCATCGCCGAGCTGCGCGACTACATCGACTGGGGACCGTTCTTCCTGGCGTGGGAGATGAAGGGCCGGTTCCCGGACATCCTCAACAACCCGGCGACGGGCGAGGCCGCGACCAGGCTCTACCAGGACGCGCAGAAGATGCTCGACCAGATCATCGACCAGAAGTGGCTGCGGGCCAACGGTGTCATCGGACTGTTCCCCGCGAACTCGGTCGGTGACGACATCGAGGTCTACACCGACGAGTCCCGAGAGACGGTGGCCACGACGCTGCACACCCTGCGCCAGCAGGGGCAGCACCGTGAGGGCATCCCCAACCGCGCCATGTCCGACTTCGTGGCGCCGCGGGACACCGGCAGGTCCGACCACGTCGGGGCGTTCGCCGTCACCGCCGGACTCGGCTCGCACGACAAGGTCAACGAGTTCAAGGCTGCGATGGACGACTACAACGCCATCCTGCTCGAAGCACTGGCGGACCGCCTTGCCGAGGCCTTCGCGGAGCGCATGCACGAGCGCGTTCGTCACGACTTCTGGGGCTACGCTCCCGACGAGCACCTGAAGAACCAGGACCTGATCGCCGAGAAGTACGTCGGCATCCGCCCGGCTCCCGGCTACCCGGCCTGCCCCGACCACACCGAGAAGGCCCTGCTCTGGGACCTGCTCCAGGTCGAGCAGAACACCGGCATGGAGCTCACCGAGTCGATGGCGATGTGGCCGGGCGCGTCGGTGTCGGGCTGGTACTTCTCGCACCCGCAGTCGCAGTACTTCGTCGTGGGTCGGCTGGGCCGGGACCAGGTCGAGGACTACGCCAAGCGCAAGGGCTGGACCCTCGCCGAGGCAGAGCGCTGGCTCTCTCCCAACCTCGGCTACCTGCCGGAGGACTGACCGGCCACCAGGCCCCAGTCCCACGGCCGCAGGCGACAGTCAGTGCTGCTGGGGAATGCCGAGCGGGGCTGAGACGCCGGCGCCCGAGAGGTTGTCGCAGCGGACGATCTGGGACCCAACACGTTCCACCGGACACCGGAACGGGGTGGAGTCCCAGAACACGGTGGTGGCATGGGGCCGTGGCCCTGGGTCCTGCCGCGCAGTGGCGGTCGAGGAAACGCATAGAATGAGCGCAGCGGCAACAGCTGCTGCGGTGGGCGCCAGGCGACGAATGTGCCTCTGCTGCATAGTTTTTGGTTGCATGTGGGGTAGTCGTCGATGCCGACCAAAAGGTTGACGTCGGCGCCGCGGAAGATTCTTTGAAGGTCTCTGGCCCCGCCGATCCCGATGCCGACTCCTGCCGTTTCCAGCTTTTTCGAAAATTCCCCGACATCCGTGTCAACCTCCAGCGCGCTGTGACGACTACACCGCAGGAGACTGGTGCCGGGAGGCCGGAGTGAACGGTGGCGAGGAGTCAGCGGTCGTGCTCGCCTTCGAGGCGCCCACATCCCACGACAAGGACGCCGTGGTCGAGGCGTTGTTCCGCGAGCAGTTCGGCAGCATGGTCCGCCTCGCCTACTGCCTGCTCGGCGACCGCAGCGCCGCCGAGGACGTCGCACAAGAGGCGTTCGTCTCCCTGCACCTGCACTGGGGCACCCTGCGAGACCGCGGCGCCCTGCTGCCCTACCTCCGGTCCGTGGTGTTCAACCAGTGCCGATCCAGGCAGCGGTGGCTCATCCGGGGTCGGAGGGCGGTGAGCGAGCTCGGATCGCCGGAGCTGGTGCCCAGCTCGGAGGACTCTGCCGTCCTGCTCGACGAGACGCACCGCCTGGGCAGGGCCATCCGGGCACTCCCACTCCGTCAGCGCGAAGTCATCGTGTGCCGGTTCCTGCTGGGACTCAGCGAGGCCGAGACCTCGGCCGAGCTGGACATCAGTGTGGGCAGCGTCAAACAGCACACCCACCGGGCGCGAGCCGCCCTCCAGGCAGTGATGGGAGCCGGCCGATGACGCTGCAGGATCGAGATCTCGAACGCGCAATCGCGAGCCTCGCGGACGAGGTCGTGCTCGAGGCGGCGGACGTCGACGCGGCGTTCACCGACTTCACGGACCGCTCGGCCCGCGCGTCGCGCCGTCGGCGCGGACAGCGCCTGGCAGCGGCCTGCGCGGCCGCGGCCCTCCTGCTGGGCGGGGCGACCGCCTACTGGGCGGTGGCCGAACGCGGCACCCACCACCGGCCACCTCCCGTGCCCGCCGCAACCCCGTCGGTCATCTCGCCCGAGGAGATGGTCGGCGTCTGGACCGGTCTCGGGCTCTGGACCTTCTACGCGGACGGGACGGGCGGGTACAGCAACAACGCGAACACCCTGGAGACCCCCTTCCACTACACCCTCAAGGGGAACAAGCTCGGGGTGCGCGACGCCACTGGATGCGACTTCTCCTTCCGCCTGACGGGGTACCGCCAGAGCAGGCAGCTCACGGGAGACGTCCTGGAGTTCTGCGGCAACACCGCACCCCCTGTGTCCCTGGTGCGACTGTCCCCGGCAAGTCCCGCGGGGACGGAGATCCCGATGTTCTCGATGACGGGCGCCACACCCGTTCGTCGGGTCGCGCAGGTGGGTGGCGTGTGGATCATGCCGGGCACCGGCATGCTCCTCGCGATCGACGGCAGCCGCGGCACCTACGCGCTGGACGACAGGGGCAACCTGGCCAGGAACCCTCGCGACTCCGGCACCGTGACGGTCTCGTCGGACGGCACCGTCACCCTGACCAGCTCGCAGTCCCCCACCGCCGGGTGCGCCAGCCCCGGACGCCCTCGTACTGTCCTGCGGGATGTGATGGTGGTCGCGGCCCAGAGCGTCGAGGCCAAGGGCGGTGTGACCCCCACCTGTGCCCGGGCCACCGTCCAGGCCGGCTGGGTCCTAGTGAGCACCCGCTGACCCCCACCCGTCACGGCACCGCGCCGGACGAGCGGCACCGGCATCGAGCGGTATGCCGCCGGGCACCGCCGGTGCGCCGCGGCACCGCTGTCAGCGGCGCGGCATACCGTGTGGTCCATGGTTCCAGCCCTCTCACCGAGCCGAGCATCGGACTTCAAGCAGTGTCCGCTGCTCTACCGGTTCCGCACGATCGACAAGCTGCCGTCCCCGCCGAGCCCGGCAGCCGCACGGGGCACGCTCGTGCATGCCGTCCTGGAGCGGTTGTTCGACCTGCCGGCCGAGGAGCGCACGCCGGCCGCCGCCCAGGCCCTGCTCGGTCCGCAGTGGGAGGCACTCGTCGAGCAGGAACCCGAGCTGGCCGAGATGATCCTGTCGGACGACAAGCTCACCGAGGCGGGCTGGTTCGGTGACGCGCAGGCGCTGATCGAGACCTGGTTCACGTTGGAGGACCCGACCCGGCTGGAGCCCGCCGAGCGCGAGCTCTACGTCGAGGCCGACGTGGACGGTCTCGTCCTGCGTGGCTACGTCGACCGTCTCGACGTTGCCCCCGACGGCGCGATGCGGGTCGTGGACTACAAGACCGGCCGGTCGCCGAGCGAGCTCTTCGAGGGCAAGGCGCTCTTCCAGATGAAGTTCTACGCCCTGGTCCTGTGGCGGCTGCGCGGCGAGATCCCGCGCCTGCTCCAGCTGGTCTACCTCGGCAACGGGGAGGTGGTCCGCTACGCCCCCGACGAGCACGACCTGCTCAGCCTCGAGCGCAACCTCAAGGCTGTGTGGACGGCCATCGAGCACGCCGCCACCACCGGCGACTGGCGGCCCAAGACCTCACGGCTGTGCGACTGGTGCGACTACCGCGAGTTCTGCCCCGCCTGGGGTGGCACTCCCCCGCCGCTGCCCGAGAACGCCGCCCAGATCGCGCTGAACCCCTCCGTCTCCGGCCAGGTGACCCCGATCGACGAGTGAGCCCCGTGCCCTGGGCTATCCGCGAGCCTCGTTACTTCGGGCACCGACGAACAGGGTCCGAAGGTCCCGGGGCGTCAGCCCACGCAGGCTGGGCGCCTGGACCGCACCCACGATCACGGGCACCGGCACGACGTGCGGCACCGCGAGGGTCGGGACGCCGGCGGCCACGGCAGACCGGACCCCGGTGGGCGAGTCCTCGATCGCCACGCAGTCGGTGACCTCGACCCCGAGGGCCCGAGCCGCGGCGAGGTAGGGCTCGGGGTGGGGTTTGCCGTGCTCCACCTCGTCACCGGTGATGACCGCGGTGAAGGTGCCCGGTGGCAGTGCCTCGACGACTGCGTCGGCCAGCGACCGCCAGGACATGGTCACGAGGGCGTTCGGCACGCCGGCCTCGCCCAGGGCTGTCAGCAGCTCGACCGCACCCGGGCGCCAGGGCACGTGCTCGGTGACCTGGGCGATGACCCGCCTGAGCAGCTCCTCGATGATCTCGACCGGGTCGAGCGAGACAGGGCTGTTGTCCCGGATGAACTCCGCCGACACCATGAGGTCGTTGCCGACGAGCTGGTGCGCGTACTCGTCGTTCCAGATCCCGCCGGCCTCCTCGACGATCGCGTGTTCGGCGTTGATCCAGTAGGGCTCGGTGTCCACGAGCGTGCCGTCCATGTCCCAGAAGACCGCGGACGGGAGACCGTCCACGCGAGGCGAGGGGTCCTCGGACTGATCGGACTCGGGAGGCGGCATTGCGGGTGGCCTTCGTGGTGCGGGGATGGCGGCGCGCCCGACTATACGCAGCCGTGCGGAGGGCTCCGGACCACGGACCGTAGGCTGGACCTGGACCGCGCATCGCCAGCAGAGGAAGGAGCGGTGGTGATAGAACTCGAAGACGTCCCCGAGCTCAACAACCCCGTCGTGATTGCCGCCTTCGAGGGCTGGAACGACGCAGGAGAGGCGGCGACCGCAGCCGTCGACCACCTCGTCGACGTGTGGGACGCCGAGGCCATCGCAGCACTCGACCCGGAGGAGTACTACGACTTCCAGGTCAACCGGCCCCGCGTGGTGCTCGAGGACGGCCGGCGCCGGATCCACTGGCGGACCACCCGGATCCTCGTCGCCCGCTCGGCAGGGCTGGACCGCGACGTGATCCTGATCCAGGGCATCGAACCCTCCTTCCGCTGGCGGGCCTTCACCATCGAGCTCATGGAGTTCGCCCAGGAGGTGGGCGCGAGCACGGTGTTCACGCTCGGTGCGCTCATGGCCGACGTGGCCCACACCCGCCCGATCCCGGTGACCGCGACCTCCGACGACGACGACGTGATCCACCGTTTCGACCTCGAGCCGAGCCGCTACGAGGGGCCGACAGGCATCGTCGGGGTGCTGGCCGACGCCGCCACCCAGTCGGGGATGCAGTCGCTGTCCTGCTGGGCCGCGGTGCCGCACTACGCCGGCCACTCTCCCTCGCCGAAGGCCACCCTCGCGCTGATCTCGCGGCTCGAGGAGCTGCTCGACGCGACCATCCCCCACGGCGACCTGGCCGAGGGCGCCAAGGCGTGGGAGCGCGGCATCAACGAGCTCGCCGACACCGACGAGGAGGTCGCCGAGTACGTCCAGTCCCTCGAGGAGGCCCAGGACACCGCGGACCTGCCCGAGGCAAGCGGTGATGCGATCGCGCGCGAGTTCGAGCGCTACCTGCGTCGCCGCGGCCAGGAGGGGCCGGGCTGAGCCGGACGACCAGCCAACTCTGGCCGAGGCACCCGTCGCTCGCTGAACCGGACGCACATCGTCCGGAACCGGACCTAGCCTGCAGGCCTCACCGTCGGGCACCGAGCCCGCGCTGGAAAGGGGCCTGACCATGGACATCCTGCTGATCGCCGGACTGTGGCTCGACGGATCCGCCTGGGACGCCGTCGTGCCGGAGCTCGAGGCCCTCGGCCACCGCCCCGTACCGATCACCCTCCCCGGTCAAGGTGACGGCGCAACGGAGGCCTCTCTGGACGACCAGGTCGCAGCGGTGCTCAGCGCGGTGGACCTTGCCGCCCACCCTCCCATGGTCGTGGGGCACTCCGCCGCCTGCACCCTCGCGTGGCTGGCGGCCGATGCCCGACCTGACAAGGTGGCCCGGGTTGCCCTGATCGGCGGCTTCCCGTCCGCAGACGGAGAGGCCTACGCGGACTTCTTCGAGACCACGGATGGCGTCATGCCGTTCCCCGGCTGGGGGCCGTTCGAGGGAGCGGACTCGGCCGACCTCGACGAGGAGGCCAGGCGAGCCTTCGAGGCTGCGGCCATCGCGGTCCCCGAGGGGGTGACCAAGGGGGTGGTCCACCTCACCGACGAGCGGCGGTTCGACGTCCCGGTCGTGCTGGTGTGCCCCGAGTTCGACCCTGCGCAGGCCCGGGCGTGGATCGACGACGGTGAGCTTCCTGAGCTCGCCAAGGCAAGGCACCTCGACCTGGTCGACATCGACTCGGGCCACTGGCCCATGGTCACCAAGCCGAAGGCCCTCGCCCAGCTCCTCTCGGACGCCGCGACCGCCTGACGGGGCGGCGACCGAGGGGCTCAGCCGGGACTGACCAGCCTCAGACCCTGACTCCGAGGATGGCGTCGAGGGCGCGGGAGAGCACCCCCGCCGCGGAGCTGCTCGTGCCGCCGCGGGTCAGGGTCTGCCGGGCCCACGCGTCAACGGCAGCCAGTGCGCCCGGGGTGTCGAGGTCCTCGGCCACCCGAGCGCGGATCGCCTCGACGGCATCCGTGGAGTCAGGTGCCGTGTTGACCGAGAGGGCGGCGCGCCAGGTCTCCAGCCGCTCCTGGGCCGCCTCCAGCACGGAGTCGGTCCACGACCACTCCGTGCGGTAGTGCTGGGCAAGCAGCGCCAGACGGATGGCCATCGGGTCGACGCCGTCGGCGCGCAGCTTGGAGACGAGCACGAGGTTGCCCTTGGACTTGCTCATCTTCTGGCCGTCCAGACCCACCATCGCCTGGTGGGTGTAGGTCCGTGCGAAGGGCCGCTGGTCGGTCAGCACCACGGCCTGGGTCGCGCTCATCTCGTGGTGGGGGAAGATCAGGTCCGTCCCTCCGCCCTGGATGTCGAAGGCCATGCCCAGGTGCTCCAGTGCGATCGCGGTGCACTCGACGTGCCAGCCGGGCCGACCGTCGGGCAGACCCTCGACCGTCCAGGACGGTTCACCCTCGCGAGCGGCCCGCCACAGAAGGGGGTCGAGCTCGTCGCGCTTGCCGACCCGATCGGGGTCGCCGCCACGGTCGGCAAAGACCGCGAGCATCTCCTCGCGGTTCCAGTTGGACACCGCGCCGAAGCCGGCGTCCGCCGAGATGTCGAGGTAGAGGTCGTCTCCGTCGGACTCCGCGGTGTCGACCGGGTAGGCAGCTCCCCGCTCGAGCAGTGCGCGGACGGCGGCTCCCACGGGTTCGATGCTCTCGACGACACCCACGTAGTGGTCTGGAGGGATGACCGCCAGCGCGGTCATGTCCTCGCGGAACAGCGAGATCTCCAGCGCGGCAAGGTCTTCCCACTTGATCCCGTCGCGCGCGGCTCGCTCGAGAAGCGGGTCGTCGACGTCGGTGATGTTCTGGACGTACTCGACGTCGTGCCCCGCGTCACGCAGTGCGCGACCGAGGATGTCGAACGTGACGTACGTGGCGGCGTGCCCCATGTGGGTGGCGTCGTAGGGCGTGATCCCGCAGACGTACATCCGCGCGGTCGGTCCAGGGGTGATGGCGCGGACCGCGCCGGTCGCGGAGTCGAAGACCTGCACGGGGTGGCCGGTGCCGGGCACGGTGGGGAGGAAGGGCGTGGGCCAGGAGATCACAGCGGAAGCCTACGGGGGCCCTTCACACCGGCGGCCACGGGATGGCCGGCCACTCGCCGGTGGGCAGCGGGTATGCCGCCTCGGCGAGCAGCGCCGCGCAGCGGGCCTCCAGGGCGGAGAGCTCGGCCGTGGTCAGCAGTCCTGACAGGCCGCGGTGCAGCGACGACGTCGCGTCACCCAGGGCGTCGCGCACGGTCGTGATCCGGGACAGGTCGGCTGAGGACAGCGGCTGACCAGCGAAGCCCCAGAGCACGGTCCGCAGCTTGTCGTCCTGGTGCAGGCTCACGCCGTGGTCGAACCCGCGCAGGCGCTCGCCCTCACGGACGAGGTGCGAACCCTTGCGGTCGGAGTTGTTGATCACCGCGTCGAAGGCCGCGACTCCCCGGACATCCGCGCTGTCCTCGTGCACGACCACGACCGGCCGGCCGCGCTCGTCCTGTCCGCGGAGCACAGCCAGCCATCCCTTCGGAACGGCGTCGGGCGCCACGACGTCGACGACGTACTCCGGCTGGGTCTGCGGGTCGCCGACCCACCGCTGCACCGATCCGGGACCACGGGGCCCGTCGCGCAGGACGGTCTCGGGCACCACGTCCCACCCACCCTCGGCGCTGACCAGGTGGGCAGCCACCTCGCGGGCCGCCAGCGACCCGTCAGGGAAGTCCCAGAGAGGTCGCTCGCCCTCGATCGGCTTGTAGATGGCCAGCGGTCCCTCGTCGTCGCCGAGTCGCACGAGCAGGGCGAGGTTGGAGGCGTCGGCCAACGCCCCGAGCACCACTAGGTCTGCGCGCGCCAGGAGGTCGAGGGTGACCCGTGCGCCGCCTGCCGGCTGGGTCAGCGCTTGTAGCCGTTCGCGCGGGGGCAGATGTGCCCCTCTGGTTCGAGCGGGCCACCGCAGAACGGGCAGGGCGGGCGGCCGGCGGACACGACCGACTGGGCCCGGCGCGCGAACGCCCGAGCCCTCGACGGGGAGAGCACCACCCGCACCTGTCGAGGTTCCTCGGTGAGGACCTCCGGGTCGACGGCGGCCTCGGGGTCGTCGGGGTCTCGGTCGAGGCACTCGATCACCACGACGTGCCGGGTGTCGTCCCAGGCCAGGCTCAGCGCAGTGACACGGAACTCGTCCTCGATCGGGGTGTCGAGCGGTGCGTTGTCGACGACCTCGGCCGCGGCGTGGTCGCCACCCTCCCCCGCTGCATAGCTGTCGAGCAGGTCGTTGATGCGGTCGGCGAGAACCGACACCTGCTGCTTCTCCAGCGAGACGCTGGTCAGTCGACGTCCCTCGCTGGCCTGGAGGAAGAAGGTGCGCTGCCCCGGCGGGCCGACGGTGCCGGCGACGAACCGGTCCGGTGGATCAAACTCGACGAGCCCCATGGCGAAACTCTAACCGGCTCCCCCGCCGACGGTTGCGTCGCCCGCGACCGGCGCATCGGGTGTCGGCTGGAACCGGGTTAGGTCGGGGCTCAGGTCGTTGGCCGTCAGCAGGAACGTGTGTCGACCGCCGTACCGCACCGCCGAGACCGAGGCGGGGTCTGCGGTGTAGCTCTGGAACTGGGCCAGACCGGACCCGGTCGCGTCGGCCAGGACCGCCTTGAGGAGGTCACCGTGGGTCACGGCGACCCACAGCATGGAGCCTCCCGACGCCTCGCCGACCTCCCGGTCGTGGCGCCTGACGGCCGCCACGACGCGGTCACTCATGGCGCGAAGGCTCTCGCCGGCATACCGGTCGTCGTCCGGGAACCGGGCCGTCTCCGGGGCGTCCTGGACGGCTTTCCACAACGCCTCCTTGGCCAGCTCACCGAGCGGGCGGCCTGTCCACGCGCCGTAACCGCACTCCTGGAGGTCGTCGTCGACGGTGACCTCGACGCCCACCGCCGCGGCGATGGGTGCCGCAGTCTCGAGACAGCGTTCGAGCGGACTGCTCACCACCCGCGCGACGGGCAGCCCGCGGAACCGTTCCGCGAGGAGGCCGGCCTGCTCGCGACCCCGGTCGGTGAGGTGGATGCCGGGCAGCCGGCCGGCGAGGATGCCCTCACCGTTGGCGCTGGAGTGGCCGTGACGGACCAGCAGGACGGTGGGCACCTGCGCACTCTACGGCGCGCTGCTCGCTCGCTCGTCCGCGACGTGGTGAAGTAGGGCCGTGATCGTCGACCAAGCCATCTACCGCCAGGGCCAACGGCTGCCGTGCGGCGACCTCAGCGACGCGCTGGAGGAGCTACGCGGTGGGGACGACCCCCACGCCTTCCTCTGGATCGGGCTCAAGAACCCCACGGACGCGGAGTTCGACCTCGTCAACGACGAGCTCAAGCTGCACCCGCTGGCCGTGGAGGACGCGGTCAAGGGCAACCAGCGACCCAAGGTGGAGCTCTACGACAACACGATCTTCGTGGTGATGAAGACGTTGCGCTACATCGAGGAGACCTCCGACATCGAGACCGGCGAGGTGATGCTCTTCGTCGGCGACAGGTTCGTGGTGACCGTCCGGAGGGGCGAGGCGAACCCGCTGGCGGGGGTGCGGCAGGGGCTCGAGGCCAACACCGAGACGCTGCGCCACGGAGAGATCGCGGTGGTCCACGCGGTGATGGACAGCATCATCGACAACTACGTCTCCATCGACGCCGAGCTGCAGAAGGACCTCGAAGAGATCGAGGCCGCCGTCTTCTCGGGGTCCAGGTCCGCGAGCTCGACGACGATCTACCAGCTCAAGCGTGAGGTGCTGGAGTTCCGTCGCGCGGCGGTCCCCCTGGCCGCGCCGCTGCGGATGCTCCACGACGGGTCGCGGTCACCGTTGCCCCACAAGGAGGTCAGGCTGCTGTTCCGTGACGTCGCGGACCACCTCCTGCGCGTGATCGACCACGTCGAGTCCTACGACCGGCTGCTCACCGACATCCTCAACGCCCACCTCGCGCAGATCAGCGTCCAGCAGAACAGCGACATGCGGAAGATCTCGGCCTGGGTCGCGATCGCGGCCGTGCCCACGATGATCGCGGGCGTCTACGGCATGAACTTCGACAACATGCCCGAACTCCGGTGGCAGTACGGCTACTACCTCGTGCTGGTCGTCATGGCGTCGGCCTGCGTGGGCCTGTACCGCGCGTTCCGCAAGTCGGGCTGGCTCTGACCCCACCGGTGGCGCTGACGGGGCCTTGACCACGACGCCCTCATGCCTCAGGTGGCGGTCATCCACCCAGCGGCGAGGACGACGAGGAGCACGAGGCCCAGGGCGACGCGGTACCAGACGAAGGCCGTGATCTTGTTGCTGCTGACGAACTTCAGCAACCACGCGATCGAGGCGTAGGCCACGACGAAGGAGACCGCGACGCCGAGGATGATCGGGCCGATGCCGAGCAGCTTGAGGTGGTCGGTCTCGCTGAGCAGCTCGAAGATGCCCGCAGCCGTCAGGGCCGGGATCGCCATGAAGAACGACAGCCGCGTGGCCGTCAGCCGGTCCAGCCCGCGGAACAACCCGGCGGAGATGGTCGCGCCGGAGCGGGACACACCCGGGACCAGGGAAGCGCACTGCACGAGGCCGATGACGACGCCGTCGACGAGGGTGACCTGCCCCTCGCCGCGCTCGACCCCCTGGCGGGTGAGCATCGTGTGGCGGGTCTCGGCGAGCCACATCACGGCACTCCAGGCAAGGAGGGCCACCGCGACCACCCACAGGCTGCGCAGGCCGCCGCTGATCAGGTCCTTGGCCGCGAAGCCGACGATGCCCACGGGGATGGACCCGACGATCACGGCCCAGGCCAGCTGGTAGTCGTGGTGGGCCCGGGCCGGAGCGCTCACCAGGCCGGACACCCACGCCACGAGCAACCGGACGATGTCCTTGCCGAAGTAGAGCAGCGTGGCGACGATCGCCCCGAGCTGGATCACCGCGGTGTAGGCGGTCACCCCCGGGTCGTCGACCGTCAGGCCGAGCAGCTTCTCGGTGATCGTCAGGTGTCCGGTGGAGGAGACCGGGAGGAACTCGGTCAGCCCCTCCACGATGCCGAGGATGAGGGCGTCGAGATAGCTCAGGGTCAACGGTCTGCTTTCGGGGTAGTGAGGCGGTCAGGCCTGAGGAGGAAGCGGTGCGGCGCCGAGGTCACGGGCCAGTCTCCCCCATCAGCTCCGCCATCGTTCGCACGACATGCAGCCGGTCCTCGAGCCCCCCGGCAAAGGGTGCGATCGACAGCGTGCCGACCCCGGCGTCGGCATAGCGCGCCAGGCGGTCCCGGATGCGGTCGCGGGGACCGATGAGAGCCGTGGCGTCGATGAACTCGAAGGGAACTGCGGCTGCGGCATCACGGTGCTGCCTGGCCAGGAAGAGGTCCTGCACCCGCGCCGCCGCCTCCTCGAACCCCATCCGCACCGCCAGCTGGTTGTAGAAGTTCTGCTCCCGCGAACCCATCCCACCGATGTAGAGGGCCGCGTAGGGACGGATCGCGTCTGCGGCGGCCTCGACGTCGTCGGCGATCACGACGGGCACCGACGGAGCGATGTCGAAACCCTCGAGGGGGTTGTCGTCGGTCCCCCGGCCGGCACGCCTGCGGCCAGTGACCACGGACTGCACCAGGTCGCCGGAGTGCTCGGGGCTGAAGAAGATCGCGTGCCACCCGTCGGCCACCTCCCCTGCGAGCTCCAGGTTCTTGGGCCCCACAGCCGCGAGGTAGATCGGGAGATCTGGACGCGGCGGGTGGATCGTCAGCTTGAGGGCCTTGCCGGGGCCGTCGGCCACCGGGAGCGTGAAGTGCTTCCCGGCATACGCCAGGCTCTCCCGTCGCAGGGCCATCCGCACGATGTCGACGTACTCTCGCGTGCGCCCGAGGGGCGCCGCGAACGGGACACCGTGCCACCCTTCGCTGACCTGGGGACCACTGACGCCCAGGCCCAGGCGGAAGCGGCCCTTGGACAGGGTGTCGAGCGTGGCCGCGGTCATCGCCGTCATGGCCGGCGTCCGCGCCGGGATCTGCATCACTGCCGCACCGAGGTCGATCCGCTCGGTGAGGGCGCCGATCCACGACAACACCGTGGGGACGTCCGAGCCGTACGCCTCGGCAGCCCACGCCACGGCATACCCGAGCCGATCGGCCTCCTGCGCGACCGCCACGTTGTCCTGGTCCACGCCCATGCCGAAGTAGCCGAGGTTCACACCGAGTTCCATGGGTGCGAGGTTAGCGGCGAGTGCGCCGCGTCAGCCGGGCGGCGGCCGACTACCGTACGGGACCATGCGCCAGCGACGAATGGGCACCTCCGGACTGTCGGTGTCCCGCCTTGCCCTCGGGACGATGACGTGGGGCCGGACCACGGACGAGGAAGGCGCACGCGAGCAGCTGCGCACATTCCTCGATGCCGGGGGGAACCTCGTCGACACCGCACACGGCTACTCCGACGGCGCCTCCGAGGAGATCATCGGCCGCCTCATCGACGACGACGTCCAGCGGGAGGACCTGGTCATCTGCACCAAGTCCGGCATCTCCCGCCGCTCCGGCAACCGCGTCGTGGACACCTCACGGCACAGCCTGCTCAGCCAGTTGGACACCTCACTCGAACGGCTCGGGACCGACCATGTGGACCTCTGGCTGGTCCACACCTGGTCGGACGAGGCGCCACTGACCGAGACGTTGTCGGCGCTGGAATGGGCCGTCAACACCGGGCGTGCGCGCTATGTCGGTGTGTCGAACTTCAGTGGCTGGCAGGCGGCCAGGGCGATGTCGCTGCTCGAGCAGGCGCGAGTCCCCTTGGTGGCCAACGAGATCGAGTACTCCCTTGCCAACCGCAGCCCCGAGCCCGACCTGCTGGCCGCCGCACAGGCGCTGGGGTTCGGGCTGCTGCCATGGTCGCCGCTGGGCCGGGGCGTGCTGACCGGCAAGTACCGCAACGGGGTGCCCGCAGACTCCAGAGCAGCCTCGCGGGACTTCCCCCGGTTCACGGCCCGCTACCTCGATGACCGCAGCACCGGGATCGTCGAGGCGCTCGCCATCGCCGCCAAGGGGCTGGAGGTCAGCCTGGCCGAGGTCGCCCTGGCCTGGGTGCGAGACCGGCCGGGCGTGGTCAGCCCCGTTGTCGGCGCCCGGACCACGGCACAGCTGCGCACCTCGCTCGCCAGCGAGTCCCTCGAGCTCCCCGACGAGCTGGTGGCCGCGTTGGACGAGATCTCAGCCTGAGGCGTCAGGACTCGTCGTAGTCCGCGTCGTCCAGTCCTGAGTAGACACCGCCGTCGCCGTCCTCGTCGGGATGGTCGTCAAGCTCCTCGTCGTCGTCGTCGTCCTCGTCGTCTTCGGCATCTTCGGCATCTTCGTCGTCGTCGTCGCCGTCATAGATGTCGAGCGGCGTCATCTCGCCGTACGCCTGCAGGAGGGCGTCGTCGTAGGTCGCGAACGCGTCGGCCAGGTCGTCGTAGGCTGCGATGACCGTTGGGTCTTCCTCGCCCCGCTTGGATGCCGATGCCTCGAGGTGCCGCTCGAAGGCGGTCATGAGGTTGGCCAGCGCGCCACGCGGGTCTGCGGTCATGGCTCGACGGTATCGGGTTCTACGGCAAAATGGCGGACGATGGTTGAGTACGAGTACCGCGTGGTGAGTTTCACCCGAACAGATTCGCGATCCGACATTCGCCGGACGCTGACCGAGCACGCCGAGTACGGCCACTGGGAGCTGCACCGCACCCGGATCTACCTCGGTGGTCTGCAACGGACCTGGTTGCGCCGCAAGATCATCCGGGCGCCGCGCCCCATCTGACGAGGGATGGCGGGAGTCGGTGCAGACCTCCGGTCAGGCGTTGTTCGTGCCCGCTGCCCCGTAGTCGACGAGCCCGTGGGCCTTGCGGAGAAAGGCGATCCCGAGGGCGATCAAGCCGCTGGCCAGCAGCACGGTGGGTGCGAGGTCGGCGCCCGTGAACGCGAGCAACCCCGAGGCCCCGACCCTCGCTGCGCTCCCCGTCGGGTTGGCTGACGTGGCGGCCGCGCTGGTGGTGCCGCCGGTGGATCCCTGGGAGGTGCCGACTGACGCTCCGGCCGGGCAGGGCACGAGCAAGCGTTCCACGGGCAGCCCCACAGACCTGAGCTCGTCGAGGAGGTTGCGGTCGAGCACGACGATCGTGGTGCGGGCCGGCACACCGGCGCGGGTCAGCCGTACGCACGCCCCCAGCAGGTCCCGCACGGTGAGGTCCGCGCCCACGACGGTGTCACCGTCCGCAGCGGGTGCTGCGACGACGCGCGCGGACGCGCTCGTCCCCGGCGCGGTGCGAGCCGGGGTGCTCCGCTGTGGAGCGCTGCCGGACCCCTTCCCCGAAGGACTCTCCACGGCACCCTTGACGGCGCCGACGACCTGGGTCACCGGCGTGGTCGGGCCGGACGGTGGCGGCGCCGGCACGAGGCTGGTCGCGGTGCCGACCACCGCGCCAACGGGGTCAGGCACCACCTGGGGGGCAGCATGGGCGCCACCCTCACCGAGGAGAACCACCCCTCCCGCGAGGGCCAGGACCGCGCCGAGCCGAGCAACGCCACTGATCCGTTGACCAGTCCCCATGACCGTCCGCCCTTCGCGTGTGTCCACTACGGACTGCTCAACGACGGGCCGGACCGCGGGGATACGGCTGCAGCAGGGATTTGTGCGCGGTCAGCAGGTGGCGATGAAGCGCTGGAGCACCTTGGTCCCGAACTCGAGGGCCGAGACCGGCACCCGCTCGTCGATGCCGTGGAACATGGGCGCGAAGTCGAGGTCAGCCGGCAGCTGGAGAGGGGCGAACCCGTACCCCGTGATGCCGAGGGTGCTCAGCGCCTTGTTGTCGGTCCCCCCGGACAGGCAGTAGGGCAGCACCTCGGCACCGGGGTCCTCGGCGAGCAGGGCCGCCTTCATCGCCTCGACGAGCGGCCCTTCGAAGGGGGCGTCGAGCGCGATGTCACGGTGCACGACCTCGACCTCCACGTGCTCACCCGCGAGTTCCCGGATGGTGTCGAGGAGGTCGTCGTCGTGGCCCGGGAGGAACCGGCAGTCGAGCGAGGCGCAGGCGCTCTGCGGGATGACGTTGTGCTTGTACCCCGCCTCGGCCATGGTGAAGTTGGCGGTGTCCTGCAGCGTCCCCCTCACGAATCCCTGCGCACCCCCCAGGTGGTCGAGCAGGTCGTCGAGGTCCTCGTCGGAGTAGGACGTGCCGGTGACGGCGGAAAGGCCGTCCAGGAGCTCGCGCACCGAGGCGATGTACTCCCGTGGCCACTTGTGCTCGTTGATGCGGGTGATGGCTTCGGCCAGGCGCACCACGGCGTTCTCGTCGTTGGGCACCGAACCATGACCGGCCCGTCCGCGGGCGGTGAGGCGAAGCCACAGGATGCCCTTTTCGGCGGTCTGGACCAGGTAGGCCCGGGTTTCGCCTCCGGCGGTCGGCACCGTGACGCTGTAGCCACCGACCTCCGAGACCGCTTCCGACACGCCCTCGAAGAGCTCCGGGTGGTGGTCGACCACGTAGTGGCTCCCCTTGACACCTCCGGCCTCCTCGTCGGCGAAGAAGGCGAACACGATGTCCCGCGGGGGCTTGGCACCGCGGCGGGCCAGGTCGCGGATGTTGGCCAGGATCATGGCGTCCATGTCCTTCATGTCAACAGCGCCGCGGCCCCAGATGCAGCCGTCCCTCAGCTCGGCCGCGAGCGGGTCGACCTGCCAGTCGGCGGCGTTGGCGGGTACGACGTCCAGGTGACCGTGGATGCACAGGGCCGGGCGGTCGCGGTCCTCGCCCTCGATCCGGACCACGACGCTGGTGCGTCCGGGGTCGCTCTCGATGACGGTGGGTTCGAGGCCGACCTCGCGGAGCTGGGCCACGACGTACTCGGCGGCCTCGCGCTCGCCGGGTCCGGAGCCGTCGCCGTAGTTGGTGCTGTCGATCCGGATCAGGTCACGGCACAGCCGCACGACCTCGTCGACGGGAGTGGTGGCGGACTCGGTGACCTCGCTCATGCCGTCCAGACTAAGGGCGTTGGGTATGCAGCGCGGCCGCTCGTTCCACGGGATCCGTTGGGGGCTGGGCCGTTTGGGAGATGCGGTGTGCTGCGTGCTATCGTTCCGGGTCGCAGCAGGCGCTCCCCAAGGGGCCTGCTCAGCACCTTGTCCGGGTGGCGGAATGGCAGACGCGCTAGCTTGAGGTGCTAGTGCCCTTAACGGGCGTGGGGGTTCAAGTCCCCCTCCGGACACCACATGGAACGACCCCGACACGCTTCATCGTCGGGGTCGTTCTTCGCGTCAGAAGTCCACGCCGTAGATCGGGAGCATGAGCGGTGCACGCTGCGTGCTCCGCTTGGCCTCTGCCAAGAGGGCCGGGACGTCGCCGTTGAACCGGTTGACGCCCAAGGCCATGCAGACGAGCATCATCTCGACCGACCTCAGCGGCTGTGTCCACTTCAGCAGGACCGCGGCGGGAAGCGTGTGACGCATGGCCTCGATCTGGGAGAAGGTCGCGCGGTCGCCGCGGAACGACCCCCCTTGGACGAGCACCGCCCCCGCCGCGCCGAGTAGCGCCGTGCACGCGGTCAGCTGGTCCTTGGAGGCGTCCGTCGTGTCGATCAGCACGCGCACCTTGCCGGCCTGCGGCGTCACGGCCTCGACGACCGCGTCGACCTGCTCGGCAATCAGGTGCAGGCAGTCGTTCCCACGCCCGGGTGCGACGACCAAGGCGACCTCTGAGGCGCCGAGCGACACCAGTTCCATGGCTTCGGCAGCGAGGTCGACCGGGTCATGGAATTGCGACGGCCTGTCATGGAAGGCAAGAGCCGTCACGGGCGCTGTTCCGCTCCCAGTGAGTCGGCGGGCCGCGGTGGCCAGGTGCTCGGGACGACACAGGACCGCGGCAAGCCCGACCTCGGCGGCATAGTCGCATCCCCGTCGAAGTTCCCCATGGTCGACTTCAGGGCCGTGCAGCCGGTGTTCCAGCGCTCCCGCGAGTGACTCGCGGGTCACCACCTCGCGTTCGAGCTGGATCCGCGTCCGAAGCCACGCTGTGTCCAGTGCGAGCACGCGTCACCCTTCCTCCGGGGGGCCCAGGAACGGTTTCGCCTACCGCCGTTTCACGGGGTTTGTCCCCGAATGTACCGGTCAAGCGGGTGTGGATGCGCGCTGTGCGTCCACCGGGGTCAGCTCGCCTCGCTCACCAGGGCGGTCTGCATCAGCGCGAGGTGCGTCAGTCGTCGCTGCCGGGCATCGCCGGTGTTCCGACCCCGCACGAGCCGGCGACGCAGCTCGTTGACCAGCTCCTGGTTCGACACGAACCGAAGGACGAACGTGGGCTCACCCTCCTGGTTCTTCGGCAGCCCACACGCGATCCCGGCCGCCACCACCAGCTGACGGTAGGGCAGGTCAAGGGCTTTCGACAGCCGCGAGAGCGTCGACTCGTCGGGCATGGCGGACAGCTGCTCCGGGCCGACCAGGTTGACGACGACCTCCGGGCTCAGTCCGCTCTCGAACGTGAACTGCGAGACGGACCACCCCTTCTCGCGCAGCCGCTCTTCGATGACGATGCCGAGTTCATTTGCCATGGACGCTCCCCGCGTGAGCCGAATTGGAAGGGTTTCTTCCTTCTGGATGTGAAGAGGAAACCATGATGATTTGGGCTGCGTTCGGTAAACAGCAGAACAACTCATTAAAGGTTTGGTAAAGACGTTTGCATGGGGTTGAAGGCGCGCAAGGCTGGTAGCGGCGCGGCCCCCACCGGGTCGGGCCCTGCTGTGTCCGGCGACCTGCCGTGGCAGTGGACCAACGGCACCCATCGTGGGAGTTCGCATGCATCTCCGCAACGCAGCACCTGCCGTCCTCGCCACCGTCGTCGCAGCGGCGGCGATCGTCGCCGCAAGTCCCGCCCAGGCGGCCAAGCCGGTCAAGCCGACACCGGTTCCGTCGCACACGACGACCGTGGTGGGCACCGACCCGTTCGCTGCGGCACAACCCACCGCCGCGGGTCACCTCATCCGCGACCTCGGCCTCGACGGCGGGAGGCTCTACGTCGCCTACGGCGACTACGACGCGAACACCGGACCACAGCAGGTGCACACGTTCGACCCCGCGACCAAGGCGTTCTCGGGGAGCCAGCTCGAGGTGCCGAGCGAGGAGATCAGCGTCTACCGCAAGGTCAGTGGCAAGCTCTACGCGCCGATGACGGACCCGCGCGTTCCGTGGACCTCCAACGTTGGGTACGCGACCAACGCCACCGGTGCGTGGACCAACGAGATGAAGGCCCCCGCAGTTCACGTCTACGACGTCGCCACCCTGACCGGGAACGACCTGTGGATGGTCGGTTCGGTCGGGCAGTACGACCCCGCGGTGGCGGGCGGCGGGGCGGGTGCCTACCGGTCGACTGACGGGGGCCAGACCTGGCAGCTGGTCGCCAAGGACACCTCGGCCGTCGAGAACGGGTACGAGCGCTACTACTGGGCGGCCGCGATCAACGGCACGATGTACCTCCAGGCCACCGGTGTCACGGGAGGTGCGCCCCTGCGCGCCTTCAACGGGGTCACCTGGTCGACCGTCTCCCCCGGGTCCGTCGACCGGCCGTGCGGGACCGTGGCTGCCAACCGGGTCGAGGTCTTCAAGAACAAGATCGTCTGCGCGGGAGGCTCGTCCTACGGCGTCACCACGTTCAACGGGGTGAGCGCGGTGACCGCCGCGATCGGGGGACTCTCCGACCTGGCCGTCCCGGGTGACGGCTACATCTACGCCCTGACCTCCGCCGGCCTGTACCGCAGCCTCGACGGCAGCTCGTGGACCGCGCTCAGCACGGCACCCACCGGCGCCCAGTCCGTGGCCGTGGTCAACGGCAGCGTCTACCTGGGTATGAGCGACTCCACCATCGTGAAGGTCAACAACCTGACGGTCACTCCGGCAAGCTGACCTCGCGCTCAGCACCGCGGGTTCCGAGAGGTTGACCCCCGCCTCGTCCGTTCGGCCCTTCCATGGGGTGAACTCGGCCGATCCGCGGCGCGTCCGTGCACGGCATACCTGACGGGCTTCTACCGTCGAAGACGTGAGCACGCACACCATCCACCGCAGCACCAGCCACCACCCGCGCGTCCTGCGCGGAGCGCGGGGCTGGATCTGGGTCTGCGAGTGCGGTGGCGCATCGTGCCGGACGCCGGCACAGGCCCCGCTGGCCTGGCGTTCGGCCCTCATCGCCGCGTTGCTCCACTCGTCCACCGTCGCCCCCTGACGGGGCCCCGACACGCGACTCCCCCACACGCGTCCCCACGTGAGGAGGGCTGACGGGCTAGAGCCAGGTGTGCACCCGCACGGTCGTCCCGGTGTCGCACGACCGCAGCTGCACGAGGTCGCAGAGCTGGTTGACCATCCACAGCCCGCGGCCGTCCGGCTCCTCGGTGCTCGGGGCGAGTCGCCCGGTCAGGGGGTCCGCCACGACACCGCGGTCGGTGACCTCGCACACCAAGGCCTCCGGCGTGCGCCACAGTCGCAGGGTGCCGCCGTTGCCGTGCACGACCGAGTTGACACCCAGCTCGTGGAGCGCGAGCCCGAGGTCCTCGGCTCGTTCCTGCGGGACTCCGCAGACGCGAGCCACGTGGAGGGCCAGGTCGCGGACGGACCGCAGGGTCTCGTGCGTGATGGTCCGGACGATGCTCGTGACCGGCGGATCCGGGAGCGGCGTCGCAAAGGCCAACGCACCCTGCTCGCCTCCCGCGTAGGACTCGTTCGCCGTCGGCGTGCCATTCGGCTGCGCCACCCACGGGTGCGAGTGCAGGGCGACGTCGACGACCTCATCAGGCAGCGCCCCGACCTCGTAGGGGCAGCGCAACCACAACGGCGCCGACGCCGGGATGGCGTCGTTGAGCAGGGCCTCGTGCAACTGGCACTCGCTGACCTCGACACTCGACCGCCCCGCCCAGAGGGGTTCACCAACCCCACGCGAGGGTCGGTCCCCCGACTCGGTCACGAACTGGACCCACGCCGCGATGATCCGTGCAGGGTTGGCGCCGAGGTGTTCCATGGCGGCGAAGTCCACGTGCCTGGCCTCGTCGCCGAGGGCCGCCCGGACCGCCTGCAGGCGAGGTGCGGGGAGCGCCACGAGGACGCGTTCGCCAGCCAGCAGCCCCCCGCGCACGAAGTCGACGGTGTCGTGGACGAACGCATCCGGACGCGACCAGAACATCACGTCATGGACGTAGCCGTTGCTGGCGCGCGCTTCCCCCACGGCGAGGGAGGAAGGTGTCATGCCCATGAGTGCTCCGTGCGCGCGGCCGACCGGGACGCAGCACCCGGACTCACGCAAAGGGTACGCCTCCACGCACGCCGAGGGTGCAAGTCCGGAAAACCTGCTGAACAGCGAAAACGTGTCATCGCCATGGCGCATCTGGGAAGGTGGGCGGTGGCGGCCTGACGCCGCCGTCACACGCGATGGACCACTGCGTGAGGGACCAACCAGGAGGACCAGATGAAGATCGGCATTCCGCGCGAGGTCAAGAACAACGAGTACCGCGTGGCCATCACCCCATCGGGTGTGCACGAGCTCGTCGTCAACGGCCACGAGGTCTTCGTCGAGAAGGAGGCAGGGGTCGGTTCCTCCATCCTCGACGAGGACTACGTCGCCGCGGGTGCGACGATCCTCGGCACCGCTGACGACGTCTGGGGCACCGGTGACCTGATCCTCAAGGTCAAGGAGCCGATCGAGCCGGAGTACCACCGGATGCGCGAGGGCCAGACCCTCTTCACCTACCTGCACCTCGCCGCCGACCAGCCCCTCACTGAAGAGCTGGTCAAGCGCAAGGTCACCGGTATCGCCTACGAGACCGTGGAGCTTCCGGACCGTTCGCTGCCCCTGCTCGCCCCGATGTCCGAGGTCGCCGGCAGGCTGGCTCCCCAGGTCGGCGCTCAGACCCTGATGCGCGCCCAGGGCGGCCGTGGCGTCCTCATGGGCGGGGTCAGCGGGGTGTATGCCGCAAAGGTGGTTGTCATCGGCGCCGGGGTCTCCGGCATGAACGCCGCCGCGATCGCCCTGGGCATGCAGGCCGAGGTGCTGCTGCTCGACCGCGACATCGCCAAGCTGAGGCACGCGGACGCCATCTACCAGGGGCACTGCCAGACCGTCGCCTCGAACGCCTACGAGGTGGAGCGGGCCATCATCGACGCGGACCTGGTCATCGGCGCGGTGCTGGTCCCCGGTGCCAAGGCACCCAAGCTGGTCACCAACGAGCAGGTCTCCCGGATGAAGCCGGGCTCGGTGCTCGTCGACATCTCGATCGACCAGGGCGGTTGCTTCGAGGACTCGCGGCCGACCACGCACGCCGACCCCACCTACGAGGTGCACAACTCGGTCTTCTACTGCGTGGCGAACATGCCGGGCGCGGTGCCCCACACGAGCACCTATGCCCTCACCAACGTCACCCTCCCGTATGCCGTGCAGCTCGCCAACCAGGGATGGCGCGACGCGCTGAGGGCCAACGGGCCCCTCGCCCTGGGGCTCAACACGCACGACGGAGCAGTGACGTACGCACCCGTTGCCGAGGCCCACGGCTTCGAGTCCGTCGACCTGAAGACCGTGCTGGCCGGCTGATCCCCCTCCGGTGTCGGCGGGCGAGACTAGCGTGGGTCCGTGCTCCTCGCTGACGTCGTCGCCGCCTCGCGTGCTGCCACTGAGACTCGGTCCCGGCTGGCCAAGACGGCAGCCGTGGCCGACGCGCTGCGTGCGGCCGGCCCACACGACGCGGCGACGGTCGCGGCATACCTCTCGGGGGTGCTGCCGCAGCGACGCGTGGGGGTGAGCTGGCGCGGGCTGTCCGCCCTCCCCGAGCCGGCGCCTTCGGCGACCATCACGGTGGCGGAGGTCGACGCCGCCCTCACCACGATCGGCGCCATCTCGGGCTCGGGGTCGGGGGCCACGAGGGCAGCCGCGGTGGGGGCCCTGTTCGCCCGGCTGACCGCACCCGAGCAGGACTACCTCCGAGCGCTGGTGACCGGGCAGGTGAGGCAGGGCGCTCTCGATGGCGTGATGCTGGCGGCGATCGCGTCGGCCTCCGCGCTGCCGGAGGCCGACGTCAGGCGCGCGGTGATGCTGGCAGGGCATGCCGGGCCGGTTGCCGCGGCGGCCCTGACCGGGGGCGCCGACGCGCTGGCCGCGATCCACCTCGAGGTCGGTCGACCGCTGCGACCGATGCTCGCGGCGTCGGCCCCGGACATCGACGCCGCGTGGGAACAGGTGGGTGACACCACCGAGGGGGTCGTGGTCGACGGCAAGCTCGACGGCATCCGGCTCCAGGCACACCGCGACGGCGACGAGGTGCGCCTGTTCACGCGCTCGCTCGACGACATCACCGATCGACTACCTGAGGTGGTCGAGGCAGTCCTGGCACTGCACGTCGAGACCGTCGTCATCGACGGCGAGGCCATCGCGCTCGACGCCGCAGGGCGACCCCGCCCGTTCCAGGAAACAGCGTCCCGCACGATGAGCAGCACCGGTGTACCCGAGCTGAGGGCCCGGGTGCCGGTCACCCCGTACTTCTTCGACCTGCTCCATGTCGACGGCGAGGACCTGCTCGAGCTGCCGGCCTCGGTTCGGTTCGCCCGGCTCGCCGGGCTGGTTCCCGGCCCCTCCCTGGTGCCACGGATCACCGCGGCCACGTCCGCAGAGGCAGGGGACTTCTTCGGGCGCCTGGTGGGCGATGGGCACGAGGGCGTCGTGGTCAAGGCCCCGTCAGCGCCCTATGCCGCCGGCCGACGTGGTGCGGGCTGGGTGAAGGTCAAGCCCCGGCACACGCTCGACCTCGTGGTGCTCGCGGTCGAGTGGGGCAGCGGCCGACGCCGTGGGTGGCTGTCCAACATCCACCTCGGTGCCCGCGACCCAGACACGGGCGGATTCGTGATGTTGGGCAAGACGTTCAAGGGCATGACCGACGAGATGCTGGCCTGGCAGACGGAGCGGTTCACCGAGCTGGCCACCGACGGCACCGAGGGCTACGTCGTGCCCGTCCGTCCCGAACAGGTCGTCGAGATCGCCTTCGACGGCATCCAGACCTCGTCGCGCTATCCAGGGGGGATGGCGCTGCGGTTCGCGCGGGTGCTGCGGTACCGCGACGACAAGACGGCCGAGGAGGCCGACACCATCGACGCGGTGCGCAACCACCTCACCTGACGTGCACGCTGACGGACAGGTTGCTCGCATGGGGGGAAGTGCACGGTTGTTCCGCGACGACGAGGCCGCGTTCGAGCCCGTACCGGAAGCGAGCCTCATCCTGTCGTTGGAGGCCGAACTCGGTGTCACACTTCCCGAGGCGTACGTGCATCTTGCGAGCAAGCACAATGGCGGTCGCCTCGCGCGGGATGCCCATCGGACCGGCTCGCCGACGACGTGGGCAAGGGATCACGTCGGCATCACGAACATCGCTGCGATCGGCCGGACCGCGCCCTTCAGCCTTGGCGGGGAGCTCGGCAGCCGCTTCTGGGTCCGGGAGTGGGGCTATCCCGACATAGGCGTCTACTTCGCAGATTGTCCCTCCGCCGGGCACGACATGATTGCCCTCGACTATCGCGGCTCGGGCGAGCCCACAGTCGTGCACGTCGACCAGGAGGTCGGCTACCGGATCACGCTGCTCGCAGTCGACTTCGCCTCGTTCATCGAAGGTCTCGTACCGGAGGGCGACTTTCGGTAACCGCGGTCCCCGCCGGACGTGACCGGTCACCGGACCGGGTCACGCGACACGCCGTCGCCGACGTATCACCGGTCCCGGCCCGGCCTCTTGGGAGTCAGGACGTGCCAAGGGGCGGCGCGGCCAAGGGGGGCAGGACCATGCAGACGCGACACCACACCCGGGCGGACACGGCCCACCACCACCCTCACGTGCACCGGGCAGGGACCGGCACGTGGCGCTGGCAGTGCGACTGCGGTGGCGCCTCCTGCCGGACGGCCACCTCGGGGCTGAGCTGGCGCGAGGCCGTGATCGCGGCGCTGAACCACGCCACCTGCCTGGCCCCCTGAGCAACCTGACTCGGGCACAGCGCGCAGCACCCTAGGCTGGGCGTCGTGCTCGACCAGATCACCGCCACGCGCTACGTCACTCCCCTCAAGGAGGGTGGCTCACTGCCGGGCATCGTCGAGGCCGACGACTTCGGCACCTACGTCGTGAAGTTCCGCGGAGCGGGGCAGGGCGTCAAGGTCCTCGTCGCCGAGGTCATCGTCGGCGAGCTGGCGCGCGCCCTCGACCTCAACGTGCCCCGCATGGTGGTCGTCGACCTCCAGGCACCGATTGCCAAGTATGAAGCGGACGAGGAGGTCCAGGACCTGCTCACGGCCAGCCTCGGCCACAACCTCGGCATCGACTTCCTGCCCGGCTCGTTCGGGTACGACGGCTCACGGCCACCCGCACCCGACACGGCCGCCGACATCCTGTGGCTCGACGCCTTCACCGCCAACGTCGACCGCACCTGGAGCAACCCCAACCTCCTTGTCTGGCACCGCAACCCGTGGCTGATCGACCACGGTGCGGCGCTGTACTTCCATCACGGCTGGCCGAGTCGGGGCGCCGACCCACAGAGGTTCGCCGACCAGTCCTTCGATGCCAGCACCCACGTCCTTCGCGATGTCGCATCCAGCACCGGCGCCGCCCACGAGCGGCTGTCCCCCACCATCACCTCCGAGCTCCTTGCCGGCGTCGTCGACGCGGTGCCCGACGGCTGGCTGGAGCAGGCACCCGGTCTCGACACGCCCCGAGCCGTCCGAGCGGCATACGTCGAGCACCTCCTGGCCCGCGTCGCGAACCCGACGGCCTGGCTTCCAGGGGACCTGTCATGACGGTCCACGGCTACCAGTACGTCGTGCTTCGCTGCGTGCCCCGCGTGGAGCGCGAGGAGTTCCTCAACGTCGGGCTCGTCCTCTACAGCCAGGGCGCCGACTTCCTCGAAGCGGCCTACCGGGTCGACCCGGTCAGGCTGCACGCCTTCGCACCCCAGGTCGACGTCGACGACGTCGACCAGGCGCTGGAGACCATCTGCCAGGTATGCCGCGGCGTCACCGGTGGTGGGCTGCCCACCCTGGGTGGGCTCGGGCGCAGGTTCGGCTGGCTCACAGCGCCCCGGAGCACGGTGGTCCAGCCCGGGCCGGTGCACGGAGGCCTCACGGCGGACCCGGCCAGCGAGCTGCGCGACCTCCTTCAGCGCCTCGTCGACTGACCCGTGGGGCGTAGGGCCCACGCGGCCACCGCGCCCGCAGCGGCCACGTTGAGGGAGTCCACACCCCCGGCCATGGGGATGGTCACCGTCAGGTCGGCCGCGTCGAGGGTGTGGTGGGACAGCCCGTCTCCCTCGGTGCCGAGCACGAGTGCCAGTCGTTCTGGCGGGTTGGCGGCCAGCTCGTCGAGGCTCACCGCGTCGTCGGCCAGGGCCAGGGTGGCCACGGTGAACCCAGCGGCCTGGAGGTCGGCGATGCCGCCGGGCCAGGGGTCGATGCGCGTCCACGGCACCTGGAAGACGGTGCCCATCGAGACTCGAATCGACCGGCGGTACAACGGATCTGCGCATCGGGGAGTGACGAGGACCGCGTCGACCCCGAGGGCCGCGGCCGAGCGGAAGACGGCGCCCACGTTGGTGTGGTCGACGATGTCCTCGAGGACCAGCACCCGTCGGGCGCCGGCGACGAGGTCCGCCACGCTCGGCAGCTCGGGCCGTTGCATCGAGGCAAGCGCCCCACGGTGCAGGTGGAACCCCGTGAGCCGTTCGATGACGTCGTGCTCGCCGACGAAGACCGGTACGCCGCCGGCCTCGGCCTGCTCGACCAGGTCAGCCAGGTCGGTCAGCCACCGTTGGGCCATGAGGTAGCTGCGCGGTCGGTGCCCGGCCTGCAGGGCCCGCCGGATGACCTTCTCCGACTCGGCGATGTAGAGCCCGCGCTCGGGCTCGGTCCTGCGCCGCAGCGCGACGTCGGTGAGCGAGACGTAGTCGGTCAGGCGGTCGTCGTCGCTGCTGGTGATCGTGATGGGCACGGCGAGCAGGCTAGATCACTCAGGACAGGAGGGCGCGCACGATGACGCTCACGCTGGCCAGGACGCAGAAGGCGAGCACCGCCCGGCGCAACCGGTCGCGGTCGAGGCGGGCGCGGGCCGGGGCCGCCGCGGCATACCCCAAGGCCATGAACGGGATCCAGGCGAGGCCGGCCACCAGCTGTTCACGGGTGAACTCCCCTGCAAAGCTCAGCCCGGCGACCGCCATGGCGGCTCCAGCCAGGAAGAAGACCGACAGCGTGGCGCGCAGGCGGGTGGGGCGTTCGTGCTGCAGCACGAGCGCCAGGAACGGGCCGCCGATCGAGGCCGCAGTGCCGGAGAACCCTGCGATGGCGCCGGCCACGGCCGAGTTCACCGGAGTGGTTCGCACCTCGAGAGCCGAGACCGACGCGGCGACCGTGAGCAGGATGAGCACACCGGTGACGACGGAGATCGCCCGCACCGACAGCAGGGCCACCGCTGCGACGCCCAACGGCATGACCAGCAGCCGCGCCACCAGGGCCCATGACAGTGGCCGCCAGGCGATGTCGCGAGGCCCGTGGACGAGCTGGACCACCGGCAGCGAGAAGCTGGTCACCAGGAGGGCTCCCGGCATGAGCTCGGGTGCGAACAGCACGAGGAACGGGGCCGCGACCACGGCCATGCCGAAGCCGATCGAGGACTGCACGAACGCTCCCGCGAAGAGGGCCAGACCGAGCAGCAGGACCGAAGTCCACTCCATCAGCTGAACCAGACGATCTTGATGATCCCGACGAGTCCCACGACGATGATGACGGCGCGCAGCGCAAGTGGGGGCAGCCGGCGGCCCACCTTCGCGCCGACGAAGCCGCCCGCGAACGCGCCCAGCCCGATGAACAGCGCCACCAGCCAGTCGATCCGGCCCCACGCCACCACCATGAAGGTGATGGCGGCCACGGCGTTGACGATGGTGGCGAGGACGTTCTTGAACCCGTTGAGCCGCTGGATGGGCTCGCTGGACAGGGCGCTCATCAGTCCCATCAGGATGACGCCCTGGGCGGCACCGAAGTAGCCGCCGTAGATGCCGGCGACCAGGACTCCCCCGGTGAGGGCCGCGCCGTGCCACGACGCCGGCGCGATCCCCGCCTCGTGGCGCTCGACGGCCCGAGCCTGCAGCCGGGGACCGACCACCACGAGCAGCAGCCCCAGGCCGATCAGGACCGGCACGATCGCCTGGAACGCCTCCGCAGGCAGCACGAGGAGCAGCACCGCACCGATCACGCCGCCGAGCAGGGACGCGGGTGCGAGCCGCAGGAGGGTGCGCCCGGCGCCCTCGAGCTCGGCCCGGTAGCCATGGACTGCCGTGACTCCCCCGGCCACCAGGCCGACGGTGTTGGACACGTTGGCCACCACTGGCGGGTAGCCGAAGAACAGCAGGGTGGGGAACGTGATGAGGGTGCCCGACCCGACCACGGTGTTGATGGTCCCCGCCGCCAGGCCTGCGAGGAAGATCCCGAGGGCTTCGAAGACGGACACCACGTCACCCTAGCGACGGGTGTCGCCCGTCCAGGACAGCGGTATGCCGCCCGCGCGGGTGCGTGGGCGGCATACCTCGTCGTGAGGTGGGGGTCAGGCGGGCGGCGGCTTGGGCGCCGCGTCCGCGTCTGCCGTCGGCGGCTCCACGGGCAGCGAAGCCGGTGGGGCCGGCGGCTCGAAGTCGGGCACCGTGTCAGCCGGCGGCTTCATCGGGGGCTGCACCCGCTTCACCGGCGCCGCGTGCTCGGTGGCCTCCTGACTGGCCTTCCCCGCGAGCCCGCGGGCCTCCGCAAGGGCCTGCATGGGGTCCTCCAGAACGGTCTCGTCGAAGGCGTCGGCGAGCTGGCCGGGGTCGACCCACTCCTCGTCGCCGTCGCCGTCCGGGCCACTGGGCTTGTCCGTGGCACCCAGGGCCCCACCGATGCCGCGCAGGGCGTCCGTCAGCTCGCTGGGGATGATCCACATCTTGTTGGCGTCGCCACGGGCGATCTGCGGGAGCACCTGGAGGTACTGGTAGGCCAGGAGCTTCTGCGTGGGCTTGCCACGGTGGATCGCGTCGAAGACCTGCTGGATGGCGCGGGCCTGGCCCTGGGCCTCGAGGATGCGGGCCTGGGCCGAACCCTCGGCCCGCAGGATCTGGCTCTGCTTCTCACCTTCGGCCGTGAGGATCGCGGACTGCTTGGTGCCCTCGGCGTACAGGATCTGGGCGCGGCGCTCACGCTCTGCCTTCATCTGCTTCTCCATCGACTCCTGCACGGAGTGCGGCGGGTCGATGGCCTTGAGCTCGACGCGGTTGACGCGGATGCCCCACTTGCCCGTCGCCTCGTCGAGGACACCACGCAGCTGGGCGTTGATCTGGTCACGGCTGGTCAGCGTCTGCTCCAGGTCGAGCGAGCCGATGACGTTGCGCAAGGTGGTGACGGTGAGCTGCTCGATGCCCTGGATGAAGTTGGCGATCTCGTACACGGCCGACTTCGCGTCGATGACCGAGTAGTAGATGACCGTGTCGATGTTGACGACCAGGTTGTCCGAGGTGATCACCGGCTGGGGCGGGAACGACACGACCTGCTCGCGCAGGTCGACGTTCGCGCGCACCTTGTCGACGAACGGCACCAGGAAGTGGATGCCGCCTTCGAGTGTGCGGGCGTAGCGGCCGAGCCGCTCGATGATCAGGGCAGTCTGCTGGGGGACGATGCGCACCGTGCGGAAGAGCACGATCAGCGCAAAGGCAACCAGGATCAGCAGGACGATGAAGCCTGCTCCAATGCCGTCCACGTCTACTCCGTTTTCTGACCCGCCGTGATGCCGGTGACGATCACGGTGGCCCCCTCGATGGATACAACCCGGACCTCTTGGCCGGGCTGGCATGGGTCGCCGCCTTGCGGCGTGCGTGCGGACCAGGTCTCCCCGCCCACCTTGACGCGACCGTCGGTCGCGGTGACGGCCTGCAGCACCCTCCCGCTGCGGCCGACGAGACCGGGCGCGCCGATTCCGTGGCTGGCCTCGGCGACCATGAACTTCCGGGTGATGATCGGGCGCACCAGCAGCAGGAGCAGTCCTGCGACGACGACGGCGACGATCACCTGGCCCGGGAAGGCGACCCCGATCGCCGATGTCGCCGCTCCAGCCAGTGCACCACCGGCCAGCATGAGGAACACGAAATCGACCGTGGCGGCCTCGATGGCCGCCAGGATCAGCGCCACCCCCAGCCACGCGAGCCACGGGTTCTCCGCGAACCAGTCCATGACACCCCTCCCTCTCAGTGGTCAGGTAACTCTAGGACGACGGGCGAGGCTCGGACGTTCCTTCGTCGACACGCAGTCGCGCCGTCCACCGGTCGCCTCGACGCTCCAGCTCCAGGGGCATGCCGAAGGTGGCCGAGAGGTTGGCCTCGGTGAGGGTGATCTCGACCGGACCCTGCGCCACGATCCGTCCCTCGCGCAGCAGGAGCAGGTCGGTGAAGTTGGGCGGGATCTCCTCGACGTGGTGGGTGACCAGGATCAGGGCCGGCGCCTCCAGGTCGCCTGCGAGGACGCCCAGTCGCCGGACGAGGTCCTCGCGACCACCGAGGTCGAGCCCGGCGGCCGGTTCGTCGAGCAGCATCAGCTCGGGGTCGGTCATCAGGGCGCGCGCGATCTGCACCCGCTTGCGCTCCCCCTCTGACAACGTGCCGTAGGTGCGGTCGGCCAGGTGGTCGGCCCCCAGGGCGACCAGCAGCTCGGACGCCCGAGCGTGGTCGAACGTCTCGTAGCTCTCCCGCCACCGGCCGACGACGCCGTAGGACGCGGTCACCACGACGTTGTGCACGATCTCGTCGAACGGGATCCGCTCGGCCAGGGCCGCCGAGGCCAGCCCGATGCGGGGTCGCAGCTCGAACACGTCGACCGCCCCGAGCACCTCGCCCAGCACACCGGCCACGCCGCGGGTCGGGTGCATCCGCGCTGCGGCCAGCTGGAGCAGGGTCGTCTTGCCCGCTCCGTTGGGGCCGAGGATGACCCAGCGCTGCCCTTCCTCGACCTCCCAGGAGACGTCGTCGAGCAGGGTCGCCTGACCCCGGACGACGCTCACTCCTGCGAACTCAAGGACGTCACTCATGGGACGGGACCCTATCGGCTTAGGCTGGCGGGATGCCCGAACTCCCTGCGTGCGTGCGCCTTTCGCTGTGGACGACACACGCGTGGGCCACGGGCACCCCGCTGGAGCGCTCGATCGCCCAGGCCCTTCCCGACATCGACCACGTCGCCGGTGACCTCGACCGCCTGGACCTGTGGCACGACCTCGGTGAGCGGGCCCTCCTCGTCGCCCTGCCGGCCCCCGGCGACCTCGTGGGTATGCCGGGTGCCTCCGTCGAGGCGCAGGGCGCGGCCGCCGCCGGCGGCGAGTGCGTCTTCGTTCCCGGCCTGGGAGGGCTTCTCGTGCCCACGATCTCGACCTATGGCGGCGGCCCCGAAGGAGGTCTGGACGTAGGCACCCGGGTGGATTGGACGGCATACGACGCAGATCCGGTGCCGCGTCACCGGGTGGAGGCGCTCGAGGCCTCGCAGCTCGAGCGCCACCTGCGTGAGGAGATCCGCGCGGCAACCGAGGCGATCGACGCGATCGGCGGCCAGCCGTTCGGGGCGGGTGCCGCCCGCACGCTGGCCGACGCGGCCCTCGGAGGTCGCTGGGGCCTGCCACCCGCCCTGCCGGGCCGGGCCGCGCGCGTCATCGCCCTCGCGGGCACCATCGACTCGGTGGTCGACGTCGCGCTCCGCGCTGGCGACGGGGCCCTGACCGCGGCCGAGGCGTCGTCGAGGCACCGCGTCCTGCTGCGCCTGCAACGGGCCTCCGAGCGGGCCCTCGCCGACGCGACCAACGCCGCGTGTGCGGTGCTGGCCGGATGGCGACCGGCCTGACCACTGGGAGGGGTCCGTTCCGGCAACTAGACTCGGACGGCATGGCGGACCCCGCAGTCTTCGACCCCGCAATCATCCTCGTGTCCGAGCACCATGCCGACACCCTGCTCGAGGAGTTCCGGAGCCGGTACCAGCGCGACTACGACCTGCGCACCGCCGGCTCCTGTGACGAGGCCGAGTCCATCGCCCGCGAGATCCATGACCGGGGTGACCACGTGGCGCTGTTCGTCACGGACTCGCGGCTGCCGGACGTCGAGAGCGTCCACGAGGCATTCCACCGCTGGCGTCTCGTGGTGCCCACGGCCCGCCGCGTCGTCGCCGCGCCCTGGGAGTACTTCCTCGCGGATGGCCCCGGGCTCCGGGCCGGCATGGCCAAGGGCAAGTACGACGCCTACCTGCTCATGCCGCGTGGCAAACGCGACGAGGAGTTCCACAACGCGATCACGGACCTGCTGTCCGAGTGGACCTCGACCGTCCCCCAGCCCGAAGTCGTGGTCGCCAAGGTCATCTCGCCGACCCAGGACGCGCTCACCATGGCGATCCGCGACTTCCTGGACCGGATGGGCATGCAGAACCGGGTGTGGCATCCCGACGAGCCGGCGCTCCAGGACTACCTCGCGGGGATCCGCGAGCAGCTCGGCGTGGACGAGCTGCGCTGGCCGGTGGTGACCGCGGCCAACCGGACACCGATCCAGGCCACGAGCGTCCGCGACGTCGCGATCGCGGTCAACGGCCCGCCGCGCACCTTCGAGCTCGACGAGGTCGTCGATCTGGCCGTCGTGGGTGGCGGCCCCGCCGGACTCGCCGCCGCCGTGTACGGAGCGTCGGAAGGACTGTCCGTCGTGGTGTTGGAGGCTGAGGCGATCGGCGGGCAGGCCGGCACCAGCTCGATGATCCGCAACTACCTCGGCTTCCCCCGCGGCATCTCCGGCATGAGGTTGGCCCAGCGCGCCCGGAACCAGGCCCTGCGCTTCGGGACCGAGTTCCTGACCGGCTGGGAGGTCACTGCTCTGGAGCCCGGGACCGACGGGGCTCCCCACCTCCTGCGCACCGGTGGGGGCGACGTCCGGGCCAGGACCGTCCTCATCTCCACCGGGGTGGCGTACCGAAGGCTCGGAGTCCCGCGGCTCGACGCACTGGTGGGCGCCGGCGTCAACTACGGGGCGGCAATGACGGCGGCCCGCGAGATGGAGGGCTACGACGTCGTGGTCGTGGGAGGTGGCAACTCCGCCGGACAGGCAGCGCTGCACCTGGCTCGGTTCGCGAGGTCGGTGACGATCGTCGTCCGTCGGGTCGGGCTCGAGGAGACGATGTCGCGCTACCTCATCGAGGAGATGGCCTACAACGAGCGCATCACCGTGCTGCCCTGCACCCGCGTGGTGGACGGTGGTGGTGAGGGCCAGCTGGAGTGGCTCTGCCTCGAGGACATCACCACCGGGAAGAGGACGACCAAGCAGGCGCGAGGTCTGTTCCTGCTGCTCGGGGCCGAACCGCGCTGTGACTGGCTGCCGCCCGAGCTTGCTCGCGACAAGCACAGCTTCGTGCTCACCGGGCGTGACGTGCCGCGGAGCAAGTGGGTCGACGACGTGCCGCCGGCCAATCTGGCGACCACGGTGCCCGGCATCTTCGCCGCCGGCGACATCCGGGCGGGCTCGATGAAGCGGGTTGCCTCCGCGAGTGGTGAGGGGGCGTCGGCCGTTCCCCTCGTGCACGCCTACCTCACCCCCACGACCGAGGACACCCCGACGACCGGGGACACCCCGACAGCCGAGGGCACCTCGACGACCGAAGACGAAAGGGTGGCCACCCCGGTCTCCTAGGCGCGGCCGCCGACGGGTGCGGTCAGGACTGGAGCATCCGCTGGCGCAGCACCTCGAGGTAGACCTGGTTGGTCCGCTCCCCGATGGTCGCCCAGGAGAACGAGTCGACTGCCCGCTTGCGCCCGGCCAACCCCATGGCGTCGGCCCTGGCCGGGTCGCTGACGGCGTCGGTCAACGCTGCGGCGAGGTCCGCGACGAACCGGTCCGCATCGAGGGGTATGCCGCTGCCGTCCTGTTTCTGGTCGATGGGCACCAACCAGCCGGTCTCGCCATCCACGACGACCTCGGGGATGCCGCCCGTCGCCGTGGCGACGACCGGGAGCTCGCACGCCATCGCCTCGAGGTTGACGATGCCCAACGGCTCGTAGATCGACGGACAGGCGAAAACCGTTGCAGCAGAGAGGAGTGCGACGACCTCTCCGCGCGGCAGCATCTCGGGGATCCAGACGACGCCCTCACGCGTCGCCTTGAGCTCGTCCATGAGGCTGGTCACCTCGGCCATGATCTCCGGGGTGTCCGGCGCCCCGGCGCACAGCACCACCTGGACGTCGGGTGGCAGCTGGGCGGCTGCCTTGAGCAGGTACGGCAGTCCCTTCTGCCGGGTGATGCGGCCGACGAAGATGACCGACTTCCCGTCGGGGTCGACCCCGTGCCGACGGACCGTGTCGTCGTCACGGTGGCGCTGCCACAGCTGGGAGTCGATGCCGTTGTGGACGACCTTGACGCGTTCGGGGTCGATCGAGGGATAGCTGCGCAGGACGTCCTGTCGCATGCCCTCGCTCACGGCGATGACGGCGTCGGCGCCCTCGTAGGCCGTGCGCTCCATGAAGGAGGACACGCGGTAGCCGCCACCGAGCTGCTCGGCCTTCCACGGGCGCATCGGCTCGAGGCTGTGGGCGCTCACGACGTGGGGCATGCCCCCGAGCAGGGACGCGACGTGCCCGCCGAAGTTGGCGTACCACGTGTGCGAGTGCACGAGGTCGGCGCCGACGCAGTCACCGGCCATCGCCAGGTCGACGCCCATCGTCCGGACGGCCGCGTTCGCGGCACCCAGGTCCGGCAGGTCGGCATACCCCGTGGTGCCCTCCTCCGACACGGGTTCGCCGAACGCTCGGACCCGCGCATCGATGTCGCCGCGGTCGCGCAGCGCCCGCACCAGCTCTGCGACGTGCACCCCCGCGCCACCGTAGATGTTGGGCGGGTACTCCTTGGTCAGGATGTCGACTCTCACGGTCGTGAGATTAGTCGTGCAGTGGGGTCGCCGCGAGGGCGCGGATTGCCTAGGGTCGGACCATGCCTTATCGACGCGGGGTTCCCAAGGTTCTTGCCATCGTCCTCGCCGGCGGAGAGGGCAAACGACTGATGCCCCTGACCGCTGACCGGGCAAAGCCAGCTGTCCCGTTCGGAGGGATCTATCGGCTCATCGACTTCGCCCTGAGCAACGTCGTGAACTCCGGCTACCTCAAGATCGTCGTGCTGACCCAGTACAAGTCGCACAGCCTCGACCGACACGTCACCAAGACCTGGCGGATGTCCACGATGCTCGGCAACTACGTCGCGCCCGTGCCTGCGCAGCAGCGCGTCGACAAGAACTGGTACCTCGGGTCAGCGAACGCGATCTTCCAGAGCCTCAACCTGATCACGGACGAGAAGCCCGACATCGTCGTGGTGGTCGGCGCCGACCACGTCTACCGCATGGACTTCTCCCAGATGGTGGCCCAGCACATCGAGACCGGTGCGGGTGTGACCGTGGCCGCGATCCGTCAGCCCATCTCGCTGGCGGACCAGTTCGGGGTCATCGAGGTCGACGACGCAGACCGGCGCAAGATCTCGGCCTTCAAGGAGAAGCCCAAGGACGCCAAGGGCCTGCCCGACTCCCCCGACGAAGTGCTGGCCTCCATGGGCAACTACGTCTTCGACGCCGATGTCCTCGTCGACGCCGTCACCCGCGACAACGACCGCGCGGGCAGCAAGCACGACATGGGCGGCGACATCGTGCCGGACTTCGTCGACAGTGGCGAGGGCTACGTCTACGACTTCAAGGACAACGTCATCCCGGGTGCCACCCCACGCGACCAGGCCTACTGGCGCGACGTCGGGTCGATGGACTCCTACTGGGAGGCGCACATGGACCTGGTGTCCATCCACCCCGTCTTCAACCTCTACAACTACGACTGGCCGATCTACACCGACTACGGCCCGCTCGCCCCTGCCAAGCTCGTCCAGGGCGCTGCCGGCAAGTTCGGGGAGGCGCACAACTCCGCCGTCTCCCCCGGTGTCGTCATCTCCGGTGCGACCGTGACCAACTCGGTCCTGTCTCCGCGGTGCCACATCCACAGCGGCACGACGATCGACGACAGCGTGCTGCTCGACGGTGTCGAGGTCGGACGCGGCTGCGTCATCAAGCGGGCCATCATCGACAAGGGCGTCGTGGTGCCCGAGGACACCACCATCGGGGTCGACCCCGACAAGGACCGGGAGCGCGGGTTCATGGTCACCGAGTCCGGACTCACCGTCATCGCCAAGTTCCAGGAAGTCACCGGATGACGGACGCCCACCATTCGATCCGGATCGGGGTCCAGCTCCAGCCACAGCACGCCGAGTACGCGTCGATCCGCCGGGCCGCGGCGGAGGCCGAGGAGATCGGCGTCGACGTCGTCTTCAACTGGGACCACTTCTACCCGCTCTACGGTGGGCGGGACGGTGAGCACTTCGAGTGCTGGACGATGCTGGGCGCCTGGGCCGAGGCGACGTCCCGCGTCGAGATCGGCGCCCTGGTCACCTGCAACAGCTACCGCAACCCCCAGCTGCTCGCCGACATGGCCCGAACCGTGGACCACATCAGTGGGGGTCGGCTGATCCTCGGCATCGGCTCGGGCTGGTTCGAGAAGGACTACGACGAGTACGGCTACGACTTCGGCACGGCCGGAGGACGGCTGAACAACCTCGCCCGCGACCTGCCGCTCGTCAAGCAGCGGTGGGCCAAGCTGAACCCGGCGCCGACGCGCGACATCCCGGTCCTGATCGGTGGGGGTGGCGAACGCAAGACCCTCAAGATCGTCGCCGAGCACGCGACCATCTGGCACGGCTTCGGCGGGCCCGAGACGATCGCCCACAAGCACGCCGTCCTCGACGAGTGGTGCGCCAGGATCGGGCGCGACCCCAGCGAGATCGAGCGGTCTGCCGGCGTCTCCGCCAGGCCGGGTCGCCACCCCGAGCAGGTCGCCGACTACGCCGCCGGCGCGGAAGCCCTGTATGCCGTGGGCACGCGGCTCTTCACCGTCGGGATCGGTGGTCCGAAGTACGACCTCGGGCCCGTGCGGGACCTGGTCGCATGGCGAGACTCCCGCCTGGGCGGCTGACCGGGGTGGGCGACCAGCCTGACGGGCACCGCCGTTGCCATGCTCATGAGTGTCGCCTGCGACGGATGGCACGAGCGCCAAGCACCGACGACCGCACGAGCACCCACCCGACCGCCAGGGTCAGGACCTCACTGTCCCCGGCTGGCTCGTGCCCTTGGACCAGCGGCGCCAGGACGGCAATAGTCAGGATGATGACGAGCACCAGTGCCTCACGGCGCAGCTCCTTACGGGTTGGCATGCGTCCCCTCTCAGGACCTACAGGTCTTGTAGTACGAATCGTATGCCGGCAGCGACGCGGCTCCACCCGTTGCCGGCATCCTGGCCTTGTAGCACTTCTTGAGTCGGATGGCGGTGTTCACAGTGCTTTTCACGTCGTCCTGACCAGCAGGTATATCGCGCCGCAGGTGATCTTGGCGGTGGCCGTGGGAACGAAGCCGCACAGTAACCCGGGGATCTGGCTCGAGTTGGTGTCCATGAAGTTCTTGAGCTGCCACGTCTCTGACCAGGACATCTCGACGTAGTAGATCGGCGTGTAGTACCACCAGCCCGCTGTAACCCACGGATCCATGACTATCGGGAACGCCGCCCCCTTGGTGTCCACGACCTGGCGCAACGAGCGGCCCTCGACGACGAAGCGCGTCTTCAGGAAATGACCCTTTGCGTCGACCGCCCACGGACGCTCAACGTGGCCCTGGGTGACCCCGTCTTCGTTCTTGATCTCGAGCGTGCCGTCAATGGCCGGAGCCATCGTCCAAGCCTCCGGGATGACGTTCTCGAACACGCCGTCGGTGCGCCCCTGCGGCAACTCTGCGACCAGCCTCAGCCCGACGCCGTCGGCCTGAGCCCACGTCCGCAGGCCTCTAGCAGGCGCTATTGCCTGGCCGCCCTTGTTCAGCCCGGCGCTCGGCACACCCTCGCCGAGCTGGCCGGTCCGCGCCACGACCATGTCGGCCGCGAGGTCTGGCGCCTCCGCTCCGCTGGCGGGCGCGCTCACGCCGGAGACGAGCCCGACTGACACGATGACGAGACTGATGATGCGCTGCATGCCGCTCCGCTTTTGACGCCCGTCGCTCCGGACGCGTTCGAGGAACATAGATCCTTATGCCGGTCCATGACCATGACTGAGCATGACTGACTAGATCTATATCTCATCGTTATCTATGTGGTGCTTGTACACCGGGGGTGCGGGACCTGGTCGCATGGCGAGACTCCCGCCTGGGCGGCTGACCGGCGTCGATAGTCTGGAGCCGTGCCCGAGCTGACCGCGCAGACGCTGCTCGTGACCATCTCCGGTGAGGACCGGCCGGGCGTCACCAGCACGTTCTTCGACGCCATCGCCGACGTCGGCGCGGAGGTCCTCGACCTCGAGCAGGTGGTGGTCCGTGGGCACCTGACGCTGGCGATGCTGCTGTCGGCGGGGGACGCCGAGGCGCGACTGCGCTCGGTCCTGACGTCGGTGGGGCGCGACCTCGACCTCAAGGTCAAGATCAAGGTCGGCACCGGCGACAGCATGCACCGGCGCAGCGGGCGGGCCGCCGTGGTCGTCCTCGGGGCGCCCCTGCGGGCCAGCGGCGTCGCCGCGATCACGGCACGCATCGCCTCGCACGGTGCCAACATCGACCGCATTCGTCGGCTGTCGCGCTATCCGGTCACCACGGTCGAGTTCGACGTCTCCGGTGCTGACGTCGATCGACTGCGGCGTGAGCTCGCCCTCGAGTCCAGCGTCCACGGCCTCGACATCGCCGTGGCCGCCGGTGGGTTGGCGCGCCGGGGTCGACGTCTGGTGGTGATGGACGTGGACTCGACACTGATCCAGGACGAGGTCATCGAGCTGCTGGCCAGCCACGCAGGCCGCGAGGCCGAGGTGGCGGCAGTGACTGCCGCCGCCATGCGCGGAGAGCTCGACTTCGCCGACAGCCTGCGGGAACGAGTCGCCGCCCTGGAGGGCCTACCCGTGAGCGTGCTGGACGAGGTCCGTGCCGCCGTCCAGTTCACGCCCGGTGCGCGCACCCTCGTCCGGACCCTGAAGCGACTCGGGTTCACGGTGGCCATCGTGTCCGGCGGCTTCATCGAGATCGTCGAGGACCTCGCTCGCGAGCTCGGCATCGACCACGCCCACGCCAACCGGCTCGAGGTGCGCGACGGCATACTCACCGGCCACCTGGTCGGGGACATCGTGGACCGGGCGGGCAAGGCCGCAGCGCTTCGCCGCTTTGCCGCCGAGGCGGGCCTGCCGCTCTCGCGCACCGTGGCGATCGGTGACGGGGCCAACGACCTCGACATGCTGCAGGCGGCCGGCCTCGGCGTCGCCTTCAACGCCAAGCCCGTGGTTCGCGAGCAGGCCGACACCGCCGTCAACGTTCCCTACCTCGACGCGGTGCTCTACCTGCTCGGGATCACGCGTGAGGAGATCGAGGAGGCGGACGAGGCGGACGGCACGCCGACCCCCGCTCCGCCGATCCCCACCCCCTGACTCCTAGGCTGACGCAATGGCAAGTACGCAGGGCCGCACGGTCCGCAAGGTTCCCACCCTGTTCATCATCGGCGGAGCGGAGGACCGGGTCGGAAAGGCAACGGTCCTGCGCCGGTTCGTCCGACTTGCTGGGGGCAGGCGGGCGCGGATCGTGCTGATCCCCACCGCGTCGTCGTTCGAGGACGAGGTCGTCGCCTCCTACCGCGAGGTGTTCACGCGTCTGGGTGCCCCGGACATCGAGGTCGTGAACCCACCCAACCGCGCATCCGCCCAGGACCAGGAACTGGTCGCCCTGCTCGACCAGGCGACCGGCATCTTCATGAGCGGCGGCAGCCAGCTCAAGCTCAGCCAGCGGTTCCCGGGCACGCCGCTCGGGGAGGCCCTGGCCCGCGCCCACGATCGCGGTGCCGTCATCGGCGGGACGTCGGCCGGGGCCTCGATCATGAGCCAGTTCATGATCTCGATGGGCGAGGAGGGCGTGACGCCCCGACAGCGCTACGGGCAGCTGACGGCGGGGCTCGGGCTCATCGACGGTGTCATCATCGACCAGCACTTCGCCCAGCGCTCCCGGTACGGGCGGCTGATGTCCATGGTCGCCGCCTCGCCCAACCTGATCGGCGTGGGCATCGACGAGGACACGGCGATCGAGGTGCGCGACCGGCGCGTCTTCACCGTGCACGGCAGCGGCGTGGCCTTCGTCCTCGACTGCCGCGCCGCCGAGTCCGATGCCCCGGACGCCCGCAGAGGTGCCCCCTTGATGGTCTCGGGCGCTGTGGTGCATTCACTCCCCGCAGGCGCTACGTTCGACCTCTCCGAGGTTCGCCTCGTCGACTTCGTCGAGAAGCACCCCGATGTCGCGGTGGCCCTCGCGACGGCCAAGGCCTGACCCACCGCCTCGCACTGCCCGACCCGCAAGGAGATCCCATGGCAGATCGCCCCACCCCCACCGGCCCCCCGGCACCCGAGCTCTCGATCGTCGAGTCCCGGGTCTACCGCGGCGGGAACATCTGGTCGTACAGCCCGGCGATCCACCTGGTGGTCGACCTGGGGGTGCTCGAGGCCTACCCGACCGACACGCTGACCGGGTTCACCGACCGACTCCTCGAGCTGCTGCCCAACCTGGAGAACCACACCTGCTCCCGGGGCGTGAAGGGCGGCTTCATCGAGCGGTTGCGCGAAGGCACCTGGCTCGGACACGTCGCCGAGCACGTCTCGCTCCAGCTCCAGCAGGAGGCGGGGCACGACCTGCGGCGCGGCAAGACACGCGCGGTCAAGGGTCAGGCCGGGGTCTACAACGTCATCTACGACTACGCCGACGAGGCTGTCGGGCTGGCCGCAGGTGTGCTCGCAGTGCGGCTGGTCAACCACCTCGTGCAGGCCGAGGAAGGGTTCGACTTCGCCGACGAGCTCGACCTCTTCCTGAGGCGGGCCCAGCGGACGGCCTTCGGCCCGTCCACGGGTGCGATCCTCGAAGAAGCGATCTCGCGCGACATCCCCTACATCCGGCTCAACGCGGCTTCGTTCGTGCAGCTCGGCCAGGGCGTCCACGCCCAGCGGATCCGCGCGACCATGACCTCCAAGACCGGTGCCCTGGCCGTCGACATCGCCGGCGACAAGGACATGACCACCCGCCTTTTGGGCTCTGCCGGGCTCCCGGTGCCCAAGCAGGAGACTGTGCGCACAGCCGACGGCGCAGTGGCCGCCGCCAAGCGGATCGGCTACCCCGTGGTCGTCAAGCCGCTGGACGGCAACCACGGTCGGGGTGTGTGCCTTGACCTGACCACGGAGGAGCAGGTCCGCGCGAGCTTCGTCATCGCCGAGGGCGAGTCGCGGCGTGGTTACGTCATCGTCGAGTCGCTGGTCACGGGTCGCGACTACCGCTGCCTCATCGTCGGCGGCAAGATGCAGGCCATCGCGGAACGCGTGCCCGCCCACGTCATCGGCGACGGCAGCCACACAGTGGCCGAGCTCGTGGAGATCACCAACGCCGATCCGCGCCGTGGAGTGGGCCACGAGAAGGTGCTGACCCGGATCAAGGTCGACGACGCGGCCACAGCGCTCGTGCGGGACCAGGGCTTCGAGCTCGACGACGTGCCGCCCAAGGACCAGATGGTCAAGCTGGCCCTCACGGGCAACATGTCGACCGGTGGCATCTCCGTGGACCGGACCTTCGACGCGCACCCGGACAACGTCGAGATCGCCGAGGAGGCGGCCCGCATGATCGGGCTCGACGTCGCGGGCATCGACTTCATCTGTCCCGACATCGCCTCCCCCGTCCGCGAGACGGGGGGCGCGATCTGCGAGGTCAACGCGGCCCCGGGTTTCCGGATGCACACCCACCCGACCGTCGGCGAGCCGCAGTTCATCGCCAAACCGGTCGTGGACCTGCTGTTCCCACCCGGCTCCCCCTCACGGGTGCCGATCGTGGCGGTCACCGGGACCAACGGCAAGACCACCACGTCGCGGATGATCGCCCACATCTTCAAGGGCATCGGACGCAAGGTCGGCATGACCTCGACCGACGGCATCGTCATCGACGAGCGCCTCGTCTACAAGGCGGACGCCTCCGGTCCTCGCTCGGCACGGATGGTCCTGCAGAACCCACGCGTCGACTTCGCGGTGATGGAGGTGGCCCGTGGCGGCATCCTGCGCGAAGGGCTCGGCTACGACCGCAACGACGTCGCGGTGGTGACCAACGTCGCCCCCGACCACCTGGGCATGAAGGGCATCGACACCCTGGCCCAGCTCGCCGACGTCAAGGCGGTCGTCGTGGAAGCGGTGCCCCGCAACGGTTTTGCGGTGCTCAACGCCGACGACGAGCTCGTCCGCAAGATGCGTCGCAAGTGCTCGGGCGGCATCGTGTGGTTCTCGCTGCAGCCGCCCGGCAGCAAGGTCCGCGAGTTCATCGAGGACTACTGCCGCCGTGGCGGTCGCGCCGTCGTCCTCGACCACACCGACCGCGGCGACATGATCGTGATCAAGCACGGCCGCCGCTCGATGCAGCTCGCGTGGACCCACCTGCTGCCGTCGACCTTCGGCGGCACGGCGAAGTTCAACGTCGCCAACGCCATGGCTGCGGCTGGCGCGGCGTTTGCCGCGGGCGCCGGGCTGCACGAGATCCGCCAGGGGCTGCGGACCTTCACCACGAGCTACTACCTCTCCCCCGGGCGGATGAACCTCGTCAACGTGCACAACGTGGACGTGTTCGTCGACTACTGCCACAACGCGCCAGGCATGCGGGTGCTCGGCGAGTTCGTGGAGAGCTATGCCGATCAGAAGGCCGGCCAGTCCGACCTCGGCAAGGTGTCGCGCATCGGCATGGTGTCGACCGCCGGGGACCGTCGCGACGACGACATGCGTGAGCTGGGGGCCCTCGCGGCTCGCCACTTCGACGTCGTGGTCGTCCGTGAGGACGAGCGCAAGCGGGGGCGGCCCGCCGGTCAGACGGCAGACCTCATCGCCGAGGGCGCAAAGGGTGAGATCGGCAAGGAGGGCGTGCGCTGCCGTCAGGTGGAGATCGTGCTCAACGAGGTGGACGCGGTGCGACACTGCATGGCGCGAGCCAACCCCGGGGACGTCGTGGTGCTCTGCGTCGACCAGCACGCCGAGGTGCTCGGTGAGCTGGAGTCGATGACCAAGCACGCCCAGGCCGGCGCCCACAACAAGCAGGGCATCGGCGACCCGGACCTCGACCCCGTCGAGATGCAGTCCGAGGCCCAGCAGTCGGGTGACGAGGCGGCCGCCGCCGAGGCTTCCGAGGTCGAGCCAGCCACCACCTGACCGAGGTCAGCGCTCGCGCAGCTCCGCGGCATACCCTGACAGGGCACGCTGGTAGGCGAGGGCGTCGTCGTCGCCAGCATGGTGCAGCAGCACGTCGATGAGGTCGGCGACGGAGGACTCGGCGTGTCCGCTGTCGACCCCCGCCAAGGCGCGGAAGGCCTCGACGGCCACGCTGCCCGGACGCTCGGCGCTGAGCTCGGTGAGCAGCGAGTAGGCCAGCTCGGGCTGCCCGGCCACCCGCAGGCTCGATGCCAGCTGGATGCGCGCCCGGTGGCGCTGGGGTTCGCGCAGGCCCGAGGCGAGGGACTCGCGGTAGAGCGGGATGGCGTCCTGCTCCTTGCCCGCCGCGTCGAGCGCGCTGGCGTGCTCGAACACCAGCCGCGGGTCGGACGGGCGCTGGCTCCGCAGGAGGGCGATGGCGTCGATGCGCCGCTGGTCGTCGACCAGCTCCCACACGCCGGCGATCTCCGCCTCGAACTCGTGCTCACCCCGCGCCGCGACCACCTTGGCGCGGATGTCGTCGGCCGTGTCCGGGGTGGCGCCCTGCTCGGCGAGCCAGGACGCGACCTGGGCGCGTTCGGCGTGGCACATCAGCGCCACGACGTCGCCGTCCGCGGCACCCGGCACCAGTGCCTGGAGTCCGGCGAGCTCGGTGTCGTACGACTCGATGTCGGACACTCCGGCCCTCGCCAGGCCGTTTCGCAGGTGCGACTCCAGCTCCTCCATGGTGCGCCCGCGCAGGTAGTGCTCCTTGTGCGCCGCGACGATCCGGTCGGCCCGGAGCCCGGCCACCTCACCGATCGACTCGAGCAGGTCGTCAGTGCGGTCCCCGGCCAGGCCCAACCCGAGGTGCACCTGACCTCCGGGGACCTTCAGGCCATGGGCGACGTCCATGAGGGCTTCGAGACCGGCTTCGTTGTGCGCCAGGTCGACGATGACCGTGATGGCGGACTGGTCGCCGCGCCGCAGCGTGTAGGTGTTCATCCGGCCGGGGTTGAGCTTGTCGTCCGGCGCGAAGGTGCGCAGTCCCTCGACCACCGCGTCGCGCGGAAGCCCGAGCCCGAGGGCTGCAGCCGCTCCCGCGAGGGCGTTGGCGATGTTGTGCTCGGAGAGTCCGGACAGCGTTGCCGGGACGTCGAGGATGCTGACCAGCCGGTCGGGGTCCTGGCCGTTCTCCAGCACCGTGATCGACCCGTCGAGGACCGTGATCGCGCGGCCACCGCTGTCGAGAGACTCGCGGATCGCGGGGGCGTCGGAACGCAGCGTGAAGACCCACGGCCGGGCCTTGATGCCGTTGCGCATCGCCCACACGCGGGGGTCCTCGCCGTTGAGCACGACCCAGCCGCGAGGCTTGGTGGCCTTGGTGACGATCGCCTTGACCTCCGCCAGCTGGTCGACGGTGTCGATGCCCTGGAGACCGAGGTGGTCCGCGGAGACGTTCGTGACGACGCTGACGTCGTTGGCGCTCACCCCCATTCCCTTGAGCAGCATGCCGCCCCGCGCCGTCTCGAGGATGCCGAGCTCGACGCCGGCGGCGTTAAGGACGGCCCGTGCGCCGGCGGGACCGGAGTAGTCGCCTGACTCGACCACCTGGCCCTGCACGACGATCCCATCGGTGGACGACCAGGCCGTGCGCAGCCCGGCGGTCATCCCGATGTGGCCGAGTAGTCGGGTGGTCGTGGTCTTGCCGTTCGTGCCGGTGATCGACGCCACCGGGATCCGCGGCTTGAGGAGCGCGGGACGCTCACCCGGCTCGGTCTGCCCGATGACCAGGCCTTCGTGCTCGATGACGTCGCTGCCCTCGAGCCAGGCCTGCAGGACCGGACCCACTCCGAGCCCGAGCGCGCGCGCCCGCGTGCGACGGCGCCATACGAAGGCCATCACGACACTGGCCGGAGAGCTGCCGGGACGGACCCGCACACCCAACCGGGTCGTCCCGCTCGCGGTCGCGAGCAGGCGCACGGCACGCTCGACCAGACGCATCACGAAGCGCTGGCGCTGCTCGGTGCCCGGAGCGCCGGGACGGGCGCTGCGCAGCTCGATGCGGGCCGCCAGGGCGGCGAGGACACTCTCGTCGGCGGAGAGGTAGCCCGGCAGCTCGAGGCTGACCTTGATCGCGGGCTTGGCGAAGTACAGGTTGGGACCCTCGAGTACCCGCACCTCCGTCACGGCGACGGCGGGTGCCGAAACAGGCTCGGAAGCCGACCCCGGGGCGTGCTCCGGAACAGGCTCGGAGGCGGGCTCAGCGGCGGGCTCAGACGTCATGCATCCGAGCCTAGTAGCGGTCGGTGGGAGGGCCAGCGGGGGCGGTCACTGCCCCATCGCGTGGACGCCGCCGTCGACGTGGACGATCTCGCCCGTCGTCGCCGGGAACCAGTCCGACAGGAGCGCAGCACAGGCCTGGGCCGCCGGAACCGCGTTGTTCACGTCCCACCCGAGCGGCGCCCGCGTGTTCCAGGTGTCCTCGAAGGTCTGGAATCCCGGGATCGACTTGGCGGCCGTGGTGCGGATCGGGCCGGCCGCGACGAGGTTGCAGCGGATCCCCTTGGGCCCGAGGTCGCGGGCGAGGTAGCGGTTGGTCGACTCGAAAGCCGCCTTGGCGACGCCCATCCAGTCGTAGACCGGCCAGGCGAACTTGGCGTCGAAGGTGAGTCCCACGACGCTGCCGCCGTTGCTCATCAGTGGGAGCGCAGCCACCGCAAGGGACTTGAGCGAGTAGGCCGAGGCGTGCATCGCCGTCGAGACGTCCTCGAAGGTGCCCTCCATGAAGTTGAAGGCGCCCTGGGGGGCGAAGCCGATCGAGTGCAGGACCCCGTCGAGGCGGTCGACGTGTTCGCCCAGCCGTCCGGCCAGGCTGTCGAGGTCCTCCGGGTTGGTCACGTCGAGCTCGATGACCGGCGGCGTGGTCGGCAGCCGCTTGGCGATCGTCTGGGTGATCTTGAAGGTGCGACCGAAGGACGTGAGCACCACCTCCGCACCCTGCTCCTGCGCGATCTTCGCGACGTGGAACGCGATCGAGGAGTCCATCAGGACTCCGGTGATCAGGAGCTTCTTGCCCTCGAGCAGCATGTCTGGTGCCTTTCGCTGGGAGTTCGTCGTGGGGTCAGTGTGTGGTGAGAGTGGGACTGGGCTCAGTGGCCCATGCCCAGGCCCCCGTCGACGGGGATCACCGCTCCGGTGATGTATGCCGCGTCGTCACCCGCGAGGAAGCGCACCGCTGCGGCGACCTCCTCCGGCTGTGCGAACCGACCGGCGGGGATCGTGGCCTGGTAGGCCTTCTTGCGGTCCTCCGGGAGCTCGGCCGTCATGTCGGTCTCGATGAAACCGGGGGCGACGACGTTGGCGGTGATGCCGCGGCCACCGAGCTCGCGGGAGATGGACCGGGCCAGTCCCACGAGGCCGGACTTGCTCGCCGAGTAGTTGGTCTGGCCGGGTGAGCCGTAGAGCCCGACGACGCTGGAGATGAAGATGATCCGCCCCTTGCGCTGCTTGATCATCCCCTTCACCGCGCGGCGCGCACACCGGAAGGCTCCGGCGAGGTTGGTGTCGATGACCACGTCGAAGTCCTCGTCGGACATGCGCATCAGCAAGGTGTCACGCGTGACCCCGGCGTTGGCCACCAGGACCTCGATGGGGCCGCCCCAGATCGCTTCCGCCTCGGTGAAGGCCTGGTCGACCGATGCGGAGTCGGTCACCTCGCAGCGCACTCCTTGCAGACCCTCGGGCGGTTCCCCCGAGCGGTGCGTGATCACGACGTTGTCGCCTGCCTCGGCCAGAGCCTTGGCGATGGACAGGCCGATCCCGCGGTTGCCTCCGGTGACCAGCACGTTGCGGCCTGCCATGGATGTCCTCCGTGTGTCTCGGGCGGTGCGTCCGGCGGGCGCGCACCCGCGCTGCGCCTCCGGTCGCGACCTTATCGACTACCCATGGGTACACCGCATCCTGCGGCGCCTATCGTGGACATGTGCCGCGCGCCCACCGCCACCGCCACGACGAGCCCGTCGTGCAGTCGGTGACGTCCGTGCCGGAGTCGCTGGCCGAGGAGCAGGCGGGCCGGATCCGCCGCTACCTGATCACCATGGGCATCCGCACGGCATGCTTCATCGGCGCCGCGGTGACCGCGACGCAGGGCGCTCCGTGGTGGCTCTGGGGCAGCATGGCGGTGGCCGCGATCGTGCTGCCCTACGTCGCGGTGGTCCTCGCCAACGCCGTACGGCCGCGCCCGCAGGGGTCGTCGGCACCGGTGACGCCGCGCGGCGACGGCCCCGAGCAGATCGGTCGTTGATGGACTCGATGGTCTGTAGTGCCAAGGGCTGCCGCAACACCGCTACGTGGGCGCACCTGTGGAACAACCCCACACTCCACACGGTCGATCGCCGCAAGGTCTGGCTGGCCTGCGACGACCACCGGACCTCGCTCGGTGAGTTCCTCTCCATCCGCGGGTTCCTCATCGAGACCGTCCCCGCCGACGCGATCCCCGAGACCGCGGGCTGAGCCCGCCGTCCCGCTGGTCGAGACGACGTGGCAGGTTCTGGAGGCCCTAGCCGCCGATGGCGGACATGGGGCGGTCCGGCTGGACGAAGTCGGCGGTGCCGATGCCGTGGCCGGGGGCCTTGCGCCACATCTCGCCCTGGATGAGGGCGGCCAGCTCTTCATCGCTCGCGCCGCCCCGCATCGGACCGAGCAGGTCCGTCTCCTTCTGGGAGAACAGGCAGTTGCGCACCTGTCCGTCGGCCGTCAACCGGGTGCGGTCGCAGGCGGCGCAGAAGGGCGCGCTGACACTGGCGATGATGCCGACCGTGACGGGGCCCCCGTCGACGAGGAAGCGCTCGGCAGGGGCACTGCCGCGATCGGCAGCCGGCAGCGCAGTGAGCTCGAACCGCTCCCCCAGCCGCTCCCGGATCTCCTCGGAGCTGATCATGGTCGAGGCGTCCCACCCGTGCTGGGCGTCGAGCGGCATCTGCTCGATGAACCGCAGCTCGTAGCCGCGGTCGAGGCACCACTGGAGCAGGTCGGCGACCGAGTGGTCGTTGATCCCCCGCATCGCGACGGCGTTGACCTTCACCGGTGCCAGGCCCGCGGCGGCCGCGGCCTTGAGGCCGAGCTCGACGTCGTGCAGGCGGTCTCGGCGGGTCAGGTCGGCGAACTCCTTCGGGTCGACGGTGTCCAGGCTGACGTTGACCCGGTCCAGTCCCGCATCGGCCAGGGGCTGGGCCAGGCGGTCGAGACCGATGCCGTTGGTGGTCATGGCGATCCTGGGCCGAGGCTCGAGGGCTGCCACACGCCGCACGACGTCGACGAGTGAACGGCGAAGCAACGGCTCGCCCCCCGTCAGCCGGATCTGCTGGATCCCCAGACCCACGAACACCCCGATCACGCGCACGAGCTCGTCGTCGGTGAGCATGTCGGGCTTGGCCAGCCACGGCAGGCCCTCGGCCGGCATGCAGTACCGACAGCGCAGGTTGCACCGGTCGGTCACGGAGACGCGCAGGTCGCGAGCCACCCGGCCGAGCTGGTCCGGCAGGCCCACGGTCCCCTCGGGGGCGCGGGTCTCACCGCGCACACTGGGGAAAGGAAGGCCCGTCATGGTCCCTAGCCTAAGCCGGGTACCGTGAAGCAGTGGTCAAGGTGCTCACATCGCGTCGGTGGCTGGGTGCCTTTGGGGTCGCCCTGGCCTTTGCGGTCGCCGCGTACTTCCTCGGACAGTGGCAGTGGCACCGGTACGAGGCCAAGGCTGCGCGGGCCGACCGCATCCACGCGCACTACGACGCCAAGCCGCGTCCGGTGGCCGAGGTGCTGGGCACCAGGCCCATGCCGCTCGCCGAGGACTGGACCCGGATCACCATGCAGGGCCGGTATGCCGCGGACAAGACGTTGCTGGTCCGCAACCGTCCCTTCGACGGCACGTATGGCTACGAGGTGCTGGTCCCCTTCGTCGAAACCACGGGTGCCACCGTGCTCGTCGACCGCGGCTGGGTGATGAACGCCGAGTCCGCCGAGACCCTGCCGGCCGTGGTGCCCTCGCCGACCGGGACGGTCACGGTGACCGGCTGGCTGCGCCGGTCGGATCCCTCACTGGGCAAGAGCCTGCCCCCCGGCCAGGTCGCGAGCATCAACCTCGCTGAGGCGAGCCGGCAGGTCGGAGCCCAGCTGCTCGGCGCGTACGTCGTCCTGGAGGTGGAGCGGATGCCCGACGGCACGGCACCGGCACGGCCGACGGCCCTGGAGCCACCGGACACGGACCTCGGACCGCACCAGGCCTATGCGTTCCAATGGTGGTTCGCGATGGTGGCAGGGTTCGTGCTGGTCTGGTTCGGCGCCCGCCGCGAGTACCTCGAGGGTGACGACGCGCCGCAGCGGTCCGCCCCCGTCAAACCGAGGAAGGTCCGGATCTGGGACGAGGAGGACGCCTGACAAGCCCGGTCGTCAGGCGTCAGGCGGGGACATCGCTGGCGCGGGTCTCCTGGTCGGCGAACTGCGTGGTGTAGAGGTCGTTGTAGAGACCACCACGCGCAATGAGCTCGCGGTGGGTTCCGCGTTCGACGATGCGACCCTCGTCGACGACGAGGATCTGGTCCGCGCCCCGGACCGTGGACAGCCGGTGCGCGATGACGATCGCGGTCCGGCCGCGCAGGGCCGTGTCGAGCGCCCGCTGGACGGCCGCCTCGGACTCGCTGTCGAGGTGGGCGGTGGCCTCGTCGAGGACGATCAAACCCGGCCCCTTGAGCAGCAGGCGCGCCAGGGCCAGGCGTTGCTTCTCGCCGCCGGACAACCGGTGGCCACGATCGCCCACGACCGTCTCCAGCCCCTCGGGAAGTGAGCCCACCAGGGACCACACCTGAGCTGCCTTCAGAGCCGCCACGAGCTCGTCGTCGGTGGCGTCCGGCGCGGCGTACTTGAGGTTGGCACGGATGGTGTCGTGGAACAGGTGCGCCTCCTGGGTGACCATTCCCACGGTCTGGGCGACCGACTCCAGGGTGGCTTCCCGCAGGTCGACACCGTTGATCCGCACCGCTCCCGTGGAGGGGTCGTAGAGCCGGGCGATGAGCGAGGTGATCGTCGACTTGCCTGCTCCACTGGGACCGACCAGGGCGACGAGCTGTCCCGGCTGCGCCTCGAACGTGATGTCCCGGAGGACGACCCCACCACCCTTGCGGTCACCGGCGGCAACGCTCTCCAGCGAGGCGAGCGACACCTCGTCGGCCGAGGGGTAGCGGAAAGCCACGCCGTCGACCTCGACCCGGACCGGGACGGGGGGCAGAGGTCGGGCATCCGCACGCTCGGTCACCAACGGCTGCAGGTCGAGCACCTCGAAGACCCGCTCGAACGACACGAGCGCGGTCATCACGTCGACGCGCACGTTGGACAGCGAGGTGAGCGGTCCGTAGAGCCGGGCCAGCAGGGCGGTGAGGGCCAGCAGGGTGCCCACGGTGAGGGTGCCGCTGACGGCCATCAGTCCACCGAAGCCATAGACCATCGCCGTCGCCAGCGAGGCCACGAGCGTCAGCGCGACGAAGAAGATGCTGCGGTTCATCGAGATCCGCACGCCCATGTCGCGGACGCCAGCCGCCTGCGCGGCATACTCACGGTCCTCTCGGCGGGGCTCGCCGAACAGCTTGACCAGCAGCGCGCCCGCCACGTTGAAACGCTCGGTCATCCGCGAACCCAGGTCGGCGTTGAGGCCCATCTGCGCATGGGCGAGCCCGGCGAGGCGCTTGCCCATGAGCCGTGCCGGCAGGAGGAAGAACGGCACCAGGGCCAGCGACGCCAGGGTCAGCTGCCAGGAGAGCGTGGCCATCGTCGCGATGATGAGGACCAGGGACACGACGTTGCTCACCACGCTCGAGAGCACCGAGGTGAAGGCCTGCTGGGCGCCGATGACGTCGCTGTTGAGGCGGCTCACCAGGGCTCCCGTCTGGGCCCGGGTGAAGAACGCGATGGGTTGTCGCAGCACGTGTGAGAAGACCTCGACCCGCAGGGAGTAGATCAGCCCCTCTCCGATGCGGCTGGAGTACCAGCGCTCCAGGAGGGTCAGCCCGCCGCTGACCAGGGCGAGGGCAGCCACGACGAGCGCGAGCTCGATGACGACCCCACGGTCCCGCGGCGTGATGCCCCTGTCGATCAGCTCCTTGAGCAGGAGCGGCGTGGCCACCACCAGAGCCGAGTCGATGATCACCAGGACGAGGAAGACACCGATCTCGCGCCGGAACGGTCGCGCGTAGGACCCGACCCGCTTGGCCGTCCCGGGTGCCAGCTTGCGGTCCTTGACGGAGTCGTCGCGGGTCAGCGATCGCATGGCCATCCAGCCCGAGTGGCTCAAGAAACGTCTCCTCTGCTCATGGCGATGGAACGCCGTGCTCGCGACGGCGCATTCCCCATCATGCAGCCCGCCACCGACATTGCGCCGAGCGCGCAACCCGGGGAACCACTGCTGGTCACCCGGCGGGGCCCCGGGACGTCGGGGTGGTCAGCGCGACAACAGCCCGGCCAGGCCGTGCAGCAACCGTCCCTGGGCCTCGCGTTCGAGGCGCAGCTGGGTCTCGCGATCGGTCGACGCTGCACTGCGCAGCAACGGTTTGAGCTCACGCAGTGCGGCCTCGGGTGCGGCGAGGAGGGCGGCGACCAGGTCGGCCGTCGTGGCCTCGAGCGCATCCACCGGCACGGCGACGTTGGCCAGTCCGCTGGCGACGGCCTCGGCAGCCCCCACGAACCGGCCCGTGGCGCAGATCTCCAGGGCCCGCGCCACGCCGACGAGCGACACCAGGGGCGTCGTGCCGGCCAGGTCGGGAACCAGCCCCAGCGAGGTCTCTCTCATGGCGAACTGCACGTCGTCTGCGACAACCCGCAGGTCCGCCGCCAGCGCCAGCTGGAACCCGGCACCGATCGCGTGCCCCTGGACGGCAGCCACGACCACCGCCGGCACGGTTGCCCAGGCCGAGAACCCGCGCTGGAAGTCCTCGATGACCTCGGCGGCGGCCCCGGCACTCTCGGCAGCCATGGCGATCATGTCGACCTCTCCCGGGACTCCCCCGGGCGCGAGCATGCCCCGGTCCAGTCCGGCCGAGAACGACGGTCCCTCGCCGCGCAGCACGACCACCCGCACGGACGAGTCGACCCCGGTCGCCACGGCGGCGAGGGCTGCCCAGAGACTGGGCGTCTGGGCGTTGCGCCTCGCCGCGTTGTCGAGGGTCACCGTGAGGACGGCACCCTCCCGAGAGACGGTCAGGTGCGGGTGGGGCTTGGCTGCATCGCTCACACAGGCAGGCTATCCACCCGCTCGCGGACGTTGTCCGCGCGTTCCAGGACGAGGTGGGCCACCGCCGTGGTCTGGGCCAGTGCCCCAGCCACCATGGACACCCCGGCCCGACCGCAGTGCTGCGCCATGCGGTCACGCAGGATCCCCTCGGCGACCATGAAGGACACCACCACGGTTCGCTCGACCTCGTCGGGGAGCCGCCGCAGCAGCTGTTCGATGGTCGACCCGCCCTCGAGCGCGGCGACGCTCCACGGACCCCACCCCACGCGTGGGTGCTCCGCGAGGGTGCGTCCCACGGTGGCGACGGCGTCGCTGTCACTGGAGCCCGCGGCATACAGGAGCACCGCCGTCGTCGGATCGGGCGAGATCCCTTGCGCAGCAAGGAGCTCCTCGGCAGCGTCGAGCAGCAGCTCGTGCGGCCCGAGGGGAGCGGCCACCGACACCTGCGAACCGGACGCCTGGGTCAGGTCGACGACGGCTGTCGGCACGTCGACCTTGGCGTGGAAGGCGGGCGTGAGCAGCACGGGCACCACGACGGCGTGGGACCCGAGGGTCACCCCGACGTCCCTGGGGCTGGGTGGATGGTGGTCGAGGTATGCCGTGTGCACCGGGCGGTGCGGAACCAGCTCTCGGACGTGCGTGGCCAGGGCTTCGACGCCCTGGGCGTGCCGTGGGTCCGGCGACCCGTGCGCGAGCAGGACGATGTCGGGTTCGGTGGTCACCCGCGTGACGCTACTCCCCCGACAGGTCGCCGAGCCGGTCCCGCAGGCTGACGACCTGGCCCACCACCACGACCGCGGGGGCCTGCACTCCGGCTGCCACGGCGTCACGGGCGGCATCGGCCAACGTGGTGGTGGTCGTGCGCTGCTCCGGGGTCCAGCCGCGTTCCACCAGCGCCACCGGCGTGTCGGCGGCGCGGCCGGCAGCGATCAGGGCCGCGGCGGTCTCGGCCAGCCGGGTGACGCCCATGAGCAGCACCAGCGTCGCGTCGGGAGCGGCATCGGCAGCCGCGGCCAACACGTGCTCGGCGCCCTCGTGCGCCGAGGCCACGACGAAGGACGCGGCGATCCCCCGGTGCGTCACGGGGATGCCTGCGGCCGCTGGCACCGACACCGCCGAGGTCACTCCGGGCACGACCTCGACCGGGATGCCGTGCTCGACGCAGTACAGCGCCTCCTCGCCTCCCCGACCGAGGACGAACGGGTCACCGCCCTTGAGCCGCACCACCCGCTTGCCCAGCTGCGCGTGGTGCACCAGGAGCTCGTTGATGCGGGACTGGCTGACCGGGTGGTTGCCCGGGGTCTTGCCGACGTCGATGACCTCGACGTCCGCCGCCACGGTGCTGAGCAGCCCTCGCGGGCCCAGCCGATCGGTCACGATCACGTCAGCAGCCGCCAGGAGCGAGCGGCCACGGACCGTGATGAGGTCGTCGGCGCCGGGCCCACCACCGACGAGGGCGACCCGTCCCACACCGGCCTGGGGGCCGCTCCCCCGGGCATCCTGGGGGCTGTCGCGCCGCACCCGACGCACTGGGAGGGTGCCGCTGTCGAGCGCGGCCAGGACGGCGTCGCGGACCGCCGTCGCGCGACGGGGGTCGCCGCCCGCGCTGACGGCGATGGTGAGGCCGTCGCTCGCCGCGCCCGCGACACCCCTCGCCACGGCGGGGGTCCAGGCGGAGGAGGCCTCCGCGGCATCGGCGCGCACGCACCAGATGCGGCCCGCATCGGCTTCGCGCGCCACCTGGGCGTCGACGAGCAGGTCGCCGGTCGCGGTGTGCACCAACCACGCGGGCTCAGGCTGGAGGAGGTCGCCGGCCACGTAGTCGCGCTCCTGCCACGTGATCCGGTCGGTCCTGACCAGTGCCGCCAGGTCCTCGCAGACGAACGGTGCGATGAGGTCCACCGCTGCCCCGGCCTCGAGGAGCCCGGCCGTGCGGCGCGCGGCCACGGGTCCACCACCGACGACCACCACCCGTCGCCCCGTCAGGTCGAGGGTCAGGGGGTAGCTGGGCGAGCTCATCAGATGCCCTCTCCGGCGTTGCGGTCCGGAGCGTCGGCCATGCCGGCCGCGAGGGTGGAGCCGTCGGCCTCATCGATGAGCAGAAAGGCGCCAGTGCGGCGCAGCGCGCGGTAGTCGTCGATGGCGACGTCCTCGGCGAGTCGGATGCGGACCCGACCGATGGCGTTGAGGGCGAGGCCGTCAGGCGCTGCGCGGTGCTCCATCGTGGCGATGTCGAGCTGGTCCACGATGTCGTCCACCAGTGCACGCACGGTGCGCGTGCCGACCCTCAGCAGCACGCGGTCACGCTGACGCAGCGGGTGCTCCGACAGGACCGCCACGGTGCCTGCGAGGTTGCGGGTCGTCAGGCTGGGTTCGTCAGCAGTCGCCAGCAGGTCGCCGCGCGACACGTCGAGGTCGTCGGTGAGGCGGAGCACCACCGACTGGGGGGCGAAGGCCACCTCGAGCGACTCCAGCGATCCGTCGCCGCGGGCCCGGTCGATGCCGGCCACCGTGGTGCGGCCGCCGCCGGGCAGGACGACGACCTCGTCCCCAGGGCGGACGACACCGGAAGCCAGCCGGCCGGCATACCCGCGGTAGTCGGGGTGCTCGGCACCCTGGGGACGGATGACGTACTGGACCGGCAGGCGCAGCGGCTGCGCCGAGGGGTCGGTGCCGACCGGCACCGACTCGAGGTGCTCGAGCAGGGTCGGGCCGGTGTACCACGCGGCGCGGTCGGAGCGATCGACGACGTTGTCGCCGAACAGGGCGGAGACAGGCACCGCCGCGACGTCCTCGATCCCGAAACGCGTTGCGTGGCGGGCGAACTCGGCGACGATGTCGTCGAACCGCTGTTGCGACCAGTCGACCAGGTCCATCTTGTTGACGGCCACCGCCACGTGACGGACACCCAGCAGTCCCGTGACTGCGAGGTGGCGTCGTGTCTGCTCGACCACCCCGTGCCGCGCGTCGATCAGGATGAGGGCCAGCTCCGCTGTCGAGGCACCCGTGACCATGTTCCGGGTGTACTGGACGTGGCCGGGGGTGTCGGCGAGGACGTAGGACCGGGTCGCCGTCGAGAAGTAGCGATAGGCCACGTCGATGGTGATGCCCTGCTCGCGCTCCGCCCGCAGGCCGTCGGTGAGCAGCGCGAGGTCTGCGGCATCCAGGCCCCGCTCACGGCTGACCCGCTCGACGGCGTCGAGCTGGTCGGCGAGCACCGACTTGGTGTCGTAGAGCAGCCGCCCGACCAGGGTCGACTTGCCGTCGTCGACCGAGCCGGCCGTCGCCAGCCTGAGCAGGTCGTGGCGTCGCGCGGGGGCCGAGGGGTCCTGGACGGCAGTGGTCACGGGGGTCTGCGCTTCCTGGGTCGAGGGCATCAGAAGTACCCCTGCTTCTTGCGGTCCTCCATGGCGGCCTCGGACATGCGGTCGTCGGCCCGCGTGGCGCCCCGCTCGGTCAGCCGGGAGGCGGCCAGCTCGAGGATCACGCCGGCCACGTCGGTGGCGTCCGAGTCGACGGCGCCGGTGCAGCTCATGTCGCCGACCGTGCGGTACCGGACCGTGCGGCTCTCGACCCGCTCGGAGTCCTTGGGGCCGCCCCACTCACCCGGAGCGAGCCACATGCCGTCGCGGGCGAAGACCTCGCGCTCGTGGGCGTAGTAGAGGTCCGGCAGCGCGATGCCCTCACGCTCGATGTAGCGCCAGACGTCCAGCTCGGTCCAGTTGGACAGCGGGAAGACGCGGACGTGCTCACCGACCGCGTGCTTGCCGTTGTAGAGGTCCCAGAGCTCCGGACGCTGACGACGCGGGTCCCACGCGCCGAAGGAGTCGCGCAGGCTGAACACGCGCTCCTTCGCGCGGGCCTTCTCCTCGTCGCGGCGGCCTCCGCCGAAGACCGCGTCGAACTTGCCGGCCTCGATCGCGTCGAGCAGCGGGACCGTCTGCAACGGGTTGCGGGTGCCGTCGGCGCGCTCGCGCAGCCGGCCGTCGTCGATGTAGTCCTGCACGTGGGCCACGACGAGCCGCACTCCGAGCCGCTCGACCGTCGCGTCCCGGTAGTCGAGCACCTCGGGGAAGTTGTGGCCGGTGTCGACGTGGAGGAGCGCGAACGGCAGCGCCGCCGGGGCGAAGGCCTTCAGCGCCAGGTGCACCATCACGACCGAGTCCTTGCCACCCGAGAAGAGGATCACCGGGCGCTCGAACTCCCCCGCGACCTCGCGGAAGATGTGGATCGCCTCGGACTCGAGGTGGTCGAGGTGGTCGAGGGTGTACTCGGCGGGCAGCGCCCGCGCGGCGGTGGTCGTCGTCATGTGTGCAGCCCGCATTCGGTCTTGTCCTTGCCGGCCCAGCGGCCGGCCCTGGCGTCCTCGCCCTCGGCGACCGGACGGGTGCACGGGGCGCACCCGATCGAGGTGTAGCCCTCCTGCCGCAACGGGTTGAGGAACACCCCGTGCTCCTCGACGTAGCGGTCCACGTCGTCGTCGGTCCACCCCGCGATGGGGTTGAGCTTGACCATCTCGCGACGCTCGTCCCACCCGACGATGCCGATGTCGGTGCGGGTCGGCGCGTCCACCCGTCGCATGCCCGTCACCCAGGCCTGGTGGGTCGAGAGCGCACGGTTGAGCGGCTCGACCTTGCGCATCGCGCAGCACTGGTCGGGAGCACGGTCGTGCAGCTTCTCGCCGTACTTCGCGTCCTGCTGGGCCACCGTGAGCAGGGGCAGGATGGTGCGGATCGTGATGGGCAGCATGGCTTCGTAGGCGTCGCGGGTGCCCAGCGTCTCGGCAAAGTGGTAACCCGTGTCGAGGAAGAACACGTCGGCGCCCGGGATCGTGGTGCCCACGAGGTGCACCAGCACCTCGTCGCCCATCGACGAGGCGACGGTGAGGTGCTCACCGAACGTCTCCTGCGCCCAGCGCAGGGCCTCACGGGCCAGCTCCACGCGGGCCTGGTATGCCGCGTCGCCGGACGTCTCGGCGCCGCTGGCCTCGAGCGCGGCGAACCTGTCACCGCCCTCGGCGGCGAGAGCGCGCAGCGCGTCGGCCGGACGGGTGTCGCTGGTGACCGCGGTCATGGCTTTCCTCCCTGCAGCTCGGCTTCCTCCCGGAGGCGACCCGGGATGCGGGTGGTGTCGAGGGCCGCCAGCTGGACGGTGAACACCCGCGCGCAGGCGTTGCAACGCCAGCCGCCGCGAGGCTCCTCCACGGGTCGCAGGTCCTCCTCGGCGCAGAACGGGCAGTAGTAGATGACGCTCCCGCGCGGCGCGTCACTCATCGGAGGTCGTCCTCCTCGGCGCGATGGGCCCAGTGCGCGAACGACTCGTCGCCCTCTCGCTGCCCGACGAACCGTCCGGCGAGCCGCTCGACGTACTCGGGCAGGTCCTCGGCGCGGACCTTGAGGGCACGGGTCTTGCGGGCCAGCTGTGGCTCGGTGCCGAGGCCGCCGCCGAGGTGGACCTGGAAGATCTCGACGAGGTGGCCGTCGTCGTCGGTCTGGACCATGCCCTTGAGGCCGACATCGGCGACCTGGGTGCGGGCGCAGGAGTTCGGGCAGCCGTTGATGTGGATCGAGAACGGCACGTCGAAGTCGGGCAGCCGACGCTCCATCTCGGCGATGACCGTGTGGGCACGTGCCTTGGTCTCCACCAGCGCCAGCTTGCAGAACTCGATGCCGGTGCAGGCCATCAGGCCACGTCGCCACTCGCTGGGGGCGGTCGGCAGGCCGAGCTCGTCCAGACCCGCGGTGAGGGCGGCGACCTCGCCCTGCGCAACGTCGAGCACGAGCAGCTTCTGGTGGGCGGTGAGCCGCACGCGACCCGAGCCGTGCTTGGCAGCCAGCTTCGCGACGGCATACAGGGTGGTGCCGCTCACGCGGCCGGCGATGGGAGCGACGCCGACCCAGAACCTGCCGTCCTGCTGGGCGTGCACGCCGACGTGGTCGCGACGGTGTGCCGAAGGCGGGGGTGGTGCAGGTCCGTCGGTGAGGGTGCGCTCGAGGTACTCCGTCTCGAGGACCTCGCGGAACTTCTCCGGTCCCCAGTCGGCCATCAGGAACTTCAGCCGGGCACGGTTGCGCAGCCGGCGGTAGCCGTAGTCGCGGAAGATCGAGACGACGCCCTTCCAGACCTCGGGGACCTCCTCGAGCGGCACCCACGCGCCGAGTCGCTGGGCGAACATCGGGTTGGTGGACAGTCCCCCACCGACCCACAGGTCGAACCCGGGACCGTGTTCGGGGTGCTGGACCCCGACGAACGAGATGTCGTTGACCTCGTGCGCGACGTCCAGGCTCGGGCTGCCGGAGATGGCGGTCTTGAACTTGCGCGGCAGGTTGGAGAACTCGGGGCTGCCGATGTAGCGCTCGAGGATCTCGCGGACCGCCGGGGTCCCGTCGAGCACCTCGTCGGCGGCGATGCCGGCCACCGGGGAGCCCAGAATGACGCGAGGGGTGTCGCCACACGCCTCCGCAGTGGTGAGTCCGACGGCTTCGAGGCGCTTCCAGATCTCGGGGACGTCCTCGACCCGGATCCAGTGCAGCTGGATGTTCTGCCGGTCGGTGATGTCGGCGGTGTCGCGGGCGAACTCGGTGCTGATCTGGGCGATGGTGCGGAGCTGGTCCCCGTCGAGCGCGCCGCCGTCGCTGCGGACCCGGAGCATGAAGAACTCGGCGTCCAGCTCGCTGGGGTCCAGGGTGGCGGTCTTGCCGCCGTCGATGCCGGGACGGCGCTGGGTGTAGAGCCCCCACCAGCGCATCCGCCCGCGCAGGTCCTCGCCCGTGATGGAGGCGAACCCCTCCTTGGAGTAGACCTCCTCGATCCGCGCCCGAACGTTGAGGCCGTCATCGGCCTGCTTGAACTCCTCGTTGGCGTTGAGAGGGGTGCGGTCGCCGTCGGCCCAGGCGCCAGTGGCCTTGCCTGCCTGCCGCTGGGGTCGCGTGGGGGTCTGCGTCACCCAACCATTGTGCCAATCCTGTTATGGATTGCATAACCGTCCATTATTCGACCGCAATCCCCACCAAACCTGTGGGTATGCCGCGCGGTCAGGGGGCCCGTCAGGCCAGCGAGATGAGGTCGAGGTAGTCCTGGCCCCAGTGGTCCTCGACGCCGTCGGGCAGCAGCAGGATGCGCTCTGGCTCGAGCGCCTCGACCGCTCCCTCGTCGTGGGTGACCAGCACCACCGCCCCCTTGTAGGTGCGCAGGGCACCGAGGATCTCCTCGCGCGACGCGGGGTCAAGGTTGTTCGTGGGCTCGTCGAGCAGGAGGACGTTGGCGCTGGACACGACGAGCATCGCCAATGACAGCCGGGTCTTCTCCCCGCCTGACAGGACGCTGGCGGGCTTGTCGACGTCGTCACCGCTGAACAGGAACGACCCGAGGACCTTGCGGACCTCGGTCTCGCCGAACGAGTCGGGCGCGGCGGACTTCATGTTCGAGAGCACGGTGCGGGAGACGTCGAGGTTCTCGTGCTCCTGGGCGTAGTAGCCGAGCTTGAGGCCGTGGCCTGGCTCCACCTGACCCGTGTCGGGGGTGTCGACGCCGGCCAGCATGCGCAGCAGGGTCGTCTTGCCTGCACCGTTGAGGCCCAGGACGACGACGCGTGACCCGCGGTCGATGGCGAGGTCGACGTCGGTGAAGACCTCCTGGCTGCCGTAGGACCGGGACAGGCCCGAGGCTCGCAGAGGCGTGCGCCCGCACGGGGAAGGATCGGGGAAGCGCAGCTTGGCCACCTTGTCGCTGGTCCGCTCCCCCTCGACGCTCGCCATCAGGCGCTCGGCGCGCTTGATCATGTTCTGGGCAGCGACCGCCTTCGTCGCCTTGGCGCGCATCTTCTCGGCCTGCTCCATGAGGGCAGCGGCCTTCTTGGTCGCGTTGGCGTACTCGCGCTTGCGGGCCCGCTCGTCGGTCTCGCGCTGCTGGAGGTAGGGCTTCCAGCCGACGTTGTAGAGGTCGAGCTCGCCGCGGTTGGCGTCGAGGTGGAAGACCCGGTTGACGACGGCGTCGAGCAGCTCGACGTCGTGGCTGATCACCACCAACCCTCCCTGGTAGCCCTTGAGGTAGTCGCGCAGCCAGCCGATGGAGTCGGCGTCGAGGTGGTTGGTCGGCTCGTCGAGCAGGAGGGTCGCGGCGCCCGAGAACAGGATGCGTGACAGCTCAACGCGGCGGCGCTGTCCACCGGACAGGGTGGCGAGCGGCTGGCCCAGCACCCGCTCCTCGAGCGACAGGGCACTGGCGATGGTCGCCGCCTCGGACTCGGCGGCATACCCGCCCTGGGCGGTGAACTCGCCCTCGAGCCGCGAGTAGCGCCGCATGGCCTTGTCGCGCGTCTGGTCGTCGGCGCTGGCCATCGCGCCCTCGGCCTCACGCATCTGGGTGATGATCCGGTCGAGTCCGCGCGCCGACAGGATGCGGTCGCGGGCCAGGACGTGCAGGTCACCGGTGCGCGGGTCCTGCGGCAGGTAGCCCACTTCGCCTGTCGCGGTCACCGAGCCGGCCGCAGGCTGCCCCTGCCCCGCGAGCACCTTGGTCAGGGTCGTCTTGCCCGCACCGTTGCGGCCCACGAGGCCGACCCGGTCACCGGCCGCGATCCGGAACGTCGCGCCGTCGAGCAGGAGCCTGGACCCAGCACGCAGCTCGATCCCACTGGCGGCAATCACGACGGAACTCCAGACATCACAGGTGGGGTGGGGCGCTCCGATGAGTTGCGGATGCGCCGCGCAGGGGTTGAGATCACTAGTCTAACCGGGAGAGTTGACCGACCAGTACAGCTGCACAGGGCAGCCACGCCCTCACGACCGCGGAGGCCAGATGAGCTTCAACGACGATGTCAAGATCGACACCTCGCAGGTCGGGTCGGGCGGCAGCGGGGGCGCCCCGGGGGGCATGGTCGTGGGCGGCGGGATCGGCGGCATCATCCTGCTCATCATCGCCCTCATCTTCGGGATCAACCCGAGCGACCTCCCGACCAACCCCGGCGGGGGCACGTCGGACCAGGGCCAGGTCCAACCCGGGGGCACCGAGGACGGTTCCGCGTTCGCCGAGTGCAAGACCGGTGCCGACGCCAACAAGAACGACACCTGCCGCGTCATCGCCACGGTGAACTCGGTGAACGCCTTCTGGGCGCAGGAGCTGCCCAAGTACAAGCGGGAGTACACGCCTTCCAAGACGATCCTCTACAACGGCTCGACCCAGTCGGCCTGCGGCACCGCAAGCAACCAGGTCGGCCCGTTCTACTGCCCGTTGGACAAACAGGTCTACATCGACGTCAGCTTCTTCGAGATCTTGTCCTCCCAGTTCGGCTCGAGCAGCGGGGCCCTCGCCCAGGAGTACGTCGTGGCCCACGAGTACGGCCACCACATCCAGGACATCCTGGGCCTGCTCGACCAGGCCCAGCAGAACCCCCAGGGCAAGAACAGCGGCAGCGTCCGCATCGAGCTGATGGCTGACTGCCTGGGCGGCGTGTGGGCCAACCACGCGACGCAGACCAAGGGTGAGAGCACGAGCGGCGGCGAGGTGGCCTTCCTCAAGCCACTGACGGACAAGGACATCAAGGACGCGCTCTCCGCGGCCTCGTCGGTCGGTGACGACCGGATCCAGGAGAAGACCCAGGGCCGGGTGAACCCCGAGTCGTGGACACACGGGTCTGCGGCGGCACGCCAGCAGTGGTTCACCACCGGTTACAAGACCGGCGACCTCAACCAGTGCGACACCCTCAGCCCGGCCACGGTCGAGTAGGGAACCTGCGGTCAGTCGTCCTTCGCACCCGGGTGAGCCTTGTCGAGCTCCTGGAGCAGCCGGTGCGCCGCCAGCTCGACGTCCTTGTGGCGCCACTCCGCGGCGCGGTACACACACGCGATGAGCCCGCTGCGGTGCACCGTGCCGAAGTCGCCGTAGGCGAAGGCGTGCCGCGCCTTCGTCTCGTCGTTGGCTCCCTCGGTGAGCCCGAGGAACCACTTCGGGTACTCGTCCCAGCCGTGCTCCTCGAGGAACGCGTTCTCGGTGTCCGCGTCGGGCTGCACGCTGCCCCACTCGCTGTCGAGCACGACCTCGCCGGCCTTGATCAGGTCGCGGCAGTGCCGCACGGCTGCCCGGTTGACCTTGTACTTCGCCATGCAGCCATCATGCGACAGATCAGTCCTGGATCGTGATGCGCACCGCGCGGCCTCGGTAGAGCGCGTCCTCGAGCACCGCCCGCCGGGGGTCCGGCAGGTCGTAGAGCTCACGGCGTGGCAGCGCGTCGAGGTGCGCGAGCCTGGGGTCGTCGAGGACGGCGCGGACCAGCGCCTTGTCGCCGCCGACCACCAGACCGGTTGGTATGCCGCGCGGCAGGATCCGCAGCGTGTGCTCGGCGACCGCACGGACCAGCTCGTCGGCCTGGTTGCCCCGTCGCCGCGCGAAGCGCTGCTGGGACCAGCCACCGGCAGCCGTGCGGGACTGCACGTGTCGTGTGCCCACCTTGGACTCGGTGAAGGTGGCCCCGTGCGCCAAGCCCACGGCATACCCACCGCGTCGGATGAGGAGCACGCCCAACGGGTCGTGCGAGAACTCGTCACGTCCCGTGATGAGCTGCGGCGTCGCCGAGCCCTCGTTGTTGGCGGCGAACCGCTCCAGCCAGCCGTCAAGCCGTTCGGGGGCGACGTCGACGACTCTCGGCCTGGGACCGGTCAGAGGTTGAACCCCAGGGCGCGCAGCTGCTCGCGACCGTCGTCGGTGATCTTGTCGGGGCCCCACGGCGGCATCCAGACCCAGTTGACGCGGTAGGACGCGACCAGGCCCTCGAGGGCCTGCTGCGTCTGGTCCTCGATGACGTCGGTCAGCGGGCAGGCCGCCGAGGTGAGCGTCATGTCGAGGACGGCATGCTTCTGCGCGTCCACCGTGATGCCGTAGACGAGGCCGAGGTCGACGACGTTGATCCCGAGCTCGGGGTCGACGACGTCGCGCATCGCCTCTTCGACGTCCGCGACGTTGGGGGAGGCTGTGCTCGTCTCACTCATGACTTGTCCTTGCTGGTTGCCGTGTCGGTGCTCGTGTCGCTGTTCGTGCTGCCGGTCGTGCTGCCGGCTGTGTCACTGCTCTTGGTGTCATGGCCTGCTCGGTGCAACGCGTCCGTGAACGCCATCCATCCCAGCAGAGCACACTTCACCCGCGCCGGGTACCTGCTGACCCCCGCAAAGGCGACCCCGTCACCGATGACCTCCTCGTCGCCGGGGTCGGCACCCTTGGAGGTGAGCATCGTGCGCATCGCCTCGTGCGTGGTCATCGCCTCGGCGACGGTGTGCCCGATGACCTCGTCGGCCAGCACACTGGTGGAGGCCGTGGAGATGGAGCAGCCCAGCGCGTCGTAGGAGATGTCCTTGACGACGGCGTCGCTGCCGCTGCCCTCGACGTGCACGCGCAGGGTCACCTCGTCGCCGCAGGTCGGGTTGACGTGGTGGACCTCGGCCTCGAAGGGCTCGCGCAAACCGGCGTGCAGCGGGCGCTTGGAGTGCTCGAGGATGAGCTCCTGGTAGAGGTCCATCAGCTCGCCACCCCGAAGATCGCCGGGACGCGGTCGAGCGCGTCGAGCAGCGTGTCGACCTCAGCCGGCGCGTTGTAGGCCGCGAGGGTGGCCCGCGTCGTCGCGGTCACGCCCATCCGGCGGTGCAGCGGCCAGGCGCAGTGGTGTCCGACGCGGACTGCGACTCCCTGGTCGTCCAGCACCTGCCCGACGTCGTGGGCATGCACCCCCTGCACGTCGAAGGCGACGGCACCCACCCGGTCGACCGACTCGGCGGGACCGACGATGCGCACCCACGGCCGCTGCGCGAGGCCCGCCAGGAGTCGCTCGGTCAGCGCGTGCTCGTGGGCCGCGATGCGGTCCAGGCCCAGCTCGTCGAGGTAGTCGATGGCGGCGCCGAGCCCGACGGCTTGCGCCGAGTTGGGCGAACCGGCCTCGAAGCGCTGGGGCGGCGGTGCGTAGGTGGTCGCCTCCATCCGCACGGTCTCGATCATCGAGCCGCCGGTGATGAAGGGCGGCATGGCGTGCAGCAGCTCGCCGCGACCCCACAGCACTCCAACCCCGGTGGGGCCGAACATCTTGTGGCCGGAGAAGGCCGCGAAGTCGACACCGAGGTCGGCCACGTCGAGCGCGAGGTGGGGTGCCGACTGGCAGGCGTCGAGGACCGTCAGGGCACCGACGGTCCGGGCGGCGGCAGCGAGCTCGCGGACCGGGTTGATGGTGCCGAGGACGTTCGAGACGTGCGTGAACGCGAAGACCTTGGTGCGGTCGGTGAGCAGCTCCCCCAGCGCCGGGCCGTGCACCCCGTCGAGGTCGAGGCGGCCCTCGTCGGTCACCCCGACCCAGCGCAGGGTCGCGCCGGTGCGCCGGGCGAGCTCCTGCCAGGGCACGAGGTTGGCGTGGTGCTCCATCTCGGTGACCAGGATCTCGTCACCCTCACCGAGGTCGAGCCGAGGATCCTTGGCTTGTCCCGCAACGGAGTTCGAGAAGGCGTAGGCCACGAGGTTCAGGGACTCGGTGGCGTTCTTGGTGAACACCACCTCGTCGTCTGCTCCCCCGACGAACCGCGCAGCCTTCGCGCGGGCGCCTTCGTAGGCGTCGGTGGCTTCCTCGCTGAGCTGGTGCGCCCCGCGGTGCACCGCGCTGTTGACCTGCTCGCTGAAGGCGCGCTCGACGTCGAGCGCACCGGCATACCGCTGCGACGTGGCACCGGAGTCGAGGTAGACCAGCGGCTTCCCGTCGCGAACGGTGCGCGACAGGATCGGGAAGCCGGCCCGGATGCGGGCCAGCTCCCCGTCGCTGAAGGTCGTTGCACTCATGGGGTATGCCGCGTGGCTGGGTGTTGCGCTCAGGCCTGGGTGGCGAGGTAGCGGTCGTAGCCCTCGGCCTCGAGGCGGTCGGCCAGCTCGGGGCCGCCCTCCTCCACGATCCGGCCGTCGACGAAGACGTGCACGAAGTCGGGCTTGATGTAGCGCAGGATCCGCGTGTAGTGCGTGATGAGCAGGACGCCGACCTCGCTGTTCTGCTTGGCCCGGTTGACACCCTCGGAGACCACGCGCAGGGCGTCGACGTCCAGGCCGGAGTCGGTCTCGTCGAGGATCGCGATGGAGGGCTTGAGCAGCTCCATCTGGAGGATCTCGTGGCGCTTCTTCTCGCCACCGGAGAAACCCTCGTTGACGTTGCGCTCGGCGAACGTCGGGTCCATCCGCAGCGCCTCCATGGCGCCCTTCATGTCCTTGACCCAGGTGCGCAGCTTGGGGGCCTGGCCGTCGATGGCGGTCTTGGCTGTGCGCAGGAAGTTGCTGACGGTCACGCCGGGGACCTCGACGGGGTACTGCATGGCGAGGAACAGGCCAGCGCGGGCGCGCTCGTCCACCTTCATGGCCAGCACATCCTCACCGTCGAGGGTGACGGTGCCGCCGGTGACCGTGTACTTGGGGTGGCCGGCGATCGAGTAGGCCAGCGTGGACTTGCCCGAGCCGTTGGGGCCCATGATCGCGTGGGTCTCGCCGGACTTCACGGTCAGGTCGACCCCGCGCAGGATCTCCTTGGTGCCGTCCTCGACGTCGACGGTGACCGTCAGGCCACGAATCTCAAGTGTTGCCATGGTTTTCTCGTTTTCCTTCTGTGGTCAGGCGTTCAAGGGGGTCGGGCTGACGAAGACCTCGTCGTTCTCGACCCGGACGGGGTAGACGTTGATCGGCACGATCGCGGGCGGCCCGGAGGGCTCGCCGGTGCGGATGTCGAACCGGGAGCCGTGCAGCCAGCACTCCAGCGTGCAGCCGTCCAGCTCACCCTCGGACAGGGAGACGTTGGCGTGGCTGCAGGTGTCGTCGACCGCGTGGATCTCGCCGCTCTCGGTGCGGATGATCGCCATGATCGTGCCGTTGATGTCCGCGGCAGCCGCGCCCCGCTCCGGGAGCTCGTCGACGCGGCAGACGCGCACGAACTCGACCTCGTCGGGCACCAGCTCGGAGACGGCGCTCACGCGACGTCCTCGATCGCCGCGATGCCGGGCACCGCGCCGAGCTCGGCGTCGATGACCTCCATGAGGTGCTCGGAGATCTCGGGGACCCCGATGCGGGCGACGATGCTCGCGAAGAAACCGCGGACCACCAGCCGGCGGGCGACGTCCTCGGGGATGCCGCGTGCCATGAGGTAGAACAGCTGCTCGTCGTCGAAGCGGCCGGTCGCCGAGGCGTGTCCGGCACCGACGATCTCGCCGGTCTCGATCTCGAGGTTCGGGATGGAGTCGGCGCGACCACCCTCGGTGAGCACGAGGTTGCGGTTGAGCTCGTAGGTGTCGGTGCCCTCGGCGCTGGCACGGATGAGCACGTCACCCACCCACACGGTGTGGGCGGTGTCGCCCTGGAGCGCGCCCTTGTACTCGACGTTGGAGTGGCAGTGCGGCGCCTCGTGGTCGACGAAGAGGCGGTGCTCCTGGTGCTGACCGGCGTCGGCGAAGTAGACGCCGAGCCCCTCGAAGGAGCCACCGGGGCCCGAGTAGCGGGCGTTCGTCGAGACCCGGACGACCTTGCCGCCGAGGGTCACGGCGATGTGGCGCAGGCGGGCGTCGCGACCGATCAGGGCGTCGTTCTGGGTGACGTGGTGGGCGTCGTCGTCCCACTCCTGCACCGTGACGAAGGTCAGGTCCGCGCCGTCGCCGACCTTGAGCTCGACGTTGGCCCCGCACTCGGCCGACCCGCGGTGCGTGAGCACCACGGTGGCCTTGCTGTGGCGCCCGGCGTCGATGACGAGGTGGCCGTTGACGCGGGCGAAGTCCGTCGCGGTGACGGTGATCCGCACCGGCTCGGCGAGCTCCGACTCGGCCGGGATGGACACCTGGGTCGCCTGCGCCTCACCGGCCCACGCGACCGCGGCGGCGCGGTCGGCGGGGACCAGCACGCCGGCAGACCTCGGGTCCACCAGCGAGGTGGTCACCTCGGCTGGCGCCTGGATGTCGACGGTGACCTTGTCGGCCTGGGTGGGCGCGACCTGGAAGAGTGCGGACAGCCGGTCCACCGGGGTGAACCGCCACGCCTCCTCTCGGCCACCGGGGACGGCGAAGTCGTCCACTGCATACGAGGTCTTGCGCTCGGCCCTCGACTGGTCGGGGACGAATGCGGCGGCGGAGTCCTCGTGGGACCCCGCCGGCGCTTCGGGGTTCTTCTGGGCCAGCAGGCTCAACCCACTGCTCCTTCCATCTGGAGCTCGATCAGGCGGTTGAGCTCGAGGGCGTACTCCATGGGCAGCTCACGCGCGATGGGCTCGACGAACCCGCGCACGATCATGGCCATGGCCTCTTCCTCGGTCATCCCGCGGGACATGAGGTAGAACATCTGGTCCTCGGACACCTTGGAGACGGTCGCCTCGTGGCCCATCGTCACGTCGTCCTCGCGGATGTCGACGTAGGGGTAGGTGTCCGAGCGGCTGATCGTGTCGACCAGCAGGGCGTCGCAGACCACGCTCGAGCGGGAGCCGTGGGCACCCTCGAGGATCTGCACGAGTCCGCGGTAGGACGTGCGCCCGCCGCCACGGGCCACCGACTTGGAGACGATGGTCGAGGAGGTGTTGGGGGCCGCGTGCACCATCTTGGCGCCGGCGTCCTGGTGCTGACCCTCACCCGCGAAGGCGATGGACAGCGTCTCACCCTTGGCGTGCTCGCCGAGGAGGAAGACCGCCGGGTACTTCATGGTGACCTTGGAGCCGATGTTGCCGTCGATCCACTCCATCGTCGCGCCCTCGGCCGCGGTCGCCCGCTTGGTGACGAGGTTGTAGACGTTGTTGGACCAGTTCTGGATGGTCGTGTACCGAACGCGGGCGTTCTTCTTCACGATGATCTCGACGACCGCGGAGTGCAGCGAGTCGGACTTGTAGATCGGTGCGGTGCAGCCCTCGACGTAGTGCACGTAGGAGCCCTCGTCGGCGATGATCAGCGTGCGCTCGAACTGGCCCATGTTCTCGGTGTTGATCCGGAAGTAGGCCTGCAGGGGGATGTCGACGTGGACGCCAGGCGGGACGTAGATGAACGAGCCACCCGACCAGACGGCGGTGTTGAGCGCGGCGAACTTGTTGTCACCGGCGGGGATGACCGACGCGAAGTACTCGCGGAACAGGTCCTCGTGCTCGCGCAGGCCGGTGTCGGTGTCGACGAAGATGACACCCTTTTCCTCCAGGTCCTCACGGATCTGGTGGTAGACGACCTCGGACTCGTACTGCGCCGCGACACCGGAGACGAGGCGCTGCTTCTCGGCCTCCGGGATGCCCAGCCGGTCGTAGGTGTTCTTGATGTCCTCGGGAAGCTCGTCCCACGAGGTCGCCTGCTTCTCCGTCGACTTCACGAAGTACTTGATGTTCTGGAAGTCGATGCCGGTGAGGTCGCTGCCCCAGTTGGGCATCGGCTTCTTGCCGAACAGGCGCAGCGACTTCAGCCGCAGGTCGAGCATCCACTGGGGCTCGCTCTTGCGGCCGGAGATGTCGCGCACGACGTCCTCGTTGAGGCCACGCTTGGCCGTGGCGCCAGCGGTGTCGCTGTCGGCCCAGCCGTACTCGTAGCGTCCCAGGTCCTTCAGACCCGGGTTCCGCTCCTCGATGTTGGTGCTCATCGCGTGGCCCCTTCTGTTGGTAGCAGGTGTTGGTGTGACAGCAGTCGTGGTGGTGGTTGTGGTGGTCGTGGCGGGCTTGGAGGTGACGGGCTTGCTGGTCGGGACGAACGTCGTGCAGACGTGGTCTCCGTGGGCGAGCGTCGCCAGGCGCTGCACGTGCACGCCGAGCAGCCGCGAGAACGCATCAGTCTCAGCGTCACAGAACTGCGGAAATTCCCGAGCCGCGTGCTGGACGGGGCAGTGCCCCTGGCACAGCTGTATGCCGGTGAACGGGCTCGTGGAGCCCGGCTCGCCCACGGGGCGGGCCGAGGCGGCGAAACCGTCGCGCGTGAGGGCGCCGACGAGGGCGTCCACGCGTGCGGCGGTGCCGGGGCCGGCGGCAGCCAGCTCGGCGGCATACCGGCCCTCGAGCTCGGCCACGCGTGACTCGGCGAACCGGCGCACTGCGTCCTGGCCGGACTCCCGCGACAGGAACCGCAGGGCTTCGGTGGCCAGGTGGTCGTAGTCGGACTCGAGGCCCTGGTGGCCCGCGTCGCTCAACACGAACGAGCGTGCCGGGCGGCCGCGACCGCGAACACCGGGGGCCACCTCGTGCGTGGCGATGAGGCCGGCGTCCTCGAGGTTCTCGAGGTGACGACGCACGGCGGGGGCGGTGAGCCCGAGGTCCAGGGCCAGCGTCGCGGCCGTGATGGGACCGCGTTCGCTGATCACCTGGAGGATCCGGTCGCGCGTGCGTGACTCCAGGACCGCAGGGGCCCCGTGGGTCGTCGCGACGGACACCGGGATATTCACAACGCCGATGTTACGTAAATACCCGGCGCAAGGGAAAGCAAGGTGAACCTAACCCTCGCTCAGCCCAGCAGGCCACGCTCTCGCGCGACGGCCACCGCCTCGCCCCGGCCGGCCACCCCGAGCTTGGCGATGATGTTGGACACGTGCACGCTGGCGGTCTTGGCGCTGATGAACAGCTGGGTGCCGATCTGCCGGTTGCTGCGGCCGAGGGCGACCAGCGCGAGGATCTCGGCCTCACGGCTCGTGAGGGCCTCACCGAGCCGTGAGGCCGCCTTCGGCGTGGTCCGGACTCCCCCACCGAGCCGGATCTCGGCCCGGAGCGGTTCGGCTCCGAGCCGCTGGGCCACCTCGAGCGCGGCCTTGAGCTCGTCCGAGCCGCGCGGGTCGCCGGTCGACTTCAGGATGGTGCCGAGGCGGGCCCGTGAGCGCGCTGCCTCGTAGGGATGCCCGTAGGCGTCGAAGGTGTCCACCGCGTTCTGCCAGGCCTCGACGAGGGGCGCGGGGTCGACCTCGGCTCCCCCCAGCCACTCCAGCCGCAGGGCCTCGGCCCGGGCGCGCGCCCTCCAGGCGGTGGACTCGGGTCCGTCGTTGCCGGGCCGCGTCGTCGCGCGGTCCCAGACCTGCGATGCGGACTCGGCCAGCTCGGCGCCCCGTGACAACAGGGCTGCGCGATCCGAGGTCGGCACCCGCTGGATGTGGCTGCCCAGCTGGCCGAGCAGCAGGGCGTCCAGCCGCAGCTGACCCTGGAACAGGGGGTACCAGACACGGTTCAGCACGTCGACCACCTCGTCGTGCACCCTGATGGCAGAGGCGAGGTCGTCGGCGTGACCGTAGAGGTCGATGGCGGCGCTGCCCGCCAGCAGAGGGACCAGGCCCTCCTGTTCCCACCACGGCCGGGACGCCTCGTACCCCGCCACGGCAGAGAAGTCCCCCTGAGCCGCGGCGACGTACATCCGCGCCCCCATGAGCATGGAGCGGGCGGGCTCGGGCGGGACCTCGCTCGAGACGTCGAGGATCTCGAGGGCCTCCGACCACCGGCCCCGTTCGTAGGCGGCGATCCCGGCGAGCAACCGGCCGTCGAAGGCATAGGGGGCCCAGGGCCGCCCCGCACCGCGGGCGCGCTCGACCCCACGCCGGTAGACGTCGACCGCCTCGTCGAGGCGTCCCGCGCGGTGGTGCAGCCAGCCGAGGTGGTGGTAGGCCCGGACCTCGGCAGGGTCGCCGGGAGTCCTGGAGGTCGCGATGATCCGCTCGAGGGTGGCCCGGGAGGTCTCGGGATCGCCGGCGCGTTCGAGGATGCGCGCCTCCACGACCCGCACCTCGTCGGCCACGTCGTGCAACCCGGACGCCTCGGCGGCAGCGACTGCCTCGTCGACGGCGGCGATCGCCTCGCCGTCACGCCCACGGTCGGCGAGGGCCTGCACCTTGGCCGCGAGCAGCCGGGCCCGGATCTGGGGGTGTTCCTCGTCGACACCGTCGAGCAGGCCGAGGCCCTCTTTGGTCGCCGCCAGCGTGTCGAGCGTGCTCTCGGTGATCCGCGCCGTCGTCGCCAGGGCGGCCAACAGCTCGGCACGCCCGGCCGGGTCGGCTCGTGGGCCTCGGCGGGCCAGTCGCTCCTCGAGCAGCTCGAGCGCCTTGAGGACGCGCCCGACCGCGGTGGCGGCCGCGGCCGCTCGCAACGTCACCGCGTCACAGTCGGGGTCGCTCTCGGGCATCAGCGCCAGGGCGTTCTTGAAGTGGCGGAAGGCCTCCTCCGGCCCGGCCATGCGCAAGGCGGAGTCGCCCGCCTGCACGCTGGCCTCGCGCGCCTGCTCGCGCTGGCCCGCAGCGGTGGCATGCCGGGCCAGCTCTGCCCAGGTGCCGAGCGAGCGGTCCTGCGCCAGGGCGGCGGCATACCTCTCGTGGGCACGGACCCGCTCGCCGGGCAACAGGTCGTCGTAGACCGTCTCGCCCAAGAGGGCGTGGCGGAAGGCGTAGCCGCCGGTGTCCGTGGGGACCAGGACGTGGTGCTCGACCGCGTCTCGCAGGCCCGCGTCGAGGTCGGCCTCGCCGAGACCGGCGACGGCCGCCAGCAGCCGGTGCGACACGTGGCGTCCGGCGGCCGAAGCCACCCGGACCACGTGCTGCCCCGAGGTCTCGAGCTGGTCGAAGCGCACGAGCAGCAGTCGGGACAGGTCCTCGGCCAGGCCGGACCCCCCGAGCGCCGTCGCGGCCACCAGTTCCTCGGTGAAGAACGCGTTGCCCTCGGCCCGCTCGACCACCTGACGCACCTGGTCCTCGGGCAGCGGCTGGGACTGCAGCCCTCGGACCAGCGCTCGGACGGCGTCGTCGCCGAGCGGGGCGAGGTCGAGCCGCTCGACCTCGGCCAGCCGGGACCAGTGGGCGAGCGTGGTCCGCAACGGGTGGCGCCGGTGCAGGTCGTCGCTGCGGTATGACGCCACGATGCTCACCCGACGGGCGAAACCCCTCGTGAACAGCAGCGTCAACAGGTCGCGGGAGGACTGGTCGGCCCAGTGGACGTCCTCCACCACGAGCAGGATCGGCGCGTCGGAAGCCAGGTCGTCGAGAGCGGCGTGGACCGCCTCGACGAGGTCGCCGCGGTCGAGCGCCGCATCCGCGGCCTCGTCGGGGTTGGGATCGGTGCGGCGGGCGGGGACCAACCGGGACAGCCCCGGGTGCGCCTTCAGGACGCGGTCGAGAACGTCCGGCGAGGTGCTCTCGAGTCGCCCGAGGACCTCGATGAACGGCAGGTAGGGCAGCGACTGGCCGGCCTCACCCAGACAGTGCCCGACCAGCACCGTCCAGTCCTGGGCCCTGGCGCGCGCCGCGACCTCGGCGAGGATGCGGGTCTTGCCGATCCCGGCATCACCGGACAGCAGCACCAGGCCCGTGCCTGACGGACCGTCGATGCCGAGGAGCGTGGCGAGCCTGGTCGCCTCGTCGTCACGTCCGACGAACAACCCGGCAGCCGAACGCTCGAAACCCACGACACCGATTATGTCGGAGGGCTCCGACAGGGTGTCGTGGGTTTCGGCGTGGTGGGCTTCGGCTGGGTGACGGTCGCCGCGGTGGGTGTCGACGTCGAGCGTGGTCGCCATCGGGCGGCCGCCGTCAGGCGACCCGAGCCGAGCCGGTGCGGGCGGCGCCCTGACCGTGACGGTGCGAGTGCACGACCCGGCCGAGGGCGGTGCGGATGGCGTGGCCGTGGTGCCGTGCGGGGACGGCGCTGGCCAGCCCGGTCGACAGCCTCTCGGTGCGCCAGGCAACCTCGGCGGCGACGAACAGCGGGTCTGCGTTGATGCTCATGCTGTGCTCCTTCTGGTGGTGGTGTGTCCTCAAACCTGACCGTCTGAGGCAGGCGTTCACATGGGGCGGGTGCCTTATCTGTGGCCGCACCTGCCTCAGGGGGCCTCAGACCGGGCGCGGGGTGTGGCGGACCGACTGCCCCAGCGGCCGCGGCAGGTGCCAGTCGCGGCGCCTGCGCGTTGGCCGGGGCTGGCGGCGGGCGAGGTTGGCGCCGGACAGGCTCTCCTGCTTCCACTGCTGCTCGGCGAGGACGATGTACGGGTGGGCGGTGAGACTCATGGCCGTGCTCCTTCGTGCCTTGGTGTTCCTCGTGGTTGATGCCTCCACAGTTCGCCTCTGAGGCACCCCTCCACATGGGGAAGTCGCCCATCCCTCGATCGACACGCGACTGTTCTGAGGTGCCCGGCCCCCCTCAGGGGGTGCTGCGTCCCGGACCTAGACTCAGGGCGTGCCACCCGCTGTCCTCGTCTCCGGTCTCGCCAAGCGCTACGGCAGCGTGGTCGCCCTGGACGGCGCCTCGTGGCAGGCCGAGCGCGGTGCGGTGACGGCAGTGCTGGGGCCCAACGGCGCCGGCAAGACCACGATGGTGGAGTGCTGCGAGGGGCTGCGCCGGCCGGACGCGGGTCAGGTCCGCGTGCTGGGCACCGACCCGTGGAACGCCGGCCCCGCCCACCGTGCACGAGTCGGCGTGATGCTCCAGGACGGCGGGCTGCCCGCATCCGCCCGTCCACTGCGGCTGCTGCGCCACCTCTCGTCGATGTATGCCGCGCCCGCGCCCCTCGACCCCCTCGTCCAGCGCCTCGGGATCGACGAGTTCGCCGGCACCTCGGTGCGTCGGCTGTCCGGGGGTCAGCGGCAACGCGTGGCGCTGGCGGCAGCCCTGGTCGGTCGTCCCGAGGTGGCGTTCCTCGACGAGCCCAGTGCCGGCCTGGACCCGCACGCGCGCCTCGACGTGTGGGAGCTCGTGCGGTCCCTGGCCGACGGGGGCGCGGCAGTCGTGCTCACCACGCACTCCTTCGAGGAGGCCGAGCGGCTGGCCGACCACATCGTCGTCGTCGCCGCCGGTGCCGTCGTCGCCCAGGGGTCGCTCGACGCCGTCACCGGCGGGGACCGGCTCGAGGACCGCTACTTCGCCCTGACGGGGAGGTCGGTCGCATGACCGCCGCCTCCGCCCCCACCGCGCAGGCTGCGCCGGCGGCGCCCGCTGCCCGGGTCCTGGCCCAGGCCCGGTTCGAGGCGGTGACGCTGCTGCGCAACGGAGAGCAGCTGCTCGTGGCCGTCCTCCTCCCGGCGGCCGTACTCGTGGCCCTCGTCCACGCGCAGTCCATCTCGCTCGGGGACGGGCGCCGGGTCGACCTGGCCGTTCCGGGTGTCCTCGCGCTGTGCGTGATCTCCTCGGCCTTCACCGGCCAGGCCATCGCGACCGGCTTCGACCGCCGCTACGGCGTGCTGAGACTGCTCGGCGTCACGCCGCTCGGCCGCACGGGGCTGGTGCTCGCCAAGGCCGCCGCGGTGCTCTGCGTGGTCGCCGTGCAGGTGGTCGTCATCGGAGCGCTGGGGCTGGCGCTCGGCTGGGAGCCGACGCTGCGCGGCATACCCGCGGCACTCCTCTCCCTCGTGCTGGGAACGTGGGCCTTCGTGGCTCTGGCCCTGCTCCTGGGGGGCACGCTGCGCGCCGAAGGCGTGCTGGCCGTCGCCAACCTGCTGTGGGTCGCCCTGCTCGCCCTCGGTGGGGTCGTCATCGCCGGCACCGAGCTCCCGGACAGGTTCGCCAGCGCCGTTGCCCTGCTGCCGTCGGCAGCGCTCGGTGACAGCCTGCGCGCCGCGCTGGTCGAGGGTCGGATGCTGCCGGGCGCCTGGCTCGTGATGACGCTCTGGGCTCTCGCGGCGACGGTGCTGGCACGCCGGTTCTTCCGCTGGAGCGACTGACTCGTCGCGCCGGCCCTGGTCCAGCACACCACCGTCACCAGGGCCAGCAGACCGACGAGCCACCACGGTCGCGCCGTCGCCACCGCCACCACCAGGAGTGTCGCGTACCCCGCCGCGACCCCCGCCCGCCACGTGTTGGTCTCCATGGGTCCAGTCAGCCAGCGGGCGAGCCCGCGCACCATGAGGGGACTCCCCCAACCGCGTCAGGGTCCGCCCTGAGCCGTACCCTCGTTGCGTGACCGCAGCACCAGCCTCGACCTCCACCATCGCCGCACCGGTGGCCTCCGCCGGACGGGTGTGGCTGCCCAGGATCCTGCTCGCCAACCTGGTCGTCGAGGTGCTCATCGTCGTCACCGGCGGACTGGTCCGCCTGACCGGCAGTGGGCTCGGCTGCCCCACGTGGCCGCAGTGCGTGCCCGGGTCCTACACCCCGGTCCCCCACCAGGCCGAGGGGTGGCACCGCTACATCGAGTTCGGCAACCGGACCCTGACCAGTGTGGTGAGCATCGCCGCGATCGCGACCCTGTATGCCGTGTGGCGCTGGGCCGCGCGCCGTCGCGACCTGCTCGTGCCGGCCTTCGTCGTCCTGGCCGGGGTGGGCGTCCAGGCGGTGCTCGGCGGGATCACGGTGCGCACCGGCCTCAACCCGTTCACCGTCTCGGCCCACTTCCTGGTGTCGATGTGCCTCGTCGCCACCTCGGCCTACCTCGTCTTCCGCGCACCGGAGCCGGCCGGGCCACGGCCGCTGGTCGTGCACCCCCTCGTCCAACGGCTGGGCTGGGCCACCTGTGCGGTGGCTGCGGTCGTGCTGATCCTCGGCACCGTCGTCACCGGCTCGGGTCCGCACTCGGGCGACGCCGACGAGCCGGCCCGGTTCGGCCTCGACCCGCGCACCATCTCCTGGCTGCATGCCGATGCCGTGATGCTGTTCGTCGGACTGGTGGTCGCGATGTGGATCGCGAGCCGGCTGGGCGACGGGCCCGCGGCTCCCGGCCGCGCCTGGGCCGTGGTGCTCGTCGTGACCCTCGCCCAGGGTGTGGTCGGCTACACGCAGTACCTCACCGGACTGCCGTGGGTCGTCGTCCTGGTGCACATGTTCCTGGCCACCGTGCTGGTGGTGACGCTGACCCGCGCCATGGTGCGACTCCGCGCGCACTGACCCCTACCCAGGACGAGCCCCGAAGAGCACACTCGGGCCATGAGACCTCAAGCGGACGTGCTCCGTGGCCACGCAGGGCAGCTCGTGGCGATCATGCTGCTCCTGGCCACCCTTGCGATGTGGTGGTCGGTGCGCGGCTCTGGTGAGGACTGCGCCGTTTACGGCGCCTCACCCCAGGCGGCCAGCCTCTCCACCGTGGGCCAGACGCCGATCGGCTGCGTGCGCTAGACCATTCCACAAGGACTCTTGTGCAACCTTCGTTGTGCAAATAGTCTTGTGCACATGCCCGCCAAACAACGCCCAGGAGTCAGGACCGTCACCGAGGCCAAGGCCCTCGCGGCGATGGCCAACCCGTTCCGCTCGCGGATGATGGACGCGCTCAAGGTCGACGGCCCGTCAACCGCCTCCGCCCTCGCCGCCCGCACCGGGCAGGCCGTCGGCAGTGCCAGCCACCACCTCAAGGTGCTGCACGAGGCCGGCCTGGTCGAGGAGGCACCCGAGCTCGCCAAGGACCGCCGCGAACGCTGGTGGCGCCTGGTCGACCCCGGCACGCGCTGGTCGCGCGCCGACTTCGCCGACGACACCGCAGCAGTCACGGCCGCCTACGCCGCCGAGGCGCTGGCCCTCCAGCGCCAGTTCGACCGCACCCGTGAGTGGAACGCCAACGCCGCGTCCGTCCCCGAGTGGGACGCCGTCTCCTTCGCCACCCAGAACTGGATGAAGGTCTCCCCCGACGAGCTGCAGCAGGTGGCCGACGAGATGGTCGACGTGCTGATGCGGTGGTCGCAGCGCGAGGTGCCTGACGACGGCGTCGAGCGCGAGTCGGTGTTCGTCTTCGCCCGAGGGTTCCCGGCCCAGCCATGACGACCCACACCACACCGGTTGCCCCGCCTCCCCCACTGGCCCGCAACCGGAACTTCAGCCTGCTCTGGTTCGGCGAGGGCGTCAGCGTCCTCGGCAACGCCACCACCTCGGTCCTGCTCCCGCTCCTGGCCGTCGTCGGCTTCGACGCCGGCCCCGGCTGGATGGGTGCGCTGACGGCGGCGGCCTGGGTGCCGTGGCTGCTCATCGGGCTCCCCGCCGGCGCTTGGGTGGACCGGCTGCCGGCCCGCCGCGTCATGGTCGTGAGCGACCTCGTCGCGGCCCTGACGCTGGCCAGCGTTCCGGTCGCCTGGCTCCTCGACGTGCTCACGCTCCCCCATCTCGCGGTCGCGGCCTTCTGCAACGGCGTGTGCACCGTCTACTTCCGCGCCGCCTACCCGGCGTTGGTGCGGCAGGTCGCCCGGCGCGAACAGCAGGAGGCTGCGTTCGCACGGTTGTTCGGCACCGAGTCGGCCGTGCAGGTCGCCGGCCCCGGGGTGGGCGGTCTCCTCGCCCAGGCGATCTCCACGGCCGGGGGCATCCTCGTCGACGCGGTCAGCTTCCTCGTGTCGGCGGTGTGCCTCTGGCGGCTGAAGCTGCCCGCCGCCGAGCCCCACCTGGCGGAGGACGTCGAGGTGGCATCGCTGGCCCGACGCATCCGCGAGGGCATGGACTACATCCGCCACGACCGGATCATGCGCTTCTTCATGGTGATGGGCGGCATGAGCAACTTCGGCCTCACCGGCTACGCGGCGCTCCTCGTCCTGTTCCTGGTCCGGGAGGTCGACCTCGGCTCGGGGGCGGTCGGCCTGGTGATGGCCGTGGGCTCGCTGGGCGGCGTCATCGGGGCGGCCGTCGCGACCCGCGTCTCGCACCGGCTCGGCTCGGCGCGGGCCCTGCTCGCCCTGCAGGTGCTGGCCGGGCCACCCGCCCTGCTGGTGCCGCTCGGCGCTCCGGGCGCCGGTCTGGTCGCCCTGGTCGCGGGAATGCTCCTCGTGGGCGTCGGCGTGGTCGCGGGCAACGTGATCCGCGGTGCCTGGCGCAACCGCTACGTGCCCGAGCACATGGTGGCCAGACAGGTCACGACCATGCAGGTCATCAACTACGGCACCATGCCGCTGGCCGGCATCGCGGCCGGCGCCCTGGGCAGCACCTTGGGGCTGCGCCCGACCATCGCGGTGATGGCGGCCATCCACGTGGTGGCCTGCCTGTCGATGTGGTGGAGCCCGCTGCGCGGACTGCGCGAGATGCCCGGCCCTGTGGCCGAGGTCAGGGATCCGGCCGTCAGCGTCAGCGAGAGATGACCGGCAGGTAGAGCAACGGGTCGACGGCAACACCGAGGAACAGGATGCCCACGTAGGTGATCGAGAAGTGGAACAGCCGCATCGGCTTGAGCGCCTGGGGGTCCGCACCGGTCCTGGCGACGCGCAGCAGGCGGTGCGCCTCGAGCAGGAACAGCAACCCGGTGACCAGTGCCGTGCCGAGGTAGATCCAGCCCATCGGGTTCACCCACACCAGGGCGAGCGACACGGCCACCATCGCCCAGGAGTAGGCCACGATCTGGCGGGCCACGACGACGAACTTCTCGACCACCGGCAGCATCGGCACGTGGGCCGCGGCGTAGTCGTCCTTGAACTTCATCGACAGCGGCCAGTAGTGCGGAGGCGTCCAGAAGAAAATGACCAGGAACAGCATCACGGCCGACCACGACACCGAGTTCGCCACTGCCGACCAGCCGATGAGGACGGGCATGCAGCCGGCCGCGCCGCCCCAGACGATGTTCTGCGCGGTGCGGCGCTTGAGGATCATCGTGTAGCCCACGGCATACATGACGATGGCGCCGAGCGAGAGGGCCGCCGAGAGCCAGTTGACGACCACGGCGAACCACACGGTCGAGACGACGGTGAGGACCACCCCGAACACCAGCCCCTCACGCGGGCTGATCTCGCCGGTCACCATCGGACGGTTGCTCGTGCGGTGCATCTCCGCGTCGATGTCGCGGTCGTAGACACAGTTGAACGTATTGGCGGCGCCGGCACTGAGCGCACCACCGACGAGGGTGGCCACGATAAGCCAGAGCGAGGGAATTCCCTTGTGCGCCAAGAACATCACCGGCACCGTCGTCACCAGCAGCAGCTCGATGATGCGGGGCTTGGTGAGCGCGAGGTATGCCGCTGCCTTGCGTCTGCGACCCGGGGCCGAAGACGCGGAGATCCGGGCAGACGGATCGAGTGCGGTCACGGCGTCCTTCGTGGGTGGTGCAGGGGCGGCTGGCCGGGTCAGTCTATCCCCGGCCCGGCGATGTCCTGTGGACGGGACTGGATGCGACGCGGATCACCTCCGGGACTAGTCTCGGATCGTCGTCGTGCGCCGCCTGTGCAGCTCAGTGTGAGGAGAACCATTCGTGCCTACCACCACTCGTTCCGCCAAGTCCCAGCCCGCCCGGAAACGCAGCAGCTCACTGCGTCCGCCGGTCGCGCGCAAGGCCGGCTGGACCGACCTGGACGTCCGTGCCGTCGACACCGTCAGGGTGCTTGCCGCGGACGCCGTCCAGAAGGTCGGCAACGGCCACCCGGGCACGGCGATGAGCCTGGCCCCCGCGGCATACCTGCTCTACCAGAACGTGATGCGCCACGACCCGTCCGATCCGCACTGGCTCGGCCGCGACCGGTTCGTGCTGTCCTGTGGCCACTCGAGCCTCACTCAGTACATCCAGCTCTACCTGTCCGGCTACGGCCTCGAGCTCGACGACCTCAAGGCGCTGCGCACCTGGGGTTCGCTGACGCCCGGCCACCCGGAGGTGCACCACACCAAGGGGGTCGAGATCACCACTGGCCCGCTGGGTTCCGGCCTCGCCTCGGCCGTCGGCATGGCGATGGCACAGCGTCGCCAGCGCGGCCTGTTCGACCCGGACGCAAAGCCCGGGACCAGCCCGTTCGACCACCACATCTGGGTGATGGCGTCCGACGGCGACATCATGGAGGGCGTCAGCCACGAGGCGTCAGCGCTGGCCGGCCACCAGGAGCTCGGCAACCTCACCGTCATCTACGACCAGAACACCATCTCCATCGAGGACAAGACCGAGATCTCCTTCTCCGAGGACGTCGGCAAGCGCTACGAGGCCTACGGCTGGAACGTCGTCACGATCGACTGGCGTGGTGACGGCACCAGCGGTGGTTACGTCGAGAACGTCGACCAGCTGCTCGCCACCCTGGAGAAGAGCCGCACGTCCAGGAAGCCCACGTTCGTGGTGCTCCGCACCATCATCGCCTGGCCCGCACCGACCAAGCAGGACACCGGCAAGTCGCACGGCTCGGCCCTCGGCGACCCCGAGATCGCCGCCACCAAGGAGCTGCTCGGCTTCGACCCGGCCAAGACCTTCGAGGTCCCTCGCCCGCTGATCTCCCACACCCGCAAGGTCGGGGCGCGTGGCAAGGCCGCCCACAAGGCGTGGGACAAGGGGTATGCCGCGTGGCGCAAGGCCCAGCCCGAGCGGGCGGCCCTGCTCGACCGGCTTGTCGCGGGTGACCTGCCCGACGGGTTCGAGAAGGCCGTGCCGACCTTCGCGGCAGACCCCAAGGGCATCGCGACGCGAGCCGCCTCGGGCAAGGTCCTCGGCGCCCTGGCCGACGCGGTCCCCGAGCTCTGGGGTGGGTCGGCGGACCTCGCCGAGTCCAACAACACCACGATGGACGGGCAGCCCTCGTTCATCCCCAAGTCGAAGCAGACCCGCGAGTGGTCCGGCGGTCCCTACGGACGGACCTTGCACTTCGGCATCCGCGAGTTCGGGATGGGGCTGATCCTCAACGGCATCGCCCTCGAGGGCCTGACCCGCCCCTATGGCGGCACCTTCCTCGTCTTCTCCGACTACATGCGCCCCGCCGTGCGGCTCGCCGCGATCCAGCAGGCGCCAGTGACCTTCGTCTGGACCCACGACTCCATCGGGCTCGGCGAGGACGGTCCGACCCACCAGCCGATCGAGCACCTTGCGGCGCTGCGCGCCATCCCGTCCTTCGACGTGGTGCGGCCGGCGGACGCCAACGAGACGGCCGCCGCCTGGGTCGCCGTCCTCAAGAACAAGCGGCCGGCCGGTTTGGCGCTCAGTCGCCAGAACCTGCCGATCGTCGACCGCACGGTGGCCGGCAAGGTCAGTGGGGTGGCCAAGGGCGCCTACATCCTCTTCGAGTCGAGCAAGGCCACCCCCGACGTCATCCTCGTCGCGACCGGCTCCGAGGTGCAGCTGGCTGTCTCCGCTCGCGAGACGCTGGAGGAGTCGGGTGTCGCGACTCGCGTCGTCTCGATGCCCTGCCGTGAGTGGTTCGACGAGCAGACCCCGGCCTACCGCGAGAAGGTCCTGCCCGCAGCCGTCAAGGCCCGGGTCTCCGTCGAGGCGGGCGTGCCGCAGGGCTGGCGCGACATCGTCGGCGACGCCGGCGAGATCATCGGGATCGACCACTTCGGCGCCTCCGCAGATGCGGCGACCCTCTTTCGCGAGTTCGGTTTCACTCCTGCCGCTGTCGTGGCGGCGGCCAAGAAGTCCCTCAAGACCGTCAAGGGAAAGTGAACAGAAATGACTGACAACGCAGCACTCAAGGCCCTTGCCGACAACGGCGTCTCCGTCTGGCTCGACGACCTGTCCCGCGAGCGCCTCGAGACCGGCAACCTCCAGGAGCTCATCGACACCAAGGGCGTCGTGGGGGTCACCACGAACCCCTCGATCTTCCAGGCCGCGCTGGCCAAGGGAGACCGCTACGACGCCGACCTGCGCACGTACGCCGCCCAGGGCAAGACGGTCGACGAGACGGTGTTCGGCCTGACGACCGAGGACGTCCGCAACGCCTGCGACATCCTGCGTCCGCTGTACGACTCGACCAACGGCGTCGACGGCCGCGTGTCGATCGAGGTCGACCCGCGGCTGGCCCACGAGACCGCCAAGACGGTGGACCAGGCCAAGGAGCTCTACGCCGCCGTCGACCGCCCGAACGTCCTCATCAAGATACCGGCCACCGTCGAGGGGCTGCCGGCCATCTCCCAGACCCTGGCCGAGGGCATCAGCGTCAACGTGACCCTGATCTTCTCGCTCGACCGCTACCGCGGGGTGATGAACGCCTTCCTCACCGGGCTCGAGCAGGCTCGTGAGGGCGGCAAGGACCTGTCGCAGATCCACTCGGTCGCGTCCTTCTTCGTGTCGAGGGTGGACACCGAGGTGGACAAGCGGCTCGACGCCATCGGTACCGACGAGGCCAAGGCCCTCAAGGGCAAGGCCGCCGTGGCCAACGCCCGCCTGGCCTACCAGGCCTTCGAGGAGGTCTTCGCGACCCCGCGCTGGAAGAACCTCGCCGACGACGGCGCCAACGCCCAGCGCCCCCTGTGGGCCTCGACCGGCGTGAAGGACCCGGCCTACTCCGACACCCTCTACGTCACCGAGCTGGTGGCCCCCAACACCGTCAACACGATGCCCGAGAAGACCCTGGACGCGGTCATCGACCACGGCGAGGTCACCGGTGACACCGTCACCGGCACCTACCAGGACGCTGGTGGGGTGCTGGACGCCTTGGAGGGCCTCGGGATCTCCTACGCCGACGTGACCGCCCAGCTCGAGCGCGAGGGCGTCGACAAGTTCGAGGTCTCCTGGGGCGAGCTGCTGGACGAGGCACAGTCCGACCTCGACCTCGCTCGTGCCGACGTGGAGCAGTCTGGCAAGGGCGACCAGTGAGCTCACTCGGCGTGGTGGCATCAGGCGCCGCTGCCGATGCCATCGCCACCAAGGTGGCCGACCTCGTCGGGGTCCAGTTCGCGAGCAAGCTCTTCGCCCAGGACGCGACTCTCTGGGGGCCGGAAGCCGAGTCCGAGTCGGCGATCCGCCTGTCCTGGGTCAACCTGCCCCGGTCGTCCCGGCCTCTGCTCGGGGAGATCGCGGCGTTGCGCGAGCAGCTCCGCGGTGAGGGCGTGGACCGGGTGGTCCTGTGTGGCATGGGTGGTTCGTCCCTTGCCCCTGAGGTGATCTGTGCGACGGCGGGCGTCGACCTCGTCGTCCTCGACTCCTCCCAGCCCGACATGGTGCGGGCCGCGATCACCGACCTGGAACGGACTGTCGTTGTCGTCTCCAGCAAGTCGGGATCGACCGTGGAGACGGACTCGCAGCGCCGCGTGTTCCAGGCGGCGTTCGCGGAGAAGGGCATCGACCCGACCACGAGGATCGTCATCGTGACGGACCCGGGCAGCCCGCTCGACGAGGAGTCGCGCGCCAGCGGCTACCGGGTCATCAACGCCGACCCCAACGTCGGCGGTCGCTACTCGGCGCTGACGGCCTTCGGCCTGGTTCCCTCCGGCCTCGCCGGAGCTGACATCGAGGTGTTGCTCGACGATGCCGAAGCCGTGGCCGACGTGCTCAGCGCCGACGACGACGCCAACCCCGGCCTGCGCCTGGCCGCCGCCATGGCGGGCACCGATCCCCTGCGCGACAAGTTCGTCATCGTCGACGACGGGTCGGGCATCGTGGGCTTCGCCGACTGGGCGGAGCAGCTCATCGCCGAGAGCACCGGCAAACAGGGCACCGGCATCCTGCCCGTCGTCGTCGGTGGCGACTCCGACCCCGAGGTGGCCTGGCCGGCGCGTGATGTCACCGTCGCCCGGCTGGTCGGTGACTCCGACGACGATCTCACCCTTGGAGCAGATCCCCAGGGCGAGGCCGACGCCAGCCGCTCCGAGGTCGCCGTCAGCGGCCCGCTCGGGGCCCAGCTCCTCCTGTGGGAGGTGGCGACCGCCGCCGCCGGACGGTTGCTCGGCATCAACCCGTTCGACCAGCCCGATGTGGAGAGCGCCAAGAAGGCGGCCCGTGCGCTGCTGGACCAGGGCATCGGCAGCGCCGAGGCTCCCGCCGCCACCGAACGAGCAGTGGAGATCCGCTCCCTCGGCGGCGAATGGCTCGGCGGCGCCAGGACCGTCCCCGAGGCCCTCACCGCACTGTTCGACCAGCTCGACCCCGAGCACGGCTACGTCGCGGTGATGGCCTACCTCGACCGGCTCACGGACGCGGCCCTCGCCGACGTGCGCCCCGGCCTGGCACGGCATACCGGACGTCCCACGACGTTCGGGTGGGGTCCCCGTTTCCTGCACTCGACCGGTCAGTTCCACAAGGGTGGGCCGGCGACCGGCGTCTACCTCCAGATCACGACCGCACCGCACGAGGACCTGGCGATCCCCGGACGCGAGTTCAGCCTGGGTGACTTCATCGCCTCCCAGGCCGCCGGCGACGCCCAGGTCCTCGCCGAGCACGGTCGTCCGGTGCTGCTGCTGCACCTGACCGAGCACGACGCCGGCGTGGCGCAGGTCACCCAAGCCCTCACGGAACTGGCTCCCTCGCTGGCCCCATCGGAAGGCACCACATGAGCCCAACGCGGGTGACGCAGGACAGCAACCCCCTGCGCGATCCTCGTGACAAGCGACTCCCCCGCATCGCCGGCCCCTGCGGCCTGGTCCTCTTCGGCGTCACCGGGGACCTCGCGCGCAAGAAGCTCATGCCGGCGATCTACGACCTGGCGAATCGTGGGCTGCTTCCTCCGGGCTTCTCGCTCGTCGGTTTCGCCCGTCGCGACTGGGCGGACCAGGACTTCGGCAAGATCGTCTACGACGCGGTCAAGCAGCACGCCCGCACACCGTTCCGCGAGAGCGTGTGGCGCAACCTGGCCGAGGGATTCCGTTTTGTGCCAGGCACTTTCGACGACCCGACGTCCTTCGACCTGCTCGCCCAGACGGTCAAGAACCTCGAGCACGAGCGCGGCACCGGTGGCAACCTCGCGTTCTACCTGTCGATCCCGCCGTCGTCCTTCTCCGTCGTGTGCGAACAGCTCGAGCGGTCCGGGCTGAGCAAGCCCGAGGCGGACGCGTGGCGTCGCGTGGTCATCGAGAAGCCCTTCGGCCACGACCTCACGAGCGCACGCGAGCTCAACGACATCGTCGAGGGTGTCTTCCCGCCTGACGCGGTGTTCCGCATCGACCACTACCTCGGCAAGGAGACCGTCCAGAACCTGCTGGCCCTGCGCTTCGCCAACCAGATGTTCGAACCGGTCTGGAACGCCAACTACGTCGACCACGTGCAGATCACCATGGCCGAGGACATCGGCATCGGTGGACGGGCCGGCTACTACGACGGCATCGGCGCGGCCCGCGACGTGATCCAGAACCACCTGCTCCAGCTCCTCGCCCTGACCGCGATGGAGGAGCCGGTCTCGTTCGCGGCGGAGCACCTCCGCTCCGAGAAGGAAAAGGTGCTCTCGGCGGTGCGGCACCCCAAGGACCTCGGCAAGTCCACCGCCCGCGGCCAGTACGCAGGCGGGTGGCAGGGCGGCGAGCAGGTCATCGGCTACCTCGACGAGGACGGTGTCGCCAAGGAGTCGCGCACCGAGACGTATGCCGCCATGAAGGTCGAGATCGACTCCCGCCGTTGGGCCGGCGTCCCGTTCTACCTGCGCACCGGCAAGCGGCTCGGCAAACGGGTCACGGAGATCGCCGTCGTCTTCAAGAAGGCGCCGCACCTGCCGTTCAACGACACCGCGACCGAGGAGCTCGGCCAGAACGCCATCGTCATCCGCGTCCAGCCCGACGAAGGCATCACGATGCGGTTCGGCGCCAAGGTGCCGGGGGCCCAGATGGAGGTGCGCGACGTGACCATGGACTTCGGCTACGGCCGTGCCTTCACCGAGTCCAGTCCGGAGGCCTACGAGCGCCTCATCCTCGACGTGCTGCTCGGGGACCCGCCGCTGTTCCCTCGGCACGAGGAGGTCGAGCTCTCCTGGGAGATCCTCGACCCGGTCGAGGCCTACTGGGCCAAACAGCGCAGCACGGTCGAGCCCTACGTCGCCGGTGGTTGGGGTCCGGCCACTGCCGACGAGATGATGCACCGTGACGGCCGTGTCTGGAGGATGCCATGAGCACCCCACACAGTTCTCCCCCGCTGCGCTCCTCCGACACTGATCGGGGACCCCGGTGATCGTCGACCTGCCCAGCACCAGCACCGTCGCGATCAGCAAGAAGCTGGTCGCCCTGCGCCAGGACACCGGGGCGATGGCCCTGGGTCGCGTCCTCACCCTGCTGATCGTCGTCGACGAGCAGGATGCCGAGGAGGCCATCCAGGCCGCCAACGACGCCAGCCGGCAGCACCCGTGCCGGATCATCGCCGTGGTCATCGGCAACAAGCGTGGCCAGTCGCGCATCGACGCCCAGATCCGCGTGGGCGGCGACGCGGGAGCCAGCGAGGTCGTGGTGCTCCGGCTCTACGGTGCCCTGACCGACCATGGGCGCAGCGTCGTCATCCCCCTGCTGCTGCCCGACTCTCCCGTCGTGGCCTGGTGGCCCACCGATGCCCCCACGCACCTGGCGCAGGACCCGATCGGTTCGATGGCCCAGCGGCGCATCACCGATGCCGCAGAGGCCAAGCACCCGCGGTCCGCGCTCCAGGCACGGGCTGGCACCTACACCCGGGGCGACACCGACCTGGCCTGGACGCGCGTGACCCTCTGGCGGGGACTGCTCGCCGCCGCGATGGACCAGCCACCGTTCGAGCCGGTGACCGAGGCAACCGTGACCGGCGGCTCGGACTCCCCGTCGACGGACCTGCTGGCCGCCTGGCTCGCCCAGACGCTGCGCTGTCCGGTCCGCCGGGCTCGCTCACGTTCGGGCACCGGCATGGTCAGCGTCCGGCTCGAGCGCCGCAGCGGCGCCATCGACCTGGTCCGACCCGACGGCGCCATCGCCACGCTGAGCCAGCCCGGGCAACCCGTCCGACGCATCTCCCTGGCCCGCCGTGCCACCGCCGAATGCCTGGCCGACGAGCTGCGTCGGCTCGACCCGGACGAGATCTACGAGGAGGCGATCCGCAGCGGGCTCGCACGGATCGGCACCAAGACGGTGACCGCCAGCGAGGCCGTCCGCGAGGGCGAGGCGCCCTCGGTCAAGGAGGCCGAGCGCGAGTCACGCAGGATCGCCCGAGCCAGTGCCAAGACAGCCAGCTCGGAGATGGTCCAGGCAGCGACCCCGGCGTCCACGTCCGACACGGCTGTCGTCAAGAAGGCAGCGGCCCGCAAGCTCGCCAAGGCCACGACTTCCGGCACCACCAGCAAGGCGAAGGCGGCCAAGGCCGCCAAGCCGGCGAAGGCCGTCAAGTCCTCGACGGGCGTCAAGTCAGGCAAGGCATGAGCGCCGCGGCGCTTGTGGTCGTCCACCCCGACAAGCAGGCGGTGGCCGACGCCGGCGCCGCGCGGCTCGTCACGGCCCTGCTCGACCTGCAGGCCGCCGGACGCGCACCCCACGTGTCGCTGACGGGTGGCTCGCTCGGCTCGGCGATCATCGCCTCGATCCTCCAGGTGCCGGCCCACACGGCGGTCGACTGGTCGAGGGTCTCGGTGTGGTGGGGAGACGAGCGCTACCTGCCCGCCGGGGACGCCGACCGCAACGACACCCAGAACGATGCCGCTGGGCTGGACCGCCTCGGGCTCGACCAGGCCAAGGTCCACCGCGTCGCCGGGCCTGACGCCAGCGACTCGGTCGAGGACAGCGCGGAGCGGTACTCGGCAGCGGTGCGTGGCAGTGGTGGGGGCGAGTTCGACATCATGATCCTCGGCGTCGGTCCCGACGGCCACGTCGCATCGCTCTTTCCCGGGCATCCCGCCCAGCTGACCACCGAGGCAATCGCCGTCGCCGTGCACGACTCGCCCAAGCCACCTCCGGACCGTGTGTCGCTCACCTTCGAGTGCCTCAGCCGGTCCGACCGCGTGTGGTTCCTGGTGGCCGGCGCGGACAAGGCCGAGGCGGTGCGCAACGGAGTCGAGGGGGCTGGGCCAGAGCTGTCCAGCGCGGCGCAGGTGCGCGGCCTACGCGAGACGATCTGGCTCGTCGACGCGGACTCTGCGACCGACCTCCCCACCTGAGTTCGACCACATGACGAAGGGCTGCTCCCGATGACCGGGAGCAGCCCTTCGTCTGTGTCTGTTGCTACTGGATGAGCTTGCGCTCCCGCAGCGTGGCGAGGGCCTCGTCGAGGATGGCCTTGCCGTCGGCGTCGGAGCGACGCTCCTTCACGTAGGCCAGGTGCGTCTTGTAGGGCTCGACCTTCGGCGGGGCCGGCGGGTTGGCCTCGTCCTGACCCGCGGGGAACCCGCAGCGCGGGCAGTCCCAGGTCTCGGGGACGGCCAGGCCCGGCTCCTCCGCGAAGCTCGGTCGGGTCTGGTGGCCGTTGGCGCACCAGTAGGACACGAAGACGCGGGGTGCGGCCTCGCCGCGTTCGGCCTCGCCCATCGGGCCGGCGCCGACTCGGCTGCCTCGGATTGCGTTGCCACCTGCCATGTGCGAAAGGTCCTTGTCTGGTCAGGGAGAGTCTGGTCAGGGAGAGTCTGGTCGGGGAGAGCTGGTCTGTGAGTGGGTCAGTGACGCGCGGTCAGTTCGTGGTCGGGTCGAGCTGCCGGTCGGGAGCTCAGGCGGAGAACCGGTCGATGAGACCGATCCCCACGATGCAGGCGAACCAGATGACACCCACGGCCACGGTGAACCGGTCGAGGTTCCGCTCGGCCACCGAGGAGGACCCCAGTGAGGTGGACATGCCGCCACCGAACATGTCGGACAGACCGCCGCCCTTGCCCTTGTGGAGCAGGACCAGCAGCGTCAGGAACAGACCACCGATGACCAGCAGTACCTGCAGGCCAATACGTACGGCTTCCACGGAGCACCCATCTCGAGTCGACGTCAGTTGGTGCTGCCGAAAAGGCAGCAAGGTTCAGGATACCTGCTGGCCGCTCAGGCAGTGGCCAGGTGGTCGCGGTAGCGGCAGATCGAGGCGAACTCGGCCGGGTCGATCGACGCGCCACCCACGAGCGCGCCGTCGACGTCCTCCTGGGACATGATCGCCGCGACGTTGTTCGCCTTCACCGATCCGCCGTACAGCACGCGCACCCCATCGGCCAGGTCGCCGGAGTACAACTCCGCCAGCTTGGTGCGGATCGCGGCGCAGACCTCCTGTGCATCCTGCGGCGTGGCGACCTCACCGGTGCCGATGGCCCACACCGGCTCGTAGGCGATGACGATGGTCTTGGCCTGCTCGGCCGTGACATCGGCCAGGCCCGCCTCGAGCTGCATGAGGACGTGCGCGAGGTGAGTCCCCTCCTGGCGCACCTCGAGGTGCTCGCCGACGCAGAAGATGGGGGTCAGGCCGTGCCGGTAGGCCGCCTTGACCTTGGCGTTGACGACGTCCTCGGACTCCTGGTGGTACTCACGCCGCTCGCTGTGGCCGGCCAGCACGTACGTGCAGCCGAGCTTGGCGAGGAAGGCACCGGAGATCTCGCCCGTGTAGGCCCCGGAGTCGTGCTTCGACAGGTCCTGGGCCCCGAAGACCAGCTGGAGCCGGTCGCCGTCGATCAGGGTCTGAACGGACCGCAGGTCGGTGAACGGTGGCAGCACCGCGACCTCGACCGCGGCGAAGTCGTGCCGGCCGTCGCGCAGGGTCCAGTCGAGCTTCTGCACGAGGTGGGTGGCCTGCAGGTGGTCGAGGCCGCCCCCCCCGCCCCCACCGAAGGGTCTTGGTCGTGCTGGGTCAGGCGGTGGTCTCGTCGAGCACGGTGAGCCCCGGGAGCTCCTTGCCCTCGAGGTACTCCAGGCTCGCGCCACCGCCGGTCGAGATGTGCCCGAACTGGTCGTCGTCGAAGCCGAGCTGGCGCACGGCAGCCGCGGAGTCGCCACCACCGATGACGGTGAGGGCCCCCTTCTCGGTCGCCTCGACCAGGGCCGCGGCCACCGCAGCCGTGCCCGCGGCATACGGCTCCATCTCGAACGCACCCATCGGGCCGTTCCAGAAGACCGTCTTGCAGTCCTTGAGCTTCTCGGCGAACAGCACCCCGGACTCGGGCCCGATGTCGAGCCCCATGCGGTCGGCGGGGATCGCGCCGGCGGGCACCACGTCGCGCTCGGCGTCGGCCGAGAACTCGGTGGCGGCGACGATGTCGACCGGGAGGACGATCTCGACGCCACGCTCCTTGGCCTGCTCGAGGTAGCCCTTGACCTGGTCGAGCTGGTCGGCCTCGAGCAGGCTCTTGCCCACCTCGTAGTCCTGGGCGGCGAGGAAGGTGAAGACCATGCCACCTCCGATGAGGAGGCGATCGGCCGTCTGGAGCAGGTTGTCGATGACGCCGAGCTTGTCGGAGACCTTCGCACCACCGAGCACCACGGCATACGGACGCTCCGGGTCCTCGGTGAGGCGCTTCAGGACGCCGACCTCTGTCTCGACGAGCCCGCCCACGGCCGACGGCAGCAGCCGCGCGACGTCGTAGACGCTGGCCTGCTTGCGGTGCACTACACCGAAGCCGTCGGAGACGAAGACGTCGGCCAGCCCGGCGAGCTGGCGCGCGAACTCGGCGCGCTCGTCGTCGGTCTTGGCCGTCTCTCCCGGGTTGAACCGGAGGTTCTCCAGCAGCACGACGTCGCCGTCCCCGGCCGCCTGGACCGCCGCCTTGGCGCTGTCGCCCACCGTGTCGCTGGCGAACGTGACGTCGCGGCCGAGGACCTCGCCGAGGCGAACAGCCACCGGAGCCAGCGAGTACTTGTCCTCGGGCGCGCCCTTGGGCCGACCGAGGTGGGCGCACACGATGACGCGGGCACCCGCCTCGGACAGCGACGCGATGGTGGGCGCCGACGCGCGGATGCGCCCGTCGTCGGTGATCGTCGTCCCGTCCAGGGGCACGTTGAGGTCTGACCGGACGAGGACGCGCTTGCCGCGCAGGTCGCCCAGCTCGGAGATCGAGTGCATCAGCTGTGGCTCGACCCGGGTCAGAGCGTCTGGCCGACGAGGACCACGAGGTCGGCGAGGCGGTTGGAGTAGCCCCACTCGTTGTCGTACCAGCCGATGACCTTCACCTGGTTGCCGATGACCTTGGTCAGGCCTGCGTCGAAGATGCACGAGGCCGGGTCGGTCTCGATGTCCTTGGAGACGATGGCGTCCTCGGTGTAGACGAGGATGCCCTTGAGCGGGCCCTCGGCGGCGGCCTTGACTGCGGCGTTCACCTCTTCGGCGGTCGTCTCGCGGCCCGCCTCGAAGGTGAGGTCGGTCGCCGAACCGGTGGCGATCGGGACGCGCAGCGCGAACCCGTCGAGCTTGCCCTTGAGCTCGGGCAGCACGAGGCCGATGGCCTTGGCCGCGCCGGTCGAGGTGGGCACGATGTTGAGCGCTGCGGCCCGGGCGCGACGCAGGTCCTTGTGCGGGGCGTCCTGGAGGTTCTGGTCCTGGGTGTAGGCGTGGATGGTCGTCATCAGGCCCTTGACGATGCCGAACTCGTCGTTGAGGACCTTGGCCATCGGGCCGAGGCAGTTCGTCGTGCAGGACGCGTTGGAGATGATGGTGTGCTTGGCCGCGTCGTACTGGTCGTCGTTGACGCCCATGACGATGGTGATGTCCTCGTTGGACGCCGGCGCGGAGATGATGACCTTCTTGGCGCCGCCGTCGATGTGCGCCTTGGCCTTGGTCGCGTCGGTGAAGAAGCCGGTCGACTCCACGACGATGTCGGCGCCGACAGAGGCCCAGTCGATCTTGGCCGGGTCGCGCTCCTCGAAGACCTTGAACGTCTTGCCACCGGCGGTGATCGAGGTGTCGTCGTAGGTCACCTCACCGGGGAAGCGGCCGAGGATCGAGTCGTACTTGAGCAGGTGCGCCAGCGTCTTGTTGTCCATCAGGTCGTTGGTGGCCACGACCTCGATGTCGGCTCCCGACGCCTCGATGGCGCGGAAGAAGTTGCGGCCGATGCGGCCGAAGCCGTTGATACCTACGCGAACAGTCACGATGCCAAGTCCTTCTCAGATGGGGACGGTATGCCGCGTGGCGCGGCGCGGAAATGCTCGGGCCCGAGCCTAGCGAGCGGGGCCGCCGGGAGTCACGGCGGTCCGGCGTACGGGCCGGTAACGTCGCCCCCTCGCCCAGGGCTCAGGAGCAGGTCAGTAGTCGCCGCCGAAGAGGTCTCGGGTGTAGACCTTGTCGGCCACCGGCGTGAGCTCGCCGACCATCCGGTTGGCGACGATGACGTCGGCCACCTCGGTGAACTCGGCGAGGTCGCGGATCACCCGTGAGCCGAAGAAGTGGTCATCGGCCAGCGCGGGCTCGTAGACCACGACCTCCACACCCTTGGCCTTGATCCGCTTCATGATCCCCTGGACGCTGCTCGACCGGAAGTTGTCGGAGCCGGACTTCATGATCAGGCGGTGGATGCCGACGATGCGGGGGTGGCGACGCAGGATGTCGGTCGCCACGAAGTCCTTGCGGGTGGTGTTGGCCGTGACGATCGCCTCGATGAGCGACTGGGGCACGTTCTGGTAGTTGGCCAGCAGCTGCTTGGTGTCCTTGGGCAGGCAGTACCCGCCGTAGCCGAACGAGGGGTTGTTGTAACCAGGGCCGATCCTCGGGTCGAGCCCGACCCCCTCGATGATCTGGCGGGGGTCGAGTCCGTGGGTCACTGCGAAGGTGTCGAGCTCGTTGAAGAAGGCGACGCGCATGGCGAGATAGGTGTTGGCGAACAGCTTGACGGCCTCGGCCTCGGTGCTGTCGGTGAGCAGCACGGGGACGTCCGGCTCCTCGGACCCCTCCCGCAGCAGGTCGGCGAACGCCTGCCCGCGGTCACTGCGCTCGCCCACGACGATCCGGGAAGGGTGCAGGCTGTCCCACAGCGCCTTGCCCTCGCGGAGGAACTCTGGACTGAACAGCAGGTTGTCGGTGCCGAGTCGCTGCGAGAGGTCCTCGGTGAAGCCGACCGGGACCGTGGACTTCACGACCATCACGGCGGTCGGGTTGGCAGCCACCACGTCGGCCGCGACCTTCTCCACGGTCGAGGTGTCGAAGTAGTTGGTCACGGGGTCGTAGTCGGTCGGTGTCGCGATGATGACGAACTCGGCGCCGGCGTAGGCCGTGGCCGGGTCGGTCGTGAAGGTCAGCGTCAGCTGATGGTGGGCGAGGAACGTCTCGATCTCGGGGTCCGCGATGGGGCTGCGGCCCGAGCTCAGCAGGTCGACGCGGGCCGCGTCGATGTCGAGGGCCACGACGTCGTGTCGCTGGCCGAGCAGGACCGCCATGGAGAGTCCGACGTACCCGGTTCCGACGACGGCGATCCTCGTCATGCGTTGTCCCCGCTCCGAGTCAGGCGCTGGCGTGCGTCGGTCATGGGTCGATCAGGCGTCGAGCATGTCGGGCGTGAGGTTGGCCTCGGTACCCGGGATGCCGAGGTCCTGGGCCCGCTTGTCGGCCATCGCCAGCAGGCGCCGGATCCGCCCTGCCACGGCGTCCTTGGTCATCGGTGGCTGGGCAAGTTGGCCGAGCTCCTCGAGCGAGGCCTGCTTGTGCTCCAACCGCAGCGCCCCGGCCTCCTTGAGGTGGTCGGGGATCTCGTCGCCGAGGATCTCCATGGCGCGGTGCACCCTGGCGCCGGCCGCGACGGCGGCGCGCGCCGAGCGGCGCAGGTTGGCGTCGTCGAAGTTGGCCAGCCGGTTGGCCGTGGCCCGGACCTCGCGGCGCATCCGCCGCTCCTCCCACGCCATGACCGCGTCGTGCGCGCCCAGTCGGGTGAGCATCGCCCCGATGGCATCGCCGTCGCGGATGACGACCCGGTCGACGCCGCGCACCTCGCGTGCCTTGGCCTGGATGCCGAGGCGACGAGCCGCTCCGACGAGGGCGAGGGCCGCCTCAGGCCCCGGGCACGTGACCTCGAGAGCAGAGGATCGGCCGGGCTCGGTCAGCGAGCCGTGGGCGATGAAGGCACCGCGCCAGGCTGCTTCGGCGTCACAGGCGGAGGCGCTGACCACCTTGGGTGGCAGGCCCCGCACCGGACGCCCCCGGGCGTCGATCAGCCCGGTCTGCCGGGCCAGGGCCTCGCCGTCCTGGACCACCCGGACGACGTAGCGGCTGCCCTTGCGCAGACCGCCGGCTGCGAGGACCAGCACCTCCGAGGGGTGGCCGTACAGGTCGCTGATGTTCTTGCGGAGCCGTCGGGCGGCGTTCGCCGTGTCGAGCTCGGCCTCGACGACGATCCGTCCCCCCACGATGTGCAGGCCGCCAGCGAACCGCAGCGTCGCGGCCACCTCCGACTTGCGGCAGCAGGGCTTCGTGACGTCGAGTCTGCTGAGCTCGTCCTTGACCCGCGCCGTCATTGCCATTGGTTCATCCTGCCATCTCGCCGTCGTGCACTGGTGGGCTCTGCTCCCATGCTGTGCTGTCTCCCCTGGTTCGTCGGCGCCCGGAGGCGCTGACGTGGTCTCGCGTCAGACTCAACCATGTCCGCCCTCAGCCGAACAGGTCACGGTATGCCGCCGCCAGCCTGAGCGAGTCATGGTGCCCCGGTGCGCCGCGTTGCGCCACTGGTGCAAGCACCAGCTCTGCACCGAGTCGCGCGGCGGCCGTGCGCAATCCTGCCTCATCGTCGACGGCACTGGGGTCGGCCAGGACGGCGTCCAGCCGCATTCGCGGCGCGTGGTCCACGAGCGCCTCCAGCTGGCGGGCGGCCGTGAAGCCGGCCGTCTCGCCGGAGTGCTCCAGGTTGAGGGTCAGCAACCGCCGGGCGGTCGTGTCATGGAGCGCGTCGCGCAGACCCGGCACCATGAGGTGCGGCATCACCGAGGTGAACCACGACCCCGGCCCGAGGATCACCCAGTCGGCCTCACGCACCGCCGCCACGGTCTCGGGTGCCGAGGGGGGATCAGCCGGCTCGAGGGCGATGCTGAGCACGGTCCCCTTGGTCGTGGCGACCGCCACCTGGCCGCGCAGGGTCGAGAGAGCCCGGGTGTCGGCCGGGTCCAGGCCACGTACCCGGGCGGTGATCTCGAGTGGCACGGCGGCCATGGGCAGCACCCGGCCCCGGGCGTTGAGGAGTCGACCAACGAGGTCGAGCCCGATGACCGGGTCGTGGTGCAGGTCCCACAGTGCGGTGATCAGCAGGTTGCCGAGGGCGTGGCCGCCCAGCTGCCCGTTGCCGCGGAACCGGTGCTGCAGGACGTCTCGCCAGGTGTGGCCCCACTCCGTGTCGTCGCAGAGCGCGGTCAGGGCCATCCGCAGGTCACCGGGCGGCAGCACGTCGAACTCGTCGCGAAGCCGTCCGGAAGACCCACCGTTGTCGGCGACGGTGACCACCGCGGTGATGTCGTCACAGACCAGCTTGAGTGCCTCGAGCGATGCGGCGAGTCCGTGTCCACCGCCGAGCGCGACCACCGCGGGGCCGGTCATGACAACTGCTCGCTTCCGCGCTTGCCCCGCGCCTCGCTCGTGCCTCGCTCGTGTGCTCGCTGCGCTGTCAGACTCACTATTCCTGCCCCAGGTCGCGGTGCACGACGAACGTCGCGATGTCGTCGCTGCTGAGCCGGGTCCGCAGCGCCTCGGCCACGGCGACGGAGCGGTGCTTGCCGCCGGTGCAGCCCACCGCGACGGTGACGTACCGGCGACCCTCGCGGATGTAGCCCTCGGTCACCGGGTCCATGAGTGCGACGACCCGGTCGACGAACTCCGGAGCCCCCTCCTGGGCCATGACGAACTCGGCCACCGGCGCGTCCTGCCCGGTGAAGTTGCGCAGCTCGGGGATCCAGAACGGGTTGGGCAGGAACCGCATGTCGAAGACGAAGTCGGCGTCGAGCGGCACGCCGTACTTGAAGCCGAACGACATCACCGCGATGCGGACCTTGTGGCCGATGTCGCCGGAGAAGACCGGGTGGACCTTCTTGGCGAGCTGGTGGACGTTCAGGCCGGACGTGTCGATGACGACGTCGGCGCGGGCCCGCAGGTCGGCCAGCATGGCGCGCTCGCGGGTGATGCCGTCCAGCAGCCGGCCCTGGCCTTGGAGAGGGTGCGGTCGGCGCACGGACTCGAAGCGGCGCACGATCGCCTCGTCGGTGGCGTCCAGGAAGACCAGGTTGGGTCGCCACCCGCGGTCGCGCAGCTCGTCGAGCGCGGTCTGGAGGTGGTCGAAGAACCCGCGGGCGCGGACATCCACCACGGCCGCAAGGCGCGGCAGACCCGCCCGACGCGGTGCCTCGTTGGCGAGGTCGGCCAGCGAGACGAGCAGGTGTGGCGGCAGGTTGTCGACGACGTACCAGCCGGAGTCCTCGAGCACGTTGGCGGTCGTGGACCGCCCGGCTCCACTCATGCCGGTCACGATGACGAGCTCAGCCTGGTCGCGCTTGTCGCCCGAGTCGGCGGCGTCCGGGGCTCCTGCGTCCGGCACCGCTGCCCCAGGTGCCGCGCGGTCCTCGTCGGTCATCCCTGCCCCGTCTCCTAGCTCATCGCGCTCAGTCACCGTCGAGGATCTCTCCGGTCATCAGGTTGACGGCGGGTGCGGCCGTGTCTGCGGTGGCCAACTCTGCCGCAATCGTGGCTGCCAGCGCAGGTCCGATGCCGGAAACTTCCTGCAGCTCGTCGGCCGTCGCCGCGCGAACCTTCTTCACCGAGCCGAAATGACGCAGCAGGGCCTTGCGTCGCGTCTCCCCGAGTCCGGGGACACCGTCCAGGACGCTCGTGGTCATGGCCTTGGACCGGCGCTGGCGGTGGAAGGTGATGGCAAAGCGGTGGGCCTCGTCGCGGACCCGCTGCAGCAGGTAGAGGCCCTCACTGGTCCGCGGCAGGATGACGGGGTAGTCCTGGCCGGGCACCCAGACCTCCTCGAGCCGCTTGGCGAGCCCGACGACGGCGACGTCGTCGATGCCCAGCGCCGTCAGGGCCGCCTGGGCGGCGTTGACCTGGGGCAGGCCGCCGTCGACGACGACGAGGTTGGGCGGGTACGCGAACTTCTTCGGCTTGCCGGTGTCGGGGTCGATCCGCTCGGGACCGTTCTCCGGATCGGGGCCGAGCTCGACGTCGGTGGCCTGGTCGCGCTCCTCGAGGTAGCGCTGGAACCGCCGGGTCAGCACCTCGTCCATCGCCGCGGTGTCGTCCACCTGCTCGCCACGGATGACGAACCGGCGGTACTCGGACTTGCGGGCCAGCCCGTCCTCGAAGACGACCATCGACCCGACGACCTGGGAGCCCTGGATGTGGCTGATGTCGTAGCACTCGACGCGCAGCGGCGCATCAGCCAGGTCGAGGCTGGTCTGCAGCTCCTGCAGTGCCTGGCTGCGTGCCGTGAGATCCCCGGCGCGGGCGAGCTTGTGCCTGGCCAGCGACTGCTTCGCGTTGCGGTGCACGGTCTCGAGCAGGGTGCGCTTGTCGCCCCTCTGGGGCACGCGCAGGTCGACCGCGGAGCCGCGCAGCGACCCGAGCCAGATCGCGACGGCATCCGGGTCCTCCGGCAGGACCGGCACGAGCACCTCGCGCGGCACGCTGTCACCGGACTCCCCTCCGTAGACCTGCTGGAGGAGGTGTCCGACGATCTCAGGCACGGTCTCGTCGTCCATCTCGGCGACCCAGCCACGCTGCCCGCGCACCCGCCCGCCACGCACGTGGAACACCTGGACGGCGATCTCGAGCCCGTCGTGCTCGAGCGCGAACACGTCGGCGTCGGTGCCGTCGCCCAGGACGATGGCGGACTTCTCCAGCGCCTTGCCGAGCGCCACGAGGTCGTCCCGCATCCGGGCTGCCTGTTCGAACTCCAGGGACTTCGACGCGGCCGCCATGTCGCGCTCGAGCCGCTTGACGAACCGCGTCGTCTTGCCGGCCATGAAGTCGCAGAAGTCCTCGGCGATGGCGCGGTGCTCCTCGGGGCTGACCCTGCCGACGCACGGTGCCGAGCACTTGTCGATGTAGCCCAGCAGACACGGGCGGCCCACCTGCCCAGCTCGTTTGAAGACCCCGGAGGAGCAGGTGCGTACCGGGAACACCCGCAACAGCAGGTCGAGCGTCTCGCGGATGGCCCAGGCATGGGCGTAGGGCCCGAAGTAGCGGGTGCCCTTGCGCTTGGCCCCGCGCATCACCTGCGCCCGCGGGAACTCCTCCCCGAGCGTCACCGCGAGGTAGGGGTAGGACTTGTCGTCGCGATACTTGACGTTGAACCGCGGGTCGTACTCCTTGATCCAGGAGTACTCGAGCTGCAGCGCCTCGACCTCGGTCGAGACCACGGTCCACTCGACGCTCGCAGCCGTGGTGACCATGGTGGCCGTGCGCGGATGCAGGGCCGCGATGTCCTGGAAGTACGACGACAACCGAGGCCGCAGCGACTTGGCCTTGCCGACGTAGATGACGCGCTGGGCGGCGTCCCGGAACCGGTAGACACCCGGGTCGACCGGGATCTCCCCCGGCGCCGGACGGTAGGTCGACGGGTCAGCCACGACTCCACTCTATGGAGGGCGACCGACGGCCCGTCCCGCGGGAGCCCCGCTTCCCGCGGAGACGAGGTATGCCGCGTCGGGACGGCGCGGCATACCTGGCCCTGCGCTTCTGGCGGGGAAGGTCAGGTGACTGAGATCCCGTCGCCACTCACGGCCACGGACTTCTCCGGAAGGGCCTTGGTGGCCGGTCCCTTCTTGACCGCGCCGGTGGTGATGTCGTACTCGCTGCCGTGGCAGGCACAGTTGATGGTGCCGTTGGCGACGGTGGTCACCAGGCACGCCTGATGGGTGCACACGGCGCTGAAGGCCTTGAACTCCCCCGAGGTGGGCTGGGTGACCACGACCTTCTGGTCGGTGAAGATCTTGCCTCCCCCCACCGGGATCGTCGCCTTCGAGATGGCGTCCTTGACGGCGCTGGTCGCGGCGTCCTTGGCCGTGCTGGCCGCGCTGCTCGCAGCGTCCTCGGCGGCTCCACAGCCGGCGAGGACGGTGACGCCGACTCCGGCGAGGCCGGCGGACGCCAGCACGGTGCGGCGGGAGGGGCCGGTGACGGGGTGGTCTTCTGGGGTGGTCATGCGCGCGCCTTTCGGTGGAGGTGCCCCCTCGCGGGGCTGACCGGGTGGCCCGAGGATGCGGGCCGGACATGGGTGGGAACTGTGTGAGACATGCGTGGGACATGGGTATGACGGGTGACGCTGCCACGACGTTCACGGCAGCCGCCACCGGGCGGTGATAACGACACGGTCACGCATGGGGTTGATGTGCTGCCCCGCAGGGGGAACAGCGGCATAGTCTGCACACACCCCAACCGGGGTGACCCGTGGGCGCCGTACGGCCCGCGAGCACCCAATGACTTCAGGAGGAGTCTTGCGTTCCGTGTTCAAGATTGGCGCGCCACTCGTGGCCGCTGCCCTCGCGCTGACTGCCTGTGGTGGAACCACTGGCGGCAGCTCCGACGCCGGTTCCAAGGCGTGTGACCTCAAGATCGGCTTCTTCGGCGCCCTCACCGGCGACGCTGCCAACCTCGGCATCAACATCAAGAACGGTGCCGAGCTCGCCGTCAAGCAGTACAACGAGAAGAACGCCGACTGCAAGGTCGCGCTCACCTCGTTCGACAGCCAGGGCGACCCGTCCATTGCCCCCGGACTGGCCCAGAAGGCCGTCACCGACAAGAAGCTGGTCGGCATCGTCGGCCCCGCCTTCTCCGGTGAGTCCAAGGCCGCCGACCCGATCTTCGACAAGGCCGGCCTGAACATCATCACGGCCTCCGCGACGGCGACGAAGCTGTCCGAGAACGGCTGGAAGACCTTCCACCGCATCCTCGGCAACGACAACAGCCAGGGCCCCGCGGCCGCGAAGTACATCAAGGACGTCCTGAAGGCGCAGAAGGTCTTCGTCTCGGACGACACCTCCGAGTACGGCAAGGGCCTGGCCGACATCGTCAAGAGTGATCTCGGAGCGCTCGTCACCGGCACCGACCACACTGCAGCCGACGGCAAGCAGGACGACTTCTCCGCGACCGTGACCAAGGCCAAGGCCTCGGGTGCGACCGCGTTCTTCTACGGCGGCTACTACTCCAACGCCAGCAAGCTGGCCAAGCAGCTGAAGGACGGTGGCTTCACCGGCACCTTCGTCGCCGGCGACGGCGTCAAGGACGACGGCTTCATCAAGGGCGCCGGTGCGGCGGCCGAGGGCGCCATCGTCACCTGCCCGTGCCTCCCGCCGGACCAGGCACCCGAGTTCGCGGCCGCCTACAAGAAGGCCTACAACTCGGACCCGGCCACGTACTCGGCAGAGGCCTACGACGCAGCCAACGTGTTCCTCGCTGCCATCAAGGCTGGGAAGACCACGTCGGCCGACATCAACGCCTTCATCGCCTCCTACGACCAGAAGGGCGTCACCAAGCAGGTCAAGTTCGACGCCAAGGGCGAGCCGGCGGACATCCACGTGTGGGCCTACAAGGTCACCGGCGGCAAGATCGTTCCGGACCAGGAAGTCAAGTAACACCACGTGTAGCGGCCAGGGCTCTCGGCAACGGGGGTCCTGGCCGCTACCGTGTTCCCGTCCGGACCCGGACCCCGCCGCACTGACGCGCAGGTCCCTCACCACGGAGGTCTGATGCAGCTTCTCCTGAACAACTTCTGGGAGTTCACAATCACCGGGTTGGCCAACGGGGCCATCTACGCGCTGATTGCTCTCGGCTACACGCTCGTCTACGGCGTGCTGCGCCTCATCAACTTCGCCCACTCCGAGGTGTTCATGTGGGGCGGCTTCGCGGCCGTCTGGGCCCTGGTGGCGCTCGGCGCCAGCAAGGCGAGCGGCATCGGCGTCGTCGGGTTCCTCATTGCGGGCTTCGCGTCGGCCATGGTGATCTCCGCGCTCGTGGCGCTCGGCCTCGAGTTCGTCGCCTACCGCCCGCTCCGCAAGCGCAACTCGCCACCGCTGATCGCGCTCATCTCCGCGATCGGTGCGTCGTACACGCTCTCGGAAGTGATGGGCCTGCGCGACAAGCCGTTCAAGTGGTTCGGCAAGGACGACGACCTGGTCAACTACGTCGGCCGTCCCCGCGAGGCCGCGCCGTTCCCGCTCAACATCGAGACGAAGCGGCTCTTCTACGTCTTCGACTACCACGTCTCCAACAAGGACCTCATCGTCCTGGGGTCGGCCATCGTCATGATGATCGTGCTCGACCAGTTCATGCAGCGGTCCCGTCTCGGCCGAGGGATCCGCGCCGTTGCCCAGGACCCCGAGTCCGCCGCCCTGATGGGTGTGAACCGCGACAGGGTCATCCGGCTGACCTTCGTCATCGGCGGGGCCATGGCTGGTGCCGCCGCGATGATGTACCTCATCCGGATCGGGCAGATCCGCTACAACTCGGGCTTCCTGCTCGGCGTGAAAGCCTTCACCGCCGCCGTGCTCGGTGGCATCGGCAACCTTCGCGGCGCTCTGCTCGGTGGCTTCATCCTCGGCGTGGCCGAGAACTACGGTCAAGCCATCTTCGGTGGAGAGTGGAAGGACGTCGTGGCCTTCACGCTCCTCGTGGTCATCCTCCTGTTCCGGCCCACCGGCCTGCTCGGTGAGTCCCTCGGAAAGGCACGCGCATGAGCGCCGTTTCGAACGTGTTCCACGGGATCGGTGACCGTTTCCGTGCCCTGCCCCGCTGGGCCAAGATCGTGCTGATGGTCGCCGCCGTGGTGTTCGTCTACCTCCTGCCGATCCTCAACCCGCCGCTGATCACGACGACCGACTCCGACTTCGGTGCCGTGCTGTTCCTCTGCGCGCTGTACGCCCTGGTCGCGATCGGGCTCAACATCGTCATCGGGTATGCCGGCCTGCTCGACCTCGGGTACATCGGCTTCTTCGCGATCGGCGCGTTCACGGTCGGCGTGCTCGGGTCGGCCCATGGGAAGCTGCCGCTGCTGCTGTGCATCCCGATCGCGATGGCGGTCACGCTGTTCTCGGGCATCGTCCTCGGCGCGCCCACGCTGCGCGTGCGGGGCGACTACCTCGCGATCGTGACCCTCGGCTTCGGCGAGATCGTCCGGCTGATCCTGGTGAACGCCGACGCCCTGACCGGCGGCTCCCGCGGTATCTCGAACATTCCCACGCCACCGAGCTGGGCACTGTTCGAGATCCCCAAGCTCAAGTGGGAGGGGTTCGTCGCCTACGTCGACCAGAGCAACACCACGACGTTCCTGCAGTTCGGGGTCACCGACTCGGTGCCCTACTACTGGCTGGCGCTGACCCTCGTGGGCGTGGTGCTCTTCCTCGACTGGCGGATGCAGAACTCTCGCGTCGGCCGGGCCTGGGAGGCAACCCGCGAGGACGAGGACGCCGCTGAGCTCATGGGTGTCCCGACCTTCCGGTTCAAGCTGCTGGCCTTCGCCACGGGTGCCGCGATCGGCGGACTGTCCGGTGCGCTCTTCGCCACCAAGCAGCAGTTCATCAACCCGGACAACTTCACCATCCTGTACTCCGTGCTCTTCGTCGCCATGGTCGTCGTCGGTGGTCAGGGCAACCGCTGGGGCGTCGTGCTCGCTGCGGCTCTGCTGACCTGGGCGCCGGAGAAGTTCCGGTTCCTGTCCGACGCTCGGTTCCTGCTGTTCGGCCTCGCCCTGATGGCGCTGGCCATCTTCCGACCGCAGGGCCTGATGCCGCCTCGACGATCGGTGCGTGCCAAACAGGCGGACATCGAGACAGAGGTCCTCGAGGAAGGGGCGACCCATGCCTGACACCACGCCTGACAAGACGCCTGACGAGACCGCCGATGCCGCGGCCGCGGCACGCGGACCCCGGGTCGACGACGAGGCCACGACCCGTCCCGAGGTCGACACCACCCCGGACACCTCGGTCGACATCAGTGTCGACGAGATCGCCCACCTCCCCAAGGGCAAGATGCTCGAGGTCGACGACGTGACCCTGCGCTTCGGCGGTGTCACGGCCCTCGACGGTGTCTCGTTCCACATCAACACCGGCGAGATCCTCGGCCTGATCGGGCCCAACGGTGCTGGCAAGACGACCTGCTTCAACGTGATGACCGGTGTCTACCAGCCCACCTCGGGCGGGATCCAGTTCATGGGCGAGCCGCTCGGCAAGCGACAGAAGTTCCAGATCACCAAGCTGGGCATCGCCCGCACCTTCCAGAACATCCGGTTGTTCCACAACATGACGGCACTGGAGAACGTCCTGGTCGGCGCGGATGCGCACCACTCCACGGGTATGGGGTCGGCGCTGCTGCGGCTGCGCAAACACCATGCCGAGGAGGCCGAGGGCATGGAACGTGCCTTCGAGCTGCTCAAGTTCATGGGGTTGGACAAGCGGGCCGACGAGCTCGCCCGCAACCTGCCCTACGGCGACCAACGGCGGCTCGAGATCGCGCGAGCCCTCGCCACGAACCCCAAGCTGCTCTGCCTCGACGAGCCGGCGGCCGGCTTCAACCCGGCGGAGAAGGCTCGGCTGATGGAGCTCATCCGGTCGATCCGCGACCAGGGCTACACCGTGCTGCTCATCGAGCACGACATGAAGCTCGTCATGGGCGTCACCGACAGGATCGTGGTGCTGGAGTTCGGCAAGAAGATCGCCGAGGGACTGCCCGCCGAGATCCAGGACAACCCTGCGGTGATCGCCGCCTATCTGGGAGTTGATGAAGATGCTTCTTGAGGTCGACGACCTCTGCGTCAACTACGGACGCATCGAGGCCATCCGCAACATCTCGTTCACGGTGAACGAGGGCGAGGTGGTCACGCTCATCGGGGCCAACGGTGCCGGAAAGACGACCACCATGAAGACGGTCTCCGGGTTGCGCCCGGTCCGCGCGGGCTCCATCCGGTTCGAGGGTCAGGACATCACCGCGATGCCGCCCCACGAACGTCCGGTGCTGGGGATCGCCCAGTCGCCCGAGGGCCGAGGCTGCTTCGTCGGCATGACCGTGCTCGAGAACCTCGACATGGGTGCCTACGCCCGGAGCGACCGCAAGACGCCGAAGATCAAGGAGGACCGCGACCGGGTCTTCGGGCTCTTCCCGCGGCTGGCGGAGCGGCGCAGCCAGGTGGCCGGCACCATGTCGGGCGGCGAACAGCAGATGCTCGCGATCGGGCGCGCCCTCATGGCCAACCCGAAGCTGCTGCTCCTGGACGAGCCGTCGATGGGACTGGCGCCCAAGCTCATCCAGCAGATCTTCGACATCATCACCGAGATCAACAAGCAGGGCACGACCGTGCTCCTCGTCGAGCAGAACGCTGCGCAGGCGCTCAAGCGCGCCGACCGCGCCTACATCCTCGAGACCGGCGAGATCGTGCGTGAGGGAACCGGCCAGGAACTGGCCAACGACCCTGCGGTCAAGGCGTCCTACCTCGGCGGCGACGTCTAGGCACTCCCTGGTGTGCCGGCTGGCCGGCACACCAGGAACGGCCCCTCGGTGATTTCCGAGGGGCCGTTCGCGCAGGAGCCTTCATCGGCGGGGTGGGCCTACCTCGTGGAGGTCGCTTTCGCGGACTTCGACGTGACCTTGGGGGCGGCGCGCTTCGTGGCCGCTTTCGCGGTCGCCTTCTTCGCCGTCGCCTTCTTCGCGGTCGCCTTCTTCGCAGTCGTCGTCTTCGGAGTCGCCTTGGTTGCCGGCTTCGTGGTCGCGGTCTTCGTGGTGGCGGTCTTCTTCGGCGCGGCCGCAGCTGCGGTGCGCTTGGCCGCCCCGGTGGCTCGCTGCGGCGTGCGCGCGCTGCGCGCCAGGATTGGCGCAAGGAACTGCCCGGTGTAGCTGTCCTCCACCGTGGCCACCTGCTCGGGAGTGCCCTCGGCGATGACCCGACCTCCGCCGTTGCCGCCCTCGGGACCCATGTCGACGATCCAGTCGGCGTTCTTGATGACGTCGAGATTGTGCTCGATGACGATCACGGTGTTGCCCTTGTCGACCAGACCCTGCAGGACGAGGAGCAGCTTGCGGATGTCCTCGAAGTGCAACCCCGTGGTGGGCTCGTCCAGGACGTAGATGGTCCGGCCCGTGGACCGCTTCTGCAGCTCGGCGGCCAGCTTGACGCGTTGCGCCTCACCACCGGACAGCGTGGGTGCGGGCTGCCCGAGTCGGACGTAGCCGAGCCCCACCTCGTTGAGCGTCTTCATGTGGCGAGCGATGCCGGGCACCGCGGCGAAGAAGTCGGCGGCCTCCTCGATCGGCATGTCGAGGACGTCGGCGATCGTCTTGCCCTTGAAGTGGACCTCGAGCGTCTCGCGGTTGTAGCGCGCCCCATGGCACACCTCGCACGGGACATAGACGTCGGGGAGGAAGTTCATCTCGATCTTGATGGTGCCGTCGCCCGAGCAGGCATCGCAGCGACCGCCCTTGACGTTGAACGAGAACCGACCGGGCTGGTAGCCACGGATCTTGGCCTCGGTCGTCGTCGCGAAGAGCTTGCGCACGGCGTCGAAGACACCCGTGTAGGTCGCCGGGTTGGACCGCGGCGTGCGGCCGATCGGGCTCTGGTCGACGTGGACGACCTTGTCGAGGTTGTCCAGGCCCGTGACCGTCTTGTGCCGCCCCGGGACGTGGCGGGCACCGCTGAGCTTGTTGGCCAGGACGTTGTAGAGGATGTCGTTGACGAGCGTCGACTTGCCCGAGCCGGAGACTCCGGTGACCGCCACGAGGTTGCCCAGCGGGAACGACACGTCGACCCCGTGCAGGTTGTGCTCGCGAGCCCCGACGACGGTGACCTCGCGCCCGCGCTCCTGGGGTCGGCGCAGAGCGGGCATGGGGATCTCGAGGCGCCCGGAGAGGTACTTGCCGGTGATCGAGTCCTGGTGCTCGAGCAGTCCCTGGACCGTGCCCGAGTGGACGACGACCCCACCGTGCTCGCCGGCTCCCGGGCCGATGTCGACGACCCAGTCCGCAGTGGCGATCGTGTCCTCGTCGTGCTCGACGACGATGAGCGTGTTGCCGAGGTCGCGCAGCCGCGTCAGCGTCTCGATCAGCCGGTGGTTGTCGCGCTGGTGCAGACCGATGCTCGGCTCGTCGAGGACGTAGAGGACTCCGACCAGGCCCGAGCCGATCTGGGTCGCGAGCCGGATCCGCTGGGCCTCGCCGCCGGAGAGCGTGCCCGCCGGGCGGTCGAGCGAGAGGTAGTCGAGCCCCACGTCGAGCAGGAACCCGAGCCGCGCGTCGATCTCCTTGATCACCCGCTCGGCGATCTGCCGTTCACGGACGGTGAAGTCGACCTCCTTGAGGAACTTCGCACAGTCGGCGATGGCCAGCGCACAGATTGCCGAGATGCTGCGGCCCCCGATGTGAACGGCCAGCGACTCGGGCTTGAGGCGGGCGCCACCGCACTCGGGGCACGGCACCTCGCGCATGTACCCCTCGTAGCGCTCCCGGCTCCACTCGGAGTCGGTCTCGGAGTGTCGACGCTTCACGAAGGGGACCACACCCTCGAAGCCAGTCGTGTAGGACCGCTCCCGCCCGTAGCGGTTCTTGTAGCGGACGTGGACCTTGTAGTTCTGACCGTGCAGCAGCGCCTCCTTGGCGCGGTCCGGCAGTGCGTGCCAAGGGGTGTCCATCGTGAACTTGAGGTCCTCACCCAGAGCCGTCATGACCCGCTGGAAGTACTCGGCGGACCCGCTGGTCGACGCCCACGGCGCGATCGCGCCCTCGGCAAGGGTCAGGTCCTCGTCGGGGACCAGCAGCTCGGGGTCGACCTCCAGCTCGGTGCCCAGACCCGTGCACTTCGGACAGGCGCCGAAGGGGCTGTTGAACGAGAACGAGCGAGGCTCGACCTCGTCCATCGCCAGCGGGTGGTCGTTGGGGCACGCCATCCGCTCGGAGAAGCGTCGCTCACGCTCAGGGTCCTTGGAGTCCTTGTCGACGAAGTCGACGACGAGGACACCCCCGGCGAGCCCGAGGGCGGTCTCGACGGAGTCCGTGAGCCGCCGCTTGGCCCCGGTGTCGTTGCCCTTGGCCACCAAGCGGTCGACCACGACGTCGATGGTGTGCTTGACCTGCTTCTCCAGCTTGGGGGGATCGGTCAGCGACACGACCTCGCCGTCGACCCGGGCTCGCGAGAAGCCCTTGCTCTGGAGCTCGCCGAAGAGGTCGACGTACTCCCCCTTGCGGGCGCGGACGACCGGGGCGAGGACCTGGAACCGGGTCTTCTCGGGCAGCTCCAGGAGGCGGTCGACGATCTGCTGGGGGCTCTGCCGGGTGATCGGCTCGCCACACACCGGGCAGTGCGGACGGCCCGCGCGCGCGAAGAGCAGGCGGAGGTAGTCGTAGACCTCCGTGATCGTGCCGACCGTCGAGCGCGGGTTGCGGTTGGTCGACTTCTGGTCGATCGAGACCGCCGGCGAGAGCCCCTCGATGAAGTCGACGTCGGGCTTGTCCATCTGTCCCAGGAACTGCCGGGCATAGGCGGACAGGGACTCGACGTAGCGACGTTGCCCCTCGGCGAAGATCGTGTCGAAGGCCAAGGACGACTTGCCGGACCCTGACAAACCCGTGAAGACGATCAGCGAGTCACGAGGCAGCTCGACCGACACATCCTTGAGGTTGTGCTCACGGGCACCCCGGACGATGAGCTGGTCGTGCTGGTGGCGGCGGGCGGGCACGGCTGAAGTCACGCGCACCATCGTAGGTGGCCGCACCGACAACCCTCTCCCGGCCACCGGCCCGGCACCTCCCGCGTGGACCCCTGCACGCGGCATACCCTCTCGTCATGACCACGCCCAACCGGCCAGGCTCCTCGCCCCTCCGGGCCTCGCTCGTCCCTCACTCGGGTCCTCGGGGTGTCGTCGCATGACCACGCCCAACCGGCCAGGCTCCTCGCCCCTCCGGGCCTCGCTCGTCCCTCACTCGGGTCCTCGGGGTGTCGTCGCATGACCACCCCCATCGAGGAGTACGCCGTGCTCGGCGACACCGAGACCGCTGCCCTCGTGAGCCGCGCTGGCTCGATCGACTGGCTGTGCCTCCCCCGGTTCGACTCGAGCGCCTGCTTCGCCGCACTGGTCGGCACCCCCGACAACGGGCGCTGGCTCCTCGGCCCCAAGGGACCCGCCAGCAGCACCCGTCGATACATCGAGAACTCGTTCGTTCTGGAGACTGTCCACGAGACCGACACGGGCGCGGTGATGGTCACGGACCTGATGCCGCTGGGCGACGGACGGGCCGACATCATCCGCAGTGTCGAGGGCCTGCGCGGCACGGTCACGATGTGTCACGAGTGGGTGGTCCGCTTCGACTACGGCAAGGTCCGCCCGTGGGTGTCGCACAGCGTGGGACACCGCCTCGACGGCGACGTCATCACCGCGGTCGCCGGGCCCGACATGCTCGTGCTGCGCGGCAGCCGGCTCCCCCACGCCCGTGACGGGCACCACGAGGACGAGTTCGACGTCGCCGCCGGAGAGACCCACACGTTCTCGACGACGTGGTTCCCCTCGTTCGAGCAGGTGCCGCCACCCCTGGACATCGACTCGAGGATCGCGGAGACGATCCGGGTGTCCAACGAGTGGGCGGCCCGGTGCGACTACGAGGGCCCCTATCGCGAGCTCGTGGTCAGGTCGCTCCTGACGCTGCGTGGCATGACGCACTCGCGCTACGGGGGCATCGTCGCTGCGCCGACCACGAGCCTGCCCGAGGACTTCGGCGGCGAGCGCAACTGGGACTACCGCTACTGCTGGCTGCGCGACGCCTCCCTCACGCTGGAGGCGCTGCTGGCCTCGGGGTACGTCGACGAGGCCCGCCTGTGGCGCAACTGGCTGCTGCGTGCCGTGGCCGGCGACCCCGAGGACCTGCAGATCATGTACACCATCAACGGATCCCGTCGCCTACCCGAACGCACGCTCGACCACCTCGCCGGGTATGCCGGCTCGACCCCCGTCCGGATCGGGAACGGGGCGGTGGACCAGCGCCAGTCCGACGTCCTCGGCGAGGTCATGATCGCCCTCGACGAGGCCCGCGCGCGGGGGCTGGAGGTGTCGACGCAGTCGTGGGCCATGCAGCGTGCCCTCGTCCAGAACCTCGCGCGCCACTGGCAGGAGCCGGACAACGGGTTGTGGGAGATCCGCGGCCCCCTGCGGCACTTCACCCACTCCCGCGTCATGGTGTGGGCGGCGTTCGACCGGGCGGTCCGGGGAGTCGAGAAGTGGGGGCTCGACGGCCCTGTCGAGCGGTGGCGCGAGCTCCGGGACGAGGTGCGCGACGAGATCCTCACCAAGGGCTTCAACGCCGAGCGCAACACCTTCACCCAGCACTACGACACGACCGAGGTCGATGCGTCGTTGCTGCTCATCCCCCTCGTGGGCTTCCTCCCTCCTGACGACCCGCGCGTCCTCGGCACGGTTGCCGCCATCGAGCAGGACCTGGTGCGTGAAGGCTTCCTGCTGCGCTACCGCACCGAGAGCGGTGTGGACGGCCTCGCCGGCGACGAGCACCCCTTCCTGGCCTGCTCGTGGTGGCTCGTCAGCGCGTATGCCGTGTGCGGACAGGTCGAGAAGGCCCGGGACCTGATGGACCGTCTCGTCGCGCTGTTCAACGATGTGGGCCTGATCTCCGAGGAGTACGACCCCCACGAGAAGCGGATGGTGGGAAACTTTCCGCAGGCCTTCTCCCACCTCACCTTCATCGGCGCGGCCCACGCCCTCGCCGAGGCCGAGGCGAAGGGGGCCGCCAGCGCGGGAGGACAGCTGCCATGACCGACCCCACCACCGCCGGTACCGGCTCGGGCCGTGGCCTGGGCTCCCCTGCCGACCTCGACACGGACCTCCGGCTCCTGTCACGGCATACCCAGCTGCTCGTGGACCACGCCACCCAGCTCGGTGACGTCGGGGCGAGCTCGCTCTGCGAGGGCTGGAGCCGCGCGCACGTCCTCACCCACGTGGCCCGCAACGCCGACGCGATCCTGCGGCTCACCGAGTGGGCCCTGGACGGACATCCTCGGGAGATGTATCCCGGAGGCACCGCGGCCCGTGACGCCGAGATCGAGGAGGGCGCCCTGCGCGCAGGGCCGGCCTCATCCGACGACCGCCGCCCGGCCGGCGTCTTCGTCGACGACGTCGCCCGCACCGCTTCTGCTCTGGCGCCGCGGCTGGCCGAGCTCACGGGGTCGCTCGCCGTCGACGAGGTCGAGATGCGTGGTGGCCTGAAGATCTCACCGATGGCCCTGCCGTTCGTGCGGCTGCGCGAGGTCGTCTACCACCACGTCGACCTCGACGACGGCTTCGGGTTCGGCGATGTCGAGCCGGACCTGCTGCGCCGGTTCATCGACGATGCGGTGTCGAGGCTGCGCATGGGCGGTCACCCGCCAGCCCTGGACCTGAGAACGTCTGAAGGTGACCAGTGGATGCTCGGCGAGGGTTCCACCGAGATCCACGGCTCGCGGCCCGGGGTGCTCCTCTGGCTGGCCCGGCGCATCGACGCCGGCGTCAGTGCGGAAGGGGGCCTTCCGGAACTCCCTCCCGGGGCCTAGGGGATCGGGAGCGACGCCCCCGAGATGCCGGCCCGCCGGGCGATGGCCACCGCCGCCAGGGCTGAGTGCACCTTGAGCTTGTGGAGGATGCTCTGGACGTGGGTGCGCACGGTGTTGGGGGACACGTGCAGAAGGGTCCCGATCTCGGTTCGGCTCATGCCCTCGACCAGGCAGCCGAGGACCTCGAGCTCGCGCCCGGTGAGCTCACGGATCCCCTGGACGTGCTCGACCGTGGTGCGCTGTCCCCGGGACAGCGCCACCAGGACTCCAGCCAGCAAGCCGGCCGGGATGCGGGTCTCCCCCCGCGCCACACCGCGGATGGCGTCCACGAGCGCCTCGGCGGTCTCCGTCTTGGAGACCCAGCCACGGACGCCCAGCTGGACGGCCTCCACGATCTGGTCCCCCGCCGCCGCGCCCGTGGCGACGACGATGCCCATCGACGGCCTGGTCACCAACGCCTCCCGGGCGACCAGGAGGCCATCCTCGCCCGCCAGGTCGAGGTCGAGCACGACCACGTCGCACTCGACCTCCTCCAGGCGCCGCAGGGCCTGGGTGACGCTGGTCGCAGAACCCTGCACCACGATGTCCGGGTAGTCCCCCAGACAGATGGCCAGGGCGTCCACGAACACCTGGTGGTCATCCACGAGCAACACGCGCACGGGGGCTGGCATGGCCCCACGGTGACGCACCGGCAGAGCGGACAAAACCGGCCCGTGCCGGAGGTCGTCCTACGTCAAAAGGGTGACCGGACTAGTCCGTTACGTCCATGCGACGCCGTCCGTTCGGACGACGTCGCCGGTTCGGACGACGCCGTCCGTCCACACGATTCCGTCCGTCCGGACGTTGCCGTCGGTTCGCACGACGCCGTCCGTCGAGACGACGGCCCGGGTGACGCTCAGCGCAAGTGGGCCGGCCAGGACTCCTGGGAACCGTGCGCCGACATCAGGGCCGCCGCCTGGAGCCTCGAGTGGACCCCCAGCTTGGTGAGCAGGTTCTGGACGTGGGTGCGGGCCGTGCTGCGCTGGACGCCGAGGGACGTCGCCATCTCCTCGGTGGTCTGGCCGTCCATGATGCAACGCATGACCTGCCACTCGCGGTCGGTCAGGAACTGCAGGGCCCACAGCGGGTCGTCGGTGGACTTCGACGGGCGCAGGGCCCGCTGCAGCAGTGACGGCTCGACGGCGAGCTGGCCACGGACGGCGCGGTCCAGCATCTCGACGATCTCGACGATGGGCTTCTCCTTGCCCACGTAGCCCGACGCACCTTCGGCGATGGCCCGGCCCACGATCGAGTGGTCGGCCTCGGCCGACAGCATCACGACCTTGGTCTCGGGCGAGATCTCACGGATCACGTGGATCGCGGAGACCGAGCTCCCGCCGGGGAAGTTGACGTCGAGCAGGCACACGTCGGGACGGTGCATCGCCACGGCGCTGACCGCCTCCTCCGGCGTGCCGGCCAGGGCGACCACCTCGTGTCCGCGGGCACCCAGTGCGAGACCGAGCGCCTCAAGGAGCAGCAGGTGGTCGTCACAGACGACGATCCTCATGACGCCACCAGCCCGAGCTCGGTCTGGGCGAGGCAGATCTCACCCACCGTGCCACCACCGTCCGCCGCGTGCAGCGTGAAGGATCCGTGACAGGCGGCCACCATCGCCCTGGTGGTGGTCAGGCCCAGCGACGTGCGGGCGGTCACCTTGCCGAGGCCGGGGCCGTCGTCGGTCACCATGATGTGAGCGCCATCGCGGTCGGCGTAGGCGTCAACGTGAACGTGGCCCCCGTCGCCAGCGGCACGCACTGCATTGTCGAGCACGCAGGCCAGCGCCCGGCTCAAGGCGACCGGCCGAGCCCACGCCTCGAGCGCTCCGCTCGCATCGATCGTGATCTCGCAGCTCGCCGTGGCGCGAGCCCGGGCCACCGCCCGGGTCGCGACAGCCGCCAGGTCGGTGCTCGTGACCTCGTCGGCCGCGGCCTCGCTGAGGCTCGTCTCGACCAGCTCGGCGAGCCAACGCGCCTGTCCGGCGATACCGTCCATCTTGCGACCGACGTCCCCGCCCTCGGTGCCTGCCAGGAGCAGGATCGCGGCCAACGGTTGACGCAGGTCGTGCAGCAGCGCTCGTACGGTGTCGATCTCCCCGCCAGCGACTGGGCGCTGGCGATCTTCAAGAAAAGCAGCCATGTATGTCCCTCACAACCCCGCAGACCGGAGACCAGCACCCCCTGTGAGGTCTCCTTGTGGTTCCGCGACTCGTCAACGGTATGAGTTCAAAAAGACGGGCAGCAATAGTCATTAGGGACTAGGTGACCTCGCCAATACTTGCCGGTTGCCTGCTCTGGCCGTGCAGTGCGTCCCGTGCCCTGCGACGGTCGAGTGGAGGTGCCCCCTCCTCACCTCACTAGAGTCGCCAACCATGGTGGCGACACGGACCCCGGCTCGGCCGTTGCTCCTCGTCCTCGCCGCCATCGTCTCGGTGCAGTTCGGTGGCGCGCTGGCGGCCACCCTGGTCCCCGAGATCGGTGCGGGAGGCTCGGTCACCCTCCGCCTCCTGTTCGCCACGGCCATCCTCTGGGCCATCGCGCGTCCGCGCGTCCGCGGTCACAGCCGCACTGCGTGGTCGACCGTGCTGGCGTTCGGCTTCGCCCTGGGCCTGATGAACCTCGCGTTCTACTCCTCGCTCGCGCACCTGCAGATCGGGGTCGCGGTGACGGTCGAGTTCCTCGGCCCGTTGGCCCTCGCGACGGCCTTGTCGCGACGGCTGCGCGACCTCGCCGCCGTGGCCGCAGCCGCCGTCGGCGTGGTGCTCATCTCCCAAGCCCTCGACATCCCCCTCGCGGACATGGAGTGGACCGGGCTGGGGCTGGCCGCCCTCGCGGGGGCCTGCTGGGCGGCATACATCCTCGCCAGTGGTCGCGCGGGGCGGGAGTTTCCCAAGCTCGAAGGGCTTGCCCTCGCCATGGCCGTCGCACTGGTGGTCACGCTGCCGTTCGGCGTGGCGAGCGCGCCCTCCTGGTCCCCCGAGTCGGTGGCCAAGGGGCTGGGCATCGCCGTGCTGTCCTCGGTGCTGCCGTACTCGCTCGAGCTGGCCGCCCTGCGGCACCTGAGTCCGCGGGTCTTCGGCATCCTGCTCAGCCTCGAGCCGGCCGCAGCCGCCCTTGCCGGTCTGGTCGTCCTCGGACAACGGCTGACCCAGCCGCAGCTGGCCGGAATGGCGCTCGTGGTCGTGGCCAGCGCCCTGGTCATGGGCGCCGGCCAGCGCAAGGACCCTGCCGCGTCAGGAGGCTGAGAGCCGCTCCCGCTCGTCCTTGCGGGACTTGCGCAGGCTCGCGACGGTCGTGACGCCGAGGATGACGACGATCGCACCCAGCGAGACCGAGATCGGGATGTCCGGGGCGGCGGTCACGTGCTCACCTCCGTTGATGAAGGGCAGCTCGTTCTCGTGCAGCGCGTGCAGCACGAGCTTGAGCCCGATGAAGGCCAGGAGGACGGCGAGCCCCAGGCTGAGGTAGACGAGCTTCTTGAGCAGGCCACCGATGAGGAAGTACAGCTGGCGCAGGCCCATCAGGGCGAACAGGTTGGCTGTAAGGACCAGGTAGGGCTCCTTGGTCAGGCCGTAGATCGCCGGGATCGAGTCGAGTGCGAACAGCAGGTCCGTGGTGCCCAGCGCCATGATGACGATGAACATGGGGGTGGCCAGCTTCCTGCCGTCGATGCGGGTGAACAGCTTGGCGCCGGCGTACTGGTCGGTCGCCGGGAAGCGGCGCTCGACGAACTTCATGAAGCGGTTCTCCTCGTACTCGTCGTCGTCGGTCTCGCCCTCCTTGGCGAGCTTGACGGCGGTGTAGATGAGGAAGGCACCGAAGATGTAGAAGACCCAGGAGAACCGGTCGATCGCGGCCGCACCGGCGGCGATGAAGATCCCGCGCAGGACGATGGCGATGATGATGCCGATGAGCAGGGCCGACTGCTGGAGCTTCTCGGGGACGCCGAACCTGGCCATGATCAGCAGGAAGATGAACAAGTTGTCGATGGACAGCGAGTACTCGGTCAGCCAGCCCGCGTAGTACTCGGTCATGAACTTGGCGCCGGCCTGGTCGTGGGTGAACCACCACACGCCCAGCCCGAACAGCACCGCTGCGCCGATGTAGAAGACCAGCGAGACGCTGACCTCCTTCGTCGACGGCACGTGCGGGCGCCGCGCGATGATGAAGACGTCGAAGAGGAGGACGGCGGCCATCAGGCCGACGGTGAGGGACCAGACCCAGGTGGGGACTTCCATCCGGGTGGCAGTGGTGGCAACGAACGCGGTCACAGTGGGAACCTTCCGGTCACGACGAGGTGGCCGGAGGTCTCTCCCGCCCCAGACAGGTGCGGACCGGCTCCCCGGGTCGGTATGCCGCGTGGCTGCGTGAGCCGTGCGACGAGCGACCGTGATGACGAGGACACCGCGTGGGGATACTCCCCTCCGATGATCTGGAGCCAGTGTCCCAGACTCCGACCCGCAAACCCAACTCGGGACGCCGCCGTCCCATCCATCGGCTGGGCGCGGTCAGGCCTGCTGGGGCCGTCGTGACTTGGGCAGCTTGGCGACGATCGTGTCGTAGGACGCGTCGACGGCCTCACGGAGCTCGTCGTCGGCGATCGCACCACCCAGGCGCAGCGTGTTCCAGCCGGACCTGCCGATGTAGGCCATCACCGAGGCGTCGTCGGGGTACTGCAGGACCCACTCGTCGGCCTCGGTCCGGTTCGCGCCGCACTTGAGCCCGACCGACTCGTCGCCCATGAAGGCGAAGATCTTGTCGCCGACCTTGGCGACGAAGTCGCCCTCCCACGGTTGGTCCACCCACGCCCCGGGCTTGGCCAGGCAGTGCTCGCGCAGCTGGTCCGGCGTCACTTGGTGGCCTCGGACATCTGCCGCAGCTCCTTCTTCAGGTCGCCGATCTCGTCGCGCAGCCGTGCGGCCAGCTCGAAGTGCAGGTCGGCCGCTGCTTGGTGCATCTGGGTGGACAGCTCCTGGATGAGGTTGGCCAGGTCGTTGGCGGGCAGGTTGCGCAGCCGGTCGGTGGCCACACCCGCGTCGGCCTGGACCGCTCCGCGGCCTCCGCGTCCGCCGCCCTTGCCCCGCGACTGGCTGCGTCCCGAGCCGATCAGGGCCTCGGTGTCGGCGTCCTCGCGCTGGAGCAGGTCGGTGATGTCGGCGATCTTCTTGCGCAGCGGCTGGGGGTCGACGCCGGCCTCGAGGTTGTAGGCGATCTGGATCTCGCGGCGGCGCTGCGTCTCCTCGATGGCCTCCTGCATGGACGGCGTGATCTTGTCGGCGTACATGTGCACCTGACCGGACACGTTGCGCGCGGCGCGCCCGATGGTCTGGATGAGCGACCTGGCCGAGCGCAGGAATCCCTCCTTGTCGGCGTCGAGGATGCTCACCAACGACACCTCCGGCAGGTCAAGGCCCTCGCGCAGCAGGTTGATCCCGACGAGGACGTCGTACTCCCCCATCCGCAGCTCACGGAGCAGCTCGACGCGGCGCAGGGTGTCCACCTCGCTGTGCAGGTAGCGGACCCGAACCCCCTTGTCGAGGAGGTAGTCGGTGAGGTCCTCGGCCATCTTCTTGGTCAGGGTCGTCACGAGGACGCGCTCGTTGACCTTGGTGCGCTCGCCGATCTCGTGGAGCAGGTCGTCGATCTGACCCTTGGTGGGCTTGAGGATGACCTCGGGATCCACCAGGCCGGTCGGCCTGATGATCTGCTGGACGATCCCCTCGCTCTGGGCCAGCTCGTAGGGACCCGGCGTGGCGGACAGGTAGACGGTCTGGTCGATCCGGCCGAGGAACTCCTCCCAGCGCAAGGGACGGTTGTCCATGGCGGACGGGAGCCGGAAGCCGTGGTCGACGAGCTGGCGCTTGCGCGACATGTCGCCTTCGTACATCGCACCGATCTGAGGCACGGTGACGTGGGACTCGTCGATGACGAGGAGGAAGTCCTCGGGGAAGTAGTCGAGCAGGGTGTTGGGCGCCGTCCCGCGACCTCGACCGTCGATGTGCATGGAGTAGTTCTCGATGCCCGAGCACGAGCCGACCTGGCGCATCATCTCGATGTCATAGGTGGTCCGCATGCGCAGCCGCTGGGCCTCGAGCAGCTTGCCCTGCTTCTCGAACGCCGCGAGCTGGTCGGCGAGCTCGAGCTCGATGCCGCGGATCGCCCGTTCCATCCGCTCGGGCCCGGCGACGTAGTGGGTCGCCGGGAAGACGTACATCTCCTGCTCCTCGCGCATGATCTCGCCGCTCACCGGGTGGAGCGTGTAGATGCGCTCGATCTCGTCGCCGAAGAACTCGATGCGGACGGCGAGCTCCTCGTAGACGGGGATGATCTCGACGGTGTCGCCACGGACCCGGAAGGTCCCTCGGGTGAACGCCAGGTCGTTGCGGGTGTACTGCATCTGGACGAAGCGTCGCAGCAGGTCGTCGCGGTTGACCTCCTGGCCGACGCGTAGCCGGGCCATGCGGTCGACGTACTCCTGTGGTGTGCCCAGGCCGTAGATGCAGGACACCGAGGCGACGACGATGACGTCGCGACGGGTCAGGAGCGAGTTCGTCGCGCTGTGCCGCAGCCGCTCGACCTCGTCGTTGATCGAGGAGTCCTTCTCGATGTAGGTGTCCGTCTGCGGGATGTAGGCCTCGGGCTGGTAGTAGTCGTAGTAGGACACGAAGTACTCGACGGCGTTGTTGGGCAGCAGCTCGCGGAACTCGTTGGCGAGCTGCGCCGCCAGCGTCTTGTTGGGGGCCATCACCAGGGTCGGCCGCTGCACCTGCTCGATCAGCCAGGCGGTCGTGGCCGACTTGCCGGTGCCGGTGGCACCGAGCAGGACGGTGTTCTTCTCCCCCGCCCTGATCCGGGTCGTGAGCTCGGCGATGGCAGTGGGCTGGTCTCCCGCGGGCGAGAACTCGGAGACGACCTCGAACGGGGCGACCGTGCGCTGCAGGTCAGTCGTGGGACGCATGCGTCCAGCGTAGGCGGACCCGCCGACAGTGCCCTGTCCGGCGGTCCCCCTCCCGTCCTCAGCCGCGTGGGGGCTCCCACCCGGTCTCGCGCGCCCAGGCCTCGACCCGCTCGTGGACGGAGTCGAACCACGGCTCCTTCGCGGCGGCATACTCGCTCGTCCCCAGACCGGTGGCGGCGAGGCGGCGCTTCTCCGCGGCATACTCCTGGCGCGCCTCGGGCACCGCACGCATCCAGTCACGGAACACCAGTGCCCACCGCCATCCCGGGCTCCCGACCTCCCGCACGTGCACGTGGGCGATGCGACCCGGGTCGGCGGTGCCGTGGAACCGCTTGGGCCAGCTCCTGCCGTCCTTGGCGTTGTCGGCCCAGTCCCCGTCAGGACGTGGGAATCCCGCCCTGGTCAACCGGTCCACCAGGTCCGGGTCGTCGGCGTCGTCGAGCGACCGGACGCCCACCTGGAGGTCGATGACGTCCTTGGCGAGGAGACCCGGGACGGCGGTGCTGCCGATGTGGTCCATCGTCACCTGCGCATCACCGAACGCCAGCCGCAGCCGCGCGAGCAGCCGCCGTGCCTGGGTCGGCCACGTCGGATCGCTCGCTACCAGCGCAGGCCTCTCGGCCCTCGCTGCGCGGATGCCGCCGCGGACGTTCTCCTCGAACGGCACCAGGCGCTCGTGCCACAGCACGTCGACAGCCGTGAGCAGGTCGTCCTTCGGCCCGTCGTTGTCGAGCCAGACGTCGGCCGCCGCGCGACGCTCCTCGTCGGTGGTCTGGGCCGCGATCCGGCTGCGGGCTTCGGTCTCGGTCATCCCTCGCGTGTGCATGAGCCGCTTGACCCGGGTCTGGATGTCAGCCCCTGTGACCACCACGAGGTGGTACCCGGGCCCGTAGCCCTTCTCCACGAGCAGCGGGACGTCATGGACCACCACTGCACCCTCCGGCGCGGCCGCCACGAGCTCAGCCGTCCGGCGCGCGATCAGTGGATGGGTGATGCCCTCGAGGTCGCGTCGTGCCTGCTCGTCGGCGAACACGATGGCACCGAGGGCGGGACGGTTGAGGGCACCGGCGTCATCGAGGACACCGTCGCCGAAGCGGCCGACAATCGCCTCGAGGCCCGAGCTCTCGGGCGCGACCACCTCGCGGGCGAGGACGTCAGCATCGATGACGACCGCGCCGAGTTCCGAAAGTCGTTGTGCCACAGTGGATTTCCCCGACCCGATGCCTCCGGTGAGGCCCACGCGCAACATGTCACCCACCCTATCCGCACGGCTCCGGGCCGTCAGGCGGCGAACCACCAGTGCGGAGCGTGCGGCTCGAGCAGGGCCGGCACGACGGTGACAGCAGCGCCGCTCAGCACGGCGCAGACGCAGGCGGCGAACCAGCTGCCGCGGGGTCCGAGTGCGGTCAAGGCGTTCAGGACGGCGGTCAGCAGGAGGACGCTGGCCACGCCGACGAGGACCGCCACAATGATGTACTGAGGCATGCCGTTGCCCGGTCTGCACCAGGGCTGACGGACCAGGTCACAGGTCTGACCCAGCTTGGCGCCCGGCCAGAACCACTGCAGGAAGTAGGCACTGAGCACCCAGCTGGGCACGCTGGCGAACGCGACGACGAACTTGCCTGACCACACGAGCACGGACCGCAACCTGCCCACATCCATGGCCCAGAACGGTACTGGCACCTCGTCAGGCTCCGCGGGCTTTTCGGGAGCTTCGTCGCGCAACCGTGACCGAGCACCTTCCGGTCCGAGCTGCGGCCCTCAGTCGGCCAAGCGGGCGGGGAAGCCTCCCGTCGCGACGGGCCCCCAGCGAGTCGGCGTGATGCGCAGGATCGACTTGTCCTGGTGGACCATGGCCTGACGGTACTCGGCCCAGTCGGGGTGCTCGCCGGAGATGTTGCGGAAGTACTCGACCAGGGGCTCGACCGAGTCGGGGGCGTCGAGCACCTCGCAGTCGCCGTCGACCTGCACCCACGCCCCACCGAAGTCGTCGGACAGCACGACGACACTCACGGCCGGGCGCTTGCGCGCGTTGGCCGTCTTGGCGCGATCGCGATAGCTGGAGATCACGATGCGTCCGCTGTCGTCGACTCCACCCGTCACGGGCGAGGCCTGGGGCCGCCCGTCCGCCCGGCTGGTGATGACCAGCATCTGGTGTCGGGGCCGGACGAAGTCCAGCAGGCCCTCTCGGTCGACGGTCGTGTTCGTGGCAATGGTGCGTCCCATGACCTGCACGCTACCCACCGTGAGACGTTGCGCCTCCCCAGTCAGGTATGCCGGGTGCTCACCTTCGTGCCGCAGCCGAGCTCACCAGCCGTTCCCCCGCCGGACGGCGCGGGCGCCGCAGCCACCAGGCCAGGCAGACCAGGAGCGACACACCGGCCGCCGCGGCGCCACCACGCGTGACGGCCCGGAACAGCGCGACCTCGACGTCGAGGCCCCTCGCGGAGAAGGCGCCACCGGCCGCCCCGAGCACCGCCACGGCCACCACGGTCGCAGCTGCCTGCCGCCTCTGGGCCGGAGACACCCAGCCGCGGTCGGCACCCGGCGTGGCAGCGACGAGCAGCCTCAGGCAGACCACGAGGAGCACGGCTCCCCCGACCAGCCCGCTGGCCAGCTGCGCCCACTGCGCCCCGAGGAGCCCGGCGTGCTCGGTGTGCAGCCAGCCGATTCGGGCCACCGCCCACCGGCCTTCATGGGTGAAGTCGTCCCAGACCAGATGCGTTGTCGCTCCGAGGACGACGCCGAGCAGCGCCCATCCCCATCGGGTCGACCTCAGCGGCTCGGGGGTCGGGAGACGAAGACCGACCACCGGCGGAAGCAGGTCTCGGACCGGCGCGAACAGCGCGCCCCGCCACAGCGTGAGGAGGGCCAGCCCGAGGACGGGGTCGGCCGTGACCAGTCCCGGCCACGAGTGCAGGAAGGCAGCCCCTCTGCCGCCGGTGAAGAACCACGGGATGTCCGGCACCATCGACCCGATGACCCACGCGGCGGGGACGACCCGGGCGGTGTGCCTGCGTCCGACGACGGGGAGCACCGCCGCCACGTGGCTCAGCGTGAACGGCATGCGGGGAACCCTAACCCCCCGGCCACTGCACCGCCGCGCCGCCGCGGGCCAGCCCACCTCGTCAGATCGCGGCGGTCGTCCGCGGTCGTCGGCAGGCGTCAGCAGGCGTCCGCGGTCGTCGGCAGGCGTCAGCCGGGCGGGTTGTAGGCGGCGTAGTCGACTCGGGTCACGGGCCGCGTGACCAGCTGTCCGCTCGGGTCGGGCATGGGCAGGGCCCTGGCCCCCTGGACCAGCTGGACGCTTGTCGCCAGGCTGTTGGCCGTCACCGTGAACACGAGCTGGGCCATGGCCAGCGACTGCTCGTGCACGGAGATGCGCTCGAACCCCGTGGGCAGCTCGATCCGTGCGACCCCGTCTTCCACGGTGCCGCGAAGCGGAGTGCTGGCCAGGGGCAGCGCGCTGCGGATCCCCGCCGCCGACATGGTCGCGGTGATGGGCGTCGCCAACCCCACGAAGGACGGCTCCAGCCCCGCGCCAGGGGGGACGGTTCGCGTCAGCCGAGCCAGGCGGTCCCCCTGCACCAGGTAGACCTGGATGGTCAGTGGGACACCCTGACGGCTCGGACCGGACGAGGATGCGGAGGCCGTGGGGGCCACAGCGGGCACCGGGGCGGACTGGGTACCGATCGAACACGCCGACAGCCCAAGGCCGCAGGTGACCATGACGGCGAAGGCGACGGCGGCACCGCGGATGACACCGCGGCATACCCCGTCACGAGGTGGCGGTCGGTAGCTCGACGACAAAGCGGGCACCTCCCCCGGGGGTCTCCTCGACGAGCACCTGACCGTCGTGCAGCGCCACGTGCCGTTGCACGATCGCCAGCCCGAGCCCGACTCCTGTGCGCTCGTTCGAGCCTCCGCGCGCGAAGCGCTCGAACACCCGCGACCGCCGCTCGGGCGCGATTCCGGGCCCGGCATCCTCGACGACCACACGCAGCCCGTGCGCCCCACGCTCGACGCGCACCCCCGTGCACCCGCCTCCATGCGTCTCCGCATTGCCGACCAGGTTGGCGACGACGCGTTCGAGGCGTCGCTTGTCGACGTCCATCGTCAGCCCGGCCACGGCTTCGTCGACCGACGTGACCTCCCGGCCTGCAGCCGCATCGGCGGCCCGGCGGACGAGGTCGCCCATCCGCACGGTCTCCCGGACCACCTGGTCGCCCGCGTCGTGCCGCGAGATCTCGAGCAGGTCGACGACCAGGGCGCGGAACCGCTCCAGCTCGTCCGCCAGCAGCTCGACCGGCTCGCGGACCGACTCGGGAAGCTGGTCCCGGCGGTTCTGGATCACCTGCATCGAGTTGAGCATGGTGGTCATGGGCGTGCGCAGCTCGTGGCTCACGTCGACGGCGAACCGCGCATCGGCGACGACGTGGCGCTGCAGGTCCTCGACGGTCTGGTTGAACGAACCGGCGAGCTCCTCGAGGTCCGGGTCGCCGTCGGCATCCAGGCGTGTGGAGAGCCGGCCCGCTGCCACGTCCGCGGCCACCCGGTTCAGCTCGGTGAGAGGGCGCAGCGCGAGCCGACTGGCGAACCGCCCCACTCCCAGCCCCATGAGGACGGTGACGATGGCCGCCGCCACGAGGCCGAGTGACAGGACGCGAGCCGTGCGCTGCATCTCACTGAGGGAGTAGACCTCGAAGTAGCTACCCCTCCCTCCCGAGAGCGGCAACCCGACCGCGAGGTGCAGGGTGCCGTCCACCCGGATGCGCTGGGTCGCACCCTGGCCGCCGCTCACCATCGTCACGAGCCCGCCGGGCAGGCTCGCCGGGCCCAGGCTGGGGGACGTCGCGTACCACCGCCCGTCCACCTGGGCGAGCACCGCGGCGGAGTCCGTCCCCGGCACTCCCTCCAGGACGGCAGGGAGGCCGGTGGCTCCGGTCGAGAGCGCGTTCTCCACCTCGCCGCGATCCAGCGCCGTCTCGACCAGTGCGGTCTGCTCGGTCTGCGACACCATGGTGCGGGTCACCAGCGTCCAGGCCAGTCCGGACAGGAGCGCAGACAGACCGAGGGCCAGCACCCCGAACCCGAGCGTGACGCGGCCACGCACCCCGACCCGTCGCGTCGCAAGCACCCGGCGCGACGTGCGCGGACCGCGCCCCACCTAACCGGCCAGCCGGTAGCCCAGGCCGCGGGCAGTCACCACGTGGCGGGGACTCGCAGGGTCGCGCTCGACCTTCGTCCTCAACCGACGAATGTGGACGTCGACGATCCGCGAGTCGCCGAAGTAGCCGTAGCCCCACACCTTGTCGAGCAGGTCCTCGCGGCTGAGGATGCGGCCCTCGGCCACGGCCAGCTCCGCGAGCAGGCGGAACTCGGTGCGGGTCAACGCGACCGGCTCGCCGTCGCGGAGCACCACGCCGTCGTCCAGCCCGATCGACAGGTCGCCCAGGACTGGACGGCGCGGGCGGTGGTCCACCGCGGGCTCCACCCGACGGAGGAGGGCACGGATCCTCGCTGAAAGCTCTTTGGCGACAAGGGGTTTCGTGACGTAGTCGTCGGCACCGGCCTCGAGCCCAGCCACGACGYCGTGGCTGTCCGAGCGGGCGGTCACCATGATCACCGGCACGTTGCTCCGGTGCCGGATCTCGCGACACACGGAGAAGCCATCCATGTCCGGGAGCATCACGTCGAGGAGCACGACGTCGGGTTCCTCGCGCGGCAGGTCGGCCAGACCCTGCTCCCCCGTCGCCGCCTCCGAGACGTGGTACCCCTCGTCCTCCAGGGCGAGGCGCAGGACGCGGCGAACTCGGGCGTCGTCCTCCACGAGCAACACGCGTCGCGTCACCTCGCCAGTATCACACCGGCTCACGAGGTCCGTCCGGAAGTCCTCTCGGACATGGCGTTCCGTCACGTAATCGTCATGAAGGGCCATGGTCCATGACGAGCCCCTTGCAGTCCCGTGACGGTCGAGTCGAAGGCCCGCCGGGCACCCTCCCGAGTGCCTAGGTTCGCAGTCGACCTGTCCGGCGCGACCGGCAGGCCATGCCCCTTCAAACCGGATCCGTCTACCCATCCGAGGAGGATGTGATGATCCCCAGGACACGTCGGCTCGCAGCGGTGGCAACCGTCTGCACTGCGAGTCTCGGACTGGCGGCCTGCGCCAACAACAACGGCACCGCGTCAGGCTCGTCCAGCTCCAGCGGCGCCGTCGCCAAGGGCGGGACGCTCAACATCCTCGGCGCCGGCGACGTCGACTACATGGATCCCAACATCAGCTACTACTCGGCCGGCTACATGGCGCTCAGGCTGTGGAGCCGGCAGCTGTTCACCTACCCGGCCATCGAGGGTCAGGTCACCAAGGCGGCACCCGACCTGGCCACCGCCCTCCCCACCGAGGGCAAAGGCATCAGTGCCGACGGCAAGACCTACACGATCAGCATCCGCCAGGGCGCCAAGTGGAACACCACCCCGGCCCGTCAGGTGACGGCGCAGGACATGGTGCGCGGGGTGAAGCGCACCTGCAACCCGGTGCAGCCCTTCGGCGGCCTGCCCGACTACGCCGACCTCATCGTCGGCTTCCAGTCGTTCTGCGACGGGTTCGCGAAGGTGGGCAAGACGCCCGCTGCCCTCGCGGCATACGTCGACAAGACCCCGGTGGCGGGCGTGACCGCGAAGGACGACGAGACCGTCGTGTTCACCCTCACCCACCCGGCGAGCTACTTCGTCGACATGCTGACCCTTCCTGCGTTCTCCCCGGCCCCCAAGGAGTGGGACGCCTACCTGCCCGCGAGCCCGGAGCTGGCCGCCCACACGATCTCCGACGGGCCGTACAAGATCGACTCCTACACGGCCACGAAGAACATCACGTTCAGCCGCAACACGGCGTGGGACGCGGCCTCCGACCCGATCCGCAAGGCATACGTCGACAAGATCGTGATCAACGAGACCGTCAGCCAGGACTCGATCCAGCAGCAGCTGCAGACCGGCACCCCCAGCGCGGACCTCGAGTTCGACGCGTTCGTCCCGCCGTCCCAGCTGCCCGCTCTCATCGCCAAGAAGGACCCGAACCTCAACCTCGGCGAGGGCTCGTCCAGCAACCCGTACCTGGTCTTCAACACGGTGTCGCCGAACAGCAACAAGGCGCTCCAGAAGAAGGAGGTCCGGCAGGCGCTGTCCTACGGGCTGAACCGGGCCAACATCATCCAGGTGCTCGGTGGGCCCAAGATCGCCCCTCCGCTGACCCACGTGCTCCCGTCCAACATCGTCGGAGGTGAGCAGGACTTCGACCTCTACCCCACCGATCCGGCCAAGGCGAAGTCGATGCTGGCCCAGGCCGGCTACCCCAACGGGCTCACCATCAAGATGCTCTACCGCAACGCGTCCGAGGGGCAGAGCAAGTCGTTCCAGACCGTGCAGCAGGACCTGTCCAAGATCGGCGTGAAGGTCGTCGGCGTCCCCTCGCCGAACGCGGACTTCTACACCAAGTACCTCCAGGTGCCGACGGTCGCGCAACGCGGCGTGTGGGACATCGCCCCCTCTGGTTGGGGCGCGGACTGGTACGGCAACGCGGCCCTGTCGTTCTTCAAGCCGCTCTACTTCGGTCAGGCCGCCTACCCGCCGATCGGCAGCAACTTCGGGTTCTACAACAGCCCGGCGACCAACGCCCTCATCGTGCAGGCGTCCAACGCCAAGACCGAGCAGGAGGCCAAGGAGCTGTGGGCCAAGGCCGACCACCAGGTCATGGAGGACGCGGTGTTCTTCCCCATCACCAACTCCCTGAACCCCAACTACCGGGCGAGCCAGGTGCAGAACGGCGTCTACATCCCGGCCTTCCAGAACTTCGACCCTGCGAACGTCTGGCTGACCGCAGGCAAGCAGGGCGGGTAGGCAAACACCATGGCACTGTTGGAGGTTCGTGACCTGAAGGTCGCCTTCACCACCGCCGACGGTGTCGTCCAGGCCGTGCGCGGACTCTCCTTCGACGTCGAACGTGGCAGCACGCTCGCCATCGTCGGAGAGTCCGGCTCGGGCAAGAGCGTCGCGACGCAGACCATCGCCGGACTGACCCGCGGCGCCCAGGTCAGCGGGTCGGCGCGGTTCGACGGCATCGACCTGATCGGCGCCGACCCGGAGGTGCTCCGCCGGGTCCGCGGCGACCAGATCGGCATGATCTTCCAGGACCCGCTCTCGAGCCTGCACCCCTACTACACCGTGGGATGGCAGATCGTGGAGATGATCCGCGCGCATCGTCAGGTCTCCAAGTCGGCGGCCCAGCAACGCGCGGCCGAGCTGCTGACCCTCGTCGGAATCCCCCGTGCCTCCAGTCGGATCCACGACTACCCACACCAGTTCTCCGGCGGGATGCGCCAGCGCGTCATGATCGCCATGGCGATGGCCCTCGACCCTGCGCTGCTCATCGCCGACGAGCCGACCACCGCCCTGGACGTGACCGTCCAGGCTCAGGTGCTCGACGTGATGCGCAGTCTCCAGGAGCGCTTTGGAACGGCGATCATCCTGATCACCCACGACCTCGGCGTGGTCGCCGAGATGGCCGACGAGGTCGTGGTGATGTATGCCGGGTCGGTCATGGAGCGCGCGCCGCGGCGGACGTTGTTCTACCGGAACCACCACCCCTACACCGAGGGCCTCCTCGCGTCGCTGCCGTCACAGGGCGGTCCCGGGGCCAGGCTCACCCCCATCTCGGGGGCACCTCCCTCGCTCATCGGACTCCCTGTGGGGTGCCCCTTCGCCCCCCGCTGCCGCTATGCGTTCGGGCGGTGCTGGGGCGCCACCCCACCGCTCGACACGGTTCACGACGATCCCCTGCACCAGTCGGCGTGCTGGCTGCCGGACGACGCCCAGGGGCGCCGTACCAGCCGACCCCTCGACACCGGTGGTGTCTCGCCCGCTCCGACGGGGGCCCGGCCATGAGGTCCGAGGTGCTCCTTCGGGCCCAGGACGTGACGAAGTCCTTCCCGGTCCGATCGGCGGGCTGGCGGCGGCAGCACGACGTGGTGCAGGCGGTCGCGGGCGTAACCCTGGACGTGCGGCGCGGGGAGACCCTCGGACTCGTCGGTGAGACCGGGTGCGGCAAGTCGACGCTGGCGCGGTGCCTGGCTCGGCTCTACGACCTGACCTCGGGCTCCGTCCTGTTCGAGGACCGCGACATCACCTCGCTCTCGGGACGGGAGATGCGCCCGCTGCGCCAGGACATCCAGATGATCTTCCAGGACCCCTACGGCTCGTTGAACCCTCGCCGTCGCGTCGGGTCGATCATCGGTGACCCGTTCGTCATCCATGGGATCGGGTCTGCCGACGAGCGCAAGCGCAACGTGCAAGAGCTCATGGAGCGCGTCGGGCTCAACCCTGAGCACTACAACCGGTTCCCGGCCGAGTTCTCCGGTGGGCAACGCCAGCGCATCGGAGTGGCGAGGGCGCTTGCCCTGCGGCCCAAGCTGGTGATCTGCGACGAGCCGGTGTCGGCTCTCGACGTGTCGATCCAGGCGCAGATCATCAACCTGCTGATCGACCTCCAGGACGACTTCGGCCTCACCTACGTCTTCATCTCGCACGACCTGTCCGTGATCAGGCACGTGAGCGACCGGATCGCCGTGATGCACTTGGGCAAGATCGCCGAGCTCGCCCCCGCGGAGCAGCTGTTCAACCGCACCCGCCATCCCTACACCCGCTCGCTCCTGTCGGCCCTGCCGCACGCCGACCCCGACGTGGCGGACAGTCGCGAACGCATCGTGCTGGTCGGGGACCTGCCCACTCCGACGAACCCGCCCTCGGGCTGTCGGTTCCACACCCGTTGCCCCAAGGCTCGCGAGGACTGCGCCGTCACCGACCCTCCGCTGGTTCCGGTGCTCGGTGACGGCACCGCGCACCAGACGGCGTGCCTGCACCCGCTGGAGGTCGGCGAGGACCTCTCACTCGCCACCCCCCGCGTCGAGGACACCGAGATCGACACGTCGTCGCACCATCGGGTCGCACCATCCACAGGAGGCTGAGTCGGCATGAGCGACATGAAGGGCACGGCGGCGGTCGGACGTCCCTCCCCTGAGGCCTCCGGTCCTGCCGCCGTGGGTTCCGCCGCCTTCGATCCTGACGCCCTCGGCAGCGGCTCCGGCCGTCCCGCCCGTGGGCCCGGCGACGGCAGCGCAGGCGACCCCGGCGCGGGCCAAGCCCGGGGCGTCGGGAGCATCCAGGGCCGCACTCCGTGGCAGCTCGCCTGGCAGCGCCTGCGGAGAGACCGGGTGGCGATGATCTCGTTGGTCGTCATCGTGGTCATCGTGCTGATGGCGTTCCTCGCGCCGCTGGCCGCGATGATCACCGGGCACCCCGTCAACGAGCAGTACCGCACCACCGGCCTCACGCCGGAGGGCCTCCCGCGGGGGCCGTCCAGCGAGTTCTGGCTCGGCACCGACGACCTCGGCAGGGACATCCTCGTGCGGATCGCCTACGGCTCGCGCATTTCGCTGCTCGTCGGTGTCGCATCGACGGCGCTGACCGTGGTCATCGGCGTGGTCATCGGGCTTGCGGCAGGGTTCCTCGGGGGAATCGTGGACACGGTCCTGGCTCGACTGATCGACGTCGTCCTGTCGGTGCCCTTCCTGCTCGTCGCCATCGCCCTGGTGTCCATCACCGGTCCCAGCCTGATCGTCACCGTCCTGGTCATCGGGTTCTTCAGCTGGGCGTCGGTCGCCCGCATCGTGCGGGGACAGGTGCTGTCGATGCGCGAACGCGAGTTCGTCGAGGCGGCCCGGTCGCTCGGCGCCTCCAACTCGCGGATCATGTTCGTCGACATCCTTCCGAACGTCCTTGCCCCCGTCATCGTCTACGCCTCGCTGCTGATCCCGGTGGTGATCGTCGTCGAGGCGACGCTGTCGTTCCTGGGTCTCGGGCTGGCGCCACCGACTGCCGACTGGGGCGGGATGATCAGCGAGGCCCAGAACTACTACACGACCTCATGGTGGTTCGTGGTCTTCCCGGGCGCCGCCCTGCTGGTCACCACCCTCGCCTTCAACCTGCTGGGCGACGGGATCCGGGACGCCTTCGACCCGCGCGCTGCCCGGCTCATGGCGAAGTGAGGAGACGGTCATGCTGCGCTTCCTGATCCGACGGCTGGTCCTCGGCGTGCTCGTCCTGTGGCTGATCACGGTCGCAGTCTTCGGCCTCTTCTTCGTCGCGCCCAACAACGTGGCGCGCACCCTCGCCGGTCGCCAGGCCACGCCTGAGACGGTTGCCGCGATCTCCCACCGGCTCGGTCTGGACCAACCGCTCTGGAAGCAGTACCTCGACTTCGTGGGCAACGCCGTGCGGGGGGACCTCGGCTACGACTACTACCACCAGGTCCCGGTGACCACGATCCTCGGGGCCGCGCTGCCGATCACGATCTCGCTGGTGCTGGGGGCGGCCCTCATCTGGCTCGGCCTCGGCGTATTCAACGGCGTCATCTCCGCCACCCACCCGCGCTCGTTCACCGACCGCTCCCTGACGGCCATGAGCCTGTTCTTCTACTCGACCCCGACGTTCCTGCTCGGCATCCTGCTGCTCTACCTCCTGTACTTCCGGCTCACCCTGGCCGGGCACACGGCCTTCCCGGCCGGTGGCTACTCGCCGCTCGCCCTGGGTCTCGGCGGCTGGGCCCAGCACCTGGTCCTGCCGTGGTTCACGCTGGCGCTGGTCTCCGCCGCCACCTACACGCGGCTCACCCGCGCCTCGATGTTGGACGTGCTGGGCGAGGACTACATCCGGACCGCGCGGTCCAAGGGCATCCGCGAACGCCGGGTCGTGCTGCGGCACGGCCTGCGAGCCGCGCTCACGCCCATCGTCACCCAGTTCGGGATCGACGTCGGCTCCCTGCTTGGCGGCGTGGTGGTCACCGAGACGGTGTTCAGCCTGCCCGGGCTCGGCAAGACGGCGATCGACGCCATCAACCAGCAGGACCTGCCGGTGATCATCGGGATCGTCCTCTTCGCAGCGGCGGCCGTCGTCGTGGCCAACATCCTGGTCGACCTCGCGTATGCCGTGCTGGACCCCCGCGTCCGCCTCCACTGAGGGGTCTCCGCACACCGGGAACGCCGAGAGGCCCGGCCCCCCTTCAGGGGACCGGGCCTCTCGTTCAGCCAACAGGCCGAGCCGGCCACGCGGCATACCGAGGTGTGCCGCGTGGAACGGATCAGTTGCCGGTGAGCTTCTCGCGCAGTGCGGCGAGGGCCTCGTCAGAGGCCAGGGTGCCCTCGGACTCCGGGGCGGCCGGGCGGCTGCTGGCGCTGCCCGTGTCGCTGTCGGACGACGAGGACGAACCCGAGTCGCTCGAGTAGGACGTCCCACTGCCAGCGTTGGCGGCAGCCTCGGCGTCGGCCTTGGTGGCCTCCTCGACCTGGGTCTTGTGGGCCTCCCAGCGGGTGTGGGCCTCGGCATACTGCTTCTCCCACTTCTCACGCTGGGTGTCGAACCCCTCGAGCCACTCGTTCGTCTCCGGGTCGAAGCCCTCCGGGTACTTGTAGTTGCCCGCCTCGTCGTACTCCGCGGCCATGCCGTAGAGGGTCGGGTCGAACTCGGCGACGGGCGCGCTGTCGTCGTTGGCCTGCTTGAGGCTCAACGAGATCCGGCGACGCTCGAGGTCGATGTCGATGACCTTGACGAAGATGTCGGAACCAACCGTGACGACCTGCTCCGGCAGCTCCACGTGGCGCTCGGCCAGCTCGGAGATGTGGACCAGGCCCTCGATGCCGTCGTCCACGCGGACGAACGCACCGAACGGCACCAGCTTGGTGACCTTGCCCGGGACGACCTGACCGATCGCGTGGGTGCGGGCGAAGTGCTGCCACGGGTCTTCCTGCGTCGCCTTGAGCGACAGGGAGACACGCTCGCGGTCCATGTCGACGTCGAGAACCTCGACGGTGACCTCCTGGCCGACCTCGACAACCTCGGACGGGTGGTCGATGTGCTTCCAGGACAGCTCGGACACGTGGACGAGACCGTCGACGCCGCCGAGGTCCACGAAGGCACCGAAGTTGACGATGGAGGACACGACGCCGGAGCGGACCTGCCCCTTCTGGAGCTCCTTGAGGAACGTGGTGCGCACCTCGGACTGCGTCTGCTCGAGCCACGCACGGCGCGACAGGACCACGTTGTTGCGGTTCTTGTCGAGCTCGATGATCTTGGCCTCGATCTCCTTGCCCACGTAGGGCTGGAGGTCGCGGACGCGACGCATCTCGACGAGGGACGCGGGAAGGAAGCCGCGCAGGCCGATGTCGAGGATGAGTCCACCCTTGACGACCTCGATGACGGTGCCGGTGACGACGCCGTCCTCTTCCTTGATCTTCTCGATCGTGCCCCAGGCGCGCTCGTACTGCGCACGCTTCTTGGACAGGATCAGCCGACCCTCCTTGTCCTCCTTCTGGAGAACCAGGGCCTCGACCTCGTCGCCGACCTTGACGACCTCAGAGGGGTCGACGTCGTGCTTGATCGAGAGCTCGCGGGAGGGGATGACACCCTCGGTCTTGTAGCCGATGTCGAGCAGGACCTCGTCCCGGTCGACCTTGACGATGACACCCTCGACGATGTCTCCGTCATTGAAATCCTTGATCGTCGCGTCGATCGCGGCGAGCAGTTCTTCCTCGGTGCCGATGTCGTTGATGGCAACCTGAGGGGCGGTCTTTTCGACCGTGCTGGCAGTCATGTAGTAGGAACTCCGATGGTGGACAGTGAATAGAAGGTGGTTGTTGTGCTCACGCTCAGCAGGCCACCGGACGGCGGCACGACGAAGCGCGCACACGGAAGTGCGCCTCCACCTTACCGACGGTGTCCGTGCAGGGTCAAAACGCGAGGGGTATGCCGGTGAGTGAGTACGCGCAGGTCAGCCGTCGGGAGGCGGGCGCCGAGGAAACCGCCGCGGCCAACCGGTCGTGGTGGGACGCCGAGGCCGGCGAGTACTACGCCGAGCACGGCACGTTCCTCGGCGACGCGGACTTCGTGTGGGGCCCCGAGGGCTGGCGCGAGGACGAGCTGGGCCTGCTGGGCGACGTGGCGGGTCGGCGGGTGCTCGAGATCGGCGCCGGCGCGGGGCAGTGCGCCCGCTGGGTGGCCGCGGCCGGCGGCCGGGTGGTGGCCACCGACCTGTCAGCGGGGATGGTCCGCCAGGGGCTCGACCTCAACCGGACGGTGACTCCGCCGGCGCAGCCCGTGCCGTTCGCTCAGTGCGACGCCGTGGCCCTGCCGTTCGGCGAGGCCACCTTCGACATCGTCTTCACGGCCTACGGAGCGGTGCCCTTCGTCGCCGACACGGCGCGGCTGATGCGCGAGGTGGCGCGGGTGCTGCGCCCCGGCGGTCGGTTCGTGTTCTCCACGACCCATCCGTTCCGTTGGGCCTTTCCCGACGACCCCGGTTCGCCGGGCCTCACCCTGACCCAGTCCTACTTCGACCGAACCCCTTACGTGGAGGCCGACCCCGACGGTGAGGCGACCTACGTCGAGCACCATCGGACCCTGGGCGACCGGGTGCGCGAGCTGGTGGCCGCCGGTCTGGTCCTCGTCGACCTCGTCGAGCCGGAGTGGCCGGAGCGCAATGACCAGACCTGGGGCGGCTGGTCGCCATTGCGTGGCCGCGTCTTCCCGGGGACGGCGATCTTCGTCTGCACACGAATGTGAAGGCGGGAGCGGGCACACGACCCGCGCAGGCCGGCACACGAAACGCAAGGCAGGCACCGCGAAGGGCCGCCCGGATTCCGAGCGGCCCTTCGTGGTGTGGTGCGGGTGGCGTCAGGTGGCTTCGCGAGAACCCCGGCGCCTGCCCCCGAAGGTGAGGAACAGGCCGAGGGCGAGGAACACCAGTCCGAGCACGATCGCGATAGCGGTCAACGGACCGTTGATGAGGCCGAGCGTAGAGCCCTTGGAGCCCCAGTCCTCGGCGTTCTTCTTCACCGTCGCCTCGGAGTAGCCGATGGTTCCCTTGGTCGTGAAGAGCTCGGGGTAGGCGTCGGTCGTGAGCGACTTCTCGACCTCTTCCTGGCCCTTGATCAGGACGCCCGTGTTGGGTTCGATCCACAGCGTGCGGATGTTGCCGTAGTTCACGGTGGCAGTGACGTTGCCGGTGGCGGTGTCGCCGAACAGTGCCTTGGGGACATCGCGCTGCGTCACCTCCGTCTTGGGGATGGTCTGGCGGAAGACGTAGGTGCTGACTCCCTCCAGCTTCTCCTCGCGGACGAAGCTGATGTCGGTGGCCTTGCCCAGGTCGCCGTCCCACCACTGGTAGGTCTTCTTCTGCACGTCGAACGGGAACTTGAAGAACAGTCCCTGGTGGTCGAGCGGCGTGACCTTGGCCGGGTCGTCGAGGTCACCGGCGGACTTGAAGTCGCCACAGCAGTTCGTGGCCTCAGCCGTCTTCCGGTTGAAGGAGACACCTTCGTTGGTGAAGCTGAGGTCGGTCCACTTGCCGTCGATCTCGGCCTGAGACTGCACGGTGGTCTGCCAGAAGGCGTCCGTGTCCTGCTTCTTGGCATCCTTGGCCCTGCCAGGGATCCCGATCACGTTCCGTGTGCTCTTGAGATGGGCGTTCTCAAGCTTGTCGTAGTGTGACTTGCCGTCGTCGCCCTTGTAGACGTGCAGCGTAGACATGCCAGTGCCTTCTGAAACAGACACTGAGCGTTGGTTCAGCTTGACGGTCGCAAGCCCGTCGTACAGAACCGGCTTCGCTGAAACACCTACAACCAACAGCAAAACTCCCAAAAGCGTGGCAACACTGCCAAGCACCTTGCGCATCCCGGCTTTCTCCTTGCGTTATGAGGTGGCTGGACACTACCAGCGAGTAGCCTTTGTCACGCGCATATTGGCGCCACTGCGAGAAATGAGCTGATTTTGGTGGGAGTTGTGCAGCAAACTGCGCCGTCCGAGGCCACTCGGGTGCGGCATGCCGCACGTCCGGGGCGATCGTTCGACCGGGGCGCCGGCGCCGTGATCGCTGCCTTCGTGGTCGCCAGTGCCTACCTGATCGTCCCGAGCGGCTACTACATCGACGACTTCCGGGCACAGGCCTACGCCGCGGGTCGAGGGCCGTGGCCGTTCATCGTCGAGAGCAACGCGACCCACCTTGCACCCGGCGCCCGGACGATGGACTGGCTCCAGGCCCACTACTGGCCGCTCGAACGCCTGCCTGCCGTCCTGTTCACCCTGACGGTGTGCGGAATGCTGGGCGTGGCGGTGTGGCGGCTGGTCAACCAGCTCGTCACCCGCCGCTCGGTGGCCCTCGTGGGACTCGGCCTGGCCCTCTTCGCTCCGTCGATCATCCCGGCCATCGCGTGGTACCGGCAGGCGCTCACCACCCTCACCGCACTCGTCCTGATCCTCGTGGCCATCGATGCGGGGCTGCGCTACCTTCGCGGCGGCTCGCGCACGTGGGCGTATGCCGCGTGGCTGGCGCACGCCGCAGGATTGGCCTTCTCCGAGCGAACCCTGGTCGTCCCCGTGGTCCTCGTGACAGCCGGCCTCCTGCTGGTCCCCAGCACGACGTTCCGGCGCGCCCTGCCGCGGCAGGCCGTGGCCGTGGGGCCCATGATCGTCCTGAACCTCGCGTTCCTCGCGTTCTACGGCAGCGGCGACTTCGACCACGCTGGCGTGGGGACACCGAGCCTTGCCGGGTTCGCAGCCGCCATCGGACGGTCCCTCCTTCGCAACTCGATCCCGAGCCTGGTGGGCGGCCCGATCAGCTGGCGGCCCGGCGGTGAGAGCTACTCGTACGCGCAGACACCCCTGTGGCTCGCGATCGTCGGCTGCGCCGCCCTCGCCCTCCTCGTGGTGCTCGCCGTTCGCCGCCGTCGCGAGGGACACGGCGGCACACCTGTGTGGCGACCCCTCCTGGTGGTGGCGGCGTACGTCGTGCCGATCTACTGCATGCTCTACGTCGGACGCATCGCGCGCGCCGAGGTCTCGTCCGTGGACGACCTCCGGCTGTTCCCGGACGTGGGCGTGTTCCTTGCCCTTGCGGTAGCAGTGCTGCTCGACGTCGCCGTCCGTCGCCCCCGACGCGCGACAGTCCGAGCCCTCGCGGCCGGCGCGATCGCTGCGACGGTGGCGTGCGGCCTGTCCTGGGTCGGCTTCGCCCACCGTTGGCACCAGAACTCGAGCCCCTCCTACGTGGAGGCGCTTCGCACCGACCTCACCAAGAACCTTTCCCCCGTGGTCGCGTCCCCTGTGCCTGTCACGATCGTGCCCAACTGGGTCCAACCCGACTTCTCGACGGCCGACCTGATTGCCATCCTGCACCCCGCCACGCGCACGGCCGTCTTCGACTCCGCAGCGCGCCTCGTCGGCCCCGACGGGCATCTCACGGACGGCCAGCTGAAACGGATCGCGGTGGCACCGGACGAGCGGTCGGACTTCTGCAGGCACGCGTTGCCCGCCGGTCAGGAGAACGCAACGATCGACTTCACCGAGGCTGTCCCCTACTACAGGGGGGCGCTGCTGGAGCTCGGCGTTCTCGTGTCGGACACCACCTCCCTCACGGTGCGCGTCATCGCCGAGGACGGTTCGGTCTCGGCTCCGCGGCCCGGGGTCACGCCCGAGATGCAGCGAGGTCCCCACCGGCTGCTCCTGCCGGTCATGCCGGATGTCCGCGTGAAGAGCGTCCAGATCAGCCGAAGCCGTGCGAGCGCCGACGTGTGCGTCACGACCCTGCAGGTCGTCCAGCCTCCGGAGCCCCAGTGACCGCGACCGACGTTCCCACCGGCGCCGGCACCGGCGCTCCCCCAGAAGCCCCCTCTGACGTCACTGCTGATGGCAGGCGCACACGAGGCGCCGAGCACGCAGTGCACCACGTCCGAGAGCTCGAGGGTTTGCGTGCCCTCGCTGCGTTGGCGGTGGTCGTCACCCACGCGGGCTTCATGGCGGGGACCATCGGGCGGAACGTGCTGCCCGGTTTCGTTGCGCGCATGGACATCGGGGTCGCCCTCTTCTTCGTGCTGAGCGGCTTCCTCCTGTACCGGCCGTACGCCCGGTTCAACGCCGGCCTGGGCGTCTGGCCATCGCTGCGGACCTTCGCGCTGCGCCGGACGGCCCGCTTGGTCCCCGCGTGGCTGTGCGTCCTCGCGGCGACTCCGCTGCTCTGGGCAGAGGCGCGGCAAGCCCGCCTCACGACCTGGTTGGCCAACCTCGCCCAGCTCCAGGGGGTGAAGCAGTCGTGGGTCATGCCCGGACTCGCCCAGCTCTGGAGCCTGTCGACCGAGGTGATGTTCTACCTCGCGCTGCCAGGCCTGGCCTGGCTGGTCGCGCGGATCGTCCGACGACGCTCCCCCGGTCACGAGCTGGCCGCCATCGTCGGGATCATGCTGTTCGCCGAGGCATTCCGCGCCGTCGATGCCTGGGGTGGCCTGCCCGCGGGGTACACCTGGTTGCAGACGCTCCCTGCCACGCTCGACTGGTTCGGCTACGGCATGCTGCTGGCCTGTCTGACGGCTCGTCCCGGGCGCTGGTCGTCGGCCACCTCCACGATCCGCCGTTCGCCCGTCGCTCTCTGGGTGCTGGCGGCCTGCGTGATGTGGGTCCTGACGACCAGGCTCGCCGGACCCTACGACCTGTCGCAGGCCACGGTGTGGGAACAGACCTTCAAGCACCTCGGCTACGGCCTCTTCGCGTTCCTCGTGATCGCCCCGTCCGCGGTGGGTGGTGGAAACCCGTTGAGCGGGTTCCTCGGCAGTCGGGTGATGCGCTACCTCGGGCAGATCAGCTACGCGATCTTCCTGTGGCACATGCCCATCATGTTCGCCCTGCGGGAGGCCCGCGGCCTCACGCTGTTCGCGGGCCACTTCTGGTTCACCCTGATCGGCACCCTCGCGATCACCGTTCCCGTGGCCGCGGCGAGCTGGCACTTCGTCGAGCAACCGGCCCAGCGTTTCGTGCGCGACCGGACGGGCTGAGCCAGCTCAGACGCGGGAGCGGTGGTCGCCGGCGCGGTGGTCGCCAGCGCGGTGGTCCGGTCCCCGGTGCCGTCGCGCTGGCAGCAGCACCACACCCAGCACCACGGCGGTCAGAACCGCTGCGACGAGTCCGCGGTTGGTCGCGGCGGGCTCGGGCCAGGGTGCGGCGGCGCCCCACGTGGCCCACACTCCCAAGACCCCGACCAACGCCACGACCCCACGCCGTGGGCCGAGCCGGCGAACGGCGAAGCCGGCGAGGGCTCCCGCCAGCCCCCAAGGCCCAGCCAGTACCGCGAGGGCAGCGACGAGAGCGAGCGCACCGACGAGACCGGGCAGCCGGAGCTCGGGACCGAGCGCGAGGGAGAACCGTCTCCGACCCGTGACCGCCACGACCAGGACTCCCAGAGCGAGCAGGAGGCCGAGGCCCAGCGTGACCCGGAACGGAGTCTGCGGGCTGAACTCGAGCCGCAGGACGCCACGGTCAGCCGCAGGGACGATCCACCCCTGGGACCAGCCGTCCAGCGTCACCGATGACGCCTGCTTGGTGCCGAAGCGTGCTGTCCACCCGGGGTTGGCGTTCTCGCGCACCCGGACCACGGAGGGCTGGCTCAGGTCGGTCACCGTGATGGCACGGTCGGCGGGCGACCACCGGGAGGCCGTGACGGGCGACTGCGTCGCCGACGTCTCCGAGGCCCACAGCGAGAGGTTGCGCACTCCGAACTCCGCGGAGGCCAGCACCCTCAACCGCGAAACCCCCTGGTCGAGGCGGACCCGCTCGCAGACCCGGAGCCGAAGCGGGAGGCCCTGGATCAGGGCAGCACGTGACCCGGTCACCTCCGTGGGGTACTCGGTGCCGTTGACCTGCAGTCGTGGTCCGAAGCCGCAGGGCATCGCGACGTCGGTGCCCTCGAGGGGTGGCCAGGAGTCTCCGACCAGGTTGACGTCGCCGAGGACGATCGGAGCCGGCGCGTTGCGGCCATCCGAGCGAAGGGCGAGGTTGGTGCTCTTGATGACCCTGACCACCACGCTGGCCGCCTCGGTCTCGGGAATGACCACCGTGCCGCGTGCGGCATCCCCCTCCACGGTGCGGCGATAGGTCTGACCGCCGGCCGTCACGTCGACCTCGGTGATCCGCCGGCCGGTCACCGAGGGGTCGGTCTCGAAGCTTAGGCCACGAACCACCCGCTTGTGCGGGAAGCGCAGGGTGAGGCTGGGGCCGAACTGTGACGGCGACGAGGCCCAGAAGGTGGCGGGGTCGCCATCGATGGCCAGCTGCGGTGCGGTCGACGCACCCGGCACCCATGTGCTCGTGGCCGCGGCCCTGATGCCGTCAGGTCGGTCCAGGAGTCTGGCCGTCGCCGTGGCCGCACGCGGCACGACCGAGCCCGTGCCCTCCACGGTCGTGCCCGAGGGGACACTGAAGATGCGGCGCAGGTCGAGCTCGCCCTCACTCACCCGTGCCTTGTCGGGGCGGCAGTGCAGGACGTCGTGGAACCCCGGCACGCACGCGGGGACCCGGTCCGGCGAGGCCTGAAGGAGGACTCCGTCGATCGTGTCGGACGTCGGCTCGGGCAGGCGCAGCCAGCTCTCGACCCTGGGCAGCACTCCCACGCCGATGTCCCGCACGCGAACGGTCGGCTTGCCAGGACGGGTCTCGACCACGGCCATCCGGAACCTTGTCGTCGCACCGGGCTGCACCGAGAGCCGGACCACCGTACGTGCCGCCGCCGACCCACGCTCGGGCGAGCTGACCGGAGTTCTGACGGTTCCCGTGTCGGTGGTCACGGTCACTGCGGCGATGTCTGCACCGTCCTGCATGTCGAAGACCGCGTCGAGGTGATCCGGCAGCGTCACCGCCTGCTGCAGCTGGAGCTCGACGTACTGACCCGCAGGTTGGTAGCCGCGGCTCTCCCACATCGTGTCGAGGCTGGAGTCGAAGGCGCTGTCCGGTACCCGCGTCAGGTCGCGCACCTGACCCAGGTCGGGATAGGCCAACGATCCGGAGGCAGTGACCGAGCGCGCCCCCACGAGCTCCTTGACGGTCTGCTGGTCGACGAGCGAAGCGTCGTGGTACAGCCACGGCATCAACCAGTCGTGCGCCAGCCGTGGCGCCGGATAGGCCTCGGACGCCGCAAGCGGCGGGCCGTAGTTCCTGCGCACGGCGGCAAAGTTGGCCTCGCGGCGCTGCAACGTGTCGGTGAGGATCTGAGGCGCCTTCTCGAGCCCCGCCGTACGCAGCGACGCTCCATCCGAGCTCAGGAGCACGGGCTGCTCCGCGTCGGGAAGCAGCACCGTGCCTTCCGGGCCTCCGGCCAGGACAGAGGTGGACTCGACCGGCTGGGTCCGTGTTGGCGCGATGCTGGTGTCGTCGGCGACGTCATAGATGACGATGGCCGGGATCGGCTGGTCCTGGCCTCCGTCGAAGGCCACCTCCGGGTTGAGGCTTCCTCCGAGCTCGGGGCCGAAGAAGGACACCGGTCGCGCCCCCGCCGACGCCAAGGCGGCCTGCACCACCATCGGTGCCGGCGCCCCCGTGACCCGGTAGGCCAGGTCCGAACGCAGCAGCACCCTGCTGATGCCCATGCGGACGAAGGCGTTGCGCAGCTCCACGCCGCCGAAACCCGACGCCACCCGAGCCTCGATGTCGTTGAGCATGCGAGTCGCCCCAGCGGAACCGAGCGGCACGGCGTCGCGCACGATCCAGGGGCTGGATGCGAGTGGCTGCAGCGCCTCGTCCCGGGGGTCACCCCAGTAGCTGGCCGGCGCGTTGGCTCCCGGGAGGACCAGGGTGCGTCCCGCGCTCGGGTGGTCCCCCAGCCAGTCGGCGGCCTGCTTCCAGTACCCCGGCACGGCCAGGAACTGCCCACGCTGGCTCACTCCCTGGAAGACCGGGGCAGCAGCCTGCGCCGCCACCGCCACCAGAACGACCGCGGTCACGACGTGCGGGATCCGGCCTCCGGCCCGACGCAGCATTCCCTCGAGACGCGGGAGCGCGTGCGCGATACCGATGCAGAGGACGACCCGGATGACCGGTTCGAACTTGTGCGTGTTCCGAAAGGGGGCGAGGGCGCCGTCCAGCAGGGTGGACAAGGACCCGGCGAACGGCCCGACCCCCGGGCCCACGTGGCCCAAGGTCACGAGCACCAGCCCGACGACGAGGCCACAACGGACGAAGAGCGACCAGGAGGCGCCGGCGCGCCAGACACCCAGGAGTCCGACCGCCACCAGCACGAGCCCGAGCCAGACGACGGGCTGTTGGGTCAGGATCTGCCATCCTGCCGGCCACTGCGGTCCACGAGCACCTGAGATGGCTGCGATCCACTGCGTCGTGCCACGCAGTGCTTCGGTGGTCGAGGCCCCCGACGTAGTCACAGCGCTCGACTCGATCCAGTCGAGGAAGGGCGGGCTGTAGCGCCCCAGCAGGAGCAGGGGCCCGATCCACCACGCGGACACCAGGACGACGAACAGCGACCACCACCCAGCCAGTCGCAGTCGTGCCCCCTTGGCGCGGGTGAGGATCCACAGCGCTGGCAGCGGGAGCAGCGCCAGGGCCGCCACCGCGTTGACCGCGCCCGCGGCGAGGAATGCCGCCGCCGACCGAGCCGCAACCACGCGTTCGTCCCCCCGGCGTGCACCGACGAGGGGCAGCAGCACCCACGGCGCCACCGCCATCGGCCAGATCTCCGAGCTGATGGCGCCCAGACCCTCCAGCATCCGTGGTGCCAACGCGTAGGCGAAGGCCGCGAGCATCCGGGACGTGCCGGTCCCGATGGCCAGCCTCACCAGCAGCAGGCGCATCCCGTGGAAGGCCACGAGCAGCAGCAGGCACCACCACAGCCTCTGGACCACCCACGGTGGCGCTCCCAGCTGGTGCCACAACCAGAAGAACGGCCCCATGGGGAACAGATAGCCGTACGCCTGGTTCTGCAGCTGTCCGGCGGCGGCCTGGGGGTCCCACAGGGTGAAGGCTCGGGCCAGCAGTGCTCCCGGAGCCTGGGTGAGGTCGAGCTTGGTGTCACCCGCGGTCCACCGCGGCGCCTGGGTGAAGGCGAAGGCGACCAGAACGGCCGACTGGGCGATCAGGTTGAGAGTGTCGCGTCCCCGCTCGACGGCATGTCGGTCGGCCATCATCCGCCCACGCGTTGCACGACGATGACGCTGTTCCAGCACGCCACCTCGCGCAGCCCGGGGACACGGATGACCCACTTCGCCCAGGACGGGTGGTACCGAGGCAGCACTTCGACCACCCGCACGGCCCCCGTCGACTCGACCGCGTTCAGCCAACGCATCATCCGCCCGACCGAGCAGGCGAACAGGGAACGACCGAAGTCGTTCTTGGGGCGCTTGCCGTGCTTCGCGGCATACCGGTCGGCGGCGCGCCGACCCCCCAGGTAGTGCCACGGTGCCGTCTCGTGGCCGCCCCAGGGCGACAGCCACGGGGTCCACGACAGCACCATGAGGCCGCCCGGTTGCAGGATCCGCAGCATCTCGTCCGCCATCGCCTCCGGTTCCGGCACGTGCTCGAGCACGTTGCTCGAGTACGCGACCGTCACCGAGCCATCGGCGAAGGGCAGGGCAAGGCCCGAGCCCCGCACCGCGTTGGCCCCCACCTGGCCCCGGGCCGTCAGCTCGCCCACGTCCGGTTCGACACCGGCATACCCTGCACCGGCCGCGACGAAGGCGTCGGCGAAGTAGCCCGGTCCCCCACCGATGTCGACCACGGTGGCGCCCTCGAGCGTCGTCCACCGGCGCACCTCGGCGACCGAGTCGACGGCGAGGGTCGAGTAGAAGCGGTCGGGATCGGTCTGCTCCACCAGGAAGGCCCGGAACAGCTCCAGCGAGCGCCGCAGGGACCCCCTCGGCAGCTCAGGCGCAGCCGGATTTCCCATCTCGATCACGGGGTGAACCCTAATGCCGCTACGGTTACTCATGAGTCAACTTAGCCAATCTCCGGACGTGTGAGGATCGCAACAGGTGCGTATCGCCCTTCTCAGCTGGCGCGACTTCACGCACCCTGAGGGCGGCGGCGCGGAGCACTACCTCGAAACCGTCGGGCAGCACCTGGCCGCGCGCGGCCACGAAGTCACCATCTACTGCGCCGCCCACGGAGACGCTTCGCCGCGAGAGACCATCCGCGGCGTGACCTACCGCCGCCAGGGCGGCCGACTGAGTGTGTATGCCGCGGCCATGCGGGCGCTGCGCCGCGACGAGCGGGCAGACGGCCCGTACGACGCGGTGGTGGACACCCAGAACGGCATTCCCTTCTTCTCTGCCTGGGGCACCCGCAGCCCGCTCGTCGTGCTGGTCCACCACGTGCACCGGGAGCAGTGGCCGGTGGTCTTCGGTCCGCTCGCGGCCCGGATCGGCTGGTTCATCGAGTCGAGAGTGGCCCCTCGTGCCTATCGCTCGAGGCAGTACGTCGCCGTGTCCGGCAAGACGAGGGACGAGCTCGTCGAGCTGGGGGTGGATCGTGAGCGCATCGCCGTCATCCACAACGGCACCGATGCGCCACGTTCGCTCGGCGTCGCGCGCGCCGACCGACCGACGATCGTGGTCCTCGGGCGGCTGGTGCCGCACAAGCGCGTCGAGCATGCCATCGACGTGGTCGCCCGCCTCCGACCGACGCATCCCGGGCTCCAGCTGCGCGTCATCGGCCACGGGTGGTGGCACGACCGGATCGCCGAGCACGCTCACGAGTCCGGCGTCGAGGACGACGTGTCCTTGCTCGGCTTCGTCGACGAGGAGACCAAGCACGCCGAACTGGCGGCGGCGTGGCTCGCCCTCGCCCCCAGCGTCAAGGAGGGCTGGGGGCTGTGTGTCGTGGAGGCGGCCAGCCACGGCGTCCCGACCATCGCCTACGACGATGCCGGCGGCCTGTCGGAGTCCATCGTCGACGGCCGCACCGGAGTGCTGGTCGAGGACCTGGACGCCATGACGCACGAGGTGTCGGAACTGCTTGCCGATCGAGTCCGCCGGGAGCAGATGGGGCAGCACGCCCGCGACTACGCCCAGCAGTTCACCTGGACGGGAACGGCTGAGTACTGGGAGCGACTCCTGACCCATGCGGCACAGAGAAGGGCGCCGATCGCGATGACCGACGCCCGTTCCCAGGCAGTAGAGGGCTAGTCAGCGGTGGCTGCTCAGCCGCCGTAGGGAATGATCTGGGCGGGGTCGACGATGTCTTTCTGACCCGACTGGACCGCGGCGCTGTCGCCAGGACCCTGCGTGTTCACCACGGTGATCACAGCGGCGGCGGCGGCGCCCCCACCGAGCACGAGGCTGAGCAGCGTGACGGCAACGGCTGACGAAACCTCGCCACGCTCGTTTGGACGGAAAAACTTCATGCTCCAGGGCCTCCCCGGCTAGTGGTGTCCCGCGAATGTTACCGGCTGGTTGCCTTTTTCGTGCAATCCTCCGAGATTCGCGCCTCGCGGGCGTGTCACCACGCCCAGACTGCGAAGTTCGCCGAGTCCTGCACGACGCGCATTCCGGTAGGCCGCGAGGGTGCCCCACCGGGCGTTCCCTTCCAGATCACCACGGCTGCCACTCCCTGCGCGCGGAGGTCTGCGACGTCGACCCGGCCAGCCTGCCACCCGGCCACCACGGCAGGATCGTCATCCACCGTGATCCGTTCACCGTCTCGCACCACGGTGAGCTGGTGCGCCGTCAGCACCCGCCCGGGCAAGGCTCTCGGCAGCGGGTCGAGGAACGGCCGCCCGCCCGCCCAGGACACCGCCCTGAACGGCTGCCAGGGCAGGACGGCCACCGTTCCACTGCCCGCGGCGGCGGCTGCCGCCCTCACCATGGGCTGCCAGTCTGCGGGCATCGTGACCGGCCGGTATGCCGTGTGCACGGCCTTGGGCAGGTCCGGCGCCGACAGCACAGCGAGGCTCGCCACCACCACGGCAGCCGTGGCCGACACCAGCCGGCCCGGTGCCTGACGACCACGGCGCCGGAGCAGGTGGCCCAGCTCAGCCACCGCCATGGCGACGAGCACCGCTGCGGCCAGCGCGCTGAGCCCCAGCCAGCGATGAGTGTCGCGACCGATGGCCACGCCCGGGACGGCCTGCAGGGAGGTGAACAGGGACAGGCCCGGGCCTGTCGAGAGCAGCCACGCGGTCAGCGGTGGCACCAGCCATCCGAGGGCGAGGCCGAGCGCCAAGCCAGGACGACCCCGACGGTGCAGGGCGAGGACGCCTGCCCCGGCGGCGACGAGGACGAGGCAGGACGCGACCACGGACGTCAGCTCGGTGCGCGAGGCCGGCTGGGCACCGGATGCCCAGACGCCGCCCAGGGTCATGGCCGAGCCGAGGACGCCCAGTGGAGAGTCTGCCGCGAGCGCGAAAGCGCGAGCGCCATCGGGATCGGCGCCACCCGAGCCGTGCGCGAGTGCCGGGACCACCCACGGCAGGCACCAGGCGGTGACCACCAGGACGCACCCGACGAGCCACGCCCCGCTGCGGCGGTGGGCAACCGCGGCCGACGAGCCCAGCACGGTGGCACCGGCCACGAGCGCACCCCACGGCGTCAGGGCCGCAGGCAGTCCGGCCAGGGCGACGAGCAGCAACGACTTCAACGGCGCGGACCTCGAGAGCACCACGGCGACGAGCCACGGCGTCATCGAGTAGGCGAGCAAGGTCGGCGGCTGCCCGATGAGCAGGCGCTCGGCGACGTAGGGGTTCCACATCGCCAGGACTGCGCCCGTCACCATCGCGGCCAGCCCCCACCGTCGCAGCAGGAGGGCCGTCCCGAGCCCCGCCATAAAGACCGCACCCGTCAGCATCGCCTGCTGTTGCACCCCCGTCGGCACCACTCCGGACAGGGCTGTCATCACCGCGTCGAGCGGGACCGCCCGGGGTGCCTGACCCCCGCCCCACGTCGTGGGACTCCACACGGGTCGCGGCACGCTCACGAAGTCGCGGTACAGGTAGAGGCCCTGGCCAAGCGACCGACGGCACACCACGGCCGTGACCACCAGTGATACCAGCGCCGCCACGGCTAGGTCGCGCGCGCCGCTGTGAGAGCCCGCTGCACTGTCGCGCAGCCCGCGGCGGGCAGCCGCGACCGGAGCCGGCATCTCGGAGCCGCTCAGTGGGCGGCGTCGTGCCAGGAGCGGCCGACCCCGACACTGACGTCGAGCGGCACGTCCATGTCGATGGCGCCGCCCATCTCGCGGCGGACCAACGCCTCCACGTCGGCCGCCTCACCGGGCGCGATCTCGAGGACCAGCTCGTCGTGCACCTGGAGCAGCTGACGCGACTGCGCGCCGGACTCCTTGAGCGCGGCCTCGACGCGCAGCATCGCCAGCTTGATGATGTCGGCGGCCGATCCCTGGATGGGCGCGTTGAGCGCCATCCGCTCGGCCATCTCACGGCGCTGCCTGTTGTCGCTGGTCAGGTCGGGCAGGTATCGCCGGCGGCCCAGCATGGTCTCGGTGTAACCCGTCCCGCGCGCCTCGGCGACCACCGAGTCGAGGTAGTCCTTCACCCCCCCGAACCGGGCGAAGTACTCGTCCATCAGACCCTGCGCCTCGCCGGTCGAGATGGTGAGCTGTTTGGACAGGCCGAACGCCGACAACCCGTAGGCCAGGCCGTAGGACATCGCCTTGACCTTGGAGCGCATCGCCGAGGTGACGTCCTCAGGGTCGACGGAGAACACGCGCGACCCGACGAACCGGTGCAGGTCCTCCCCCGACCGGAACGCCTCGATCAGGCCCTCGTCACCGGAGAGGTGGGCCATGATCCGCATCTCGATCTGGCTGTAGTCGGCCGACATGAGGGACTCGTAGCCCTCGCCCACGATGAAGACCTCGCGGATCCGGCGTCCCTCGTCGGTGCGGATCGGGATGTTCTGCAGGTTGGGGTCGGTCGACGAGAGGCGGCCGGTCGCCGCGATCGTCTGCTGGTAGGTCGTGTGGATGCGCCCGTCCTCGGCCACCGACTTGAGCAGGCCCTCGACCGTGACGCGCAGGCGCGAGGCGTCACGATGCCGCAGCAGCGCCTCGAGGAAAGGGTGCTCGGTCTTGGCGAACAGGTCGGTCAGAGCATCGGCATCGGTCGTGTAGCCGGTCTTCGTGCGCCGTGTCTTGGGCAGGCCCAGGGTCTCGAACAGCACCACCTGGAGCTGCTTGGGCGAACCGAGGTTGATCTGGTCTCCACCGATGGCGTCGTAGGCATCGCCCTGCGCCTCGCGCACCTTCGCCGCGAAGTCGGCCTCCAGCCCGGTCATCACCTCGACGTCGGCCGCGATGCCGGTGCGCTCCATGCCAGCGAGCACCTGCTCGAGGGGCAGCTCCACGTCCTGCTGGAGCGAGGTGCCGCCGGTGGCCTCGAGCTGCTCGGCCAGCGACCCTGCGAGGTCGAGCACGGCGCGGGCACGGACCATGGCATCCTGCGCGCCGGCGTCGCCCTCGTCACCGAAGTCGAGCAGACCCTGCCCGGAGGTATCCGCCTCGGCCCGCAGCTCACGGCCGAGATGGCGCAGCACGAGGTCGGCCAGGTCGTAGGAGCGCTGGTCGGGTCGCACCAGGTAGGCGGCCAGCGCGGTGTCGGTCGTGATCCCCTCGACGCTCCAACCCCGCGCCCCCAGCGCGAGCAGGGGTCCCTTGGCGTCGTGCAGCACCTTGGGACGCTGCGCGTCGGCGAGCCAGGCACCGACGGCCGCCTCCCCCGCCGAGTCCAGCGCGGTCAGGTCGACGTAGGCCGCGGCGTCGCCGTCGGTGGCCAGCGCCAGGGCGGTCGCGTCCCCGGTGCCACGACCCCACTGGCCGACGAGGTGCACGCCCACTGTGGCGCCGGGCGCGGCATACTCCTGCAGCCACCCCGCCACCTCGTCGGGCGCGAGCAGCGCGCCGTCGAGGTCGAACCCGTGGTCGGCCTCCTCCTGGGGAGCGTCGAGGTACTCGAAGAGGCGGTCGCGCAGGACGCGGAACTCCAGGCTGTCGAACACCGCGTGCACCTGCTCGCGGTCCCAGTTCTGGCGCTCGAGGTCGGCGATGGTCAGGGGCACGTCGAGGTCACGGACGAGCTGGTTGAGGCGCCGGTTGCGCAGCACGCCGTCAAGGTGCTCGCGCAGGGACTCACCCGCCTTGCCCTTGATCTCGTCGACGTGGGCGACCACCCCGGTGAGGTCGCCGTACTGGCTGATCCACTTGGCCGCCGTCTTGGGGCCGACCCCCGGGACGCCCGGCAGGTTGTCGGAGGACTCACCGACGAGCGCCGCGAGGTCGGAGTAGCGCTCGGGCAGCACGCCGTACTTGGTCTCCACCGCGGCCGGGGTCATCCGGGCAAGCTCGGAGACGCCCTTGACGGGGTAGAGCACGGTGCTGGTGTCCGTGACCAGCTGGAACGAGTCGCGGTCGCCCGAGCAGATCAGCACCTCCATCCCCTCGGCCAGCGCCTGGGTGGTGAGGGTGGCGAGCACGTCGTCGGCCTCGTAGCCGTCGACCTCGACGTAGCGGATGCGCAGGGCGTCGAGGACCTCGTGCAGCAGCGAGACCTGACCCTTGAACTCGCTCGGGGTCGCCGAGCGGCCGGCCTTGTAGTCGGCGTACTGCTCGGTGCGGAAGGTCTGCCGGGACACGTCGAACGCCACCGCGAGGTGAGTCGGCTGCTCGTCACGCATGACGTTGATCAGCATCGAGGTGAACCCGTAGACAGCGTTGGTGTGCTGGCCCGTGCTCGTCGAGAAGTTCTCGGCCGGCAGGGCGAAGAACGCCCGGTAGGCGAGGGAATGACCGTCGAGGAGCAGGAGGCGACTCACGCATGGCAGCCTATTGGTTATGAGTGACACCCCCATGACCGACCGCACCGCCGTCGCCGACTCCAGGGCCACGACCGACGACTTCACCGCCGCGCTCGAGGCGATGCAGGCCCTCAACCCGAACTCCCTGCTGCACCGCATGGAGATCGAGGTCCTCGAGGCCACACCGCAGCGCCTCGTCGCGCGAATGCCGGTGGAGGGCAACACCCAGCCCTACGGCCTGCTGCACGGTGGCGCCTCGGTGGTCCTCGCCGAGACGCTGGGCTCGATCGGCGCCGCGCTGCATGCTGGCCCGGACAGGATCGCCGTGGGCCTCGACATCAACGCGACCCACCACCGCGCCGCCCGATCAGGTTTCGTCACGGGGACGGCGACGGCGCTGTCGCTCGGCGGCACCCTCGCGTGCTACGAGGTGGTCGTCACCGACGACCAGGACAAGCGGATCTGCACCTGCCGGATCACCTGCCTGCTGCGCGACGGCGCACCGGGCGCCTGAGCGCCCGAACGCCCGAACTCCTGAGTCTCAGCCCGCGAGGCGGCTGTCGGAGCCGGCGGATGCGGTGGCCCGCGCCCGCAGCGACCGCCGACGGTGCAGCAACGCCTCGATCGAGTGGTGCCTGGGCTCGTCCTGGCCGAGTCGGCGACGCAGTGCGGCGACGCTCGTGACCCGGCGCACCACCTGGGACGAGAAGCCAAGCCGGGCGAAGAAGCGGTTGGCCTCGCGGTGTTGGGCCGGCACGTTGCAGCCGATCTGGTCGCAGCCGCGCGAGTCGGCATACAGGGTGACGGCGGTCATCAGCTGACGAGCCACACCGTGCTTGCGCGCCTCGGGCACGACATAGAGCTGGTCGATGGTGACGCACGGAGTGTCGGTGAGCGACGAGAAGGGGCTCGTGGCGGCGACGGCGAAACCGACCGCGCGACCGTCGGACGTGGCGAGGTAGGCCCGGACGTCCTCACGGTGCAGGGCCGTCGCCACCCGTCCCTCGGAGGCGGCGCGCGCGGCGACCTCAGGGCCGACGCCGGCCTCGACGCGGGACGACAACCACAACTCGGTGAACGTGCGCTCCTCGTCCGCGGAGACACGCCTGACAGAGATCGCTGGACGGCTCACCGGGGTTCCTCCATCGTCGGTCTGGCACTGCTCACCACTGCAGACGGCTCCCCCGACGGCCGCGGTCCCTCGAAAGGCGACCGACTCTGGACTCTAGGCCCATTGGCGGGCCTTCGTGAAGGGTTCAACAACTTTCGTGCGTCAACTCCGTGCGACGCCGGTGTTCCGCGCCGGTCCGGGTGCAGCGTCCTCACAGGGCACGCTCGAAGACGTAGTCGTTCTCGTAGCGGTCCCCCACGAGGAACCGCTTGGTCCCGACCCTGGCGAAGCCGCTCTTGCCGTAGAACTTCTGGGCGCGCTCGTTCTCCTGGTTGACCCCCAGCCACACCCCGACCGCACCCCGTGCCCGCGCGGCGTCCATGGCAGCCTGCATCAACAGCCGGCTCGTGCCGGCACCGTGGTGGTCGGGCAGGACGTAGATCTTGCTCAGCTCTGCCGTCGGTCGCAGCGTGAGGGCGGCTCGCGCGTCCGGATCCGTGGGCTCACCGTTCACCACCATCGCGTACCCCGTCACCGTGTCACCGTCGACGGAGACGAACAGGTCGCGGTGCGGGTCGGCGAGGTAGCCCTCGAAACAGTCCTGCGACAGCACGTTCGCGATGAACGTGTCGATCGCCTGCTGCGTCGTGTGCGGCGGACAGGCCAGCGCAAACGTCGCTGCTGCCACCTCGGCCAGCACCCCGGAGTCGGCCGGATCCGCCCGGCGTACCTCCACGTCCACGGTCAGGCCTTGTCCATCCCGGCCACGACGGCCTCGGCGACCTCGCGCATGCCGAGGCGCCGGTCCATCGCCGTCTTCTGGATCCAGCGGAACGCCTCGGCCTCGGTGATCTTGAGCTTCTTCATGAGCACACCCTTGGCGCGGTCGACCGACTTGCGGGTCTCCAGCCGCTCGCCCAGGTCGGAGATCTCCTGTTCGAGCGCCTTGACCTCGGTCCAGCGGTGCCGCGCGATGTCGATGGCAGGCGAGAGGTCGGAGGCGGTGAACGGCTTCACGATGTAGGCCATCACGCCCGCGTCACGGGCCCGTTCGACGAGCTCGGTCTGGCTGAATGCGGTGAGCATGACGACCGGACAGATGCGAGCGGCCCCGATCTGCTCTGCTGCCGTGATGCCGTCCATGACCGGCATCTTGACGTCCATGATGACCAGGTCAGGGGTCAGCTCGGTGGCCATCTCGACGGCCTGCTCACCGTTGCTCGCCTGCCCGACCACCTCGTAGCCGGCCTCGACGAGCATCTCGGCCAGGTCGAGGCGGATGAGGGCTTCGTCCTCCGCCACCAGGATGCGGGTGGGTGCGGAAGGCGGGGGGCTCGCGGTTTCGGTCTGGCTCACGGAGAAAGCCTAGGGGACTCGCGTTAACGGCACGTTGCGGGAGGCGCCGCCGCCGTTTGTCGAGGATTGGTATGCCGCGTGCCGGCCTACGCGATGCGGTCCTCGCCCGGACGCTACCCGCTCTGGTTTGAGACGCGGCGAGGGGCGATGATGGAGACGACCCCGGCGGTGCCCGGGTGTCCCCGTCCGCTGCGGTCCGGCTGCCGGAGGCATGGCAGTTGGAGGACGGAGTGGCTGAGACAGCCCGTCCACGTCGCCGTGCCCGGCGCCCTCCCCATCCCCGGCGCCCTCCCCATCCCCGGCGCCGACCGACCTCTGCGTCGATGCGCGTGGTGTGGATGCTCGTGGCATTCCTTGGCGGCGGCCTCCTGGGGCTCTTCCTCGTGCTCCCTCGCACCCGTTCGCTGCGCCCGCGCCGCGTCCTCGCCTGTGACCTGTGCCAGGCCCGGCATCGACGGCTGCTCGGCGTGACCATGGTCCTGGCGCTCCTCGCGGTCGCTGGGTTCGGGCTGCGGGTCTCCCAGCGGGCGCGTGAGCTCCCCGCCTGCGCCGCCGACACCTCGATCGCGGAAGGGCGTCGGGTCATCGACCCGCGCGCTCCGAGGCCGCCGCCACTGTGGTCGACGGTCCGCTCCGCCATGACGGCTCCCGTGAGCGGGCTTGCACTGGGGTTCGCGGAAGTCCGTGGGCAAGGCCTGTGCAGCGTCGGTGACCCGCCCATCACGCTGGCGTTCGTGCCGCAGGCAGGGGAGCACATGGGAAGCATGGTCGGCGAGGTGTTCCTGGCCTCCCCGGTGCCGCGCATCAACGCCGTGCGGGCCCGCGGCGTCGCCGAACACGAGTCACGTCACGTCGACCAGTGGGCCGTGTGCACCATCGTCGGCGGGATCAGCCTGCTGCCGGTGCTCTACCTCGTCGACGAGACCCTGTACCCGGGCTCGGAGAACCACTTCGAACAGGCTGCGGGTCTGTTCGACGGCGCGTATCCCCCACCGCCCGTCCCGCCGCGAGGACCCCAGGGCTGGGCCATCGCTCTCTGGGTCGGGGTCCTCCTGCTCCTGACTCGCCGTCGCATCCGCTGGGCGGTCCGGACGGTCGTCAGGCGAGGCAGCGACCCCGACCCCCGCCGGTGCGCCGTCCACACGACCGGCTGGAGATAGCCGTCCGACGTCATCCCCTCGCTGGGGCGCCGACAGGGGGCGACTCGCGGTGGATGTCCAGCGGGGTCAGCTCGCCTCGCTGACCAGGGCGGTCTGCATCAACGCGAGGTGGCTCAGCCGCCGCTGACGCCCGTCGCCGGTGTTCCGACCTCGCACGAGTCGGCGACGCAGCTCGTTGACCAGCTCCTGGTTCGACACGAACCGCAGGACGAACGTGGGCTCACCCTCCTGGTTCTTCGGCAGACCACACGCAACGCCGGCAGCCACGACGAGCTGACGGTAGGTCAGGTCAAGGGTCTTGGCGAGCGTCGAGAGCGTCGACTCGTCGGGCATGGCAGCCAGCTGCTCCGCCCCCACGAGGTCTGCGACGACCTCCGGGCTCAGTCCGCTCTCGAGCGTGAACTGAGAAAGGGACCATCCCTTCTCTCGCAGCCGCTCTTCGATGACGATGCCGAGCTCGTTCCCCATGGTGCTCCCTGCGTGGACGTGGAAGGGTCTCTTCCACTCTGGATGGGACGTTCGCCCCATCGTGGTGCGTCCTGCCCCGGTGGACACCGGAACAGCGCACTACACGGCAGATCAGGTCGTTTGCGTTGACTGAAGGGACGAGCATCGAGTCGCCCGATCGGGTCCTCTACGACCTGCTCCGGCGTTGCCGCTGTGGATCGGGCCCTGGTCCGGTCATCGCCACCTGCTGCCGGGCCCTGGACTCTCAGCGTTCTCCCTCTCGCAACCTCACTCGGCGCCGAGAGTCACCTGGCCCACACCTTCGCCCGCGATCGTGTCACCGTGACCCACGCGACAGGTGCGACCAGGGAAAGCCCGACCTTCACCGAGTGGGTGAGGAAGTACAACGGCCTGGCCTTCCTGCACCCTGGGTGGCGGCTCCTGTACATCTCCGTACCCAAGGCCGCCGGGACCTCGTTGAACGTGGCTCTCACCCGTTCCGCCGGCGTCCCCTTCCCGGGCGCCTTCGTCGACTCGCTCGGCGAGGAGTCGCTCGTGAGCCAGACCATCTGGGACGGGGACGCGGGCGGCCGACCGATGGTCGACTCACTTGACGACGCGGCATACGAACGCCTGATGGGCACCGGCCTCCGCCACGTCTTCACGGTGGTACGCCACCCCGTCGAACGCCTCCTGACCACCTGGTCCAGCAAGTACCTCGTCCGGGCTCCCTACTATCGCGCCAGGCTCGGGTTGCCGGACCCCGGCCTGCGACGGTTCGAGCGCGTGGACGACGTACTCGCAGACCTCGACGAGCTCGTGGCGCACCTCCATGCGAACCCCGCGCTCGTCCACCGTGATGTGCACCTCGTGTCGCAGTACGAGCTGCTGCGCCGCGACCTGACCCGCTTCGACCACGTCGGACGCACCGACCGGTTGGGCGAGACCATCGAGTGGCTTCGCGGTCGCCTTGCCACCGAGGGCGCCGAGCTCTGCGACGTCGGCCACGACAACGACTCCCCCATCGACGTCGACCTCTCGATGGTCGACCCGCGGACCGTGCAACGAATCCATGACCTCTACGCGGAGGACTACGGCTTCCTCGGCCTGGACCCCACTGAGGTGAGGCTGAACGGGACTCTCAGCGACGCCATGCTCGGGATCCTCAACCGGGAGATCGAGCACAACGTCCGCGCCGAGGTCCTCCACCGCGCTGCACACGGGCGTCCGAACCGGGCCGGTCCGCACCGTTCGCTGCGCACTGCGTTGTCGTCGTCGCTCAACAGGGCGATCGGGGCCTGACGGCGCCCCCTAGCTCGACGCACCAGCTGCGTCCGGACTACACGAAGGCGGTGTGTCGCGAGCCGGAGCCGGATGGCGAGGCAAAGAGCTCCCGCCGCCCTGCCCGGCTCGACCGGCGCCAGGCGCGCCAACCGGTCGGGTCGTGCTGTTGCACCAGGAAGTACCAGAGGTACCGCACTTCATCAGGCCAGCGCCGCCAACGCAGACCGGGCTGCGCCGTGAGGTACCCGAGGTTGCGGAACGTGCCTGCCCGCCTGACCGGGTCACGGGGAACCAGGACAGTGAGCCGTCCACCCAGGATGGGCGCCCAGTCATCGTGGCCCTGGGGATGGAGGTAGGTCGCGGGTGGGCAGGTGCCGAAACGGAGCTGACTACGCCTCAGCCGCCGGTGGATCTCGACCTCGTCACCGCGGACGAACAGCCGCGGGTCAGGCACACCCACCGCGTCAACGGCTCGGGCCGAGAACAGGGCGCCGTTGAACAAGTTGGCGACGTTGGGCACGAGGACATCGTCTCCCAGCTCCCCGCGCTGCCGGATCCACCGGAGACCCCTCCGCAGGGGGAACGCGAGTCGGTCCGGGTCGTCCTGGTCGACGACCAGGGGGGAAACCACGTCGAGACGATGATCGGCAGCGCAGGCCAGCAGTCGACCCAACGTCCACCTGGACCCCGGTCGTCCGTCGTCGTCGGCGAGCCACACCCAGTCGGCGCCCAGAGCGCGTGCGGTCAACACGCCGTACGCGTAGCCGCCGGCCCCACCGAGGTTCGTCTCGGACTGGAGCAGGGTGTGCGGGATCCCAGTCGCAGCAAGGGCATCGGCGGCACCGGGCTCCGTGCCGTTGTCCACGACGATGAGGTGGTCGGGTCGTCGTTGCTGCGAGGCAACGGCCTCGAGGCACGCTCGCAGGAGGGCTGCCCTGTCGCGCGTCACGATGACGCAGGCCACCCATGGCTGGCGGGCAGGTACCTCGGTCCTCACCCACCCAACGCTAGAAGTCGCGACGGCCCGGCTGGCGGCTCGCGGGTGAACGCCGGATGCACCCGCGGTGTCGACTCGGCCGCGCGGTAGGGGCCTTGGCCCGGGGTCCATCCGCGCGACGCGTCGAGTTCACCATCTCGTTGGTCTGGCTGCCTACCGTCGTCGTCGTGAGCATCCCCTTCTCCCTGCTCCTGCCCGTCTACCGTGGTGACCGCGCTGACCACCTGGCGAGAGCCTTCCAGAGCACCGTGCAGGAACAGCTGCTGCGACCCTCGGAGGTCGTGGTGGTCCAGGACGGGCACGTCGGCCCCGAGCTGGCCTCTGCGCTGGAACGGCTCGAGTCAACCAGCCCGGTGCCGGTGCGCCGGCTGCGCCTCAAGCACAACGTGGGACTGTCCCAGGCCCTCCAGTGCGGCCTCTCGGCCTGCACCCACGAGGTGGTGGCCCGGATGGACGCCGACGACATCAGCCTGCCGCACCGGTTTGCCGTCCAGATCCCCGTCATCGAGGCGGGCGCAGACCTGGTCGGTAGCGGGATGCGCGAGTTCGGCGAGGCGACACCGACGGACGGCTTGCTCAGGATCCCCCCGACCGACCCGGCGCAGATCGCCACCGAGGCGCGACTGCGCAGCCCGTTCAACCACCCCACGGTGGTCTACCGGCGGTCGGCGGTGCTCCAGGCAGGGGGCTACCGCGAGCTGCCGTTGCTGGAGGACTACTGGTTGTTCACCCGGATGATCGAGTCGGGTTCGGTGGTGGCGAACGTGCCGGAGCCGCTGGTCCTCTACAGAGTGGACGCCGGGTCCTACCGACGTCGTGGGGGGATGCGGCTGCTGCGCTCTGAGCTGGGGCTGCAGCGGCGGCTGCGACGTGAGGGCTTCACAACCCGGGCCGAGATGCTGCGCAACGTCGCGATCCGGGGCGGTTACCGGGTGATCCCCGTAGGACTTCGCAAGTCGTTGTACCGCAACCGGTTCACGACCGAGGCGGGGAGCTCGCCGGAGCTCCTGCTCGGCGAGGTGACGTCGACGGTTCTCCGTCCCCGCGCGACACGGGAGCACGCGTGAGGGCCGACCTCGTCGTCGTCGGGGCGGGTCTGTTCGGTCTCACCGTCGCCGAACAGGCCGCAGAGCGTGGCCTCGACGTCGCGATCGTGGACCGGCGCGACCACCCCGGCGGCAACGCCTGGAGCGAGACCGACCCGGACACGGGGATCGAGGTGCACCGCTACGGTGCCCACCTCTTCCACACGTCCAACGAGCGGGTGTGGGAGTACGTCAACAGGTTCACCGCCTTCACGGCATACCAGCACAGGGTCTGGACCGTGCACCGCGGGGAGGTGTACCCGCTGCCCATCAACCTCGGAACCCTCAACCAGTTCTTCCGCGCCAACCACGGGCCGCAGTCGGCTCGCGCCCTCGTCGCACGGCAGGCGGCCGAGGTGACCGGGCAGCCCGCGAACCTCGAGGAGAAGGCGGTGTCCCTCATCGGCCGCCCCCTCTACGAGGCGTTCATCCGCGACTACACCGCGAAGCAGTGGCAGACCGATCCGCGGGACCTGCCCGCCGAGGTGATCAGCCGCCTCCCCGTCCGCTACACCTACGACAACCGCTACTTCAACGACCGCTACGAGGGACTACCCCTCGACGGGTATGCCGCGTGGCTGAGTCGGATGGCCGACCACCCGCGCATCTCCGTGCACCTCGAGACGGACTTCCTGGCCGAGGGGCATCCGTTGTCCCGCAACGCCGTTCGGGGCCACGTGCCCGTCGTCTACACGGGACCGGTCGACCGCTACTTCGGTGACGTCCACGGGGCGCTGGGCTGGCGCACTCTGGACTTCGAGAGGGAGGTGCTTCCCGTCGGCGACTTCCAAGGAGCACCGGTGGTCAACTACGCCGATGCGGACGTCGACTTCACCCGAATCCTGGAGTTCCGTCACTTCCATCCGGAGCGCGACTACCGCACGGACCGCACCGTCATCGTCCGCGAACGGTCGCGCGGGGCCGGGCCCGGCGACGAGCCCTACTACCCGGTGAACACCCCTGAGGACCGTGACCGGCTGTTGGCCTACCGAGAGCTCGCAGAGCAGGAACGGCGCAGCTCGGTGTGGTTCGGCGGTCGGCTGGGGACCTATCAGTACCTCGACATGCACATGGCGATCGCCTCGGCGTTGCGCCTCGTCGGCGACCTCGACGAGCTGGTGCACGGGCGCGGCCGGTCGCCTCGCCGCTCCGTCGTCGAGGTGTCGGTATGACCGCGGGGCCTCCCGCCGGCGACCGGGTGCTCGCCAGGGTGGTGTTTCCCACCGACGGGGACCTCGACGTCCTGCCGCTGTACGTGGACGGTCAGCAGGTGCCGGTCGCGGTCGAGGACGGCGAGACAGTGCTGCCTGTCCCCTTTGACCAGAGCCCGGACCAGGTGCTGGGCCGACGGTCCTATCGCCTCGGCCACGGTACGCGGACCTCTTTCGCCACCTACTTCAACGCCTTCCCGGCGGGGTACTGGCGGCGGTGGAGCGTCCTGCAGTCGGTGCGGCTCGACGTGCGCACCACCGGCAACGGGACTCTGATCGTCTACCGGTCATCGGCGCGAGGCAGCGTCGCCCGCGTCAGCGCGCACACGCTGACAGGACAGTCGACGCTGTCGATCCCGCTGCCACTGAATGCGTTCGGCGACGGTGGCTGGTACTGGTTCGACCTCGTGGCCGGCCGCGAGGACCTCGTGCTCGACGCTGCGGAGTGGCTTGCCGGCCAAACCGAGCCTGGCTCCCGCCAAGCGCCCCGTGGCACGGTCACGGTTGGAATCACCACCTTCAACCGCCCCGCCTACTGCAGCGCGCTCCTCGCCCAGCTCGCCGCCGACCACCAGCTCACCGACGTGGTGGACGAAGTCATCGTGGTGGACCAGGGCTCGGAGCAGGTGCGCCACGACCGGGGCTTTCCGGCGGCAGCGGCGTCCCTGGGCGGCCGACTGCGGGTGCTCGAGCAGCAGAACCTCGGCGGGTCCGGTGGCTTTGCGCGCGCGATGCTCGAGACCCTCGACGTGGGTCGCAGCGACTACGTGCTCCTCCTCGACGACGACGTCGTCTGTGAGCCCGAAGGCATCGCCCGTGCCGCCGTCTTCGCGGACTTCGCGCGTGCGCCCACGGTGGTCGGCGGCCACATGTTCTCGATGTACGAACGGTCGGTCCTGCACGCGTTCGCAGAGCGGGTCTCCCCCTGGCAGTTCCGATGGACTCCAGCCCCCGCGACCGAGCATGACCACGACCTCTCGCACTCCAACCTGCGCTCCACGCCGTGGCTCCACCGTCGTGCAGCGGCGGACTACAACGGCTGGTGGATGTGCCTCATCCCGACCGCGGTACTTCGCGACGTGGGGTTGTCCGTGCCCGTCTTCATCAAGTGGGACGACGCGGAGTTCGGCCTGCGCGCCGCGGAAGCCGGCTACCCGACCGTCTCGCTTCCCGGGACAGCGGTGTGGCACGTCCCCTGGACCGACAAGGACGACTCGGTCGACTGGCAGGCCTACTTCCACGCGCGGAATCGCTTCATCGCAGCGCTGCTCCACTCGCCGTTCGACCATGGTGGCCGGATGGTGCGTGAAAGCCTTGCCATCCAGCTCAAGCACCTCATGGCCATGCAGTACTCGGCGGCGCACCTGCGCGAGCAAGCCCTCCGCGACGTGCTGGCAGGCCCCGAGGACCTCCACCCGAGCCTGCCGTCACGGCTCGGTGAGGTCCGAGAAGCCCGCTCGGGCTTCGACGACGCACGGGTGGCGCCGGATGCCAAGGCCTTCGCGCAGGTCCGCGCGGCCAAGCCGCGCAAGCGCGACCCCCGGACCGAGAAGCCCACCAGCCAGCTTGCGACCCTGACCACCGCTCTCGTCGGCCTGGCCCGGCAGCTCACAGCAGTGCCGGCGGGCGCACGGCAGCAGCCCGAACGCGAGGTCCCCGCCGCCGATACCGGCTGGTGGACGCTCTCCCGGCTGGACTCCGCGCTCGTCTCGACGACCGACGGGACCGGCGTCTCGTGGCATCGGCGTGACCGCGCCCGGTCTCTGGCTGCGGCCCGCAGGGCGACTCAGGTGCACCAGCAGCTCCTGCGTGAGTGGCCGCGGCTCGCGGCCGAGTACCGCGCTGCCCTCCCGGACCTCGTGGGCCAGGACGCCTGGCGCAAGACCCTCGACCTGCCTCTGCCCGATCACGAGGCCGACCGGTGACCGCGGTCGCCATCGCCGCCGACACCCCGCTGGTCGTCCAGGGTCGCGGAGGTGGCCTGCGCGAGGTGGCGGGGCGACGATTCCTGCTCGGCCTCCTGGTTCGCAAGGAGCTCCGGGTGCGCTACCGGGCGTCTGTGCTCGGTCTGGGCTGGTCCTACGTCAAGCCCGCCGTGCAGTTCGGCGTGTACTTCGTGGGCCTGGGACTGCTGCTGCGCCAGACCACGATCGGTGACTACGCGGTCTACCTCTTCGGCGGCCTGGTCGTGATCACTGCGTTCGGCGAGGCCGTGGGGAACGCGACCCGGTCGGTCGTCGTCAACGCCGACCTCGTCCGCAAGATCTACCTGCCCCGCGAGCTCTTCCCGGTCTCGAGCCTCTGCGTGGCCGGGGTTCACCTGGGGCCCCAGCTGCTGGTGCTGGTCGTCGGAGCGTTCGTGGCAGGCTGGTCCCCCGACCTTGTCGGGGTGGTCGCACTCGGGGCGGGACTCGCCCTCGCCGCCCTGCTGGCGCTCGGCCTGGGGCTGCTGCTCGGGGCGGTCAACGTGCTCTTTCGTGACGTGGAGAACGTCGTCGACATGGTGCTCATGGTGTTGGTCTGGATGAGTCCGGTTCTCTACCCCTGGCAGCGCGTCGCCGACTTGCTCGGCTCCGACTCCGTGTGGTTCGGCATCTACCAGGCGAACCCGCTCACCGTGGCGGTCGAGCTCGTGCACCGGGGCACCTGGGCCAACGCATCTCCGGGCAACGGCGCGACGTTGCCGCCCGACCTGGCCTCCCGGACCCTCCTCGCGTTTGCTCTATCGGCATCGCTCGTGGTGCTGGGGGCGTGGGTGTTCCGGCGGCTGGCCGGCCGCTTCGCCCAGGAGCTGTGACCGTGACGATCAGCGCCGTCGAGGTCGACGGGATCTCGAAGCACTTCCGGCTCCGGCACACCCACTCGCTGAAGGAGAGCGTGGTGTGGGCCCTGCAGGGTCGGGCCCGACGTGATGACTTCACGGCCCTGCATCACCTCGACCTCACCATCAACCAGGGGGAGACGGTGGCCCTCCTGGGCCGCAACGGGTCCGGCAAGTCGACCCTGCTGAAGCTCATGGCTGGTGTCATGGCTCCCGACAGCGGACAGGTCCGCGTGCGGGGTCGGCTGGCCGGTCTGCTCGAGGTCGGAGCCGGCTTCCACCCTGACCTCACTGGTCGGGAGAACGTGTACCTCAACGCCTCCATCCTGGGGGTCGAGCGCGCGCAGATCGCGGCCCGGTTCGACGACATCGTGGACTTCGCCGACATCGGCCCCTTCCTCGACACCCAGGTCCGCTTCTACTCGTCGGGGATGTTCCTCCGGCTCGCTTTTGCGGTGGCTGTGCACACCGAACCCGACGTCTTCCTGGTCGACGAGATCCTCGCCGTGGGTGACGAGGCATTCCGGGCCAAGTGCCTCGATCGCATTGCCCGACTGAGCGCCGAGGGTCGCACCCTCGTCGTGGTCAGCCACGACCTGCCGCTGGTCGAACGGCTGTGCACCAGGGGCGTGGTCCTCGACAGTGGTCGCGTCCTGGCCGATGGCTCGGTGAGCGCCGCGGTCGAGACCATGCGGGTCCGCGGTTGACCGGCTGGGCTGATGCAGCGCCAGCAGTGCTGGCGGCCGCCTGCGTTCTCGTCCTCCCCGGCCTCCTGGTCGCCCTCGCGGCAGGGCTGCGCGGGAACGCGGCTCTCGGGATGGCGTCGCCGCTGTCGGTGACGACTGTGGCGCTCACAGCAGTCGTGTGCGAGCTCGTGGGCGTCCCCTTTGGTATGCCGGCGGTAGCCGTTGCGACGACGGCCGCGGCCGCGGCGGTTCTCCTCGCAGCGCGCCTGCTCCCCGCAGGAAGGACGCGCGCGACCGCGCGGCTCCAGACCGGGCACCTCGGGACCGGGCACCTCGGGACCGGGCACCTCGGGACCGGGCACCTCGGGAGCGAGCGCTTCGCGACGGCGTCAGGCATCGCCGGGGCAGCGATCGGGGGGACGTGCGCCGCGGTTGCCGTCGTTCGTGGGATCGGCCGACCTGAGGTCTTCCCGCAGACCTTCGACGCCCTCTTTCACCTGAGCGCGGTCTGGCGGGTGCTGCACACCGGGGACGCATCGTCGTTGACGTTGGGCACCGTGTCGGCGCCAGGGCATTCGGCCGCCTTCTACCCAGCCGCGTGGCATGACGTCGTGGCCCTGGTGGCCCAGGTCTCGGGAGCCCACGTGGTGGTGGCGGTGAACTGCGTCTCGATCGCGATCGCAACCGTCGTCTGGCCGCTCGGATGCGTGTTCCTCGCACGTCAGCTCGTCGGGGATCGTCCCGGCGTGCTGTTCGCCGCTGGGGTGCTGTCCGCCGCCTTCGGTGCCTCGCCGTACCTCCTCCTGTCCTACGGCACGTTGTGGCCCAACGCCCTCGCGAACGCCCTGTTGCCCTCGGTACTCGCCTGCGGGGTGGCTGTCCTGCTCCCCAGGTCACCGCGGGAACTTGACGGGCTCGACGGCATGCGCGCCCTGGCCCTGGGAGCAGCAACGCTCCCGGGCGTCGCGCTCGCGCATCCGAACGCGGTGCCCAGTACGATGCTCTACCTCACCGTGATGGCCCTGGCGGCCTTGGGCAGATGGGGCCTCGGCGACGGGGCCGGTCCTCGGAGACGGCTGACGGCCGCGGGTGCGGCATCGGCCCTGGTCGGGGCGGACCTCTGGTTCGTGGCGTTCTCACCCGTCTTCGCGGCGACGCGCGGCACCAGCTGGCCAGCGCGGCAGACGCTCGCCCAGGCGGCAGGCGAGTGGGCCCTCGCAGCTCCGATGAGGAGTCCGGTCCCGTGGCTCGCCGCCACCCTGGTCCTCCTGGGCTGTGCCGTCGCCTCGCGAAAGCCACGCCTGCGCTGGCTGGTCCTCGCCCATGCCGCGGCCGGAGCGGCGTTCGTCCTCGTGTCCGGCAGCGACGGCAGGCTCGCCCGCGCCCTCAGCGGCCCCTGGTACGACGACTCGTTCCGCTTCGCAGGGCTTCTCGGCATCACCGCTGTGCCACTCGCGGCAGTCGGACTCGAGTGGTGCGCGACCGCCGGGGTCATTGCGGTCGGCCGGGCCACGCCGCGCGCGCGCCGCTTGACTCCGCAGGCCGTCATCGGTCCGATGGCCCTGGTCCTGGCCGCGCTCACCATGGGGATGTATGCCGGTGCGAACGGCCGGGTTGTCGGCAACTGGTACCACGGACAGTCCCTGGCGGGACCAGCGGAGAGGTCGATGCTCGTGCGCCTGCCGCAGCTGGTGCCGTCAGACGTGCGGATAGCGGGCAACCCGTGGAACGGTTCGCCCCTGGCGGCCCCTCTCGGCAACCGCGCGACCGTGTTTCCACACGTGGGCGGGGCGTGGGACCCAGACCGGCTGCTGCTGGCCAAGAGCCTGAACGAGGCGGCCGAGAGCCCGGCCGTGTGCGCTGCGGTGCATCGACTCGACGTCAGCTACGTGATCGACGGACCGATCGAGTTCTGGAAGGGCGACCGCCGGCAGACCCGCTATCCAGGGCTGGAGGTCGAGGGCCACCCAGGTTTTGTGCCGGTTGCCTCCGGGGGAAGACTGACGCTCTACCGGGTGACGGCCTGCTCCTGAGCCCGGCGATCAGGTTCGCGAGCCGTCTTCGGGCCAGAGCTGAGGGCTCCGATGGACTGGCTCTTGCGCGCGGGACGAGACCGGAGGAACCTACGCTTCATGTCCGGGGTTGACGAGGCACAAGCCCTCGAGCACGTCCGTGAAACGCTCGCCTCTCGGTTTCCCACGGTGGACCCGATGACAGTGAAGTCCGTTGTCATCGAGGTCCATGCCTCGCTCGATGGCCCCGTTCGAGATTACGTGCCGCTCCTCGTCGAGCGGGCGAGTATGGATCGCCTTCGCGCCCTGACGTCCGGCTCCTCGTCCCCTGCGCGAGCACGTCAGGCCCGGGGCGAGCTCACCTCAGCCTGAGCCACCGGGCTGACGCGGAAGTCGCACTGATGCGCCTGGTTGCCCCGATCCAGGATGCCGTGGTCCGGCCCGGTCAGGTCCGTTACGTCATTTGAGCGAGTACGAGACCGCTCTGGCGGAATATCATGCATTTGCCAGCGAACGTGGATGTTGACGTTCACTGGACTTCCGGACCGGCATGAGGGGGTTCCGATGGCCGGGATGCGCCTTCAGCTGCTGCAGGGGTTCGTCCTGCACGATGCCGACGCTCGCATCGGCCTGCCTCAGGGCATGCAGCGGCTCGTGGCGTTCCTCGCGCTCAAGGGTCCGGCACATCGTTGCGTGGTGGCCGGCACCCTGTGGCCCGAGGTTCCCGAATGCCAGGCGCTGGCCAGCCTGCGCACGAGCATCTGGCGGATGAACCGCATCCTGCCAGGGTCGATCGCCCAGGAGGGGATGTCCCTCACGACCGCACAGACCATGACGGTCGACAGTCGGCAACAGGAATGGTTCGTGACTCGGCTGCTGCGCGAGCAGGTCATCGACGAGCAGTGGATCTCAGAGCGACTCGAGATCCTGTGGCCCGGCGAGCTCCTGCCCGGGTGGTACGACGACTGGATCGTGCTCGAGAGGGAACGGCTCAGCCAGCTCCGCCTGCGCGCCCTGGAGCACACGGCCGTGGTGATGGCGCGAAGCCACCGCCGGGCGACGGCGCTCCAGCTCGCCCTCGAAGCCGTGCGTGCAGAACCGTTGCGTGAGACCGCGAACGCTGCCCTGATCGAGGTGTACCTGTTGGAGGGCAACGTCATCGACGCCGTGAACCAGTACGAGTCGTTTCGAGGACGTCTGCAGCGTGAGCTGGGGGTTGAGCCGTCCCCCGCCCTGCGAATCGGGCTGCCGCGCGGTCAAGTCCGCCGTTCAACGACTTCGACGGTCACGCTGTAGCGGGCAATTGCCCCGGTGTCGTCCTCGTCCTCTTCCCATTCGTGTCGGAGGACGAACCTGAGCGTGGCGACGCCCGTCGACAAGGCCGCCAGACGGAACTCCCGCGCTCCACCTCGTCCGAAGACGGGCTCGGCGGGCAACGGCTCCGACAGAGTCCGTGCGTACCCGTCGTCGACCATCCCGACGACGCCGCCCACCCCAGTAACCGTCCAGCGGTACCCGGTCGTCGGGTTCTCCTCCAGCACCACGACGAGCTCGTCGCCGAGCTCGACGACGATGCTGCGCCCGTCGTCAACCGCCCCCAGCTCGATCTGCGCCATCTGCCCTATCGCTTGGACGCTCTCGGCTTGGCCCGGGACCTGGGTGCCGTCTCGTCATCGGCCTCCGTGGCCGCCGACACCGCGGCTTGCAGGTCGTCCACCGACAGCGGTGCGGGAGCGCCGCCCGGTGCGCCGCCGCCGCCGACTCCCGCCAGGGACGGGTCGTCGGAAGGTGGCGGGGCGGCAGCCGCGCTGCCCGCGCTCAGCTGTTCGACGGGCATCGGCGTGGGCAGGGCGTCGCCGGAGGACGTGACCTCGCCACGAGCCCCGGCCAACTCCGCCGGTTCGAGCGGGGACGGGGTCTCGCCGGTCCCGGCCGCTTGGAGATCCTCGAGCGCGGCGGGGGCTGGTCCTGCACCCGTGTCGGCCGTGGCCATCGAGGTCGACTCGACCTGCCCGGCGCCGACGCTGATCGTGATGGTGACTTCGGAGCTCACGACGAATCCTTCCGATGCGTCAGGGCATACCTCACAGGTACGCCTGCACGATGTTGCCGCTACCGTCTCGGACGACGTATGCCTGTCGGTTGTTCGCCTTGGCAGCCGTCAGGATGAGGAACACGTTGGTCACGCCGTCGGCGCTACCCGTGAGGATACGGTGCCAGGCGTTGGTCCCGGCAAGATGCGCCCACGCGTTCTGTGCGTCTCGGCTGGCATAGACCTGATTGATGTTCGTCCACATGAAACCCATTCCTCCTCAGTCTCGTAGGCCTTTCGCGGCCTACAGGTACACCTGGTAGATCTGTGAGCCGTCCACGAGCACGGTCACCGTCAGGTTCTTGGCGGCCGCCTCGGTCAGGACTGCGTGCACGTTCGTGACCCCGTCGGCCGCACCGGGCTGGATACGACGCCACCCGAGCCCCGGGAAGTGTGCCCACGCGTTCTGTGCGTCCCGGCTGGCGTACACCTGGGTCACCTTGGTGCTCTGGTACACCGGGCCGACGCTCACGTCAGCGGAGTAGAAGGACCAGCTCGAGTCGATGAGGAGATCGGTTTGCCCGTATCCAATCCGGCCGAAGCCCTGGGCTCCCCACGTGGTGCCCCAGCTGTTCTTGACGATCCAGCACTGCTGGTTGTCGTCGTAACCCACCACGCAGATGCAGTGGTAGCCAGGAGGGTTCAGCCTCGTGGCGGCGGAGGACTTCACGTACACCGACGTCCCGTTGTAGGCGAAGAAGTCGCTCCACACCTCCAGCCCCGCGAGGACCGGACCTTTGGCTACGGCCTCCTTGCGCGCCGCCATGGTTCCGTAGCCGGTGAAACCGGAGATCTTGGTCAGGCGGTTCTGCCAGTCGCTGCACCGGCTGGCCCCGCAGTTCATGTTCTGCGGTTGGTAGGGCATGCATGCCTCGTCGGTGACCCCGGTGCTCTGCGCGAACGACAAACCTGAGGTCAGACCCCAGCCGTTACAGCTACCACCGCCGCAGAACTGCAGGAACGCCTCGGACAAGTCGATCGCGTAGGCCGGGTTGTTCAGCTTGATGCGGACTCCGGACTCGATCACGGCACAGGTGCAGAACGAGACGCAGGAACCACAGCCGCCCTGGTTCTTCACCGAGGTCACGTACCCCCCGGTTCGCCAGTCGACCGCGGTCGGAGCACCGACTCCTGCCCCGAAAGCCGACATCTCCTGCGCCGCGTAGCCCTGGGTTTCCGCCTCCAAGGCGGCCATCTCCTCGGGAGTGACGATGACCCCAAGGTAACCGCGCCGCTCCTCCGTGGACATCTCTGTCAGGAAGTTCTCCTCAGCCTGCCAGGAGAGACCATCTGCTTTGATCGCGGCCTGAATCTGACTAACAGTTGGTTCGTTCTTCGCCATGTCCCACCTCACACGGGTACGTCGGTCGACTGTCAGTCAACGAGACGGGCCGTCACGGAGGCGTCACTCCTGCGTCAACCCGTTTTCCGAGATCCCGGGCGGGGTTGTCGGCGCAGCCCTCAAGGGTGCGCTGTTGTGCAGGTCAAGGGGTGCCGAAGGCGGGACTTGAACCCGCACGCCCTTTCGAGCAGAGCATTTTGAGTGCTCCGTGTCTGCCATTCCACCACTTCGGCGCGGCCACGTCAGCGGCCTCCGAAAGGATAGCGGTGAGCACGCGGCATACCGAACGTGGCCGTGGCCTGTCGTGGGTCGGCAGGCCGTGCCCCCGCACCACGTCAGTCGGCGAGGTCCTCGTAGGCCGGTGCCACCTTGTTGATGGCGTCACCCATCTTGTGCACGCGCAACGCGTTGGTGGACCCAGGGATGCCGGGAGGCGATCCCGCGACGATGACGACGAGGTCCCCCTCCTTGGCGCGACCGGACGCGAGCAGCGACTTGTCGACCTGCTGGGCCATCTGGTCGGTGTGCCTGGCCATCGGGACGAGGTAGGTCTCGATGCCCCAGGCCAGCGCGAGTCGAGAGCGGGTGTGTGGCTCCGGGGTGAAGGCGAGCATGGGGATCCGCGGGCGGATGCGGGACATCCGCTTGGCCGTGTCGCCGGACTGGCTGAAGGTGATGAGGAACTTGGCGCCGAGCAGCTCACCGATCTCGACGGCAGCCGCAGCCACAGCGCCGCCCATCGTGTGCGGCTTGGTGCCGAGCGGTCGGATCCGCTCGAGGCCGTGCTCCTCGGTGCTCTCGATGATCCGGGCCATGGTCTGCACGGCGATGATCGGGTAGGCGCCGACGCTGGTCTCCCCCGACAGCATCAGGGCGTCCGCGCCGTCGAGGACGGCGTTGGCGGCGTCGGAGGCCTCGGCGCGGGTGGGGCGCGGGTTCTCGATCATCGACTCGAGGACCTGGGTGGCGACGATGACCGGCTTGGCATTGCGCCTCGCGATCTCGATGGCTTCCTTCTGGACGATCGGCACCTCTTCGAGCGGCAGCTCGACGCCGAGGTCGCCACGGGCCACCATCACACCGTCGAAGGCCTCGATGATCTCGACGAGGTTGTCGACGGCCTGCGGCTTCTCGATCTTGGCGATGACCGGCAACCGGACGCCGACCTCGTCCATCACGGCGTGGACGTCGTCGAGGTCGGCAGCCGAGCGCACGAAGGACAGCGCGATCATGTCGGCGCGCAGCCCGAGGGCCCAGCGCAGGTCTTCCTTGTCCTTCTCGGACATCGCCGGCACCGAGACCGCGACGCCAGGCAGGTTGATGCCCTTGTTGTTGGACACCATGCCGCCCACGGTCACCATGCAGCGGACGTCGGTGTCGGTGACCTCAACGGCCTGCAGGGCGACCTTGCCGTCGTCGATCAGCAGCGCGTCGCCAGGACTCACGTCACCCGGAAGACCCTTGTAGGTCGTGCCGACCTCTGCCTGCGACCCGTCGACCTCACGCGTCGTGATGGTGAACTCGGCGCCGTTGACCAGCTCGACCGGACCATCCTTGAACCGCGTGGTGCGGATCTTGGGACCCTGGAGGTCGACCAGGATGCCGACCGCGTGACCAGTCTCGTCGCTGGCCTTGCGGATCTCCTCGTAGATCTTCTCGTGGTCGGCGTACTCGCCGTGGGAGAGGTTGAGCCGGGCCACGTCCATGCCCGCCTCGACGAGCGCGCGGATGCGCTCGGGAGAGGAAACTGCGGGGCCGAGGGTGCAGACAATTTTGGCGCGACGCATGGCAACGACCCTATCGGTCAGCAACCCCCGAACGTGACCCCGGTCACCCTGCGGACACCCCACAGCGGAGGTATGCCGCGTTGCGACCGAGCCTCAGACGACCAGGGGGCGGTCGCTCGGGTTGATGGGACGTGGCAAGGCGGTGCCACCCGTGAGGAATCGGTCGACTCCTGCTGCGGCCGACCGACCTTCGGCGATGGCCCACACGATGAGTGACTGTCCACGACCGGCGTCACCGGCGACGAAGACACCGGGCACCGAAGACATGAAGTCCTTGTCGCGCTTGACGTTCGAGCGCTCGTCGAGCTCGACCTCGAGCTGCTCGACGACACCGGGGCCCTCTGGTCCGAGGAAGCCCATGGCCAGCAGGATCAGCTGGGCAGGAAGGACTCGCTCCGTGCCCTCGACCTCCTCGAAACCCTTGTCGCCCATGCGCACGTCGACGACCCGGATGCCGGACACCTTGCCGTCCTCGCCGAGGACCTCCTTGGTGGACGCGGCATACACGCGGTCGCCGCCCTCCTCGTGCGCGGAGGCGACGCGGAAGATCATCGGGTAGGTAGGCCACGGCTGGCCCGCCACGCGCTCCTCCCCCGGCTGCGGCAAGATCTCGAGGCTGGTGACCGAGCGAGCACCCTGGCGGTGGGAGGTGCCGATGCAGTCGGCCCCGGTGTCGCCGCCGCCGATGACGATGACGTCCTTGCCCTCGGCGGTGACCTGTCCCTCGACGGTTTCACCGAGCGCCACCCGGTTGGCGGGCGGCAGGAAGTCCATCGCCTGCATCACGCCGTCGAGCTCGCGGCCGGGGACCGGCAGGTCACGCGGCACCGTCGCACCGATGGCGAGGACCACGGCGTCGTAGCGGTCGCGCAGCTGCTTGCCGGTGACGTCGCCGCCGACGTCGACCCCGCTGCGGAAGCGGGTGCCCTCGGCCTCCATCTGGGCGATCCGGCGGTCGAGGACGGACTTCTCCATCTTGAACTCGGGGATGCCGTAGCGCAGCAGCCCACCAGGCTTGTCGGCGCGCTCGTAGACCGCGACCGTGTGGCCGGCGCGGGTGAGCTGCTGGGCAGCGGCCAGACCGGCTGGACCCGAGCCGACCACGGCGACCGTCTTGCCCGAGAGGCGTTCGGGGGCCTGGGGCTGGACGTAGCCGGCGTCGAAGGCGCGGTCGATCGTCGTGACCTCGATCTGCTTGATGGTCACGGCAGGCTGGTTGATGCCGAGGACACAGGCCGTCTCACACGGAGCCGGGCAGAGCCGACCGGTGAACTCGGGGAAGTTGTTGGTGGCGTGCAGCCGTTCGATGGCCTCGCGCCAGTCGCCCTTCCAGGCCAGGTCGTTCCACTCGGGGATGAGGTTGCCCAGCGGACATCCGCTGTGGCAGAACGGGATCCCGCAGTCCATGCAGCGACCGGCCTGGCGCTGCAGCTGTCCGAGCTCCTGCTCCTCGTAGACCTCTTTCCAGTCCCGGATGCGCACGGGCACGGGTCGGCGGGCCGGCAGCTCGCGCTCACGTGTCTTGAGAAAGCCCTGGGGGTCAGCCACGGGAAGCCTCCATGATCCGCTCCCAGACCTCGGAGCCGTTGACGTCGAGTCCCTCCGCCTCAGCGGCGGCGCGCACGTCCAGGACGCGCTGGTAGTCGCGCGGAAGGACCAGGGTGAAGCGCGTCCTTGCGCTGTCCCACTCCTCCAGCAGCCTTGCGGCGACGGGCGATTCGGTCCACTCGACGTGCTTGCCCAGCAGCTCGCGCACGACCGTCTCGTCGTCGGGCCGCAGGGCGGACAGGTCGACGAGCTCGGTGTTGACCCGCCCGGGGTCGAGGTCCAGCACGTAGGCAACTCCCCCGGACATTCCGGCGGCGAAGTTGCGACCGGTGGGCCCGAGCACGAGGACCGTGCCGCCCGTCATGTACTCGCAGCCGTGGTCGCCGACACCTTCGACGACAGCGGTGGCTCCGGAGTTGCGCACGCAGAAGCGCTCGCCCACGAGGCCGCGCAGGTAGAGCTCACCGGTGGTGGCGCCGTAGCCGATCACGTTGCCGGCAATGACGTTTGCCTCGGCCTGGAGCGGGGCCGCGCGGTCGGGACGGACCACGATCCGGCCACCGGAGAGGCCCTTGCCGACGTAGTCGTTGGCGTCCCCGACCAGGCGCAGGGTGACCCCGCGCGGGACGAACGCACCGAGCGACTGACCGGCCGAACCCCTGAGGGTGAGGTTGATCGTGTCGTCGGGCAGACCCTCCGGGTAGGCCTTCGTGACCTCGTGACCGAGCAGCGTGCCGATCGTCCGGTTGACGTTGCGGACCGCGACGTCACCCGTGACCCGGGTGCCGTCGTTGAGGGCCTCGCGGGCGATGGTGATGAGGTGGTGGTCGAGCGCCTTCTCGAGCCCGTGGTCCTGGGTCGTGGTGTTGCGCCGGGCCGAGCCGTCAGGACTTTCGACGTCGGTGAAGATCGGCGAGAGGTCGAGGCCGGCTGCCTTCCAGTGGTTGACCGCGCGAGTCGCGTCGATCGCCGAGACCTGGCCGATCGCCTCCTCGATGCTCTTGAAGCCGAGGGCCGCCAGGTGCTCGCGGACCTCCTCGGCGACGTACTCGAAGAAGGTCTCGACGAACTCGGGCTTGCCCGAGAACCGGGACCGCAGCTCGGGGTTCTGGGTCGCGATGCCGACCGGACACGTGTCCAGGTGGCAGACCCGCATCATGATGCAGCCGCTTACGACCAGCGGTGCCGTGGCGAAGCCGAACTCCTCTGCGCCGAGGAGTGCGGCGATGATGACGTCACGACCGGTCTTGAGCTGACCGTCGCACTGGACGACGATGCGGTCGCGCAACCCGTTGAGCACCAGCGTCTGCTGCGTCTCGGCGAGCCCGATCTCCCAGGGCCCACCGGCGTGCTTGAGGGAGGTGAGCGGCGAGGCGCCCGTCCCGCCGTCGTGACCGGAGATGAGCACGACGTCGGAGTGCGCCTTGGAGACGCCGGCCGCGACGGTGCCGACACCGATCTCCGACACGAGCTTGACGTGGATCCGGGCCTCGGGGTTGGCGTTCTTGAGATCGTGGATCAGCTGGGCGAGGTCCTCGATCGAGTAGATGTCGTGGTGCGGCGGCGGACTGATCAGGCCGACACCCGGCGTCGAGTGCCGCGTCGTGGCGATCCACGGGTAGACCTTGTGACCGGGCAGCTGCCCGCCCTCGCCGGGCTTGGCGCCCTGGGCCATCTTGATCTGGATGTCGCCGGACTTCGTGAGGTAGAGCGACGTGACCCCGAAGCGGCCGGAGGCCACCTGCTTGATCGTCGACCGCCGCTCCGGGTCCATCAACCGGTCGACGTCCTCGCCGCCCTCGCCCGTGTTGGAACGACCACCGAGCCGGTTCATGGCGATCGCCAGCGTCTCGTGGGCTTCCTGGCTGATCGAGCCGTAGGACATCGCCCCGGTGTTGAACCGCTTGACGATCTCGCTGACCGGCTCGACCTCGTCGATCGAGATGGCGGGGCGCGGCGACGCCCCTCCGAGCGTGAACAGGCCGCGCAGCGTCATCAGCCGCTCGGACTGCTCGTCGATGCGTTCGGTGTACTGCTTGAAGATGTCGTAGCGCCGCTGCCGCGTCGAGTGCTGCAGCCGGAACACGGTGTCGGGGTCGAAGAGGTGCGGCTCACCTTCGCGCCGCCACTGGTACTCGCCGCCGACGCCGAGCTTGCGGTGCGGCAGCCGCACCCCGTCAGGCGGGTATGCCGCGGCGTGCCGGGCCGCGGTCTCCGCGGCGAGGACGTCGAGGCCGACTCCGCCCAGCTGGCTCACGGTGCCGGTGAAGTAGCGGTCGACGAGCTCCTGGGACAGGCCGAGGGCCTCGAAGACCTGGGCGCCGCGGTAGGACGCGACGGTCGAGATGCCCATCTTGGACATCACCTTGAGCACGCCCTTGCCGAGGGCCTTGATGAGGTTCTTGACGGCCTGCTCGGAGGTGACGCCGTCGATTGCGCCGGAGCGGACGAGGTCCTCCACCGACTCCATGGCGAGGTAGGGGTTGACGGCCGCCGCGCCGTACCCGACGAGGAGTGCGACGTGGTGGACCTCGCGGACGTCTCCCGCCTCGACGACCAGGCCCACGAGGGTGCGGGTCTTCTCGCGGATGAGGTGGTGGTGGACTGCGGAGGTCAGCAGCAGCGACGGGATGGGGGCGTAGTCGCGCCCTGAGTCGCGGTCGGAGAGCACGACGAACCGGGCACCCTCGGCGATCGCCGCGGACACCTCACCGAAGATCTCCTCGAGGCGCGCCGTCATCGCGGCCGCGCCACCGGTGACGTCGTAGAGCCCGCGCACCACGTGGGTGGCGTAGCCGGGCAGGTCGCCGTCGGCGTTGACGTGGACGATCTTGGCCAGCTGGTCGTTGTCGATCACGGGGAACGGCAGAACGACCTGGCGGGAGTGGGCCGGCCCGGCCGCCAGGGCGTTGCCCTCGGGCCCGATGACGGTGCCGAGCGAGGTGACCAGCTCCTCGCGGATGGCGTCCAGCGGCGGGTTGGTGACCTGGGCGAAGAGCTGGGTGAAGTAGTCGAAGACCAGGCGGGGGCGGTCCGACAGCACCGCGATCGGGGTGTCGGTGCCCATCGAACCGAGGGCCTCTCCCCCGGTGCGGGCCATCGGGGTGAGCAGGATCTTGAGCTCCTCCTGCGTGTAGCCGAAGGTCTGCTGGCGGCGGGCGACCGACGCCGCCGTGTGCACGATGTGCTCGCGCTCGGGGAGGTCGTCGAGGTGGATCAGGCCCGCGTGCAGCCACTCGTCATAGGGGTGCTGGGCGGCGAGCTGGGACTTCACCTCGTCGTCGGAGACGATGCGGCCGTGCTCGGTGTCGACCAGGAACATACGTCCGGGCTGGAGGCGGCCCTTGCGGACCACCCGGGTCGGGTCGAGGTCCAGGACCCCGGACTCCGAAGCCAGCACGACGAGCCCGTCGTCGGTCACCGAGTAGCGGCCCGGGCGCAGTCCGTTGCGGTCGAGCACTGCGCCGATGAGCGAGCCGTCCGTGAACGTCACGCAGGCGGGACCGTCCCACGGCTCCATGAAAGTCGAGTGGAACTCGTAGAAGGCCCGGCGGGCGGGGTCCATCTCCTCGTTGTTCTCCCACGCCTCCGGGATCATCATGAGGACGGCGTGCGGCAGGGGGCGGCCACCGAGGTGCAGCAGCTCGAGCGCCTCATCGAAGGACGCCGAGTCGGACGCCTCCGGGGTGCAGATGGGGAACAGCCGCTCGAGGTCCCCGGGGATGACGTCGGAGACCAGCTGGCTTTCCCGCGCGCTCATCCAGTTGCGATTGCCCTTGACGGTGTTGATCTCACCGTTGTGCGCGATCAGCCGGTAGGGGTGCGCCAGCGGCCAGCTGGGGAACGTGTTGGTCGAGAAGCGCGAGTGGACCAGCGCGAGCTGGGTCTCGAACCGCCGGTCGGACAGGTCGGGGAAGAACGGCTCGAGCTGGCCGGTGGTGAGCATGCCCTTGTAGACCAGCGTGCGACACGACAGGGACGGGAAGTAGACGTCGGTCTCACGCTCGGCCCTCTTGCGCAGGCAGAACGCCAGGCGGTCCAGGCCGAGGCCGACCATCCGACCCACGGCCGCCGAGACGAACAGCTGGCGGAAGAACGGCATGCAGTCGCGCGCTGCCTGGCCGACCAGCTCCGCGGCCACCGGCACGTCGCGCCAGCCGAGGACGGTCAGCCCCTCCTCAACGGCCAGCTCCTCGATCCGGGCCTCGACCCGGGCACGCTCGGCCTCGTCGCCGGGCAGGAACGCGATGCCCACGGCATACGCACCCTGGACGGGGAGGTCGAAGTCCACCACCGCACGCAGGAAGGCGTCCGGGACCTGCGTGAGGATGCCGGCGCCGTCGCCCACGAGCGGGTCGGCGCCGGTGGCGCCGCGGTGGTCGAGGTTGCGCAGCGCGGTGAGGGCGTGGTCGACGATGTCGTGCCCTGCGCTCCCCCGCATCGTCGCCACGAGGGCGACCCCGCAGGCGTCGTGCTCGAACTCGCGGCGGTAGAGGCCCGTGTCGGCGGGCTGGGCGGAGAAGCGCGCAGAGGTCACGTTCGGGTCACCGTCCTTGGGGGGAGAAGTGCGTTGTGGAACCCAAGTTGGGCACACCAGGTCACGCGCGTGGACGGCCTTGGCCACGGCTGCAGGAAGGATAGCCCGAGTGCCGTTTGTCCCGCCATGTGAGCCGCCTCATTCCGTATGCTGAGACGTCGCCTCACGCGGAACGGCCACCTCGCGGCGCCTCCCGAACCACACGATGGCCACGCCTATCAGGAAGACCAGGATGCTCGTCCACACGTTGACGCGCGCGCCGAGGATTGTGTGCGCGGGGTCGCTGCGCATCAGCTCGAAGACGATCCGGCCCAACGGGTACCCCACCACGTAGAGGCCGAACAGCTGTCCCTTGCGCAGCGCCCAGCGGCGGTCTGCGAACACCAGCACCAGGGCGAGCAGGAGGCACCACAGCGACTCGTAGAGGAACGTGGGCTGGTAGGTGCCGAGCACCACGGCCTTGCCGCTCGCGTCCCGCACCGCGTGACCGGCGGACTGGTCCCACTCGTGGATGGTCAGGCCCCACGGGACGTCGGTCGCGCGGCCGTAGAGCTCGTTGTTGAACCAGTTGCCCCACCGGCCGAGGGCCTGGGCCACGGCCACCCCGGGGGCAGCGGCGTCGATGTAGTCGAGGAACGGGACGCCGTGGCGACGTGCCCCTATCCAGCCCCCCAGTGCTCCGAGGGCGATGGCGCCCCAGATGCCGAGCCCACCCTCCCAGATGTAGAGCGCCTTGAGCGGGTGGCCGCCCTCGCCGAAGTACGGGTCCGGGGTCGTGATGACGTGGTACAGCCGGCCACCGATGATGCCGAAGGGGACCGCCCAGGCGGAGATGTCGACGGCTTTCTCCGTGGCGTGACCGCGGTCGACGAGCCGCCGACCCGTGATCCAGACGGCCACGACGATCCCCGCGAGGATGCACAGGGCATAGGCCCGGATCGGGAACGGGCCGAGGTGCCACACTCCCGAGGTCGGGCTGGGCAGGTAGTAGGGCACCACTGGAGGCTATCCAGTCAGGGGCGCGGGAAGTACGGCAGGTCGGGGTACAGATGAGCCAACGCCGTGGCGAGGCAGTCCCGGCCAGCTTCCACCCGCTCCCCTCGAGCCTGCCCCCGCACTGCCCCGACGATGCCACCGAAGTCGGTGATGCCACGCACGTCGTATCCGCGCCCGACCATGCACGTCTCGACAGCGGACGCCAGAGGCGGGTCCATCTGGGGCGGCGTATCGGCTGCATAGAGTGCCGATACCGGGAACCAGTGGCTCTCCTCGCAGGCGTCGACCCTCTCGGCCTCCCCTTTGCTCAGCACGCCGGTCGTCGGCGCCGAGGTCGCTGTGGTCGTCCCTGCGGCGGTCGCTGTGGTCGTCTCTGTGGCGGTCGCCGCGGCGCCGGTCCGCGCGTACGTGAAGATCCGAGTCGTGGTGGTGACCGGGTCCCAGACCGGCGTCGTCACCCCGAATCCGGCGGCCCGCAGGCACTGGGCATAGTCCTCCCAGGCACCCTCGACCTCGGCCCGCGTGACCCGGCCATCAGCCAGGATGACCCGCTGGGACGAGTCCGGATCCAGCGCGTCGACGAGCCGTCGGAGCTGGGTGGGACCCACGCGGTAGACGCTGGGGTCGCTGTAGGTCGCGACGGCACGCGCCTGCCCCGGCGGCGGCTGGTCCGCCTCGGGTCCACACCCGCCCGCCAGCCCTACGGACAGCACACTGACCGCGGCCCAAGGCCACGAAACGCCAGCCACCCTCGCATGACGATGTCCGCGCGCCATCTAGAGGACGTAGTTGTACTCGGAGCCGCTCCACTTCTGCAGCGTGTGAGTGGACTTGATCTGGAACACCGAGTACCCGCCGCGCGCGATGTCCACCCCCGAGGCGCACTGACCGAGGAGTGACGAGTGGGTCGCGAAGCTGCCGTTGGGCAGGCTGATCGTGGTCTTGGCCCGCTTGACGTACAGCAGGCAGCCCGTCCCGGGGACGTTCGTCGTGGCGTACGCGTAGACCCCGTTGGTGCCACCGCTGCCGTAGTAGTAGTACGTCGTGCGCTTGGCGTCGTCGCCGCGCCACGGGAACTTTCCCGACCCCAGCGCCTCGGCCGGCGATGCGTGGCCGCATACGAACAGAACTGCGAGCGTCGCAGCAAGGAGCGCGAGTCGAGATCTGCTGATACCTGGGTTCCCCATGTTCATGGTCATGGAGCAACCATATACAGCAACTGGCTAGCTATGCACAGGTTTCTGGATAGTTCTGGCCACTACCGCGTCGTTCGACGTGGTGGGGTGCCGCTACTTCGTGGCGGCCTTGATCTCGGCGGCCAGCTTGTCGCGAGTGAGGCCCGTGAGGTTGACGGCCTTGCCGTTGAGCTTGACCGTCGGGGTGCCATTGACATGGTCCTTCTCGGACTGGGTCTGCACGGACTCGACCCACTGGTTGTGCGACTTGGCGGCGTAGCACTGGTCCCAGGTGGCCAGGGCCGTGCTGTTCAGCCCCGCCTGCACGGCGAACTGCTTGAGCTGGGCATCGGTGTAGCCGGCCCCCTCCTTCGCGGGCTGACCCTGGAACGTGGCCGCGTGGTACTGGAGGAACTTGTCGGCGTCAGAGGCACACGCGGCCGCGTTGGCCGCACGGTTGGACGAGTCGTTGCCCAGGTTGTCGTCGAGGAACGACAGCGGGTGGGCGACCAGCTTGATCTGGTTCGCCTTGACCATGTCCACCATCTGGAGCCCGAAGATCTCCTCGAACCGTGCGCAGATCGGGCACTGGAAGTCCTCGTAGAGGTCGAGGGTGGGCACGTTCGCCGGGGCGCCGGGGTTGACGACGATGCCGGCACCAATGGCGGCCACGTTCTTGGGCAGGGTCGAGCCGCCGGCGGTCGTGGCTGCCTTCTTGTCCTGGCTGCCGAGGATGACAGCCGTGATGACCGCCACGAGCACCACGACGACCACGACCGTGGCCACGACGATGCGGTTCGCTCCCTGGCCACCGCCGTTGCCACCGCTGCGGATCGGGCCCTTGGGCGCTGCCGCCTGGATCTTCGCCTTGCGGCTGGCGCTGCTGCTGGTCATGCGTGGGGCCTCTCGTCGTGCTGGTCGGGCTCGTGCTGGTCGGGCTCGTGCTGGTCGGGCTCGTGCTGGTCGGGCTCGTACTGGTCGGGCTCGTGCTGGTCGGGCTCGTGCTGGTCGGGGAACAGGACCGGCTCGAGACCGAAAGCCGTTCGAGGCCGCACGGCGAGCCAGGCGGCGCACACGAGCAGCGCGAGGTCGCGAGCGATCTCCTGGGGGTACTGCGTCTGGGAGGCCGCAATGGTTCCCCCGTGGCCGAAACACCCGCAGTCGATGGACAGCCCACGCGCCCAGGCCGAGGCGATCCCGGCGATGAACACCACCATCAGGACTCCACCCACGACCGCACTGAACCGGGTGAACAGCCCCAGGACCAGCAGCACCCCGACGGCAACCTCGAGGATCGGCAGGCCGTAACCGAGGTAGCCGGCGACGTCGTAGGGCAGCAGCTGGTACGCGCGCACAGAACGCGCTGACGTCTCGAGGTGGCCGACCTTGAGCAGCCCCGCCACGAGGACGACACCGCCCAGTACCAGCCGGGCCAGCAGCCCCACGACGTCGCGCAACCGCGGGTTGGACAGCAGGCTCAACGTCAGCGCCCGCTCCGGACGCCCTCGGCCAGCTCGCCGACGAGCGCCCGCAGGCTGGCGATCCCAGCCTCGAGGTCGTCCGCCTCGGTGAGGCACCGCACCAGGGCCGAACCCACGATGACGCCGTCGGCATAGGCCGCCACCTCGGCCGCCTGGGAACCACCGGAGACTCCGAGACCCACGCACACGGGCTTGTCGGTGACCGCCTTGGTGCGGCCCACGATCACCGCCGCAGCGTCTCCCATGGACGTCCTGGCGCCGGTCACGCCCATGTGCGACACGGCATACACGAAACCGCGGCACTGCGCGGTCACGGCGGCGATGCGCTGCTCCGTGGAGCTCGGGGCGACGAGGAAGACGCGGTCGAGGCCGGTCTCGTCACTCGCTGCGATCCACTCGGCGCCCTCGTCGGGGATGAGGTCGGGGGTGATGATGCCGGCACCGCCGGAGGCCGCGAGGTCTCGGGCGAAGGCGGTCGGGCCGTGCCGCAGGATGAGGTTCCAGTAGGACATCACCAGCGGCGGCGCCCCAGCGTCCCGCACCGCGCGGGTGGCTGTGAACGCGTCGCTCACCCGGACCCCGTGCTTGAGGGCCTGGTCTGCCGCGTAGGCGATGACGGGGCCGTCCATGAGCGGGTCGCTGTAGGGGATGCCGACCTCGACGATGTCGACGCCTGCCTCGACCATCGCGACCATCGCCTCGATGGAGCCCTGCACCGACGGGAAGCCGACGGGCAGGTAGCCGACGAGGGCGGCACGGTTCTCGGCACGACACTGCTCGAGGACCTGGGCTACCCCGATGCCCGTGGTCGTGGGGGTCACAGCTGGGCCCTTCCGTCACCCTCGGCCCGCGGCTCGTCGGCCCTGCCGCCCGGGGTCGCCTCGCCGTCGAGGAGGCCGAAGTACTCCGCAGCGGTGTGCATGTCCTTGTCACCGCGACCCGACAGGTTGACCAGCAGCAGCGCCTCGGGGCCGAGCTCCCGCCCGACCTCGAGCGCACCCGCGAGGGCGTGGGCGGACTCGAGCGCGGGGATGATGCCCTCGGTGCGGCAGAGCAGCTCGAACGCCTTCATGGTCTGGTCGTCAGTCGCGTAGCGGTACTCGGCTCGACCGGTGTCGCGCAGGTGGGCGTGCTCCGGCCCCACGCTCGGGTAGTCCAGGCCCGCCGAGATCGAGTGCGACTCGAGGGTTTGGCCGTCGTCGTCCTGCATGAGGTAGCTGAACGTGCCGTGCAGCACCCCCGGCGAGCTCGCCGCGAAACGCGCCGCGTGCCTCCCGGACTCGATGCCCGCTCCCCCGGCCTCGATCCCGATCAGCCGGACGTCCGCGTCGTCGATGAACCGGTGGAAGATGCCCATGGCGTTGGATCCGCCACCGACACAGGCGATCACGGCGTCGGGGAGGCGTCCGGTGAGGTCGAGCACCTGGGCGCGGGCCTCGACCCCGATCACCCGGTGGAAGTCGCGGACCATCTCCGGAAACGGGTGCGGTCCGGTGACGGTGCCGAGGATGTAGTGGGTGTTGCCGACGTTCGTGACCCAGTCGCGCAACGCGTCGTTGATGGCGTCCTTGAGGGTGGCGCTGCCTGTGGGGACGGCGACCACCTCGGCGCCGAGCATCCGCATGCGGGCGACGTTGAGGGCCTGCCGCTCGGTGTCGACCTTGCCCATGTAGATCACGCACTCGAGGCCCATCAGGGCGGCCGCTGTTGCCGTGGCGACCCCGTGCTGGCCGGCGCCGGTCTCGGCGATCACACGGGTCTTGCCCATCCGCTTCGTCAGCAGCGCCTGCGCCAGCACGTTGTTGATCTTGTGGGAGCCAGTGTGGTTGAGGTCCTCGCGCTTGAGGATGATCCGTGCGTTCCCGGCGTGAGCGGCGAACCTCGGCACCTCGGTGATGATGCTCGGACGTCCGGTGTAGGTCCGGTGCAGCCGCTCCAGCTCGCCCATGAACTCGGGGTCGACCATGGCCTTGCGGCGGGCCTCGTCGAGCTCCTCCAGCGCCGGGATCAGCGCCTCCGGGACATAGCGGCCCCCGAACTCGCCGAAGCGGCCCGGGCGGGCCAGGGGTTCAGGCGTCAGGTCGGTCATGGTGTGGCTCCCGCCGCGATGAGTTCGTATGCCGCGCGGCGGGGGTCACTGCCCCGCACCAGTGCCTCGCCGACGAGGACGGCGTCGGCGCCCTGGCCCGCGAAGCGGGCCGCGTCGGCGGGGCCGCCGATGCCGGACTCCGCCACCTTGACGCAGGTGTCGGGGATCAACGAGGCCAGTCGCGCGAAGGTGTCGGGGTCGACAGCCAGGGTCTTGAGGTTGCGGGCGTTCACGCCCACCACCGCGGCCCCGGCGTCGACGGCGCGTCGCGTCTCCTCCTCGTCGTGGACCTCCACCAGCGCGGTCATCCCGAGATCGTGGGCGAGGCCCTGCATCCGGACCAGGTCGTCCTGGGCGAGAGCGGCCACGATGAGGAGGATGAGGTCGGCCCCATGGGCCCGTGCCTCGAACAGCTGGTAGTCCTCGACCATGAAGTCCTTGCGCAGCACCGGGATCCGCACGGCTTTGCGCACTGCGTCCAGGTCGTCGAGCGACCCGTTGAACCGGCGGCGTTCGGTGAGCACGCTCACGGCCGTCGCACCACCGGACTCATAATCCGCCGCAAGACCCGCCGGGTCGGCAATGGTCGCCAGCGCTCCCTTGCTCGGGCTGGATCGCTTGACCTCGGCAATCAGCGCCAGTCCGGGGCGGCGCAGCGCGGCCTCCGCGTCGAGCGCAGGGGCGGCGTCAACCGCCAGCTCCTCGATCCGTGAGCGCGGGACGACGGCCTGCGCGGCCGCGAGGTCTTCGCGGACGCCGGCAACGATGTCGTCGAGCACGGTGGGCATGTCGACAGGCTATCCAGCAGAACTGGGTGGTCCCCGCCCGGGTCAGCCGGTGGACTGGTGGGCCGAATGGGCCGGGTGGGCCGGGTGGGCCGGGTGGTCCCGGTCGACCGGGTTGGCCGCGGCGCCCGCGCCGGTGTCAGTTGATGCCGACCTCGGGCTTGGTGCTGTCGGGGGCGTCGGGCCCGTCGACCGTGACGGCGCCGTAGCCCGCCATCGACAGGACCTTGCCTGCCACCGCGCCCAGGGCGCAGGTGACCAGTCCGATGACGAACAAGGGTGTGTTGGTCAGCACCACAGCAAGGGACGCCACGGCAGACCCGACGAGGATGATGACGACGGCCGTCCAGGCGGCGACGCTGTGGCCGTGGTCTTCTTCGTGGATCTCGTGCTCTGCCATGGGGGTGGCTCCTGCTGGTCGTCGTGGTCTGGTCTGGTCTGGCGTGGGCTCGACGCCCATTCTGTCAGGTGCTTGCGGACTCGTCGCGCACCGTCGGGTCGTCGCCGGCGTCGAGCCGGTCCCAGTCGGTCGCCACCCGTTGTCCCCGAGCCCCCGCCGACGTGGCCGGAGCCTCGTACCGCGCTCCGAGTCCGCGCCAGCTGCCCGCTCCGACCCATCCCGCCACGGCTGCCACGACCAGCAGCACCGATGCCGCGACGCAGATCCACGGCCAGGCGGTCGCCGTGGCGTGGGTCTCGATGGATCCGGTGCGCCCGGCCGCCTTGGCGGCGACGGATCCGAGGGAGTTCTCGGGCACGAGTCCGACGCGGGCTGCCACGAAGCCCTCGGCGGCACCTGCCAGGGCGAGCACGACGAGCGTGACCCGTCGAACGACCGCCCCGCTGGTGGCACTCGCCAGGGCAGCCGCCGCACCCACGAGCGCCAGTGCCACGACGCCGGAGGCGACCTCGCTACCGGTGCCGGTGATGCGGCTGGCTCCGAGGACCGCATCGTTGACGGTGCCTTCCACCCAGACCCGGCCCCCGCTGGACAGCAGGACGCCCGACCCCAGGAGGGCCAGGAGCACCACGGACAGCTTTGAGGTGAGGCGAGTGCTCACTGAACGGTCCTCAGGGCCGCGGCGGTCGCCACGGCACGGAGGGCAGCCGCCGCCTTGTTGACCGTCTCTTCGAACTCGGCCGTGGGCATCGAGTCGGCGACGATGCCCGCGCCCGCCTGCACGTGCGCCACACCATCCTTGATGACAGCAGTGCGGATGGCGATCGCCATGTCGAGGTCGCCGTGGAAGTCGAGGTAGCCGACCACCCCGCCATAGACCCCTCGGCGACTGGGTTCGTAGTGCTCGATCAGGCTGAGCGCACGCGGCTTGGGCGCACCCGACAAGGTGCCCGCGGGGAACGTGGCGACGAGGACGTCATAGGCCGACTGGTCCGGACGGATCTCGCCCACGACGGTGGACTCGAGGTGGGTGACGTGGGAGTAGCGGCGGATGTTCATGAACTCCACGACGTCCACGGTGCCCGCCTCGCAGACGCGTTGGAGGTCGTTGCGCCCGAGGTCCACGAGCATGACGTGCTCGGACCGCTCCTTGGGGTCGGCGAGCAGGTCCTCAGCCAGCTGGTGGTCGTCCTCGGGAGTCTTGCCCCGCGGCCGCGAGCCGGCGATCGGGTGGGTGATGGCCCGGCGACCGGTGACCTTGACCAGCGCCTCCGGTGAGGAGCCGACGACGTCGTACGCCGTGCCGTCGCCGGCGGGCAGCCGCAGGAGGTACATGTAGGGACTCGGGTTGGACGAGCGCAACGCCCGGTAGACGTCGAGGGCGTCAGCGCGACACGGTGTCGAGAACCGTTGCGACAACACGACCTGGAAGACCTCGCCTGCCCGGATGTCCTCCTTGGCCTGCTCGACCATCTCCTCGAAGGCCGCCTGGGTGAGGTTGCTGCGCACCTCGCCCCGTGCCCGCTGGAAGGCCTCGCGGTCGACCGTCGCCACCGTGCTCGGCGCGGGAGCAGCGAGATCTGCGGTCATCACGTCGAGCCGTGCCACGGCGTCAGCCCAGGCGTCCTCGACCCGCTCGTCGGTCGCGTCGTAGTTGACGGCGTTGGCCACGAGCAGCACGGAGCCGTCGGCGTGGTCGAGCACCGCGAGGTCGGTCGCCAGCATCATCGAGATCTCGGGCAGGCCCAGCTCGTCGGGAAGGCTGTCCGGCACCCGCTCCCAGCGCCGCACCGCGTCATACGTGATGGCACCGACCATCCCTCCCGTGAGCGGCGGCAGGCCCTCGATGGGCTCTGTCGCCAGGGCGGCGACCGTGTCACGCAAGGCGTCCAGCGGGTTGCCGTCGGTGGGCACGCCGACCGGCGGCTCCCCCACCCAGTGGGCCTGACCGTCCTTCTCCGTCAACGTCGCCCGGCTCGCCGCCCCGACGATGGAGTAGCGCGACCAGACGCCGCCGTGCTCGGCGGACTCGAGCAGGAAGGTGCCGGGGGCGTCCTTGGCGAGCTTGCGGTACAGGCCCACGGGCGTCTCGGCATCGGCCATCAACCGGCGCACGACCGGGATGACGCGGCGGTCCTTCGCCAGGATCTGGAACGTCTCGAGGCGAGGCCAGGTCGTGCCGAATGAAAGGTCGGGGCTGACGTCGCTCACCGTTCCCCCACCCGGGCATCGAGGTCGCCGGCGTCGAAACAGGTCCGGTCGCCCGTGTGGCAGGCGGCGCCCACCTGGTCGACCCGCACCAGCAGCGCGTCGCCGTCACAGTCGAGCGCCACGGAGCGGACGTGCTGCACGTGCCCGCTCGTGTCGCCCTTGCGCCAGTACTCACCCCGGCTCCGGGACCAGAACGTCACGCGACCCTCGCCCAGGGTTCGGCGCAGCGCCTCGTCGTCCATCCAGCCGAGCATGAGCACCTCACCGGTGTCGTGCTGCTGGACGATGGCCGCCACGAGCCCTTGCGCGTCCCGCTTGAGACGCGCGGCGATGGCGGGGTCGAGCACTGCAGGCGAAGTCACCCGGCCATTCTGCCGTGTGCGTCCCGAAGCGGTCGGCTCGCCCACCATCCGTCAGGTATGCCGCGGGTCCGGGAGTCTCGCTACAGCGGGCTGACCGTGAAGCCGCCGCCGTCCTCCACGAGCAGCACCCCGGCCCCCTTGGCGAGCGGCCCGACGAGCTGGCCGGCCAGGCCGGCCACGGCGGCCTCGTTCGTGGGACTGTGACCGACGACCAGGGCGCGGCCGCCCTCGGGAAGTGACTCGACGATCCCCCGCAGCGCTTCGCCGAGGAGCCGCTCCTCGTGGTCGACCAGCTCTGGGTCGACCCCTCGGATCTGTTCGAGCGTTGCGCCCTTGCCCGCCGCCTTCGACGCGGCCCGCCAGCGATCCTCGACTGTCGAGCGCAGCCCAGTCACCTCGGAGACGGCCAGGTCGTCCTGCCCGGCGGCGTGACGCAGGATGGTGACCATCTGGGTGGCGCGGGCCGCGCCCGAGGAGACGAACGCGGCATACGGTGGCTGCAGTCCGTCGCGGCCGATCGCCTGCGCTTCGGCCACCCCCTGTGCAGTCAGCTCGTCGCCGTCGTTGTCCGTGTGTCGACGGAGCTCGATGTAGCGCATCCTCCATCCTCGGCACCGGGCCACGAAGAGCGCAACTCCGTCAGTTGGATGAAGCGCACCACCCACCGAGGGCTGGGCCGGAGCCCGCGCCGGACTGCCAAGGTGAGGGCAATCAACTCGCAGGGTGTTGATCGACAGGAGTCCCCCACATGAGCAGCTACATTGCGCGGCATCGTCGTCCTCGCCTGGCGTGGCGCCGGCGCCGCTCGCCGCGGTTGACCGCGATGTCCCCACAGGTGACGCAAGAGGCCCCAGTGACCGCAAGCCTGTTCGCGCCCGTCGTGCGGCCGGGATCCGCGTAGCCCTGCTGCTCCCGGCCCGTTGCGGGTGCTGGGCGCCGGGATGAGCCTCACCGATCCTTCGTAGGCTAGGCAGTGTGAAGGGGTCACTGCTGGTCGCCGGGACGACTTCGGATGCTGGCAAGAGCGTCGTGACCACTGGGCTCTGCAGGCTGTTGGCCCGCCGCGGGGTTCGCGTTGCTCCGTTCAAGTCCCAGAACATGTCGAACAACTCGATGGTCGTGGCCGGCCCCGACGGCCAGGGCGCCGAGATCGGGCGCGCCCAGTGGATCCAGGCCGTTGCTGCCGGAGCCGCACCCGAAGTGGCGATGAACCCCGTCCTGCTCAAACCGGGGAGCGATCGGCGCAGCCATGTCATCCTCAACGGACTCCCTGCGGGCTCCATCTCCTCGGCCGAGTTCGCAGGGTCGCGAGGAGCGCTCGCGAAGGCGGCCTTCGCGGCATACGACGACTTGGTCAGCCGTTTCGACGTGGTCATCTGCGAAGGCGCCGGAAGCCCCACCGAGATCAACCTGCGCGAGCACGACTACATCAACCTCGGGCTGGCACGGCACGCCGACATACCTGTGATCGTCGTCGGGGACATCGACCGCGGCGGGCTGTATGCCGCCCTCCATGGCACCGTGGCGCTGCTGCAGCCAGCCGACCAGCGACTTGTGGCCGGGTTCGTGGCGAACAAGTTCCGGGGGGACCAGACCCTCCTCGAACCGGCCAACCGCGAGATCGAGCGCATCACCGGTCGAGCGGTACTGGGGGTGATCCCCTGGAGCCCAGCCGTGTGGCTGGACTCTGAGGACGGCCTCGACCTCGCCGGACGAGCGGCCGAGGCCGAGCACCCGTTGGTCGTCGCGGTGGTGAGGTTCCCGCGGATCAGCAACTTCACCGACCTGGACGCCCTCGGGCTGGAGCCCGACGTCGACGTGAGGTTCGCCTCCCGTCCCCAGGACCTCGCCGACGCCGACCTCGTCGTGCTCCCCGGGACCCGATCGACCATCGCGGACCTTTCCTGGCTGCGGCATCGCGGCCTGGACCGAGCTGTCGTCACCCATGCCGCCGCCGGACGCCCCGTGCTCGGCATCTGCGGCGGGTTCCAGATGCTCGGACGCACCATCACCGACCCGGAGGGAGTCGAGGGCCCGGCCGGGATGGTGACCGAGGGGCTGGGACTGCTCGACACCACGACCACGTTCGCCCCCCGGAAGGTCCTGCGCCTCGCGCAAGGAACGGCGTTGGGCGCTCCGGTGTCCGGCTACGAGATCCACCACGGGGTGACCACCACCGGCGCGGAGGAGGAGTTCTTCGGCGGAGCCCGCCGGCGGCACGTGCTCGGGACGATGGTGCACGGGAGCCTGGAGTCCGACGAGTTCCGGCACTCGCTCCTGCGCGAGGTCGCCGCGTGGGTGGGACGCCCCCACACCGCCAGTGGGGTCAGCTTCGAGGCGGCCCGGCAGACCAGGCTCGATCTCCTGGCCGACCTCGTCGAGGAGTGCGTCGACATGGACGCGATCGACACGCTGATCAACGAAGGAGCACCCTCGGGCCTGCCTGTGCTGCCGCCCGGAGATGCGAGGTGACCGCCCGAGCTCGCAGGTAGCAGCGCAACAGCGCCGACCTGCCTCTGTTCGCGTTGCGCATGCAGGCTCAGGTCCTTGCGTTGCAGCGCGAACTACGGCACTTGCATGAGATATGCCCTGTCTGTGAGTGAGAACATCCCTATGGGTCCAGTTGTTGTCAGGCTCCCGCCTCGGCGCTCCTCGAGCTCGCACGGGTCAAGGCCGAGGTGGACCCGTCCAGGACCGGCAGCACAGGGTGCCGAGCACATGAAGCGGGGGCACAGATGAGTGAGGCTCCGGCCGCCGGCTTGTCGCCATCCGTCCAGAGAGCGCTGGACTGGGCAAGCGCTGTTGCCCGGGTCCGGGAACGGACTCCTGCGGCCGACCCCGATCCGCTCCCGACGCCGAGCGACCTGTTCGTCGGCACGATGCTGGCTCACGCGGACAGTGACGGAGAGGTCCGGGTACTGCTGACACATTTCGGTCTCACGGCGCGCGACATCGTCGGCGAGCAGTACGCGCGCGTGACCCCGGTGAACCTCGCCGCCGTGGCTCCGTCGGTGAGCGTGGGTCGGCCGGTGCCGAGCGGTCCGATCGACGGCATCGTCGACTGGGCACAGCGGCAGAGCGGCGGTGACGTCCAGCTGCTCCATCTCCTCGGTGCGATGCTGGCCATCCAGACAGAGCTGATGACCAGCTTCGAGTCGGCTTTCACGTACATCGGGGAGAGCCGACAGGCCGTCGCCTCGTCGTACGAGTCGTGGCTCTCCACTCGACCTCAGGACGAGCCGCGCACCGCCGGGGCGTCCCTGCGGGAATGGCTGCAGAGAAACAACCCGCGTGCTCCGGTCAACGTCGCGGGGTTCTCGACCGATGACATCTCGAGCCCGGACCTGCCACAACAGGACCTGGTGGGAATCTCGCCGGAGGCGAATGCCCTCGCCTATCTCGTCGCCTCGCGTGACCTCGCGCCACCGCTCGCAGTTGGCCTGTTCGGGGACTGGGGAAGCGGAAAGAGCTTCTTGATGCGAGACGTGCGCAATCGCGTCCGCGGTCTGGTGGCCTTGAGCGACGGACAACCACAACACGAATCCGCCATCTGGCAGAACATCCAGCACATCGAGTTCAACGCCTGGGAGTATGTGCAGGGCGATCTCTGGGCTGGGTTGCTCGAGAAGATCTTCCAGAAGCTGGGCACGGCCATCAAGACCCGCACCCTCGTCGAGGAAAGGCAGGCCCCTGTCCGGACGCGATGGACCGAGCAGCTCGTCGTGGTCGAGAGCGCCGAGCTCGCCAAGGAGGAGCTCGGGGTTCGGGTTGAGGCCGCGGCGAACGACGTGACCAACGCCAGTGCCGCTCTCACTCAGCGAAAGCACGAGGCGGGCCAGCTGGAGGGGACCGTTCCGGAGGCCACGAGGATCGCCGCCAGAAAGGTGCTCAGCGAAGTCTGGTCCGAGGAGCGGGTCAAGGCGCTCGGAGCCGACGCGGACGGGCTGCTCACTGCGCTGGAGGAGGCCTGGGAGGAGATGCGTCAGGGCAAGGCTCTCCTGGGCCCGTACTGGAAGGACTGGCGCCGGTTCGCCGTGCTGTGCGCAGCGGTCGCCGTGGTCCCGTTGGTGACCTGGCTGGTCGGGTGGCTGACGGGTGTGGGAGACGTCGGCTCGGCGCTCGCCGGTCTGGCCGCGGGTGTGCCCGTGCTCATCGCCTGGCTGCGGCTCTTCACGAGCTGGAGCCAGAAGCAGCGGCACTCGATCGCCATGGCCCAGCAGCAGGTGCGGGCGACTCATCAGGCACCTGTCGCCCAGGCGCAGCGCGACCTGGACCGGGCGCAGGCCCGACATGCCGAGATGCTGAAGGCGCTGTCGGACCAGAGCGCCACCGTGGCACAGGAGAAGCAGCGAGCACTCGAGCTCGAGGCAGAACTCAAGACCCTCACCGCCGGGCGGGTGTTCACCGAGTTCGCAGACAAACGAAGTACCGACTACCGGGCGCAGCTCGGCTTCCTCGGGACTGTTCGGGCTGATCTGAGGACGATCGAGGCCGAGGTCACCAAGAACAACCAGATGGCCGTTGCCCCGTCGCCCGATGGGCAGCCGTCGCACAACGTGCAGATCCCCAACCGGATCGTGCTGTACATCGACGATCTCGACCGATGCCCGCCCGCGAAGGTCGTCCAAGTCCTTGAGGCCGTGCACTTGCTGCTCGCCTTCCCGTTGTTCGTCGTCTTCGTTGCGGTCGACTCGCGATGGCTCACCTCGGCGCTGCTCCAGCAACTCCATGCCCTGCGGGCTCAGGACGACGACAAGACCTCTGCGGATGGACTCCCCACGGCCCGCGACTACCTGGAGAAGATCTTCCAGCTCCCGTTCTGGGTGCAGCCCCTGTCAGGGGATGACCGCCGAAACATCGTGTCCGGCCTCCTCGGGCCAACCGTGCGCGGGGACACCGCCGAAGCCGGAAACGTGGCACCCGGAGCGCTGAGCATGGACGAGTCACGCTCTGAAGCCCTTGACGCGATGCTCGGCCAGAGCGGAAGCGGGCTCAGGCTCGAGACCAGCTCGTTGGCCCTGACTCCTACCGAGCTGGAGTTCGTCGCGAGTCTCGGCCCCCTCGTCGGTGAGACACCGCGGCGCATCAAGCGGTTCGTCAACACCGTCCAGTTCGTGCTCTCGGTGCGGCCGCCCCTCGTCGGCGACGGCCCCCACTCACCTCGACTGGCCGCCGCTCTGTTCGCAGCCATTCATGAGGGCACGCCACGCGTTGCGCGTGAGTTCTTCAAGGAATCCAAGGAGAACGAGCCGTTGGACCTCGCTCTCATGGCGCTGGGCACCGAGGATGCCGAACGGGTCCGGCTGTCGGCGTGGTTGGACCAACCCGCCAACCAGCACTGGAGGCAAGTGACGCCGCGCATCATCGGTGAGCGATGCCAGATGGTGCAGCGGCTCAGCTTCGACCGGCCCACACGTTGACCCTGCCGAAGCGCCTTCAGCGGGGCTAGCCGCGTTGTTGGGCCGCCCACGAGGCGTGCAGCGCGGCATACACGCCGTCCTGCTCGACCAGGTCTCGGTGCGGGCCGCGCTCGACGATGCGCCCACGGTCGACGACGATGACCTCGTCGGCGGCCTCGGCCGTCGAGAGCCGGTGGGCGATGGCGATCGAGGTGCGGCCGCGGGTGAGGCCTTCGAGCGCCCGCTGGAGGCGCACCTCCGTGGAGGGATCGACGGCGGAGGTCGCCTCGTCGAGCACGAGCAGGTCGGGGTCGGCGAGGTAGGCACGGGCCAGGGCCACGAGCTGCCGCTCGCCGGCGGACAGCGACTCGCCCCGCTGCCCCACCTCGGTGGCCAGGCCCTGCGGCAGGCCGGCCAGCCAGGCGTCGAGGCCGAGCTCGGTGAGGGCCAGCTTCACGTCCTCGTCGGTCGCGTCGGGTCGCCCGAACCGGACGTTCTCACGCAGCGTGGCGTCGAAGAGGAAGCCTTCCTGCGGCACCAGCACGACGCGCTCGCGCAGCGAGGAGAAGCGCACGTCTCGCAGGTCGACGCCGTCGATGCGGACGGTGCCCTCGGTGGGGTCCATCAGGCGGGTGAGCAGCTTGGCGAGGGTCGATTTCCCCGAGCCGGTCTCCCCCACGATGGCCACGCGGCTGCGCGGCCCGATGGCGAGGTTGACGTCGTGCAGGACGGTGTCGGCCCCGGGATAGGCGAAGGACACGGCGTCGAAGTCGACGGCGATCGGTCCCCGTGGCAACACCTGCCCGTCGTCACCGGGATCGGCGACGTCGGCGGGGGTGTCGATCACGCCGATGACGCGGCGCCACCCGGCCACAGCGTTCTGGAGCTCGTTGAGGATCTCGGTGGCCTGCTGCACCGGCTGGGTGAACAGGTTGACGAGGAAGAGGAAGGCGAGCAGCTGTCCGAGCGTGAGGTGGCCGCCGACGGCCTGGATGGTCCCGACGACGAGCACGACGGCAAGGGTCAGGCCAGCGACGAGCTGCCCCGAGGAGAAGGCCACGACCGAACGCACCTGGGCCCGGATCGACGCGCTGCGGTGCGCCTCGATGGCGCCGTCGATGCGGTGCGCCGTGCGCTCCTCGACGCCGTAGGCCCGGATGGTCGCCGCCCCGACAACGGACTCCGAGACCGCCGCGAGCAGGTCGCCGACCCGCTCGCGCACGACCGTGTAGGCCCGCCCGACGATCTTCTGGAACCGCCGGATGACGAACAGCAGCGGCACGAAGCACAGCCACACGACCCCCGTCAGGAGGGGGCTGTAGAAGAACATCAACCCGGTCGCGACGGCGATCTGTCCCAGGCTGAGCACGAGGATGATGCCGCCGAACTGGACGAACTGGCTGATGGTGTCGACGTCGGAGGTCACGCGGCTGACCATCGACCCCCGGCGCTCGGTGTTCTGCGTGAGCATCGACAGGTCGTGGATGTGGCGGAAAGCCTTGAGCCGCAACGACGCCAGCCCGGCCTCGGAGGCCTTGAAGAGGCGCACGTTCACGGCATACGCGCTCAGGGCGGTGGCCGCGACGGCGATCAGGGCGAGGAGCACGTAACGGGTGACCAGTCCCGGGTCGGGACCGTCCTTGCCGAGCAGCCCGTGGTCGGTCGTCTGCTGGACCACGAACGGCACGACGATCCGCCCGACGGTCGTGATCGCGGCGAGCCCGAGAGTCACCCCGAGTCCGCGCCGGAGCTCGGGCGAGAGGTCCAGCCCGCGACGCAGGGTCGCCATGGTCCCCAGGGACGAGGTCGTGTCGATGGAGGTGCTCACGCGGACGCCCCTTCCTCGTCGGCGGCGAGGGCAGCGCGCTCGGCAGCCTCTCGAGCGTAGGCCGTGACGAGCCGCTGGTAGCCGACGCACCGCTCCTCGAGCTCGCGATGCGTGCCGTGGTCGACCACCCGCCCACCTTCGACGTAGACGATCTGGTCGGCGAGCGTGATCGTCGACATCCGGTAGGCGACGACGAGCACCGAGGTGCCGGCACTGGACCGTCGCAGGCCGGCCAGGATCGCCTGTTCGACCGCCGGGTCCACGGCACTGGTGGCGTCGTCGAGGACGAGCAGCTGAGGCCGGCGGATCACGGCCCGGGCCAACGCGATCCGCTGGCGCTGACCGCCCGACAGGGAGGTGCCGCGCTCGCCCACCCGGGTCTCGATGCCGAGGGGTAGGTCCTTCACGAACCCGGTCGCCTGCGCGATCTCCAGCGCCTCCCACACCTCGGCGTCGGCGTAGTCGCCGCCCAGCGCGACGTTGCCGCTGACCGTGTCGTCGAACATGAACGTCTGCTGTGGCACCAGCGCCGCCGCCGCGGAGACCCCTCCGCGGGCGATCTCCCGAAGGTCGAAACCGTCAATGGTCACGTGCCCGCGATGCGGGTCGACCAGGCGCAGCGTGAGGTTGGTCAGCGTGGTCTTGCCCGAGCCTGTGGGCCCGACCAGGGCGACCGTCGACCCCGCGGGGACCTCGAGCGAGACACCGTGGATGGCCTGGAAGGTGCCCTCCTCGCCTGCCTCGTCGACGATGTCATAGGAGTAGTCGACCCCCCTCAGCTCGGCGTGCGAGGAGCCTCGACGCGGCAGCTGCGTCTCACCGAAGGCCAGCTCACCACGGGCCTTGAGGACCGCATCGACCCGGTCCCAGCCGACGACCGTGCGCGGGAGCTCTCCGAGCACCCAGCCGAGGGCGCGCACGGGGAAGGCGAGCACCGAGATGAGGTAGGCCACCTGGACGACCGCCGCGGGAGTGAGGGCACCGGAGGCGACCTGGTGGGCGCCCACGGCGAGGACGGCGAGCGTGCCGAGCGTCGGGATGGACTCGATGACCGGGTCGAAGGTCCCCCGGGTGCGGCCGACCTCGACGTTGGCCCGCTGCAGCCGTCGGGTGACCTCCTCGAACCGGTCGGACTCCTGCTGCTCGCGCCCCATCGACTTGACGATGAGCGCTGCCTCGAAGCTCTCGTGGGCGACTTCGCTGACCTCGGCGCGGAGCTGCTGCGCCCGGGAGACCCGCGGTGACATGGCCCGCTGGAACACCATGTTCGCGAGGAACAGCAACGGGAAGACGGTCAGGCCGATGATGGCCATCACGGGGTCGACGAGGACCATCTGCACGATGCCGGCCACCAGCATGACGATCACGCCGATCGCCATCGGCAGTGGGGCGAAGACGTTCCACGTCGCCTCGACATCGGCGTTGGCGTTGGACAAGAGCTGCCCGGAGGGGTGCCGGTGGTGCCAGGCGAGCGGGAGCCGGAGGTACTGCCGCGTCACCTCGCGGCGGAACCCGGCAGCGACGTTGTACATCGTGTAGCCGGCGGCGATCCGCCGGATCACGACCCCCACCACGTTGATGACCACGACCCCGGCGATCCATCCGAAGATGGTCCACAGCTGGGTCGCGGTGGCGTGCCCTGCGGCGACAGCCGGCTGGACCTGCTCACGCGTCACCTTGCCGATGGCCCAGGCCGTCAGCACGGTCATCACGCCGTAGAGCGTGCTCCCGGCCACCGCCAGCGCGAACCAGCGTGGCTCGCGCCGGATCCCGACGCCCACGATGCCGAGGCTGCGGCGCAGCGACGGCGCGGCGTCGACGGACACAACGAACCTCCGGATCAGGCACAAGGGTGGGAAGAGCAACCTTCTCATGTGCCGGGCATGATGGCGTCCATGACCCACCTCGCCCGGCTCGAGCGCGACGCCCTGTGTGACACCTTCCTGACCACCGGGCCGGACGCGCCCACCCTGTGCTCCCCGTGGACGACGGCCGACCTCGCGGCCCACCTCGTGGTGCGTGAGCGCCGACCGGACCTGGCGCCGGGCATCTGGGTCCCCGCCCTGGCCTCACGGCTCGAGGACGGCATGGCCGAGTACGCCGCCAAGCCGTGGGACGAGCTCGTCGACCTCGTGCGTTCGGGGCCGCCGGCCTGGTCCCCGACCCAGAACAGCCGGGTCGACAACGCGGTCAACCTCGTGGAGTTCTTCGTCCACCACGAGGACGTCCTGCGTGGTGACGAGCAGGTGGGACCTCGCAGGGAGCTGACCGAGCGAGAGAGCCGCGCCCTCTGGAAGACGTTGTCCCGCATGGGCAAGCTCTTCTTCCGCCGCAGTCCGGTGGGTGTCGTCCTCAGCACCCCGGAGGGCAAGACCCTCCATGCCAAGGACACGACCGACCTCGGCACGGTCGTGATCGAGGGCCACCCGTCCGAGCTGCTCCTGGCTGCCTACGGCCGCCGCCGCGTGGCCGCGCTCGAGGTGACGGGCAGCGACGCCGCCATCGAAGCGCTGTGGGACGCCCCGCTCGGCCTGACCTGACCCGCTGCGGAAAACGACCGCGGTCAACGCACTGGTATGCCGCCCTCCCGCAGGGCCTCCTTGACCTCACCGATGGTGAGCTCGCCGAAGTGGAAGACACTGGCGGCCAGCACGGCGTCCGCCCCAGCACGCACGGCAGGGGCGAAGTGGTCGACTCGTCCGGCTCCCCCACTGGCGATCAGGGGGATCCGCACCGCTCGGCGGACCTGCTCGATGAGCTCGAGGTCGAAACCGTCCTTGGTACCGTCGGCATCCATCGAGTTGAGCAGGATCTCACCGGCGCCGAGCTCGGCCGCGCGGGCGCACCACTCGATCGCGTCCAGCCCCGCACTCTGGCGACCACCATGCGTCGTGACCTCGAACCCCGTGGTCGGCGAGCCGGAGTTGTCGCGGCGACGCCGGACGTCGGCAGACAGCACCAGCACCTGCGAGCCGAACCTGTCGGCCACCTCGGAGATGAGCTCGGGGCGGGCAATCGCGGCCGTGTTCACGCCCACCTTGTCCGCACCGGCCCGCAGCAGCCGGTCGACGTCGTCGACGGTGCGCACTCCCCCGCCGACGGTCAGCGGGATGAAGACCTGCTCCGCGGTGCGACGCACGATGTCGTAGGTCGTCTCGCGGTTGGCACTGCTGGCGGTCACGTCGAGGAAGGTGAGCTCGTCGGCGCCCTGCTCGCCGTAGGCCTTGGCGAGCTCGACGGGGTCGCCCGCATCGCGCAGGTTGGCGAAGTTGACTCCCTTCACCACCCTGCCGGCGTCCACGTCGAGGCACGGGATGACACGGGTCGCAACACTCACTACGCGAGCCTAGCGATCTAGTCTGGAACACATGCCCAGCGACCAGATAACGGAAGCAGTCGCGGTCATCGTCACGCTGGTCGATGCCAGCGAAGCACTCTGTGGCACAACACACCTCATCTGCATCGACGGACCCAGCGGCGCCGGCAAGACGACCCTGGCGAGCGCTGTGGCGGCTGCCCTCGCAGCGCCCACCGTGCACATGGACGACCTCTACCCCGGCTGGGGCGGGGGGGGGGGGCGGGCCGCCCCCCCGCGGGTCCAGGAGTGGATCGTCGGGCCGCTCACGCTCGGCCACCCGGCCCGTTACCGGCGGTGGGACTGGGCCACCGACCGGTATGCCGAGTGGGTGCAGCTGCCGTCGTCGGAGGTGGTGGTCCTCGAGGGGTGCGGGGCGGGCGCCCTCCCGGCCGGGAAGGCGGCATCCGTCCTGGTGTGGGTCGAGGCCGAGGAGTCCGTGCGCAAGGCGAGAGGCATCGCCCGCGACGCCGTCTTCGCCCAGTTCTGGGACGGCTGGGCCGTCCAGGAACGCCGCCTCTACGAGGCGGACCGCACCTGGGAGCGGGCCGACCTCTATCTCGACACGACCCTGGACCGGCGGCAGCAGCTCAGTCGCTGACCGTCCCAGCTCCGTCGACCGTCCTCGACGCCGCGGTGAGCACGCGGCATACATAATCGGGGCATGGAACCGGCAGACATGATGGCGGCCGTCACGACCTCCATGGAGGAACGCACTGGTCGTTCGCTGGACGAGTGGGTGGCGTTGGTGCGTGAGTCCGGCCCCGACCCCCTGGACCAACGGGCCGTCCGCGCCTGGCTCAAGGAGGTGCACGGCGTCCCGCAGAACTCTCAGTGGGCCATCGCGGATGCCGCTGCCACCGGTGCGGGCTGGCAGCCTCCGGACGTCGACGCCTACACGGATGCGCTCTACAGCGGGTCGAAGGCGCACCTGCGTGCGATCCACGACGCTGTCATGACCTTGGCCGAAGCCCTCGGCGAGGACGCCAGGCGCGAGGGGCGAGGCACCTACATCCCGGTCATCCGCAAGACCCAGTTCGTCGCCGTCGCCCCAGGTCCGCGCGGGACCGTGCGTGTGGGGTTCCGCTTCCGCGGGAGCCCCCCTGAGGACGAACGCCTGTCTCCCGCGAGGGGTTTCGCGCAGGCAACCCACTGGCTCCACCTGGCCGCCGATGCCGACGAGGACGACCTCCGCTCGCTGGAGCCCCTGCTCGAGGCGGCCTACCGCCAGAACGGCTGACGTGCCCAGCGCCGACCTCGCCCGCGCCGCCGCCCGCTCCCGAAGGGAGGCGCGCGCCCGCACCGACCGGCTGCTCAGCCGGATGTTCTTCATCGTCCAGTGCGGCCTCGGCGCGGCCACCGCCTGGTGGGTGGCCAGCTCGGTCCTGCACCACACCCGGCCGTTCTTCGCCCCGGTGACGGCAATGATCTCCCTGGGGATGTCGTTCGGTCAGCGACTGCGCCGAGTCACCGAGGTGATGATCGGTGTGGCGGTCGGTGTCTTCGTCGGCGACGTCTTCGTCCACTTCTTCGGGTCCGGGTTCTGGCAGATCGTGGTCGTCGTCGTGCTCGCGATGAGTGTCGCCGCCCTCCTCGGCGCCGGGATGCTGCTCATCACCCAGGCCGGGGTGCAGTCCGTCATCGTCACCACCTTGGTGGCCGGGTCCGGGCAGGCGTTCACCCGCTGGCTCGACGCCGTCGTCGGAGGGGTCGTGGCCCTGCTCTTCACCCTGGTCGCCCCGGCTGCCCCGCTGCGCAAACCGCGACAGCAGACCGCGCTGGTGGTGCACGAGATCGGCGAGATCCTCGCCGACACGGCGCGTTCGCTGAGGGAGCACGACGCCGACCTCGCCTCGGCCACGCTCGCCCGCGCCCGCGACTCCGAGTCGATGCTCGACGAGGCCAGGGCGTTGTCCGCCGAGGGGGTGGCGGTCGTCCGGCTGTCACCGTTCAGGCGGCGCCACCTCCCCGGCGTGCAGGCCATCGCCGACCTGCTCGAACCCCTCGACCGCGCCATCCGCAACCTGCGAGTCCTGGTCCGCCGGGCCGCCATCGCGACCTGGCGTGGGGAAGAGGTTCCCACGGCATACCTGCGGCTGTTGGATGCCCTCGCCGAGACGAGCGAGGACATCGCCCATGAGCTCGGCGAACGTCGACTCCCCACCAACGCGCGGGTCGGGCTGCAACGGATCGGTGAGGCCAGCGCCGTCATCGACGCGTCGGCGGGGCTGTCCGGCGAGGTGATGCGCGCTCAGATCCGGTCGATGGTGGTCGACCTGCTGATGCTCACCGGCATGCCGCTCACGCAGGCTCGTGACCTGGTGCCCGAGTCGATGTCGACCGGACGGCAGGAGGACTGAGCGGGGCTGCGAGACTGACGGCGATGTCTTCCCGTCCCAGCCCCCACCTGCCCCCCGTCTGGCTGATGGCCCTGGCCCTGGTCGCGGTGGCTGCCAACCTGCGCACCGCCATGGCCAGCGTCCCGCCACTCACCGAGTCCATCGCGGGCGACCTCGGCCTGTCCAACACAGCCCTCGGCGCGCTCACCACCCTGCCGGTCCTGTGCATGGGGCTGTTCGCGCCCTTCGCGCAACGGATCGCCGCCCGCCTCGGCGCAGCGGCCTCCATCGAGCTGTCCATCGCATCCGTGGCCGTGGGGCTGGCGCTGCGCTTCGCAGGCGGCGCCACGTGGCCACTGTATGCCGGGACCTTCCTCGCGGGCGTAGGCATCGCCATCGGCGGCACCCTCCTCCCGGGCCTGGTCAAGGAGCTGTTCCCCCCTGAGCGGGCCGGGCTCGTCACTGGTCTCTACATGCTGGCGATGATGGGTGGCGCCGGTGCGTCCTCCGCGTTGTCGGTGCCGCTCGAGGGGTGGCTGGGATCGTGGCAGGCCGCGCTGGGATCGTGGTCAGTCCTCGCCCTCGTGGGGGTCCTGGCGTGGGTGCCGGTCCTGACGGGGCACGCCCGGCACCGTGCGGCGAACCCGTCGGTGCTGGCCCCCGTCGGGCTGCCCTGGCGACACGTCACCGCTTGGCTCGTGGCGGGCTACCTCGCGGTGCAGTCCGTCGAGTTCTACTCCACGCTGGCCTGGCTCGCCCCGTCGTACACCGCGCGCGGCTGGGACCCGACCCACGCGGGCTACCTTCTCTCGGTCTTCACAGCCGCCCAGCTCGTGTCCGGGCTCGCGGCACCGGCGCTGACCGACAAGATCACCGACCGCCGGGTGCTGCTCTTGTCGGCGGCCGTGCTCGGGCTCCTGGGACAGTCCGGGCTGTGGCTCGCACCTACGGCAGCCCCGTGGGTCTGGGCCACGGTGTTGGGATTCGGCCAAGGCGCGTCCTTCGCGCTCGGGCTGGTGCTCATGGTCGACTACGCAGGCACCGCTGCTGCCAGCGGGCGGCTGGCGGGGATGGCCTTCTTCGTCAGCTACACGGTCGCCTCGTTCGGGCCGGCGATGATGGGAACGGTCCGGGACGTGTCGGGGTCCTTCACGGCCGTCTGGGGTGCGCTGACCGTCCTCATGCTCGGCCAGGTCGCGTTCTCCTCGCTGCTCCGGCCAGGGCTGCGCAAGGTCGACTGACCGAGTCAGTCCAGGGTCACGTCGGGACTGGTGGCCGAGGGGCCGAGGGCCTGGACGAGGGCGGCGAGGCGGCCGGCCTCCGCGCGCCCGAAGCCCGAGTCCGCCTTCTGGATCGCCATGACGGCCACCGTGTCGGTGTCGGACAGGGCGATGGTCACCCACGGGTCGCCACCCGAGAACCGCACGTCGACGATCTCGCGCCAGGCCACGGTGCGGGTGGTGAAGAGGTTGCGGACGGTCAGGGAGTCGCGCGTCGGGACCGCCCTGATCGAGGCGAACCGCCACAGCAGCACCGCGATCGCGACCCCGACCGCGGCGAAGAAGATCCTGTCACCGGTGCGCCACGTCCCACCCTGCGCCGGCCCGGGCAGCAGCAGCGCGATCACGCCGAAGACCACGAGGGTGGCAGCGGCGAACGCATAGGCGACGGACCGTCCCCGTCGCGCCCGGAAGACCGCAAAGGCTGCCTGCTCGTCCGCGCTGGCGGCCCGACCCGACGGGGTCACGGTGGTCACAACCGGCAGGCAGCGATGTCGGTCACCAGGATCGCCCGCGCCCCGAGGTCGTAGAGCTCGTCCATGATGGCGTTGGTCCGCACTCGCGGGACCATCGCCCGCACGGCGGCCCACTCCTTGTTCTGGAGGGCTGAGACGGTGGGCGACTCCAGTCCTGGGGTGATGGCACAGGCTGCCTCGACGAGGTCGACAGGGACGTCGTAGTCGAGCATCACGTAGTGACGCGCCGTGACCACCCCGGTGAGGCGACGACGCAGCACGTCCACCGCGGCTGTCTCGTGAGAGCCCTCGCGACGGATGAGGACGGCCTCGCTGCGCAGGATCTCCTCACCGAAGACCTCGAGCCCCTGCTGCCGCAACGTCGTGCCGGTCTCGACGACATCCGCGATCACGTCGGCGACGCCCAGGGTGATGGCGGTCTCGACCGCGCCGTCGAGACGGACCACCTCAGCGCTGACTCCCTGGTCGGCGAGGTGCTTCCCCACGAGCCCCGGATAGCTCGTCGCGACCCGGTGACCGGAGATCTCGGCGACGCTCGCGCAGGTGCCGGGCTTCGCGGCATACCGGAAGGTCGAACCCCCGAAGCCGAGCGTCATGACCTCGATCGCCGCACTGCCGGCGTCGAGCAGCAGGTCGCGGCCGGTGACACCGCAGTCCACGGTGCCGGACCCGACGTAGACAGCGATGTCACGGGGACGCAGGTAGAAGAACTCGACCTCGTTGTCCGCGTCGGTGAGGACCAGCTCCTTGGTGTCACGACGCGTGCGGTATCCCGCCTCGCGCAGCATCTCGACCGCGGGCTCGGACAGGGAACCCTTGTTGGGCACAGCAATTCGCAGCATGTCCGTGAAGTCCTTTAGAGGTGTGCGTAGACGTCGTCGAGGGTGATGTCGGAAGCGACCATGAGCACCTGGAGGTGGTAGAGCAGCTGGCTGATCTCCTCCGCCGCGCGGTCCTTGCCCTCGTGCTCGGCAGCCATCCAGACCTCGGCGGCTTCCTCCACGATCTTCTTGCCGATCTCGTGAACGCCGGCGTCCAGCGCGCGTACGGTGCCCGAGCCCTCGGGTCGGCTCACCGCCTTCTCGGCCAGCTCGGCATACAGATCGTCGAAAGTCTTCACGGGCCAAGGGTACGGGGAGCGAGGGTGCCCAGGGTGACCGCGGTCGCCACCGCGGCCATGGCCGCCTCGTGGCCCTTGTCCTCACTGGATCCGGACAGCCCGGCACGGTCGAGTGCCTGGGCGTCGTCGTCGCACGTGAGCACCCCGAACCCGACGGGGACCCCGGTGCGGACACTGACCTGCGCCAGCCCGTGCGTCACCCCCGAGCAGACGTAGTCGAAGTGCGGTGTGCCACCGCGGATCACGACACCGAGGGCCACGAGGGCGTCGTGTGCCGGCGCGAGACGCGCGCAGGCCACGGTCAGCTCGACCGTGCCCGGCACCCGGACGAGCAGGACGTCCTCGACCCCCGCCTCGGCGAGGGCACGCTGGGCGCCCGCGACCAGTCCGTCCATGACCTCGGTGTGCCACGAGGCCGCCACGATGGCGACTCGCAGGCCCGACCCGTCGGCGGTGAGGGCAGGCGCGCCGTGACCGCTCACGCGCTGGCTCCCTGGTCGCTCGCGTCAACGACGAGGTCGTGCCCCATCCGATCGCGCTTGGTCCGCAGGTAGGCACGGTTGGCGGGGTTGGGCGCGATCGAGAGGCGCTCGACGGCCGCGACCTCGATCCCGTATCCCTGCAAGGCCGCGACCTTGGCCGGGTTGTTGGTCAGCAACCGGACCGTTCCCAGACCGAGGGCGCTGAGGATGGCCGCGCCGGCGGCATACTCCCTGCCGTCGATCGGAAGGTCGAGCTCCAGCTGGGCGTCGACGGTGTCGAGGCCGGCGTCCTGCAGGGCGTAGGCCTGAAGCTTCGAGACGAGCCCCACACCACGGCCCTCGTGTCCACGCAGGTAGACGAGCACACCGCCCTCGGCGGCGATCCGCTCCATGGATCGCTCGAGCTGTGGCCCGCAGTCGCACCTCAGGGAGCCGAAGGCGTCACCGGTGAGGCATTCGGAGTGCAGTCGCACCAGCGGGTTCGGCCCGGTGGCACCGCGCGGGCTGATCAGCGCCACGTGCTCGTCACCGGTGAGCTTGTCGCGGAACCCGATCGCCGAGAAGTCGCCGTGCCGGGTGGGCAGGGTCGTCTCGGCGAGGGTCTCGACGCGGTCGTGCAGCTGCCGCCACGCGATCAGCTGCTCGATGGTGATGACGGGGATGTTGGTGACCGCCCCGGTCGCCAGCACCTCGGGCAGGCGCATCATCGTGCCGTCGTCGTTGACGAGCTCGCCGATCGCGCCGACGGGCGCGAGCCCAGCGAGCCGGCAGAGGTCGACGGCTGCCTCGGTGTGACCGGGCCGCTCCAGCACCCCGCCGGGCTTGGCACGCAACGGGATCACGTGACCGGGACGCACGAACGACTCGGTCGTCGACGACGGGTCTGCCAGCAACCGGATGGTCTGCGCACGATCGGCCGCACTGATGCCCGTGGTCACGCCCGCCGCGGCGTCGATGGTCACGGTGTACGCCGTCCGCAGCGGGTCACGGTTGTCGGCGACCATGAGCGGAAGCCCGAGCCGGTCCGCTGCCTCGCTGGTGATCGGGGCGCAGACGTAGCCACTGGTGTGGCGGATGGTCCACGCCAGCCACTCGTCCGTCAGGGTCTGGGCGGCGAGGATGACGTCGCCCTCGTTCTCGCGGTCCTCGCTGTCGGTGACCAGCACCGGACGCCCTTCGCGCAGCGCCGCGAGGGCCGCCTCGACGGTGGCCAGACCGATCATGCCGACACCTCACTCAGCTCGGGAGCGGGGTCGCGCTCCTCACGGGAAGCCTTGAGCCAGACGAAGAAGCCGTAGACGACCAAGCCTCCGTAGACGACGAACAGGATGGCTGTCGGGTAGTACTTCGAGTGCCAGAGCAGGGGCACACCGACGAGGTCGACGGCGATCCACGCCAGCCAGAAGTCGTTCCAGCCGCGGGCCATCGCGTAGGTCGCGACCATCGAACCGACGAAGATCCAGGCGTCGCACCAGAAGTACCAGCGTGGCGCCGGCCAGCCGGCTCCGATCACGGAGAAGACCCACTGGAACACCAGCACGCCCGCGGCGGCCGCGACCAGGTATGCCACCCGCTCCTGGAGCGTGGCCCAGCGGGGTGTGATCGCGGCGGCGGAGAGATCATGACGTGCCTTGCGCTGCTCGTTCCACCGCCACCACCCGTAGACGCTGGTCAGGATGAAGAACACCTGCCTGCCGGCCTGGCCGAACAACGGCTGCTGCGCCTGTGCGTCGAAGGTCGCACCGATGAAGACCGTGAACAGGAGCACGTTGCCGACGATGCCGATCGGCCAGGCCCAGACTCGTCGTCGCAACCCGCCGATGGCGGAGGCGAAGCCGAAGGCGTTGCCGACGATCTCGCGCCACGTGATGGGGTGGCCGGCGATCGTCAGGTGCGCTTCGTAGAGCCGACTGAAGATGTTCATGCGGAGGTCTCCTTGGAGGTGAGCAGGCGTTCGACGTACTTGGCGAGGACATCAACCTCGAGGTTGACGGTGTCGCCAACTTCCTTGTGTCCCAACGTGGTGAGGGTGAGGGTGGTGGGGATCAGCGAGACGCTGAACGTCGCGTCGTCGACGGAGGAGACCGTGAGACTGACGCCGTCGACGGTGATCGACCCCTTTTCGACGACGTAGCGGGCCAGGGCGTTCGGCAGGCCGAACTGCACGACCTCCCACCGCTCCCCCGGCGTTCGCGCGAGGATCCGGGTCGTTCCGTCCACGTGGCCCTGGACGATGTGGCCGCCGAACCTGCTCGAGGCTGCCATGGCGCGCTCGAGGTTGACGGGGTCGCCGGCCCTGAGGGTACCGAGGCTGCTGCGGTCGAGGGTCTCGGCCATGACGTCGACGGTGAACTGCTCGGAGTCGTGCTCGACGACGGTCAGGCAGACGCCGTTGACGGCGATGGAGTCGCCGTGCTCGGCGTCGGACGTGACGAGTGGTCCGGCCACCGTCAGTCGGGCCGAGTCGGCACCCGCGTCGAGGGCAACGACCCGGCCGAGCTCCTCGACGATTCCCGTGAACATCAGCGAGCCCCCTTCAGTGATGCCGTGATCCGCACGTCGTCGCCGATCAGGGTGATGTCGGTCGGCTGCAGGCGCAGCGCATGGTCGATCGACGTGATCCCCAGGTCGCTGACCGACGGGCGGCCGCGCCCCAACAGGACGGGCGCGACGTAGGCCACGAGCTCGTCGACCAGGTCGGCCGCCATGAACGCAGCCGCGACGGTGGGACCCCCCTCGAGCCAGAGGTGGTGCACCTCGGCCTCGGCGAGCGCCGACAGGACGTCCTTGGGGTCGCGCGTCCGCAGCTGCCACGTGGGAGCCGCGTCGTCGAGCACTCGGGCGTCCGGCGGGAGGTCACGCTCGCCCATGACCACCCGGATCGGCTGCTCGGGGTAGAGCGAGCCGTCGAGACGTCGCGCGGTGAGCTGTGGGTTGTCGAGCAGCGCCGTGCCGGTCCCCACGAGGATCGCCCCACTGCGGGAGCGCTGCTCGTGGACGTCGGCCCGGGCGGCCTCGCCGGTGATCCACTGGCTGGTCCCGTCAGCCGCCGCACTGCGACCGTCGAGCGTGGTCGCGAGCTTCCAGGTCACCCACGGGCGCCCGGTGGTGACCAGATGGGTCCACGTCGCGTTCAGGGCCTGTGCCTCGTCGGCCAGCAGGCCGCCTTCGACCTTGACACCCCTCCTGCGCAGCCACTTGGCCCCACCCGCGGCGGCCGGGTTGGGGTCGGTCTGGGCATAGACCACCCGAGCCACGCCCGCGGCATGCAGGGCCGCCGCGCAGGGTTGGGTCCGCCCGCTGTGGTTGCACGGCTCCAGGGTGACGTAGGCCGTGCACCCCGCCGCGCGCTCCCCTGCGGCGCTCAGGGCGTCGGCCTCGGCGTGGGGCGTCCCCGCGCCGCGGTGCCAGCCGGCGGCCACGACGTCGCCGGCGGCGTCCGCGAGAACGCACCCGACGCGTGGGTTGGGGTTGGCCCGGGGGCCATGGGCAGCCAGCCCCAGGGCACGACGCATCATCGCCGTGTCTGTCGAGGTGTGCTCTGCCACTGTCCTGCCCTTGCTCGAAACCGTGTCGGTTGAGCTCCGGGGGTGTGCAGGCGGGCCTGCTGGCGAGGGTCGGAACGCAGGGTCGGCAACTGCCGCACTGCGAACCCACTGGTCCCGCTGTCGCGTGCTGCCTACCATCCGGACTTTCACCGTCGGTCTGGGAGTTCCACCCAGTCAACCGGCCGCTGGCTGCGGTCGGGTCGCGGACTGTCACCGCCGGTTCGGAATTACACCGACCCCGGAGCACGTCAGTGTCCAGTATGCCGCAGCACGGCTGGGTGCGCGCCGTCCCGTCCGCGTGACGGTCCTCACGAAGGGGGCAGCCAGGAGAACACTTGCCAGCTCTGCCTGAGCCTCTACCACATACCTCTGACATGGGTAGGGCCGCGAAATGGATTGCGCCACAACAGAATTGGTTGTGGATGGTCTTGTCGTTGCCATTCGAACAGGTGTACGATTGAGCCATGTCGGTCAGCGCTATCGCCACGCAGCGGGAGGAGGTCCAGCAGGACCTCTGGACCCGTACGGCAATGGTGGCTGGGCAGCTCAACCGGGCCCACGCCGAGCTGGCCGACATCGTCGCGAAGCTGATTGAGGGTGGGCACTGGGGCGACGGCGGTTTCCGCTCCCCCGAGCACTACCTGATCGTCCGAGCCGGCCTGTCCCCCGCGCACGCCCGCGACGTCGTCGCGGTGGCCCGACGCCGCGCGGAGCTGCCGGATGCAGCCGCGGCGGTGAGCGCTGGTGAGCTGTCGCTGGATGCGGCTGCCGTCGTGGCTCACCACGTGCCCGCCAGCCACCAGGCGTCGATGACCCACCTGGCTCGGCACGCCACGGTGCCGCAGCTGCGCCGCGCCGTGAGCCGACACGCGTTCCGCGACCCTGCGACCGAGGTGGAGTCCGCGTCCCCCGGGGTGTCTGCGGATCCTGTCGCGCTCGACCATCCGAGCGGCCCGCAAGGCGAGTCTGAGCGTCGTGCGTGTGCCAAGCCAGAGCTGTCCATGCACTACGACCGAGATGGCCGGTTCCAGCTCCGCTACAGCGCGCCCGCGACGATCGGGGCGCTCGTCGAACAGGCCGTCAAGGAGGCCAAGGACGCCTTGTTCCTCCAGCAGCGGGACGGCGACCCGCCTGCAGCCCCTCAACCCACCTACGCGGATGGCCTCGCGGAGGTCGCGCAGCGGTCCTTGGCCGGCGTTGCCTCCACGAGCCGCGCCAGCCACTACAGGGTCTACCTCCACCTGGACACGGACGGCGCCTGGATCAACGGCGGGGGCGCCATCCCGACGCGGCTCGTCAAGCGGTTCCTCACGGACGGCGCGCTCCAGCCAGTGTGGGAGACGCAGGGGCGACCGATCAGCGTCGGCCGCACGATGCGCATCCTCCCCCGGCGCTCACGCAGGCTGATCGAGGACCGCGACCGCGGATGCCGGTTTCCAGGATGCACCGCAACCCGGTTCGTCGAGATCCACCACCTCGACGACTGGGCCCACGGTGGCGCCACAGACGACGACAACCAGATCAGCCTCTGTCCGTTCCACCACGACGCCATCGATCGCGGGGACTTCACCGTCACCGGAGACCCGACTCGCCACGATGGGCTCGTCGTCGTGAATCGCTACGGGCACCAGTTGCGACCGCCAGGGCCTGACGAGCTCGCCCCACCGGACGAGGGTTCGCGCGAGTGCGACGACAGGGTCACGACCTACCGACCACCGTCGGGGGAACGAGCTCGCTGGGCTGAGATCGAGATTCCCTCCGATCGCGAGCTCGAGGACACCTTCACGCCGCGCCTGCGCGTTGTCTCAGGCGCAGCCGAGAGATCCGCCGCCGGGCCAGCAGTGATCGAGCGCGACCCCTTCGATGCGATCCGCCGCTGGGACGAGTCCGGCTGACGGCCCCAGGACACGGCCGGGACCGACGAGGATGCCGGTCTGCTCAGTGGGCGTGCGTCGCCGCCAGGGCGCGCAGCTCGTCCACCGCGGCGGCCGCGTCCTCGGCACCGTAGACGGCCGATCCCGCGACGAACACGTTGGCACCTGCCTCGGCACACTGCTCGATGGTCTTGGCTGACACTCCCCCGTCGACCTGCACCCAGACCTCGCCACCGAGGCGCCGCACCGCCTCGCGCACCTGGGCCACCTTCGGCATCTGGTCGGCCATGAAGGACTGTCCCCCGAAACCGGGCTCCACGGTCATGACGAGCACCATGTCCAGGTCGGGCAGGAGATCCTCGTACGGCGCGAAGGGGGTCCCCGGCTTGATGGCCATGCCCGCCCGGACATCCAGGGCGCGGAGGTTCTTCGCCAGGGCGCGCGGGTCGCGAGCGGCCTCGATGTGGAACGTGACGGACGCGCCGCCCGCCTCGGCATACATGGGGGCCCAGCGGTCGGGGTCGTCGATCATCAGGTGGCAGTCCAGCGGGATCGGGCTCACCTTCGCGAGGGCCTCGACGACAGGGAGCCCCAGGGTGAGGTTCGGCACGAAGTGGCCGTCCATCACGTCGACGTGCGCCCAGTCGGCGTTGGCGATGCGGCCCAGTTCGCTCTCGAGGTTCGCGAAGTCGGCGGAGAGGATGCTCGGCGAGATCTGCACGGCCGACACTGTATCCGCCCGCCAACGCGGCGACGGGGCGGGCGTCGTCGGGGGCGGCGGAGGCGGGGGACGCGTATGCGACCTACTGACCGAACGCGTCTGCCAGCAGCGCCAACGTCGCCTCACGAGCCGGTGCGAGGGCCGTGGGGGTGCCGCTCACGGCTCCGGCGACAGGGTGGACCATCACCTCGTCGACGTCGTACTCGGCAGCGAGGGCGGTGAGCTGCTCGGCGACGACGTCGGGAGTGCCGACGACCCAACGCCCACGCATCTCGGTGGCGAGATCGCGGTGCCCGTCCGCGATCCCGGCCTCCTCCGCCTGTTCGACGAGCAGTTGCGGGGCAAGTCGACCGCCGGTCCGCAGCGCCACCATCGACGCCAGGTTCGGCAGCGTGAGTCGCTCGGCCTCGACCTGGCTGGGCGCCACCACGACGTTGACCGTGAGGAAGGTGCGTGGCACCGGATGCGCGGCGGATGGCCTGAAGCCCCCGCGGTAGAGGTCGAGGGCTGCTGCCGTGCCGCGCCCCGAGAAGTGGTGGGCGAAGACGTACGGCAGGCCGCGCTCCGCCGCCAGGCGCGCCGAGTAGTCGGAAGACCCGAGCAGCCAGACGTCGGGTGCCGAGGCGGCCCGGGGAGTGGCGTGCAAGGGGTGGACGTCGCCGCCGACCCTGATGCCGACACCCTCGGGAGACATCAGGGCCATGACGTCGTCGACGTACTGAGGGAACCGCTGGACCGCGTCCTGGTCGACCCCGCCTGCGCCGTGTCGCAAGGCGTAGCTGGTCACCGGGTCGGTGCCGGGGGCACGTCCGATCCCGAGGTCGATGCGCCCCGGGTGCGCTGCTTCCAGCAGGGCGAACTGCTCGGCCACGACCAGTGGTGCATGGTTGGGCAGCATGACCCCGCCGGAGCCGACGCGAATCCGCTCCGTGGCGGCGGCCACCATCGCGATGAGGACCGGCGGGTTCGTCGCCGCCACCGCGGGCATGTTGTGGTGCTCGGCCAGCCAGTAGCGGCGGTAGCCGTGGCGGTCCGCAACCCGCGCCAGCGACCGGGTCGCGGCCAGCGCGTCCCCCGTGGTCTGGTCGCTGCGGACGGGGACGAGGTCGAGGACGGACAGCGCAGGTGTGCTCACCTGTGGGCCAACCGGCTGCCACCGAGCGCTATTCCGGCGGGGTCAGCGGACCATCCTGATCTCGGGGAGGTCGGGGAACCGGTCGTCGACGAACGTCGCACCGTCGGGCGCGAAGCCGTTCCGGACGTAGAAGGCGCGCGCTCGCGGGTTGTCGCGGAAGACCCAGAGCTCCGCGGGATCCTGCCGCTCGAGCACCGCGTCGAGGAGCCGCTGGCCCAGACCGGTGCCGTGTCGCGAAGCCTCGACATAGAGCGCCCACAGCTCCGCCGGACGGACGTGGTCGGGTCGCCCGGCCGGGTCCCGGGAGGGCCCAGCTGCGACCAGCCCGCAGATCTCCTCGCCGTTGGCGTGTTGCTCGACCGCCACGAAGCGTCTGGTGCCGGTCGGTGTCCGGGCAGCCAAGAGGCCGCGCCAGCGTTCGACGGCCGCGTCGACGGTCCACGTGGAGAAGTAGTCCTCCGGCAGAACGGCGGCATAGGTGTCGACCCATGCCTGGTGGTGCATGGCCCCCACACCCGGCGCGTCCTCGACGAGCATCGGGCGCAGCGTCACCGGCACCGGGGCGACCCTGGCTCTGCCACCGCGGTCCGCGGGACCGGTCACCCGGCTCACCCCTTCTTGCGCAACAGCGCCAGGAACATGCCGTCCGTGCCGTGCAGGTGTGGCCACAGCTGCACCGTGGCACCCGTGCCCGGGATGTCCACGACGGCGCCGTCGCTGTCGCGGACGAAGTCACGGGTGTCGAGCAGCTCGACATCCGACCGGCGCTTGGTCACGTCTCCCACGACGAACGACGTCTCGGCCAGGTGGGGGCTGCACGTGGCGTACGCGATGACTCCCCCGGGCGCCGTCGCGTCGATGGCAGAGGCGAGCAGCTCGCGCTGGAGCTTGCCGAGGTCGGCGAGGTCGGCCGTGGTGCGCCGCCACCGGGCCTCGGGGCGTCGACGCAGGGCACCCAGACCGGTGCACGGAGCGTCGACCAGCACTCGGTCGTAGTGGTCCGGCTCGTCCTCGCCGATCGTCCGACCATCTCCCGTCCGCACCGTGACGGTGCGGCCCGCCTCCGTCGCGCGCGCGATCGCGGGACGCAGCGTCTGGCGGACCAGCTCGGTACGGTGCTCGCTGACCTCGTTGGCGGTGAGGTCGGCGCCCGCCTCGATGGCCAGACCCGCGAGCAGCCCCGCCTTGCCCCCGGGGCCGGCGCACAGGTCGAGCCACTGCTCGGTCCCCTCGGTCTCGACGGGCACCGCCGCCAGTGCCAGCGCGACCAGCTGCGATCCTTCGTCCTGGACCGCTGCACGCCCCTCGCGCACCGCGGGTATGCCGCCCGGGTCACCTCCGTCGAGGACCGCACCGCAGGGTGAGAGCCGCGAGGCAGAGGCGCCGGCGCCCACGAGCTCGGCCACGGTGGCCAGTCCCGGGCGGGCCACGAGAGACACCTTCGCGGCAGCGTTGTCCGCCGTCACCAAGGCGGTCAGCTCCGCGTCCACGGTGTCGGCGGTCGCGGCGCCATGACCGAGCAGGGCGGCACGCAGCGCCTTGACGATCCACTCCGGATGCGACTGCTCGACGGCCAACCGGGCCGTCAGGTCGTCGGCCGGCACCACCTCCGCGAGCCAGGCCTCGAGGTCACGTTCGCTGATCCTGCGCATGACTGCGTTGACGAAACCTGCCGCTCCGGCGCCGTTGACCTTGCGCGCCAGCGCCACCGTCTCGTCGACCGCCGCATGGGTCGGCACCCGCATGCCCAGCAGTTGGTGGGCGCCGAGCCGGAGGGTGTCCAGGACATTGGGGTCGATCTTGGCCACGGGTCGTCCTGCCGCAACGCTGATGATGGGGTCGTAGAGCCCGTGCATCCGCACCGCGCCATAGACGAGCTCGGTCGTGAACGCGGCGTCCCGGCCGTTGATCCCCCTGTCGCGCAACACCTTCGGGAGCTCGAGGTTGGCGTAGGCGCCCTCGGCGACGGCTCGCAGGACGGTGTAGGCCGCGAGGCGTTGGGGGTCGCTGCTGCGGTTGCGCTCGCTGGGCCGCTGCGCCGATCGCTGGCTGTCGCCGTGCGTCCGCTCGGGGCGTTGACGACCCTTCGCGTTGCGGCGACCACCATCGTCGTCCCGACGAGGCCCGCGTGGTGCTTGGTCACTCATGGCTGAACCGTTCTCCTGCGTCGATGCGGACCCCTCGCGCCCAGTCGGCCGCGGCCATCTGCTTCTTGCCGTGCGGTCGCACCTGACCGAGGCGGACCGGCCCGCTGGCGGTGCCCACGTGGACCTCGCGCTTCCCGGCGGCGACTTCTCCCGGGGCAAGCTGTGGCCCGACATGACCCTCGTCGGGGTGGACGGGCAGCAGCCTGACCCGTTCGCCACGGAAGGTGGACCACGCGCCCGGCGCGGGGGTGCACCCACGCACCTGGCGATCCACCGCGACGGCCGGTCGGTCCCAGCGCACCCGTGCGTCCTCGACCTCGATCTTGGGCGCGAGCGAGACCCCGTCGACCGCCTGCGGCACGGGAGTCAGGGCACCGTCGGCGATGCCGTCCAACGTCGCGACGAGCAGGCCCGCACCCCCCTCCGCAAGCCTGCCGAGCAGGTCCCCGGCGGTGTCACGCGGGCGGATCCGTTCCGTCATCAGCCCGAAGACCGGCCCGGTGTCGAGGCCGGCCTCGATGAGGAAGGTCGAGGCCCCGGTCACCTCGTCGCCGGCCATCACGGCGTGCTGCACTGGTGCGGCCCCCCGCCACGCGGGCAACAGGGAGAAGTGCAGGTTGACCCAGCCGTGCAGCGGGATCTCCAGGGCCGCTTGCGGGATCAGGGCGCCGTAGGCCACCACCGGGCACGCATCCGGCGCCAGGGCGCGCAGTCGCTCGAGGAAGTCTGGGTCGCGCGGACGGTCCGGGGTCAGCACCTCGATGCCGAGCTCCTCGGCTCGCTGGCGCACCGGCGACCTCACCACACCTCGGCCGCGGCCGGCTCGGGCGTCGGGACGGGTCACCACGGCGACGACCTCGTGGGGGGAGGCGATCAGGGCGTCGAGCGACGGCACCGCAGGCTCGGGCGTGCCGGCGAAGACCAGCCGCATCACATCCCCCGGCCGAAGGTGGCGTGCGGACTGACCTTGACGACGGGGGCGTCGCCAGCGGCCCACTCCGCCTCACGGATCGCCTTCATGGCCGCCTTGCGCTGCTCGCGGTCCATCCGGTCGATGAACAGGATCCCGTCGAGGTGGTCGGTCTCGTGCTGCAGACACCGAGCCAGCAGCTCAGAGCCGTCGATCACCACGGGCTCACCGAACTGGTTGAAGCCCTTGGCGACGGTCCGCAGCGCCCGCGGTGTCTCGAACCTCAGGCCGGGGAACGACAGGCAGCCCTCATCGCCCTCCTGGAGCTCGCTCGAGAGGTCGAGGTCAGGGTTGACCAGGTGGCCCAGCTCGCCGTCGACCCAGTACGTGAACACGCGCAGCCCCACCCCGATCTGGGGTGCGGCGAGTCCCGCTCCGGGGGCGTCGATCATCGTCTCGGTCAGGTCCTTGACCAGCTGACGCAGCTCGCGGTCGAAGTCGACGACGGGCTCGGCCGGCGTGCGCAGCACGGGGTCACCGAAGAGGCGGATGTTCTGGATCGACAACGCTGTTCCTGTGGTTGGACGAGCATGGCTGGGCGGGCGAAAAGGGGCTGTCAGTGTATGCCGCGTCCCCACGACCGTTGGAACGCGGATCAGGTGGCGGGGTCGCGCGGGTCCATCCGGACCTGGATGCTGGCCTTCTCCTTGCGGGCGCTGCGCACCGCCTTCATCGCCACCAGAGCGGCGGCCAGGGCGGGGCGCTGCTCGAGCGGGGCTCGCAGCAGGATCCGCACCGCGTCGTCAGCCACCGGCAGCGGACCGAGCTGGTCCACCTCGGCCGGCAGGTGAGCAAGCCGCAGGGCGGCCTCGAGAGCGCGACGGTCCCCGGTCAGGGCCGCCATCGCCACCGTGGGGGGCAGGGAGAGCTCCTGGCGTTCGGCGAGCTCACGGGCTGCGAACCAGGCGGGGTCCCAACGCACCAGGGCCTCGACGACCGGCAGCGTCGTGTGGGTGGGTGCCCCACAGAGCACGACCTGACCTCCCGCCGCCGCACCGCGTGTGAGGGCACCAGCGGCCACCCAGCGACGCAACGCCTCCTCCCCCGCGTCCAGGGTGGGGCGGTCGAGACTGGCCCACGCGTCGAGGAGCAGGCACGCGGCATACCCCCCCTCGGCCACGGGCTCGGCACCCGGTGTGGCGATGACGAGGGCAGGGACCGCAGCGACGCGGTCGAGCACGGCACCGGCTCCAGAGGTGTGCACGGGCACGCCGGGGAAGGCTCTGCCCAGCTCCTCGGCCGTCCGCCGTGCTCCGACCACCGACGAGCGCAGCTCGCGGCCGCCGCAGTGCCGACACTCGAACCGTCCCACTCCTCGCCCACACCAGCGGCAGGCCGGCTCGGCCTGCCTGGAGCGCAGGGCGACGGGGCCGGCGCAGTGGGCGCAACGGACGGCAGTGCGACAGGTCTGGCAGGACAGCGAGGGGACGTAGCCGCGGCGGGGCACCTGCACGAGGACCGGGCCGGACTCGAGGGCAGCCTTGGCGGTTCGCCAGGCGATGGAAGGCAGGTGTGCCGAAGCCGCCGCGGCGTCCCGCTCGATCTCGACGCCTTCGCCGGCCACCTGCACGCGGGGGGCAGCTCCGCGGAGGCCACCTCCCGTGATGGTCCGCAGCTCGCCGGTGTCGACGAGTCGCTGGACGGCCACGGTGCGCGTGAACCCTCCCGAGAGGACCGCGGCTCCCTCGACGTCGGCGCGCGTGAGGAGCACGTCACGGACGTGGGGGTAGGGCGACCTGGGCTCGTCCAACAGGTCGTCGCCGTCGTCCCACCACGCGACGAGCCCGAGGTCGCGCACGGGCGCGAACGCGGCGGCCCTGGTGCCCACGACCACGGACACGTGCCCACGCAGCACCTTGAGCCACGCGGTGTAGCGCGCCTGCGGTCCCTGGTCGGCCGTCAGCCGCACGTGTCGCCCCGGGCCGAGCGCCTGGGTGAGCGCCGCGTCCACGCGCCCGACATCGCGGTGGTCCGGCACCACGAGGACACTTCCCCGCCCGCCCGCCAGCGTCGCCGCCGCCGCGGCCGCCAGGGCGCACGGCCAGTCCTGCGTCGGGTCGGTGGTGGGCACCGCCAGCCACGACGCCGCCGGCGACTCCCCCGCGGCCAGCCGCGACAGGTATGCCGGCCCCGCGGCATACCTGCCCCACGCGCCTCCCGGACCGCTCACGTGGGGAAGGGGGTCAGGGGTGGGGGGCTCCAGCGCAAGGGCCTTCTCGGCTGCTGCGTGCCGTGGGGGCACCGCGAGCCGGAGCACGTCACCGAGCGAGCCCGCACAGCGTGTCGCGACGGCAGTGGCGACTCGGAGCTGGGTGGGGCGTAGCACGGGCTCCGGCGACACGACGCGCCGGATGGGCGCGAGCCGGCCCTCGTGCTCGGCGGCAGCCGCCCGCGCGACGACGAAACCGTCGAGGTCCTGACCGGCGAAGCGCACCTTGACGCGGGTGCCGGGCAGTGCCGTGTCGGCCATCGCCTCGGGCACGAGGTACTCGAAGGGCCGGTCGAGGTGGGCCAGACCCGTGTCGACGACGACCGAAGCCACCGGGTCGGTGGACGCGGTGGCTTCGGTGCGAGGCGTGCGGGTCCGTGGCAGCGCGGAGCGGATCAGCTCCAGCTGCTCGGTCTCGCCCTCCTGTCCGCTCACGGGAGCGAACCTAGCGGAGGGTGCCGTCAGTCCTTGACGGCCTTCTGCAGGGCGTCGATGCGGTCGGTGCGCTCCCACGTGAAGGGGTTCTCCACGTGCCCTGCCTGCGTGCGGCCGAAGTGGCCGTAGGCAGCCGTCGGCTTGTAGATCGGGCGCAGCAGGTCGAGGTCCTGGACGATCGCGGCCGGGCGCAGGTCGAAGACCTTGGAGATCGCGGCCTGGATCGTGTCGACCGGCACGCTCTCGGTGCCGAACGTCTCGACGTAGAGGCCGACAGGCTGGGCCTTGCCGATGGCGTAGGCGACCTGAACCTCGCAGCGACGGGCCAGCCCTGCGGCGACGACGTTCTTGGCGACCCAGCGCATGGCGTAGGCGGCTGAGCGGTCGACCTTCGACGGGTCCTTGCCGGAGAACGCGCCGCCACCGTGGCGGGACATGCCGCCATAGGTGTCGACGATGATCTTGCGACCGGTGAGGCCGGCGTCACCCATCGGGCCGCCGATGACGAAGTTGCCGGTCGGGTTGATCAAGGTGCGGTAGTCGGAGAGGTCGAGCTCGGTGCCCTCGTCGGCCAGCTCGGCCAGGACGGGCTTGATGACGTGCTCGATGATGTCGGGCTGGAGCAGTCCGTCGAGCGAGATGTCCTCGGCGTGCTGCGTGGACAGGACGACGGTGTCGAGCCGGACGGCCTTGTCGCCGTCGTACCCAATGGTGACCTGGGTCTTGCCGTCCGGGCGCAGGTAGGCGACCTCGCCGCTCTTGCGCACGGTGGTGAGGCGCTCGGCCAGCCGGTGCGCGAGGTGGATGGGCAGCGGCATCAGCTCGGCGGTGTCCTCGCAGGCGTAGCCGAACATCAGGCCCTGGTCGCCCGCGCCCTGCTTGTCGAGGGGGTCGACGCCACCGGTGCGGTTCTCGTACGCCGTGTCGACGCCCTGGGCGATGTCGGGGCTCTGCTGGCCGATCGAGACCTCGACACCGCAGGAAGCGCCGTCGAAACCCTTGGTGGAGGAGTCGTAGCCGATGCCGAGCACCGTGTCGCGCACGATCTTGGGGATCTCGACGTAGGCCTCGGTGGTGACCTCGCCGGCGACGTGGACCAGCCCGGTGGTCACCATCGTCTCGACCGCGACTCGGCTGCCCGGGTCCTGGTCGAGCATGGCGTCGAGGATCGCGTCGGAGATCTGGTCACAGATCTTGTCCGGGTGGCCCTCGGTGACGGACTCGGACGTGAACAGGCGAGCGGACACTCATTTCTCCTTTGGAGCAGCGAATGCTGACGATGCTGGGCGCGGCGGCAACTGGCCGCGCGACCCCGAGAGTCTACCTAGGTCAGAGGATCTCCTGGACGGCGTCCCACACTACGGCGGCGACCAGCTCCTTGGAGGCCGGTCCCGCCTCGGTGACGTGGCTGGAGCCTTGCCTCAGGATGTGGACGGTGTTGTCGTCCTGGCCGAAGGTCTTGTCGGCGCCCACCTCGTTCACGACGAGCAGGTCGCACCCCTTGCGGGCCAGCTTGTCGCGGCCGTGCTCGAGGACCCCGGCCTGGTCGTCGCCGGTCTCGGCGGCGAACCCGACGATGACAGGGCTGGCCTCCTCGCCTCGCGACTCCACCAGACCGGCGAGGATGTCGGGGTTGCGAACCAGCTCGATGGTCGGCGCCGACTCCGGCTCGGGAGCGCCCGGCGCACCGAACGTCTTCTTGATCTTGGCGTCCACGTAGTGCGCCGGTCGGAAGTCGGCCACCGCTGCGGCCATCACCACGACGTCGGCGTCCTTGGCAGCCACCTCCACCGCCGCCTGGAGCTCGAGCGCGGTGGACACCGGCACGATGGTCACTCCCGACGGTGCCGGCAAGGACGTGTTCGCGGCGAGCAGGGTCACCGTGGCTCCGCGGCGGGCCGCCACGGCGGCGAGGGCGTAGCCCTGCTTGCCCGAGCTGCGGTTCCCGAGGAACCGCACCGGGTCGATCGGCTCTCGCGTGCCTCCGGCCGTGATGACGACCCTGCGACCGGCGAGCTCGGAGGTCGTAGCGGGAGTCCCACGATGGGTGTGGGGTTCGGGGTGGGCGAGGATCCGCTCGCACACGGCATACAAGGTCTCGGGTTCGGGGAGGCGGCCCGGGCCCGTGTCGGCGCCGGTGAGGCGCCCCGACGCGGGCGGGATGATGTGTATGCCGCGTTCGGCCAAGGTGGAGACGTTGGCCTGGGTGGCTGCGTGGTCCCACATCTCGGTGTGCATCGCCGGCGCCATGACCACGGGACAGCGCGCGGTCAGCAGGACGTTCGTGAGCAGGTCGCCGGCCAGACCGTGCGCGGCCTTCGCGAGCAGGTCGGCGGTGGCGGGCGCGACGACGACCAGGTCGGCCGTCTGCCCCAGGCGGACGTGGGGCACCTCGTGCACCGAGTCCCACACCCCGGTGTGCACGGGTTTGCCCGACAGGGCCTCCCACGTGGGGGCTCCGACGAACTGCAGGGCCGACTCGGTCGGCACGACGGTGACGTCGTGCCCCGCCTCCGTGAACAGGCGCAGCAGCGAGCAGGCCTTGTAGGCCGCTATCCCGCCGCTGACCCCCAGGACGATGCGCGCCATGGCGCCCCTGTCCCCTGCTCTCGTCCGGCCCGCGTCCGGGCTCAGCTCTCGATCGGCGTGGAGATGACCAGGCCCTCGTTGATCTCGCGCAGGGCGATCGACATCGGCTTCTCGTGGACCTGGCTGTCGACGAGCGGGCCGACGTTCTCGAGCAGGCCCTCCTGCAGCTGGCTGTAGTACGCGTTGATCTGGCGGGCGCGCTTGGCCGAGTAGATCACCAGGGCGTACTTGGAGTCGGCCTTGGTGAGCAGGTCGTCGATCGGCGGGTTGGTGATGCCGATCGGGTTGGCGACGGTTCCAGACACGGGGGTACTCAATTCTGTTGGACTGACTCAGCTTCTGGACGGTTGGCTCAGCTTCTGACGCCGGGCGTCAGTGCGATCGCATCAATGATACGAGTTCTTCCGCCGCACGACGAACGTCGTCGTTGACGATGGTCACGTCGAACTCGTCCTCGGCGGCCATTTCGACCTTCGCGGTGTCCAGCCGACGGCCCCGCTCCTCCGCGTCCTCGGTGCCGCGACCGACCAGCCGGCGCACGAGCTCGTCCCAGCTGGGTGGGGCGAGGAAGACGAACAAGGCCTCGGGCATGGTGTCCCGGACCTGGCGGGCGCCCTGGAGGTCGATCTCGAGCAGTGCCATCCTGTGCTCGCGCAGCGCCCGCTCCACCGGAGCGCGCGGCGTCCCGTAGTGGTTGCGACCGTGCACGACCGCCGACTCCAGCAGCTCTCCGGCCTGCTCCATCCGCGAGAACTCGGCCTCGTCGACGAAGTGGTAGTGGACGCCCTCGACCTCCCCCGGGCGCGGGCTGCGGGTAGTGGCACTGACCGAGAGCCAGACCTCGGGGAAGTTGTCGCGGACGTGGGCGGACAGGGTGCCCTTGCCCACGGCGGTGGGACCCGCGAGGACGACGAGCCGCCGGGGGCGGTCCTCGCCGACGGAAGCGCGTCGGCTCACGCCTCGTCGAAGCGGGTGAGCAGCGCGGAGATCTGGTTGGCACCCAGGCCACGGACGCGGCGGCTCTCGGAGATGCCGACCTCCTCCATGATCTGGCGCGCACGGACCCGGCCCACCCCGGGCATCGACTCGAGCAGCGCGGAGACCTTCATCTTGCCGACGACCTCGTTGGCCTTGCCGTCGGCGATGACCTCCTTGAGCGAACCCTGGGCGTACTTCAGCCGGTTCTTCACCGCAGCTCGCTCGCGGCGGGCCACGGCAGCCTTCTCGAGGGCCGCCGCACGCTGCTCCGGGGTCAACGGGGGAAGGGCCACGGTGGTACTCCTTGCGCAAGCGGGTCGGCACGGGTTCGTGTCTGGGTGATGTCTTCCGACTCTAGCAACCGCGAGGCCGGGTTTCCCCTCGAGGCTCCATGGCGCCGGTCACAGGGCCTGACCTCAGCGTTCTCGGCGAAGCTCGGTGCGTCCAGCGCCGTGCTCAGCGCGGGCAGCTCAGTGCGGGACTCGGTGCGGGACGCAGTGCGGAAAAGCTCGGAGCGGTGCTCGCGGGAAAGCTCACTGCAGGAGGGCGGCCAAGGAGTCGTTCGTGCCCATGGCGCGGTCACGCAGGGCTGCCACGTCCGGTCCGGCGTTGAGGACGTCGCGGCTGCTGGCGGGCAGCACGTTGGGCAGGGCGTCCCCGAACACGCGCCGCAGGTCCTCGCTCGTGCCGCCCTGGGCGCCGACCCCGGGCGCGAGGAGCGGTGCCGTGGCCCCGGCTAGGTCGAGACCGAGCTCCTGGACGGCAGAGCCGACCGTCGCCCCGACCACGAGCCCCACACTGCCCAGCTCGCCGCGCTCGCGGGCGGCGGCGTTCTCACCGGCCGCACCAGCCACCATCGACTCGGCGACGCTGACGTCCCGCAGCCGGGCGTGCTGCACGGAGCGACCCTCGGGGTTGGACGTCAGGCCCAGGACGAAGACGCCCCTGCCGGTCTGGGCCGCCAGGTCCAGGGCGGGCCGCAGGGACTCGAACCCCAGGTAGGGGCTCACCGTGACGGCATCGGCGGGCGCGACGGCGTCCTTGCCGAGATAGGCCTCGGCGTAGGCCGCCATGGTCGAGCCGATGTCGCCTCGCTTGGCGTCGAGGATCACGAGGGTGCCCGCCTCACGCAGCGCGAGGATGGCGCGCTCCAGGATGGCGACCCCTCGCGACCCGAACACCTCGAAGAAGGCCGACTGCGGCTTCACCACCCCGACGTGTCCGGCAAAGGCCTCGACGCACGTGTCCGTGAAGGCGGCCAGTCCGTCGACGTCGTATCCGAGCCCCCACGACTCGACCAGGGCGCGGTGGGGATCGATCCCGGCACACAGGGGGCCACGGGAGTCCATCGCCCCGCGCAGCCTTTGTCCGAACGTCAGCTCCGTCATGGTCACGCCAACCTCCCGTGGGCGACACCGACTGCATCGGTGAGTCGCTCGAATCCCTTGTCCTGCAACAGTTCTGCCAGCTCGCGACCCACTCGCACCGGTGCGCTGGGGTCGTTGAACGTCGCTGTGCCCACCTGCACCGCGCTCGCGCCTGCCGCCACCAGCTCCAGCGCGTCCCGTCCGGTGCGCACCCCGCCGACCCCGATGATCGGCACTGTCGGCAGTCGCCCCTCGAGCATCGCGGCCCGTGTCTGCCAGATGGCGCGGACCGCCACCGGCCGGATCGCCGGCCCAGACAGGCCGCCTGTCACCCCTGCCACCTGCGGCCGCAGCCGGTCGGTGTCGATGACCATGCCCAGCAACGTGTTGATCATGGTCAGCCCGTCGGCACCCGCCTTCACACAGGCCTGGGCCACACCGACGATGTCTGTCACGTCGGGAGTGAGCTTGGCGAAGATGGGGATGTCCCGCGGCAGCTGCTCGCGCACCAGTGCGACGACCTTGGCACTGGCCATCGGGTCGCAGGCGAAGACGAGGCCGCGGTTGGCGACGTTGGGACAGGAGATGTTGACCTCCACGCCCACGACCGCGTCGAAGGCGTCACTCGCGCGCAGGGTCGCGGCAACGTCGGCGAACTCGCCGCTGGTGTTGCCGGCGATGGAGACCAGGGTGCGGGCCCCGGCCTGCTTGAGCCAGGCGAGGTCCTTGTCGACGAACGCGGAGATGCCGGGCCCCTGGAGGCCGATCGAGTTGAGCATGCCGGCGGGGGTCTCGGCCATCCGCGGTGTGCCACGTCCCGACCGCGGGTCGGCCATCACCGACTTGGTGACGAAGGCGCCCAGCTCGCGGATGTCGAAGAACCGCGCCAGCTCGCGACCGTTCGCCGCGCAGCCCGAGGCCGTCATCATCGGGCTCGGCAGCGTCACCGACCCGAGCCGCACCGACATGTCGACCGCCATCAGTGACCGCCCACCCGGGGCGCGCCGACCGTGTCGGCGGGCACCCGGCATACCCCGTCGGCGAAGGCGTCCCACCGCACGCGGTCCCCGCGGAACACCGGCCCCTCGACGCAGGACCTCACCATCCGCGTGGCCCCGTCGTTCCCCGTGACGGGCATGACGCAGGTCATGCACACACCCACGCCGCACGCCATCGACTCCTCGACGGCCACCTGGGCGACCGCGCCCTCGGCGGCAGCGACGTCCGTGATCGACTTGAGCATGCCCATGGGTCCGCAGCCGTAGACGACCGAGGCACCGGTGCGCCGGATGACCTCCGGCAGCACGTCGGAGACCCAGCCCTTGGTCCCGGCCGAACCGTCGTCGGTCGTGACCGAGACACCGTCGGCGTAGCGCCGTGCCTCGACGACGCCGAACAGCTTGGACTCGGTGGCGGCCCCCAGGACCATCTCGACGTGGCAGCCCCGAGCGCGCAGCGCCTCGGCCAGCCAGAACAGCGGGGCGCTGCCGTAGCCGCCGCCGACGAGCACGCAGGCCACCGGCTCCTTGGGCAGCGGGAAGGGGCGCCCGAGCGGCCCGACGATGTCGACCTCGTCGTGGGCGCGCAGCGTGCTGAGCCATCGGGTGCCCGGCCCCACGGCCGAGATCACGACGTCGACGGTGCCGCCGTAGGTGCCCGACGGGCTCACCTTGTGGATGGAGAAGCACCGGCGCAACAGGGTGGCGCTCGTGTCACCACCCACGGCGAGGGCCACGAACTGACCCGGATGGGCCAGCTCGGCCAGCCCGGGGGCCACGAAGGTGAGGTGGTGGTAGGCGCCGACCCGTCGGGTCGCGATCAGCTCGCCGGTCACCTGCACCACGCCAGAGCCCTGCGAGGTATGCCGCGTGGTCGCCGCGCTCACGCGACCCCGCCCGCCCCGACGCCGGACGCGGAAGCCGAGCTGCCCGGCCGGACCGCTCCCTTGCCGGTGCCGGTGCCGTAGAGGTCGAGGTCGCGGGCGTGCTCCTGCAACGGCTTCACGGTGAACACGCCGTGCATCTGCGCCTCGATGCCCTGCACCGCCGCCGCCAGCTCCTGGACCGTGGTGACGATCGGCTTGTCCATCGACGTCGTGGCAGCGCGGATGGCGTAACCGTCTGCGCGCGCGTTGGGGCCGCTGGGGGTGTTGACCACCATGGCGATCTCGCCGGCAAGGATCAGGTCGACGATGCTCTCGTCGCCCTCCGATCGCTCGCTGTGCTTGTGGACGACCTGGGACGGGATCCCGTTGCGCCGCAGGACATCCGCGGTGCCCGTCGTGGCCACGATCGTGAAACCGAGATCGGCGAGCCGCTTGACCGGGAAGATCATCGCGCGCTTGTCGCGGTTGGCGACCGAGACGAAGATCCTGCCTTCGCGCGGCAGCCCGGAGCCGGCCGCGAGCATTCCCTTGGCGAACGCCGTCCCGAAGTCCTGGTCGATGCCCATGACCTCACCGGTCGAGCGCATCTCGGGGCCGAGCAGGCTGTCGACGACCTGGCCGTCGCGCGTGCGGAACCGTTTGAAGGGCAGCACGGCCTCCTTGACAGCCACCGGGGCGTGGGCGGGCATCGAGCCCCCGTCGCCGTGCGGCGGCAGCAGCCCCTCCGCGCGGAGCTCCTTGATGGTGGCCCCGAGCATGACCCTGGCCGCTGCCTTGGCGACGGGGACCCCGGTCGCCTTCGCCACGAACGGGACGGTGCGCGACGCGCGGGGATTGGCCTCCAGGACGTAGAGGATGTCCTGGGCCAGCGCGAACTGGACGTTCATCAGGCCGCGCACGCCGATGCCCTCGGCGAGCTTGAGGGTCGCCTCGCGGACGCGTTCCAGCTCGGCCACACCGAGCGTCACCGGCGGCAGGGTGCAGGCCGAGTCGCCGGAGTGGATGCCGGCCTCCTCGATGTGCTCCATGATCCCGCCGAGGTACATCTCCGTGCCGTCGTAGAGCGCGTCCACGTCGATCTCGATCGCGTCGTCGAGGAACCGGTCCACGAGGACGGGGTGCTCGGGGCTCGCAACGGTGGCCCGGGTGACGTAGGTGGCCAGGGTCTCGTCGTCGTAGACGATCTCCATGCCGCGTCCGCCGAGGACGTAGGAGGGGCGCACGAGGACGGGGTAGCCGATCTCGCGGGCGACCTCCACCGCCTCGGCGGCACTGTAGGCAGTGCCGTGCTTGGGTGCCGGCAGCTGCGCCTCGGCCAGGACGCGGCCGAAGGCACCGCGGTCCTCGGCGAGGTCGATGGCCTCCGGGCTGGTGCCGACGATGGGGACGCCGGCCTCCTTGAGAGCCTTGGCCAGACCCAGCGGCGTCTGGCCGCCGAGCTGGACGATGACCCCGGCGACCGGGCCGGCCTGCTGCTCGGCGTGCACGACCTCGAGGACGTCCTCGAGGGTCAGCGGTTCGAAGTAGAGCCGGCTGCTCGTGTCGTAGTCCGTGGAAACGGTCTCGGGGTTGCAGTTGACCATCACGGTGTCGTAGCCCGCCTCGCGCAGGGCGAAGCTGGCGTGGACACACGAGTAGTCGAACTCGACGCCCTGCCCGATCCGGTTGGGACCACTGCCGAGGATGAGGACAGCGGGCTTCTCCCGCGGCGCCACCTCGGTCTCCTCGTCGTAGGTGCCGTAGTGGTACGGCGTCGTGGCAGCGAACTCCGCCGCACACGTGTCGACGGTCTTGTAGACCGGGCGCACGCCGAGGGCGTGCCGCACGCCGCGGACGACCGCCTCCGGCATACCCCGCAACGAGGCGAGCTGCACGTCGCTGAAGCCGTGCCGCTTGGCCAGCCGCAGGAGGGTCGGCGTGAGCTCGGGCGCGGCGACGACCCGGTCGGCGATGGCGTTGACCAGCGCCATCTGGTCGAGGAACCACGGGTCGATGCCGGTGGCCTCGTGGACCTCCTCGACGGACAGGCCGCCGCGCATCGCCTGCTGGACGGTGACGATGCGCCCGTCCGTGGGCGTCCTGGCGGAGTGCAGGAAGGTGCGGGCCTGCTCCTCGCTGGGGGTCGGGCCGTCCCAGTGGAAGGTGCTGTCCTTGCGCTCCATCGACCGCAGCGCCTTCTGCAGCGCCTCGGTGAAGTTGCGGCCGATCGACATCGCCTCACCCACCGACTTCATCGTGGTGGTCAGGGTCGGATCGGCGGCCGGGAACTTCTCGAACGCGAACCGCGGCACCTTGACGACGACGTAGTCGAGGCTGGGCTCGAACGACGCCGGCGTCTCGCGGGTGATGTCGTTGGGCACCTCGTCGAGGGTGTAGCCGATGGCCATCTTCGCGGCGATCTTGGCGATCGGGAACCCGGTCGCCTTGGAGGCCAGCGCGGACGACCGTGACACCCGCGGGTTCATCTCGATGACGATGATCCGGCCGTCGACCGGGTTGACCGCGAACTGGATGTTGCAGCCACCGGTGTCGACACCGACCTCGCGGATGATCGCGATGCCGATGTCGCGCAGCCGCTGGTACTCGCGGTCGGTCAGGGTCAGCGCAGGCGCCACGGTGATCGAGTCACCGGTGTGCACACCCATCGGGTCGAGGTTCTCGATCGAGCAGACCACCACGACGTTGTCGACGTGGTCGCGCATCACCTCGAGCTCGTACTCCTTCCAGCCGGTGATCGACTCCTCGAGGAGCACCTCGGTGACCGGTGAGTACTGCAGGCCGTCTCCGGCGATGCGGCGAAGATCCTTCTCGTCGTAGGCGAAGCCTGAGCCGAGGCCACCCATGGTGAACGACGGGCGGACAACGACCGGATAGCCGAGTTCGGTTGCGGCAGTGAGGCATTCGTCCATCGTGTGGCAGATCAGAGACTTTGCCGACTCCGCGCCGCAGCGCTCTACGACCCCCTTGAACTTCTCGCGGTCCTCGCCGAGCTGGATCGCCTCGACGTTGGCGCCGATGAGGGGGCAGTCGTACTTCTCCAGGACGCCGGACTCGTGCAGGGCGATCGCGCAGTTGAGGGCGGTCTGCCCACCGAGGGTCGCGAGCACCGCGTCCGGGCGCTCGCGGGCGATGATCGCCTCGACGATGTCAGGGGTGATCGGCTCGACGTAGGTCGCGTCCGCGAACTCCGGGTCGGTCATGATGGTGGCCGGGTTGGAGTTGACCAGGATCACCCTGATGCCCTCCTCGCGCAGGACCCGACAGGCCTGCGTGCCGGAGTAGTCGAACTCGCAGGCCTGGCCGATGACGATCGGGCCGGAGCCGATGACGAGAACGCTCTTGATGTCGTCGCGCTTGGGCATCAATTCACCCCACGAAGTTCTGCGCTCGTGCCTCGCTCCGATACTTCACGGGGGCCCCGAATGTCTGGCGAGCTCATACTCCTGCTTTCCATCAGTGTCACGAAACGGTCGAAGAGGTAGCCGGCGTCGTGCGGCCCCGCGGCCGCCTCCGGGTGGTACTGGACCGAGTAGGCAGGCACGTCGAGGCATTCCAGCCCCTCGACGACGTCGTCGTTGAGGCACACGTGCGACACCCGGACCCGTCCGTATGCCGTGCCGTCGGCTTCGTCGGCGGGCGCGGGCACCTCACGGTCGGTCGGGGCGTCGACGGCGAAGCCGTGGTTGTGGGCCGTGACCTCGACCTTGCCGGTGCTGCGGTCCAGCACCGGTTGGTTGATGCCCCGGTGGCCGTACTTCAGCTTGTACGTGCCGAAACCCAGGGCCCGCCCGAGCAGCTGGTTGCCGAAGCAGATGCCGAAGAACGGGATGCGCGAGTCGAGCACCTGGCGAAGCACAGCCACCTCGGCATCGGCGGTCGCCGGGTCACCGGGCCCGTTGGAGAAGAACACCCCGTCGGGGCCGTCCTCCCCCACCGCACGGATGTCCTCGATCGTCGAGGAGGCGGGCAGGACGTGGACCTCGATGCCCTGCTGCGCCATCAGGGTCGGGGTCATCGCCTTGATCCCGAGGTCGAGTGCGGCCACGGTGAACCGTCGTTCCCCGACGGCCGGCACGACGTAGGTCTCCTTGGTGCTCACCTCGGCCGCCAGCGCGGCCCCCTTCATCAGCGGAGCCCGCTGGACGGCGTTGACCAGCTCGGTCACCGGCAGCCCTGCCCGCTCCCCCGAGAAGATGCCGACCCGCATCGCACCCCGCTCGCGCAGGTGCCGGGTCAGGGCACGGGTGTCGATCCCGCTGATGCCCACCACTCCCTGCTCGACCAGTGCGTCCTCGAGCGACCGCTGGGAGCGCCAGCTGGACGGGCGCAGCGCGGGGTCGCGCACGACGTAGCCCGCCACCCAGAACCTGCCCGACTCGTTGTCCTCGTCGTTGACGCCGGTGTTACCGACGTGGGGGGCCGTCATGACGACCACCTGCCGGTGGTAGCTCGGGTCGGTCAGGGTCTCCTGGTAGCCGGTCATCCCCGTGGAGAAGACCGCCTCGCCGACCGTCTGGCCCGTGGCGCCGTAGGTGTCCCCCCGGAAGGTGCGACCGTCCTCGAGGACGAGGAGGGCGGGGGCCCTGTCAAGAGCAGTGGCCAGGTCGAACCCGTGTGCAGCGGCGCTCATGGTGTCGTCTTTCGTTCGGTCTCGGGATCGGTGGGCGCCTCGTCGGCCTGGGTCGTCTCGGCGCCGCCGGCACTCACGGCACTCTCGGTGCTCTCGGTACTGTCGGGGCCGTCTGGCGAGTCACCCGTGTGCCACCACAGGGCCGACTCGACCCGTTCGACGTCCGCCTTGAAACGGGGCAGGAAGCCGGTCTCGTAGACGTCCCCGTTCTCGGCCCGCCACTGCAGCGCCACGAGGCGGTTGGCGCCGACGAACTTGCCGACCATGCCGCGCTCCCGGCGGGCGGAGATGAGTCGGGCGGCCGGGATGATGATGGTGGCCTCGCCCTGCCTGTCGATGCGGACCAGCTCGTCGACGTCTCCGCGACTGACGATGAGGGTCGCCTTGGCACGGTTGCCGAGGCCATCCACCGTCACCCGCTCGAGCCTGCTCTCGGCCGTCGTGGTGCTCACGTAGGTTCCCTCCGCGATGACCTGCGGGGGCTTCTCCTTGAGGGCGGGAGCCTCCAGGGCGTGGTCGCGCGTGGTGCGGTTGCGCTCCAGCGCGATGGCCGCGGACTCGTGCTCGCGCCGCTTGCGCAACCACGCGGCATACAGCAGGGCATAGATCAGGCCGAGGGCCACGAGCATCACGCCCACGGCTTGCAGTCGGGTCACGCGATGGCTCCCTTCTGGGCCGTCACTCGACCGGCGAAGACCGTGGCGTGCACAGCACCCCGCAGGGTGCGCCCGTGCCAGGGGTTGTTGCGGGACAACGACAGCGACGAGCTGCGGTCGACCGTCACGGTGGCCGTCGGGTCGACCAGCGTCAGGTGCGCCGGCGAGCCCTCGACGAGCGCCTGGCCGTGGGAGGTCAGCCCTGCGATGCGGGCCGGCGCCTGCGACATCACGCGCGCCACACCCGCCCAGTCGAGCAGGCCACCGCCCACCATCACGTCGCTCACCACCGACAGCGCCGTCTCGAGCCCGAGCATGCCGAACGCCGCGTCGACGAAAGCGTGCTCCTTGTCGTGCCGGGCATGTGGTGCGTGGTCGGTGGCCACCGCGTCGATGGTGCCGTCGGCGAGCGCGGCGCGCAGGGCGTCGACGTCCTCCTGCGGGCGCAGTGGCGGGTTCACCTTGTAGGTGGGGTCGTAGCCCGCGAGCAGGTCGGTGGTGAGGACCAGGTGGTGGGGCGTGACCTCCGCGGTGACGGCGATCCCCTGGGCTTTGGCCCACCGGATGACCTCCACGGTGCCGGCAGTCGACACGTGCGCGACGTGCACCCGCGAACCCGTGTGCCGGGCCAGCATGACGTCGCGGGCCACGATCGACTCCTCGGCGATGCCGGGCCACCCGGGCAGACCGAGGCGGCCCGAGAGCTCGCCCTCGTGCGCGCAGGCGTGCGGACCGGCGAGGTGGGGGTCCTGGGCGTGCTGGGAGACGACGCCACCGAAGGCGCGGACGTACTCCAGGGCGCGGCGCATGACTCGAGCGTCATGGACGCAGTGGCCGTCGTCGGAGAAGACCGTCACCCGTGCACGGGAGCGGTGCATGAGCCCGAGCTCGGCGAGCTCCTCGCCGTCGAGCCCCTTGGTGACGGCGCCGACGGGCACGACGTCGACCAGCCCGGCCGCGCGCCCCAGGTCGAGGATGCGCTCGGCCGCCTCGGCAGTGTCGGTCACGGGACTGGTGTTGGCCATCGCGAGGATCGCCGTGAAGCCGCCGACAGCCGCCGCGGCCGAACCCGAGCCGATCGTCTCGGCGTCCTCGCGGCCGGGCTCGCGCAGGTGGGTGTGCAGGTCGACCAGACCCGGGAGCGCGACCAGTCCGTCGGCGTCCAGGACATCGGCGCCCTTGGCCGAGCGGATCGACCCCACCTCGGTGATGAGCCCGTCCTCGATCAGCAGGTCCTGGGCGCCCGACCCGAGAAGGTCCGCCCCCGTGACGAGCAGCGTGGCCATCAGCTGTCCTCTCCCTCGTTGCCGGCAAGCAAGTGGTACAGCACCGACATCCGCACCGCGACGCCCGCGCTGACCTGGTCGAGGATCAGCGACTGGGCCCCGTCGGCGGCGTCGGCCGCGATCTCGAGGCCGCGGTTCATCGGGCCCGGGTGGCAGATGACCGCGTCGGGGTTGGCCGCCATGAGGGCATCGAGCCGCGCGCGCGTGAGGCCGTAGCCGACGGTGTACTCGCGGGCCGTCGGGAAGAACCCGCCGCTCATCCGTTCGCGCTGGACCCGCAGCATCATCACCGCGTCGGCGGTGGGCAGGACCGCGTCGAAGTCGTGCGACAGCGCGAAGCCGTCAGCCTGCGCCCACGTCGTGATGCCGCTGGGCATCAGGGTCGGCGGGGCGACGAGCGTGACCCGTGCGCCGAGCGTCTTGAGCGTGATCAGGTTGGAGCGCACCACCCGTGAGTGGGTCAGGTCGCCGACGATGACGACGTGTCGGCCCTCGAGGTCACCGAGGCGGCGCTCCATCGTGTAGGCGTCGAGCAGGGCCTGGGTCGGGTGCTCGTGCATCCCGTCCCCGGCGTTGATGACGTGCGCGTCGACCCACTGGCTGACCTGGTGGGCGGCGCCGCTCGCGTGGTGGCGGATCACGAGGGCATCGACTCCCATCGCCGCCACCGTCAGGACGGTGTCGCGCAGCGACTCCCCCTTGGACGTCGACGAACCCTTGCCACTGATGTTGATGACGTCGGCCGACAGCCACTTTCCGGCGATCTCGAAGGAGCTGCGCGTGCGGGTCGAGTCCTCGAAGAACAGGTTCACGACCGTGCGTCCGCGCAGCGTCGGGAGCTTCTTGACCTCACGCTGCTGGACGCCGTGCATCTCGGACGCGGTGTCGAGGATGGCCCGGACCTGCTCGCGGGACAGGTCAGCGGACGACAGGAGGTGCCGCTTGGTGTGCCGGGGGCCCACCTGCTGCTCGCGCGTCGTGGGGGTGGCGCTGGCGGTGGAGGTGGTGGCGGTCATCGGGCGTCCCCTCCGGCGATGGTGACCTGGTCCTGGACGTGGTCGGGTTCGCTCAGGCGGACTCGCACCTTCTCGGTGCTCGAGGTGGGCAGGTTCTTGCCCACGTGGTCGGCGCGGATCGGCAGCTCACGGTGACCCCGGTCGACGAGAACGGCGAGGCGCACGATGCGCGGACGACCGAGGTCGGACAGCGCGTCCAGTGCGGCGCGGACCGTGCGCCCGGAGTAGAGCACGTCGTCGACGAGCACCACGACCTTGTCGTCGATCCCGCTCGCGGGGATGTCGGTGTGCATCGGGCTGCGGGTCGGCTGCCTGCGCAGGTCGTCACGGTGCATCGTGACGTCGAGGGCACCGACCGCCACCGGGACTCCCTCGACCTCCTCGATCAGGGCGGCCAGCCGGCGCGCCAGCGCGACCCCCCGGGTCGGGATGCCCAGCACGACCAGGTCGGCGGCGCCCTTGTTGTGCTCGAGGATCTCGTGCGCGATCCGCCGCAGCACACGGGCCACGTCGGCCTCGGTCATGACCGTACGGGAGTCGCTGTCCGAGTCATTGCCGGCGCTGCCGGAAGCGTCGACGGAGAGGGAGGCGGGAACGGTGGGTTCAACCGCCGCAGGTGCAGCAAAGTCAGGACGCATCAGCGTCAGGACCTCCTTCCCTGCCTCACAGGACAGGTCGTTAAAGGATGTCTTTCGCGGGTGACTCTACCCGGTGCCGGGACCACGCGGCATACCGGCCCGCCGAGGCGCACCACGCGTTCGGTGCGCAGAGCTCAGGCGAGGGTGGGTTTGACCTCGGCGAGGCGACCGAGCAGGCCGTTGACGAACTTCGGCGAGTCGTCGGTGGACAGGCTCTTGGCCAGCTCGACGGCTTCGGCGATCGCGACGTTCTCGGGGACCTCGGTTGCGTACAGCACCTCGTACGCCCCGAGGCGCAGGATCGCGCGGTCGACGCTGGGCATCCGCTCGAGGGTCCAGCCCTGCGAGTAGGTCGAGAGCAGCTCGTTGATGTCGGTCCAGTGGGCGACCACGCCCTCGACCAGGTCGGAGGTGTACTGGCTGAGCGGTGCCTCGGTGACCGGCTTCGCGAGTCGTTCGGCGAGCAGGTCGCGGGCGTTCAGCCCTCGGTTCTCGGCCTCGAACAGGAGGTCGATCGCGCGCTTGCGTGCCTTCGTCCGTGCGCCCACTTAGTTGACGCGCCCCAGATAGGAGCCGTCGCGGGTGTCGACCTTGACCTTGGCGCCCTGCTCGAGGAACAGCGGGACGTTGATCGTCGCGCCGGTCTCGAGGGTGGCGGGCTTGGTGCCACCGGTGGAGCGGTCGCCCTGCAGGCCCGGCTCGGTGTACGTGATCTCGAGGACGACCGAGGTGGGCAGCTCGACGTAGAGGACGGTGCCCTCGTGCGTCGCGACCTGGGCGCTCTGGTTCTCCAGGAGGTAGTTGGCGACGTCGCCGACGACGCTCTCCGGGATGTGGATCTGGTCGTAGGTCGACCCGTCCATGAAGACGTAGTCGGTACCGTCCTTGTAGACGTACTGCATGTCACGCCGGTCGACGTTGGCGGTCTCGACCTTCAGCCCCGCGTTGAACGTCTTGTCGACGACCTTGCCGGACAGGACGTGCTTGAGCTTGGTGCGCACGAAGGCCGGGCCCTTGCCGGGCTTGACGTGCTGGAACTCCACGACGGCCCACAGCTGGCCCTCGAGGTTGAGGACCATGCCGTTCTTGAGGTCGTTGGTCGATGCCATGCGGGTGTCACTCTCTGTTTGGGTGCGCAGACTGGTCAGGACTCAGTCCACGAGCCGGTATGCCGCATGGCTGAGCGCGCGCGGCAGTCCCGGAAAGGTTCGGGGGTGGGATCGCCGGACAGTCTAGCCGTCGGCCGCACGCTCCCCCGAATCGCTGCGCAGCCCCACCCGACCCCACAGCCCACCCCACGCAGCCAGCCCGGGTCGGTAACCGCCCGAGGTCGGCTGGACCGCACGCCTAGGCTGGGTGAATGACAGCCACGGACACCGCCCAGGACATGAGCTACCGCGCGCTGGGGTCGAGCGGCCTCATGGTCAGTGCCCTCGGCGTGGGCTGCAACGCCTTCGGCCGCAGAGTGGACCAGGTCGGGGTGGGCTCGATCCTGTCCGCCGCCCGCGACGCCGGCGTGACGCTGCTCGACACCGCCGACATCTACGGAGGCGAGCCCGGGCAGAGCGAGTCGATGCTGGGCGAGGCACTGCGGGGTCAGCGGGACGAGTTCGTGCTGGCGACCAAGTTCGGGATGGACATGCAGGGGGCCAACGGCGAGGACTTCGGAGCGCTGGGTTCGCGCCGCTACGTCCGTCGCGCGGTCGAGGCCAGCCTGCGCCGGCTGCAGACCGACCACATCGACCTGTACCAGCTGCACCGGCCGGACCCGCTGACTCCGCTCGAGGAGACCCTGGAAGCGCTCACCGACCTGGTCCGCGAGGGCAAGGTGCTCTACCTCGGCTGCTCGAACTTCGACGGTTGGCAGGTCGCCGACGCCTCCTGGACGTCGTCGACGGCGGGTCTGGCCTCCTTCGTGTCCGTCCAGAACGAGTACTCGCTCCTCGACCGCTCGGTCGAGGACGAGGTGACGCCTGCCTGCCAACGCTTCGGGCTCGGCATCCTGCCGTTCTTCCCCCTGGCCCGTGGCCTGCTCACGGGAAAGTACCGGCGAGGTGCAGTCGCGCCTGAGGGTTCGCGCGCGGCGCTGGAGTCAGACCGGGCCGGGTGGCTCGCGGAAGCGGACTGGGACCGGGTCGAGGCGCTGCAGGGCTTCGCCTCCGAGCGCGACGTCGAGCTGCTGGACGTCGCCATCGGCGGTCTCGCCGCGCAGCCGGCCGTCACGTCGGTCATCGCCGGGGCGACGACCGCGGAGCAGGTGACCCGCAACGCCCGCGCCGCGGGCTGGCAGCCCACCGCCGCTGACCTCGTCGCGCTCGACGAGCTCTGAGCGGCGACGCCTCAGCGAGGGGCACCGGGTGACGACACGGCATACCCCCTGCGTGCTGAGGTGCGACGGCGGGGTCAGACACCGATCGTCAGGTTGGCCACATAGCCGTCGGTGGTGTTTCCGGTGACGGTGGCGAGCTGGTAGATCCCGCCGTCGTTGCCGAACACCATGTCCTGGGTCAAGGAGGTCCGGGCGAGGTTCTGGACGCTGGCCTCGTAGCCCGTGGTCGCGTAGACCTCCTTGCAGGCCGCCTCGGGAAGGGCGATCTGCGAGGTCTTGACGATCTGGCCGCTGCTCGTCGCGTCGTCCACCGACGAGTACACCTCGAAGTGGATGTGGGGCCAACGCCCGTCGTAGGCCGCGGGGAAGATGCTGGCGTACGTCGCCATCCCCGCCGCGTCCGTCGCCTGTACGCCGCGCAGGTAGTTCTCGTCCTCGACGCCCTGGGAGTACAGCGAGTACTGACCGTCGCGGTTGCAGTGCCACAAGTAGACCGCCGCGCCCTGCATGGCTGCGTAGCCGTTGCCGGCGTCGGTCACCGTGAGGTTGATCGTGAGCGGGATGCCCTCGGCCCTGGTCGTCGACGAACCGAAGCTGGTGGTGATGTCGGAGCGCACGATGCCGGAGTCGTCGAGGACATTGGGGCCGTTCGAGCCGTCGCCCGGGTAGGGCCCTCCGGTCTCGTCGGGCACCTCGGCCTTCGGCGTCGTGCCTGAGGCGCTGGAACCCGAAGCGCTGCTCGTGGTGGAGGCGGAGGTGCCCGAGCCGGCGGACGTCCCACACGCGGCCAGCGCCGCTCCGGCGCCGAGCCCGCCGAGCAGGCCCAGGACTCGCCGACGGCCCAGCAGCGTCGCCACGTCGAACTCCAGGCCACGGTCGTGTCGGTCGTCGTGGGCGTTGCCGAAGTGGTCGACGCCGTGATCCTCTGAATTCCGGTTCGCGCTCATGCCCCCACTGTGGGCGATCCGGCCATCCACCTCTTGTGTGGCTGCTGTGCGCTGTCTGTGAGCCCCGAGGTTGGGCTGCTGGTCAGTCGCGGCTTATCTCGGCGTACGCAGCCTGGAGCAGGGCAGGATCCGGCCCCTCGAGCCGGACCGGTCTGGCCAGCCCGGACAGGATGACGAACCGGAGCAGCGACCCGCGCGACTTCTTGTCGCGCCTCATCGCGTCCAGCAGCTGCGGCCACCTGTCGCCCCGGTAGGACACCGGCAGACCCAGCGAACCCAGGATCGACCGGTGCCGCTCCACCAGGGCGTCGTCCATCTTCCCCGCGAGGCGGGCGAGCTCGGCGACGTAGACCATCCCGATGGACACCGCGGCCCCGTGCCGGAACGCATAGCGCTCGACCTGCTCGACCGCGTGCCCGAAGGTGTGGCCGTAGTTCAGGATCTCGCGCAGGTCGGCTTCCTTGAGGTCCTGCGAGACCACGTCCGCCTTGACCTGGACGGCGCGCTCGATGAGCTCTCGGACGTGCGGACCGTCGGCCCGCTTCACTGCGTCGGGGTCGGCCTCGACCAGGTCGAGGATGACGGGGTCGGCGATGAAACCGCACTTGACGACCTCTGCCAGCCCGGCCACGAAGTCATGGGTCGGCAAGGTCTCCAGCGTCGCGAGGTCGCACAGCACCCCGGCCGGGGGGTGGAACGACCCGACGAGGTTCTTGCCCTCGGGTGTGTTGATCCCGGTCTTGCCGCCCACGGCCGCATCGACCATGGCGAGCAGGGTCGTGGGGACGTGCACGACCCTGATGCCGCGCAGCCAGGTCGCCGCGACGAACCCCGCGAGATCGGTGGTCGCCCCTCCCCCGACGCTCACGATGGCGTCGGAGCGGGTGAACCCGGCTTGTCCCAGGACACCCCACAGGAAGGCGGCGACCTGCGCGGTCTTGGCTTCCTCGGCGTCAGGCACTTCCGCGGCATACGCCTCGAAACCCTTGGCCACCAACGCTTCGCGCACGCCCTCGCCCGTGGCCGCGAGTGCCCGCGGGTGCACCACGAGCACTCGCTGGACTCCCTCGCCGACCAGTCCGGGCAGCTCGTCGAGGAGGCCGGTGCCGATGACGACGTCGTAGTCCCCTCCGACGCTGATGCGGGTGGTGCTCATGCCTGCCCTCCAGTGGGTGCGCCGAGGAACGCCAGGATCTCCTCGACCACGGCGGCGGGCTTGCGGCCCGCCGTGTCGACCCTCAGGGTGGCCAGCCGCTGGTAGGTCGGTCGGCGCTCGTTCATCATCTTGGTCCAGCTCGCCCGGGGGTTGACCATGAGCAGCGGGCGACTGGCGTCGAACCCGATCCGTCGCGCGGCGTCCGCGATGCCCACGTCGAGGAAGACCACGGTGTGCCCGGCCAGGGCGGCCTGCACCTCGGGGTCCATCGGCGCTCCGCCTCCGACCGACAGGATCCCGGGCTCCTGCGCCAGGGAGCGCAGCACCTCGGCGCGCTCGAGCTCGCGGAAGTGGGCTTCGCCGTGGTCGACGAACACGTCTGCGATCGACTGCCCCGCGGCTGCCTCGACGGCGCGGTCGGTGTCGTGCCAGGCAAGGTCGAGAGCTTTGCCGAGACGGCGGCCGATCGTGCTCTTGCCCACCCCGGGCGGCCCGATCAGGACCACGCGGGGTCCGGCTGTGCCATTCACCACGTGCGCATCGCCTCGGGGATGGAGGCGAGGTATGCCGCGTGGTTGCGAGCCGTCTCGGTCACCGAGTCCCCACCGAACTTCTCGAGGCAGGCCTGCGCGAGCACGAGGGCCACCATCGCCTCGGCCACCACTCCGGCCGCCGGCACCGCGCACACGTCTGAGCGCTGGTGGATCGCCTTGGCCGCCTCGGCGCCCGTGGTGTCGACGGTGTCGAGGGCGCGGGGCACTGTCGAGATGGGCTTCATCGCGGCACGCACGCGCAGGACGTCACCGGTCGACATGCCACCCTCGGTGCCCCCGGCCCGTCCGGTGCGCCGCTGGATGACTCCGGATGCGTCGCGCTCCATCTCATCGTGGGCAGCAGACCCACGACGGGCTGCGGTGCGGAAGCCGTCGCCGACCTCCACACCCTTGATGGCCTGGATGCCCATGAGGGCCGCGGCGAGCTGGGCATCGAGCCGCCGGTCCCAGTGGACGTGCGAACCCAGGCCCGGCGGCAGCCCGTAGGCCACGACCTCGACGACGCCGCCGAGGGTGTCGCCGTCCTTCTTGGCCGCCTCGACCTCGGCCACCATCGCCGCGGAGCCAGCAGGGTCGAGGGTGCGCACGGGGTCGGCGTCGATCTGCTCGACCTGGTCGGGGGTCGGCAGCGGTGCGTCCTCGGACACGCCCGCGGCGCCGATGGCGACCGTGTGCGAGACGAGCCGGATGCCATAGGCCTGGTCGAGGAAGCGGGACGCCACCTCACCCAGGGCGACCCGGGCGGCCGTCTCGCGAGCGGAGGCCCGCTCGAGCACCGGCCGCGCGTCGTCGAAGCCGTACTTCTGCATGCCGACGAGGTCGGCGTGGCCCGGGCGCGGTCGGGTCAGGGGTCGGTTGCGGGCGACCTCCTTCTCGGCGTTCACGTCGTCGGACGCGGCGTAGGCCTCCTCGGACACGGGGTCGGGGGACATCACCGTCTCCCACTTCGGCCACTCGGTGTTGCCGATCCGGATGGCGACAGGGGACCCCATGGTCACGCCGTGGCGCAGTCCTCCGAGGAACTCGACGTCGTCCTGCTCGAACTTCATCCGAGCGCCACGGCCGAAGCCGAGTCGACGGCGGGCCAGTGCGGCGGCAACGTCCTTGGTCGTCACCTCGACCCCGGCCGGGAGACCCTCAATCGTCGCGAGGAGGGCCGGGCCGTGGGACTCACCTGCGGTCAACCAGCGAAGCATGTCCCGATCCTCCCATGCAGGGCACGGGCCGGTTCGGCTAGGCCAGCACGTGGTACTCGACCGCCAGCGCCACGAAGGCGCCGGCGAGCATCGACGGCCCGAACGCGATGTGCGAGCGCAGCCCGACCCGTTGCCCGACGAGCATGACGAGCGCGACCACCCCGCCCACGATGAAGCCCGCCAGCAGCGCCACGACGGCGTGACCCACCCCGAGCCACCCCAGCAGGAGCCCGATGAGCCCGGACAGCTTGACGTCGCCGAAACCCAGCGAGCTCGGGGAAACGAACGCGAGGACGAAGTACAGGACGTACAGGGCGGCCATGCACACGAGCGCCCGCACCAGGGCCCGCCAGTCGCCCAGGCCGGCGGTGGCGACGACCACCAGCACCAGCAGGGCCGGGTAGGCGGGCAGGACCAGTCCGTCCGGCAGGCGGTGCACGTCCGCGTCGATCCACACCAGCCCGACGGCCAACCACGCGAAGAGCAGGTATGCCGGGGCGGCGGCCCAGCCCGCGAGGTCACCGATCCGCCAGCCCACCAGTGCCCAGAGCAGGGCCAGCGCGACCGCGGGCCACCACCAGTGCCGTGGCGGGGCTCCGGCCTCGTCGGACTCGATGCGGTAGCCCGCCTCGGCCAGCGACCGTCCCGTCACCGCTCCGAGGCCTGCCCCCGCCACGGCCAGCAGGACGACCACCCAGGCCGCGACGCCCGAGCCGTTGGCGAGCTCGATCATCGGCCGAGCGCCTGTCGCCCGGCGGCGTACATCGCCTGGACGGGCGCCTGCTCACCGGTGAACAGGCGGAACTGCTCGGCAGCCTGGTAGACCAGCATGTCGAGGCCGGACACCACGTCCATGCCCACGGCGGCGGCGGCGCGGGCCAACGGGGTCGGCCAGTCGGCGTACACGACGTCCATGAGGGTGCCATGTCGTCTGCCGACGCCCAGTGCCTGGGCAGCCACCTCACCCGCTGCCGGCGGAAGGGTGCTGATCACGAGTCCGCCGCGGTGGCCCCTGCCCCACGACGCCAGTGGGACGACCTCCACCGCGATCCCGGCATGCACCGCGAGCCTCAGGGTCTCGGGCCGGGGTTCAGCGCGCACAGCGAGCCTCATCCGCTCCACCCCCAGCGCACCGAGGGCGATGACGGCCGAGCGCGCGGTGGCGCCCCCGCCAAGCATGGTCGCCACACCACCGTGGTCGATGTCCGCCAGCGACGCCTCGATCCCCCGGACGTCGGTGTTGTGGGCGTCCCACCCGCCGTCCTGGCGGCGCACCAGCGTGTTGACCGCACCAGTGACGCGAGCGGTCTCGGTCACGGTCGTGGCCACGGTGAAGGCGACCTCCTTGAGCGGCATGGTGAGGCTGAGCCCCCGCCACGAGTCGTCTAGACCAGCCACCCACTCGGAGAGCTCAAGCTCGCGGACCTCGTGCGCGGCATACGTCCAGTCGGCGAGGCCCAACGTGCGGTAGCCGGCACGGTGCAACACCGGTGACAGGGAGTGCGCCACCGGTGATCCGAGGACCGCCGCGCGGCGCGGGTCAGCCACCGCCCTCGCACTTCGGCTTGTTGGCGTCGCACCACTCCTGGCGCTGGGCGTTGTTGCGGTCGTGCTCGGCCTGGGTCACGGCGAAGAGCGTCTCGCCGGTGTCGTAGTTGACGGTCACGAAGTAGAACCACGGCCCCGGGGTGGGGTGGGCGGCTGCTTCGATGGCCTTGGCGCCCGGGCTGCTGATCGGGCCCGGGGGCAGGCCCTTGAAGGCGTAGGTGTCGTAGCGGCTGGACTTCGCGGAGTCGTACTCGGTTTTGGTCAGGTTGCCCCGCTTCTGCAGGGCGAAGTTGACCGTCGAGTCCATCTGCAGCAGCCCGACCGTCGGGCCGTTCGGGTTGTCGAGGCGGTTCTCGACGACGCGGGCGACCTTGCCGCGGTCGGCGACCCCGGCCTCGCCCTCGACGATCGAGGCCACGATGAGGGTCTTCTGGAAGTCGGCTTCGCTGACCCCGGCCTTCTCGAGCTCGGCGACCGCCTGGGCCACCATGATCTTGAGCTGCTGCGTGGCCGTCGCCTTGACGGGGAACTCGTACGTCGCGGGGTACAGGTAGCCCTCGACGTTGCCCTTGGCGCCCGCCGGGAGCCCGAGGGCCTGGGGGTTCTTCGCCGCCGCCGTGTACTCCGCGACGGGTACGCCCGTGCCCTTGGACAAGGCCGCGAACACCTCGCTCTTCCACAGTCCCTCACGCACCGTGACCCGGGGGACGCTGCGGTTCTTGGAGTCCACGAGGATCGCGAGCGCCGCCTTGGCGGACATCTGCTTCTTCATCGTGTAGCTGCCCGGCTGGATCGCGGCCGCCCGTGTGTCGGCCGCAGCGGCGTCGAGGTACGCCTTGGCCGTCTTGACCACGTCGGCCTTCTGCAGGGTCGCGCCGATGGCGCGCCCCGTGTCGCCGTCGTTGACGACGATCTGCACCTCGCCGGTGCCCGGCCCCGGGTAGTCGTTGCTCTCGAGGAACCCCTCGACCATCGGACGCAACACCGTGTATGCCGCGAACGCGGCCACCGCGACGATCACCAGCGCCACGAACAGGCATCCGGTGCGACGCCCCCTGCGGCGCGGTCGGCGCGTGGCGCGACGACGGTCCGCTCGGCTGCGGACCTCGGGCTGGCTGCCGTGCGCGTCCTCGTGCCCCCCGAAGATCGAGTGCTCCAAGTGGGGGTCGGTCATCGCCGCCTGTCCTTCGTCCTGGGCTTGCGCCCACCTGTCCTGACCAGCTCCCCGGGCGGTCGCCCGGAGTTGCGCTCCGTGTCGAGGGCGGCCTGCAGGATGAGGACTGCAGCAGCCTGGTCGACGACCGAGCGCTGCCGCCGACCGTCGACCCCACTCTCGCGGAGGTTGCGGTGGGCATCGACCGTCGTGAGTCGCTCGTCGACCAGACGGACGGGCACGGGGGCGATGCGCACCGACAGCCGCCCAGCATACGTGCGGGCGGTCTCTGCGGCGGCCCCTTCCCCGCCTGCGAGGGTGCGGGGCAGTCCGACCACGACCTCGACGGCCTCCAGCTCGGTCACGATGCCGGCCACTTCCTCGAGGTCGGTCGGGGCGTCAGCGGTGTCGTCGGGATCGCGCGCCACGGTCCGCACCGGCGTCGCCAGCAGGGCGGACGGGTCACTCGCCGCGACGCCGACACGCACGCTGCCGACGTCGATGCCCACCCGCCGGCCGGGGCGGGTGGGCATCGAGGTCGAGGTGGACTGGTTCACCCAGGTCCCTGGGTCGCCGCCTGCACGGCACGGTCGATCTGCCCGAGCGCCTCGCCGGTGCGGCTGGGGTCGGTGCCACCGCCCTGCGCCAGGTCGTCCTTGCCGCCTCCGCCGCCGCCGAGGGTCTGGGCCGCCAGGCGCACGAGCGCTCCCGCCTTGACTCCCCGGTCGCGAGCGCCTGCGTTGGTGGCCACCACGATGGCCGGGCGACCACTGGCCACTCCCGTCAGGGCCACGACTGCCGGGGCTGCGTCGCCGAGGCGGCCCCGCAGGTCCAGCACCATCGTGCGCAGGTCGTCGGCGGTCGTCCCGTCGCCGGCATCGTGCGTCAGCACCCGGACGCCGTCGACGTCGTGGGCGTACCCGACCAGCTTGCCGGTCGCCGCCTGGACCTGTTCCCGGCGCAGCTTCTCCAGCTCGCGCTCGGCGTCGCGGACGCGCGCCACGAGCGCGGCAACCCGCTCCTTGAGCTCGCCCGGCTGCACCTTGACGATGTCCGTGAGCTCGGCGACCAGGGCCCGCTCCTTGGCGAGGTAGTGCAGCGCGTCCATGCCGACGAAGGCCTCGAGACGTCGCACACCCGATCCCACCGACGACTCGCCGGTGACTGTCAGCGCGCCGATCTGGCTCGAGTGCCCAACATGCGTGCCACCGCAGAGCTCGCGCGACCAGGGGCCGCCGATCTCGATCACACGGACCTGCTCGTCGTAGGTCTCGCCGAACAACGCGAGCGCGCCGAACTTCCGCGCCTCCGGCAGGGTCATGTACTGGGCGGAGACGGGGAGGTCCTGGCGGACGGCGAGGTTCGCGACCTCCTCGATCTCGCTGCGGGTCTCGGGCGACAGGCCCTGCCCCCACGCGAAGTCGAGGCGCAGGTAGCCGGGCTTGTTGTAGGAGCCGGACTGGAGGGCTGTGGGGCCGAGCACCTGACGCAGGGCCGCGTGCACGACGTGGGTGCCCGAGTGGGCCTGGCAGGCCGAGATGCGCCAGTCGGCGTCCACCTCGGCAGACACGTCCTGACCGGTCCGCAGCGGACCGGTGAGCACCTCGACGGTGTGCGCCACCAGGCCCTTGACGGGGCGCTGGACGTCGACGACCTTGAGGTGCGCGCCGTCGGCGGTGATGACGCCCTCGTCCGCGATCTGGCCACCGGACTCGGCATAGAACGGCGTGCGGTCGAGCACGACCTGACCGCGCTGGCCGGGCTCGAGCTCCTCGACGCGCTCGCCGTCGAGGATGATGCCGAGCACCTTCGCGTCGCTGGTCAGCTCCTGGTAGGCGCGCCAGTCGGTCGCGCCGAGCGCTCGCAGGTCCTTCCAGACCTCGGTGTTGGCGTGGCCACCCTTCTTGGCCCTGGCGTCGGCCTTCGCGCGGTTACGCTGCTCCTCCATCAGCCGGGTGAAGCCCTCGCGGTCGACCTCGAGCCCTTGCTCAGACGCCATCTCGAGCGTGAGGTCGATCGGGAAGCCGTAGGTGTCGTGCAGCGCGAACGCCTGGTCACCGGCGAGCGTGCTGCCGCCCGAGGACTTGGTCCGCGCGACGGCGGTGTCGAGAATGGTCGTGCCCGAGGCGAGGGTGCGACGGAAGGCCTCCTCCTCGGCATACGCGATCTGGGAGATGCGGTCGAAGCCCGCCTCGAGCTCGGGGTAGGAGTTCTTCATCCGCTCGACGGACACCGGCAGCAGCAGCGGCAGGCTGGGCTCGTCATACCCGAGCAGGCGCATCGAACGCACCGCTCGGCGCAGCATGCGGCGCAGCACGTAACCGCGGCCCTCGTTGCCGGGGGTCACGCCGTCACCGATGAGCATCAATGACGACCGAACGTGGTCGGCGACGACGCGCAGCCGGACGTCGTCGGGGTGCGACTCGCTCGCCGCGTGGCCGGAGTGCGCACCGTACTTCTTGCCGGTCAGCTCGGCCGCCCGGTCGAGCACGGGGTAGACCTCGTCGATCTCGTAGAGGTTGTCGACCCCCTGGAGCAGGGTCGCCATCCGCTCGAGACCCATGCCGGTGTCGATGTTCTTCTTCGGCAGCTCACCGGAGATGTCGAAGTCGTCCTTGGCGCGGACCGCGGACAGCTCGTACTGCATGAAGACGAGGTTCCAGAACTCGAGGTAGCGGTCCTCGTCGACGGCCGGGCCACCCTCGCGCCCGTACTCCGGCCCGCGGTCGAGGTAGAGCTCACTGCACGGGCCACCAGGGCCGGGCACACCCATGTGCCAGTAGTTGTCGAGCTTGCCGCGCCGGGTGATCCGCTCCGCGGGGATGCCGATCATCCGGTGCCACAGGTCGTAGGCCTCGTCGTCGTCCTCGTAGACGGTGGGCCAGATCTTGTCGGGGTCCAGGCCGTAGCCACCCTGCCCCTGGGGCGTCGTGATGAGGTCCCAGGCGAACCGGATGGCGCCTTCCTTGAAGTAGTCGCCGAACGAGAAGTTGCCGTTCATCTGGAAGAACGTGCCGTGGCGGGAGGTCTTGCCGACCTCCTCGATGTCACCCGTGCGGACACACTTCTGCACCGACGTGGCGCGGTCCCACTGCGGAGCCTGCTGTCCCAGGAAGTACGGCTTGAACGGCACCATCCCGGCGTTGACGAACAACAGGTTGGGGTCGTCGTAGACGAGCGGCGACGAGGGGACGATCGTGTGGCCCTTGCTCTCGTAGAACGAGAGAAAGCGGCGCCTGATCTCGGCGGTTTCCATGAAAGTACTCAGTCCTTAGGCGCATGCGGGGCCACCGACGGGCCGGCATGACGAATCGTACGGGCAAACAACAGGGGTGTGCCGGGGCGACGGCGCGGGTGCGCCAACGCCCCTATGAAGCTCGTCCGCCCCGGGGGCCCGTGGGGTCGTCCAGCAGGGCCCGCGCCGAGGCAGCGTCGAGGCGTGCCGCGCTCGCCTCGGGGTCGTCGGCGGTGCCGGCATCGATGCCCAGCGCCAGACGCAGCTCGCCCTCGCGCTCGGCCATGCCCTCGCGGACGGCGGCGGCGAGCTCGCGCAGGCCGTCGCCGAAGTCGGCCAGCCCGTGCGCGACCCCGGTCGGCGTGTAGGCCTCTGCGGCCTTGCTGACCTTGCGCACGGCATACACACCGGCTGCGGCGCCCAGCGCCACCCAGAACAGACGTGCCACGGTCATCAGCCCCTGCGGCGGCGACGGCCGCCAGCGCTGCGGGTGTTCTTGGCACCCAAGGCCGAACGGACCCCGTACGTGAAGGCTGCGACCTTCACGACCGGCGAGCCGAGCGTGGCCGCGAACAGGGCGGTGAGCGCGCTGGCGTTCGTGGTGATCGCCGAGACGTTGGTCGTGATGCCGTCGACCCGGGCCAGCTGCTCGTTGGTCAGGCTGACGGTGTCGGTGAGCTTGAGCAGGGTCGGCTGGACGTTCTCCGTGGTGCTGCGCAGGCTGACCCTCGTCTCGTCGAGGATCTTGCCGGCCTTGCCGATGACGCTGCCCAGTCGGAAGACGAGGAACGCAAAGGCCAGCGCCGCGATGGTGCCCGCGATGTCGCCCAAACTCACTGAATCCATGCGGGCACCCTACCCCGCACCCGACGGCGTCACGAGCGGCGGATGCGGGACTTCAGCCACTCCCACCGGGGGCCGAGGCGCTCCTCGAAACCGCGGTCGGTCGGTCGGTAGTAGTCCGTCTTGCCCTGCAGGTCGTCGGGCAGGTAGTCCTGACGCGCGACCCCGTCGGGCTCCGTGTGGGCGTAGACGTAGCCGTCGCCGTGCCCCAACCGGGTCGCACCGGCATACCCGCTGCCGCGCAGCGAGGGCGGAACCGCCCCACCTCGGCCGGCGCGGATGTCGGCGATGGCCTCGTTGATGCCGGTGTAGGCGGCGTTGCTCTTGGGTGCGAGGGCGTTGTGGACCACGGCCTGGGCGAGGATGATCCGCGCCTCCGGCATCCCGATCTGCGCCACGGCGTGCATGGCGGCAACGGCGGTCTGCAACGCGGTGGGGTCGGCCATCCCGACGTCCTCCGAGGCGGCGATGACGATGCGGCGCGCGATGAACCGCGGGTCCTCCCCTGCTTCGAGCATGCGGGCGAGGTAGTGCAGCGCGGCATCCACGTCTGAGCCCCGCATGGACTTGATCAGGGCCGAGGCGACGTCGTAGTGCTGGTCGCCGGTGCGGTCGTACCGCACGCTCGCGAACGCCACCGCCTGCTCGGTGTGCGCGAGCGTGATCTCGACAGGCCCGTCCACCTCGGCGCCAGCGGGTATGCCGTCCTGCGCCACTCCCGCAGCCGCCTCCAGCGCCGTGAGGGCTCGTCGGGCGTCACCGCCGGAGATCCGCACGAGGTGAGCCGTCGCGTCGTCGGCCAGGGCGTACTCCCCCGCCAACCCACGCTCGTCGGCGATCGCGGCCGCGAGGACGTCGGCCACCTCCTCGTCGGACAGGGACGTGAGGGTGATGAGCATCGAGCGGGACAGCAGCGGCGCGATGATCGAGAAGGAGGGGTTCTCCGTGGTGGCCGCGACGAGGATGACCTGCCTGGTCTCGACGCCGGGCAGCAAGGCGTCCTGCTGGGCCTTGGTGAACCGGTGGATCTCGTCGAGGAAGAGCACCGTCTGGCGGTCGTACAGGTCGCGCTCCCGCGCGGCCTGGTCCATGACGGCGCGGACGTCCTTGACGCCGGCGGTCACGGCCGACAGCTCGACGAACCGGCGGTCTGCGGCCGTCGCGACGAGGTGCGCGAGCGTCGTCTTGCCCGTACCGGGCGGGCCCCAGATGATCGCGCTGAGCGCCCCCGCCGATCCGCCGGACCCCTCGATCAGCCGACGGAGCGGACTCCCGGGCCGAAGCACGTCGGACTGGCCGCGGACCTCCTCGAGCGAGCGCGGCCTCATGCGGACGGCCAGGGGTGGCAGGGAGGCACCCGACGGCATGCCGTCGCCGTCCCGAACGGACGCGGCCACACCGAACAGGTCGTCGTCGGCACCAGTTCCCACGGGTGGCAGGCTATCCCCCGTGACCGACGCGCCCGACCACGCCAACCCGGCCACGAGTCACCCCGACCGATCCGCGTCCGCCCTCTCCCACCTCGGCGGCCTCGTGGGGCGCCACCCGAAGACCGTCATCGTGGTCTGGCTGCTTGCCGTCGTCGCGGCCTTCGCGGGGGCCACCGGTGCTTTCGGGAACCAGTCGCTCTTCGACCGCCTGCAGTCCGGCGAGCCGTCCGTCGCCGGGGAGAACCTCCAGGGTCGCGACCAGCTCGTGGCCGCGGGCCGGTCGGCCACGTCGACCTACATCCTCCAGGTGACGGGGGCCGATGCCGCCGCGCCCTCGGCAGTCGCGGCCGTCCGCTCCGCAGCCGAGGCGATCGGTCGCGTCGACGGGGTGGCCTCGGTCGCCGCGCCGCAGCTCGTGCCCACGGGCCTCGACAGCCCCGCCGCCAAGGCGCTGCTGCCGACCTCCGGGGACGGGTTCGCAGTGGTGGTGAGTTTCGAGCGCGGGCTCCCGGGCGAGGAGCGCGACCGGACTCAGACCCAGGTCGACAAGCAGTTCCACTCCCTCGTCGCCTCCGTGCCCGGCGGCAAGGGCACGACGGGTGGGCTGTCCGACCTCATCGAGGCGATCACGTCCCAGGTGGAGGTCGACCTGCGGGCCGGCGAGGGGATCGCGCTACCGATCAGCTTCCTGGTGATGGTGCTCGTCTTCGGTGGTTTCGTGGCAGCCGGGATGCCGATCATCGGGTCGATCGCCTCCATCGCCGGCGCGCTCGCGTCGCTGCTCGGGTTCTCGCACGTCATCGACCTCGACGCCACCGTCGTCAACGTCGTCACGGTCCTCGGGCTGGGCCTGTGCATCGACTACGGGCTCCTCACGGTCAGCCGCTTCCGCGAGGAGCTGCGCAGCCGGGTGCAAGGTCGCCCTGCGGCCGAGATCACGCGCGACGAGGTTCTCGCGTCGGTGGCCCGCACCGTGGACTCGGCCGGCCGGACCGTCGTCTTCTCCGGCCTGACCGTCGCGATCTCCCTCGGCGGACTGCTCGTGTTCGAGGCGTCGATCCTCAAGGCCATCGGCTCCGCCGGCCTCTCGGTGGTCCTCGTGGCCATGCTCGTGGCCCTCACCCTGGTCCCTGCGCTCTGCGTCGTCGGCGCGCGAAGACTGCTGAGGCGCGGCACCGAGCAGGCCCCCGACGAGGGCGTCTTCTCCCGCCTTGCCACCCGCGTGTTCCGTCATCCGCTGCTCGTCATCGTCGCCGTGCTCGCCGTCCTCGGAACCCTTGCCGCCCCCGCCCTCCACCTCCGCCTGACCTCCTCCGGCAAGGAGCTGCTGCCGGTCAGCGCACCCCAGCGTGAGTTCTTCACGGCGCTCGAACGCCACTACCCCCAGCTGTCCGGTCCCGACGTCCAGGTGGTCGCCGAGGCAGGGCTCCAGCAGACCCAGTCGTATGCCGCCTCGCTCCCCGTCGTCGACGGGCAGCGCCTCACCGGCCGCGTCGAGAGCGTCAACGCCGGTCTGACCGTCATCGAGATCGACACCCCGGGCGGCGCGCTCGACGACGGCGCGCGTGACGCCGTGACCGCGCTGCGGGCCGACCGCCCGGACTTCCCCACCACGGTGATCGGTGAGGCCTCAGGCCTGCGGGACTTCACCGACTCACTGCGCGAACGCGCGCCCATCGCCTTCGCGCTGGTGGCCCTCGCCACCCTCGTCCTGCTGTTCCTCATGACCGGGTCGGTCGTCATCCCGGTCAAGGCCCTGCTCATGAACGTCGTGTCACTCGGCGCCAGCTTGGGCGTCGTCGTGTGGATCTTCCAGCAGGCTCACCTCGAGGGGCTCTTGCACTTCGACTCGGTCGGGGCGATCGAGTCGACGATCCCGATGCTCGTGCTGGCCTTCGGATTCGGGCTGTCGATGGACTACGAGGTCTTCCTGCTGTCGCGCATCGTCGAGCTGCACGAGCGAGGCGTCGGCAACGACCAGGCCGTCATCGCGGGTCTGCAACGCTCCGGGCGGATCATCACGTCCGCGGCGGTGCTCGTCGTCATTGTGTTCTCCGGGTTCGTCGCCGGGCAGCTGCTCGTCATCAAGGAGACCGGCGTCGGCCTCGCCGTGGCGGTGCTGCTCGACGCAACCCTCGTCCGGATGCTGCTCGTGCCCGCCACGATGGCGCTGCTCGGAGACTGGAACTGGTGGGCGCCCCGGGGGCTGCGGCGCTGGCACGCCCGCTTCGGGATCACCGAATGACGTTGCGGCAGATCACGTCCCACGCTGCCCTCCTCCACGCCACCGGTGGCAGCGCGTTCATCCGCTACGACATCCCGTCGCCGTTGGAAGGCACCGGCTACTCGCTCGGTGACGCCGTGGCCCTCCCCCGACGCACCCACACCCGCCGGCTCGGGATGCTGGTCCTGGGACCCACCTCGCACGTCGGGCGACTCGTCGGCGAGATGCTCACCGAGGGGGTCCTTCCCCCAGAGCTGCGGTCCGTCACGGTCCAGAGGGGGTCCCTGGCGGCCGTTGCCGCACACCTGCGGCTCACCGAGGGCAACGAGTGGGAGTGGCTGTGTGCCTCAAGCGCACCGCTGGAGGTCCCCGCCGAGTCCGGTCTGGTCACCCTGGAGGACACAGACCTCGGCGAGATCCGCGACCTCCTCGACGTGGCCAACCCGGGCACCGACGCGCGGCCCTTCGAGTTCCCCGACCAGCACTGGGTCGGGGCCCGCAACGGGTCGGGTCGCCTCGTCGCGTGCGGCGTCAGCGAACCCAACGTCGCGGGCTGGCCCGTCCTCTCCGGCATCACCGTCCATCCCGACCACCGCGGGACCGGGCTGGGACTGGCCGTCACGGCATACCTCACCCGGGAGGCGGTCCGCGAGCGCGGAGTCTGCACCCTCGGGATGTACTCCGACAACGCCGTGGCGCGCCGGCTCTACACCGGGCTCGGCTACGGCGACGTGCACGAGTGGTCGAGCCGCCGGCTGGCCGACTGACGACACCGGGCCTCGACCTGCGCGAACGCTGCTGATGTGCCTACATTCGTCCTGACCCAGCAGCTCTGACGAGAGGACTGACATGGCCACCGTGTCCAACGGCGACGTCGAGATCCACTACGAGGACAGCGGCGGCTCCGGCCGTCCGGTCGTCCTGATCCACGGTTGGCCACTCAGCGGTGCCTCGTGGTCCACGCTGACGCCGGCTCTCCGTGACGAGGGCTACCGCGTGATCACCTACGACCGCCGCGGTTTCGGCCAGTCCGGCAAGCCAGGACCCGCCTCCTCCTACGACTACGACACCCTCACCGGCGACCTCGACGTCCTGATGACCGAGCTCGACCTGCAGGACGCCAGCCTCGTGGGGTTCTCGATGGGCGGCGGCGAGGTGGCGCGGTACGTCGGGACCAACGGCGAGGACCGCGTCCACAGCGTCGTGTTCGCGGCGGCCATCCCCCCGTGCCTGCTGAAGGACGACGACCACCCTGACGGCGCCCTCGACCTTGACACGGTCAGCGGCATGCAGGGCCAGCTCCGCGCAGACCCCAGCGGGTTCCTCGACGGGTTCCTGACGAACTTCTTCAGCGCCGACGGCGACCTCAAGGTCACCGAGGAACAGCGCCAGGAGGCGCTCACCCTGGCCGCCCAGGCCGACGTCCATGCCGCGGCCGAGTGCATCCGCTCATGGGTCACCGACTTCTCGCCCGACCTGTCCAGGGTCAGCGTCCCCACCCTCGTCCTCCACGGCGACAGCGACGCCATCGTGCCGTTCGAGGTCTCGGGTCACCGCACCCACGAGGCCGTGACGGGCAGCGAGCTCGTCGTCCTCGAGGGTGGGCCCCACGGGATCTTCGCCAGCCACACGCAGGAGTTCAACGCGGCCGTCGTCGCCTTCCTCGCGAAGTAGCCCACCACCACTCGCGTCCAGGTCAGGTGACGTTGGCGGGGTCGTACATCTTCTGCTCGACCAGGACCATCCAGTTGCCCGAGTTGTCGCGGCACACGGCTTCGACGCCGTAGGGGCGGTCGGTCGGCGGCTGGATGAACTCGACCCCCTTGGCGACCAGCTCCTCGTGGGTCTTGCGGCAGTCGTCGACGTTGAGCCCGAGGCCGTTGAGGCCACCGGCGTCCTGGGCCCGCTTCATCGCCTCGACCAGGTCGGCATCCATCGGCGGGCCGGGGATGGCGAGGTTGACGAGCAGCTCGGGCTGCGACGGGTGGATGACCGTGCACCAGCGGTAGCCGTCGCCGAGGGTGATGTCGTCCTTCTCCTCGAATCCGAGGACATCGGTGTAGAACTTCTTTGCGTCGTCCTGGTTCTTGACGAAGACACTGACGATGGCGATGTTGTTGATCATGCTCGGAGCCTAGGAGCCGTCGGGTCGGGGTGCTTCTCCTCGATTGCGGACTGCTCTGCCACCGTGACGGTCGACCGCTCCGCGAGGCCCCACATGAAGACGTAGCAGCCCGGGATGTGCGGCGCGCCGGCGACGGCATACCGCGCCTGGAACTGCGACGGCGTCTCCCCCACAACCGCCTTGAACCGGCTCGAGAACGAGCCGAGGGACGCGAATCCGACCGCGAAGCAGACCTCGGTCACTGACAGGCCGGTGGCCCGCAGCAGGTCCTGGGCTCGCTCGATACGACGCTGGGAGACGTACTCCCCCGGCGTGAGCCCGTAGGTCGCCTTGAACAGCCTCAGGAAGTGGTACTTGCTCAGCCCCGCCACGGCGGCAAGGGACTCGACATCGACCGGGTCGGCGTAGCAGCGGTCCGCGTGGTCCCGCGCCCGGCGCAGGTGCACGAGCACGTCGCCGGGGGCCCGCAGTGCCTTGTCGCCCACGCGCCCATTGTGCTGGTATGCCGCCCGCTCGAGGTGAGCGGGCGGCATCCGGATAGTGCGTGGTGAGACCTCAGGACCCCGTGCCGACCTTGTCCGTGTCGACCTTCGCGTCGACCGCCTTGGCCTCGGGCAAGGCGTCGACCCCGGCCTCCTTGCGCTGTTCGGGCGTGATCGGCGCGGGAGCCGCCGTCAGCGGGTCGTAGCCGCCACCGGACTTGGGGAAGGCGATGACGTCGCGGATCGAGTCGGTGCCGGCCAGCAGCGAGACGATGCGGTCCCAGCCGAAGGCGATGCCACCGTGCGGCGGGGCGCCGAAGGCGAACGCGTCGAGCAGGAAGCCGAACTTCTCCTGCGCCTCCTCCTGCGACAGACCCATGACCTTGAACACCCGCTCCTGCACGTCGCGGCGGTGGATACGGATGGACCCGCCCCCGATCTCGTTGCCGTTGCAGACCATGTCGTAGGCGTACGCCAGCGCGGGGCCGGGGTCGGTGTCGAAGGTGTCGAGGAACTCGGCCTTGGGCGAGGTGAACGCGTGGTGCACCGCGGTCCAGGCGCCGGCGCCCACTGCGACGTCGCCGGCGGCGACCGCCTCGGACGCCGGCTCGAACAGCGGGGCGTCGAGCACCCACAGGAACGACCAGGCGTCCTCGTCGATGAGGTCGCAGCGCCGGCCGATCTCGAGGCGCGCGGCACCGAGCAGGGCGCGGGAGGACTTGGTCGCACCCGCTGCGAAGAAGACGCAGTCGCCGGGCTGGGCACCCACGTGGGCGGCGAGGCCAGCACGCTCGGAGTCGGACAGGTTCTTGGCGACCGGCCCGCCGAGCTCCCCGTCCTCCTGGACGAGGACGTAGGCCAGACCCTTGGCGCCGCGGCTCTTGGCCCAGTCCTGCCAGGCGTCGAGCTGCTTGCGCGGCTGGGAGGCTCCGCCGGGCATGACGACGGCGCCGACGTACTCCGACTGGAACACCCGGAAGGGGGTGTCCTTGAAGTAGTCGGTGCACTCGACGAGCTCGGTGCCGAACCGCAGGTCGGGCTTGTCGGATCCGAACCGACGCATCGCCTCGCCGTAGGTCATCTGAAGGAACGGCGTCTGGAGCTCCACCCCGATGAGCTTCCAGACCTCGCGGACGACCTCCTCGCCGAGCTCGAGCACGTCCGCCTGCTCGACGAACGACATCTCGATGTCGAGCTGGGTGAACTCGGGCTGGCGGTCGGCGCGGAAGTCCTCGTCGCGGTAGCAGCGCGCGATCTGGTAGTACCGCTCCATCCCCGCGACCATGAGCAGCTGCTTGAACAGCTGGGGGCTCTGCGGCAGGGCGTACCAGGACCCCGGTGCGAGGCGCGCGGGGACCAGGAAGTCGCGGGCGCCCTCGGGCGTGGAGCGCGTCAGGGTCGGCGTCTCGATCTCGATGAAGTCGCGAGCGCCGAGCACGGAGCGGGCGGCGGCGTTGACGCGCGACCGCAGCCGGATGGCGCTGCCGGCCGAGGAGGCACCGGGGCGACGCAGGTCGAGGTAGCGGTGCTTGAGGCGGGCCTCTTCGCCCACCGTGACGCGCTCGTCGATCTGGAACGGCAGAGGGGCCGAGGCGTTGAGCACCTCGATCTCACCGGCGATGACCTCGATCTCACCTGTCGGCAGGTCGGGGTTGGCGTTGCCCTCCGGGCGTGCCTTGACCTCACCCACGACGCGCACGCAGTACTCGTTGCGCAGGTCGTGGGCTCCCCCCTCGTCGAGAACCTCGTCGCGGACGACCACCTGGGCCACGCCGCTGGCGTCGCGCAGATCGAGGAACGCCACTCCACCGTGATCGCGCCGACGGGCAACCCAGCCCGTGAGCGTGACGGTCTGGCCGGAGTGGTCGGCACGCAGGGTGCCGGCCTCATGGGTGCGGAGCACGAGAGATCCTTCGATTCGAGCGGGTGGTGAACCCGGCCATCCTACGGACCGGGCCACGCGGCATACGAATCGGTTTGCTGCGTCGGCAGCTCAGCCCGCGACGTCCCTCTCGACGTCTTTCACGATGTCTCCCACGATGTCCCCGTCGACATAGACCCAGCGGCCAGCCCGCCGCACGAAGTGGCTGCGTTCGCGCAGCACCCCCTCGGAGTGGGCCGCCTCGAACTCCACCTCGCCGCTCTGATCCCCTTCGCGGCCGTCGGCAGTTGCCAGCACGGTCAGCCCGAGCCACTGCATTCCGCGGTCGAGCTCGAGGGCCGCAGGACGCGTTCGGGGGTGCCAGGTGCGCGTGAGGTAGGCCTCGTCCCGCACCACGAAGGCACAGTAGCGGCTGCGCATGAGCTCGACCGCGGTCGTGGCCGCCCGCTGGCCGTCGTGCAGTGGCCCGCAGCAGCCGGCATACGGGCGACCGCTCCCGCAGGGGCACCCGGTCGTGGCGCCCGTCCCGAAGATGCCCACTCAGTCCACCGGCTGTGCGCAGGCGCGGCTGGTCGCGAACGGTCGCTTGCGGCAGGGAGCCGGGATCGGGTGGGTCATGGGGTCACGCTAACGCAGCGCGATCCCGCTGGCCTCTTGCCGCCGGGCCACGTCACCAGGCCACCGCACCGGACCGCTCACCACACCCGGCCGATCCGACTACCCCCGGCATGCCGGGTGGCTCGGCCACGGGGCGTCGTGCGCCCGGAGCGTGGCCCAGTCCAGGTCCCGTGCCGCGAGGGCGGCGAGGACCGCGATCGCGATCGTGGCGTTGGTGACGCGGCCGGCGAGGACCGCGTCGCGCACCTCTTCGAGCGGGGCCCAGCGCACCGGCATACCGAGCTCCTCGCCATCTCTGGCATGGCGCTCGGACTCGGGGACGCGGGCGAGGTCGCGCGCGAGGTAGATCCGCAGGGCCTCGTCGAGGCCGCCTGGTGAGCTGACGTAGTCGGCGAGCACGTGCCAGGTCGCGGCGGTCAGGTCGGCTTCCTCGTGCAGCTCGCGAGCGGCACCCACGTGGGGCGGTTCCCCCGCGACGTCGAGGAGCCCGGCCGGGATCTCCCATTCGAAGGCCCGCACCGGGTGCCGGTACTGCTGGATGAGGCAGAGCCGACCCTCGTCGTCGAGGGCTGCCACGGCCACTGCGCCGGGGTGACGGACGTACTCGCGGGTCACCTCGCCGGCCTCACCGAGGTCGACGCGGTCGCGCACGACGTCCCAGACCAGCCCGTGCATGACCACCTCGGAGTGGCGTACCGGCAGGGCCTCGTGGCGGTCGGCGAGCTCTCCCGGGGCGCCGGACCCCCCGTGTCCCTCGCTCACGCGGAGGCGTCGACCGTGCTGCGCGGTCGCTCGACCTCGACCAGCCGGGCAGCACGCTGGGCGTTGATAGCAGCCTCGACGAGTCCCGCGAACAACGGATGGGCCCGGTGCGGTCGGGACTTGAACTCGGGGTGCGCCTGCGTGGAGACGTAGTAGGGGTGCACCTCGCGGGGCAGCTCCACGAACTCGACCAGGTTGTCGTCCGGCGACAGGCCGGAGAAGACCAGCCCGGCCTCCTCGAGCTGAGCTCGGTAGCCGTTGTTGACCTCGTAGCGGTGCCGGTGCCGCTCGTCGACCGCCACGGCGCCGTAGGCCTCCGCGATGACTGATCCCTCGGCGAGCTTGGCCGGGTAGGAACCGAGGCGCATGGTGCCGCCGAGGTCTCCCGCGCCCTCGACGAAAGCCTTCTGCTCCTCCATCGTCGCAATGACCGGAGCAGGCGTCTGGGGGTCGAACTCGGTCGAGCTGGCGCCGGCGATGCCGGCGACGTTCCGGGCGTACTCGATGACCATGCACTGCAGCCCGAGGCAGATGCCCAGCGTCGGGACCTGGCGCTCGCGGGCCCACCGGAGGGCACCGAGCTTGCCCTCGATGCCGCGAACTCCGAAGCCGCCCGGCACGAGGACGGCGTCGACCCCGCCGAGGGCCTTCTGGGCGCCGGACTCGGTCTGGCACTCGTCGCTGGCGACCCAGCGGATCGAGACCTTGGCGTCGTGGTGGAACCCGCCGGCCCGCATGGCCTCGGTGACCGACAGGTAGGCGTCCGGCAGGTCGATGTACTTGCCGACGAGGGCGATCTCGACGGTGTGCTCGGGGCTGTGCACCCGCCGCAGCAGCTCGTCCCAGTCGTGCCAGTCGACGTCACGGAAGTTCAGGCCGAGGCGACGGATGACGTAGGCGTCGAGCCCCTCCTTGTGCAGGACCTTCGGGATGTCGTAGATGCTCGGGGCGTCGACGGCCGCGGCGCAGGCCTCGGTGTCGACGTCGCACATCAGCGAGATCTTGCGCTTGATGCCGTCCGGGATCTCGCGGTCCGCACGCAGCACGAGCCCGTCAGGCTGGATGCCGACCTGCCGCAGCGCGGCAACGGAGTGCTGGGTGGGCTTGGTCTTGAGCTCGCCGCTCGGGGCGAGGTAGGGCACCAGCGAGACGTGCAGGAAGAAGACGTTGTCGCGGCCCACGTCATGGCGGACCTGGCGAGCGGCCTCGAGGAAGGGCAGCGACTCGATGTCGCCGACCGTGCCGCCGATCTCGGTGATGATGATGTCGGGAGCCTCGGACCGCGAGACCCCGGGGCTGCCGGCCGCCTGGGCCCGCATGCGCTCCTTGATCTCGTTGGTGATGTGCGGGATCACCTGGACGGTGTCGCCGAGGTACTCCCCGCGCCGCTCCTTGGCGATCACCTGGTTGTAGATCTGCCCCGTCGTGACGTTCGCCCTGCCCACGAGGTTGCTGTCGAGGAAGCGCTCGTAGTGACCGATGTCGAGGTCCGTCTCGGCGCCGTCGTCGGTCACGAAGACCTCACCGTGCTGGAACGGGTTCATCGTGCCCGGATCCACGTTGAGATAGGGATCGAGCTTCTGCATCGTCACCCGCAGACCGCGAGCACGGAGCAGATGTCCGAGGCTGGAGGCGGTCAGTCCCTTGCCCAGAGAAGAGGCAACGCCGCCGGTTACGAAGATGTGTTTCGTCTGTTCCACCACGGGGTTCAAGCCTACGTCATCCCGGGCAGGGCTGAGTACCAGTCGTGCCAGCGACTCGCCGTGGCTTTGCCGTCGTCCCACGATGTGGCGCGCTCCCGGCCGGCCCTGGAGGCGGTATGCCGTGCGGCTGGGTCCGTGAGATAGCGCTCCACGGCGCCTGCGAGGGCCGAGGGGTCGCCCACGGGCACGAGGGTGCCCACGCCCGCCACGAGGTCCCTGAGGCCGCCGGTGTCGGTGGCCACGACCGGCACGCCCGCCGCCATGGCCTCCTGCACGACCAGGGCGCGTGCCTCCCAGCGGCTCGGGAGCACGAAGACCTCAGCCGCACGCAGCCAGCGCTCGGGCTCGGCCTGCGACCCGACGAAGTGGACCGGCGCACCGACGGCTTCGGCCCTCAGCCGCAGCCCGCGGAGCAGGCCGTCCTCACCATCACCCACGACCACCCACACCGCAGGTGGCGCAGGTTTCTCACCCATTCGGACCGATACCGAGGCCGCGGCGTCGACCAGGGTCTCGAGGTCCTTCTGCGGGGCGATCCTGGCGATGGTCACCATCAGCGGGACGCCAGCCGCGGTCTCGATTCCGTTGTCCCGCAGCAGATCCACCGCCAACGCTCCGCGTTCGTCATCGCCCGGCGGCTCGTGGGTGAGCAGCCCGGGCACCCGCGGCGACGGCACCGGCGCGAGGCGTGGCTGGTGCGCGCCATGGCGTCGAGCCTCGTCGACGAGGTCGCCGCTGGCGCCGGTGACCAGGGTGGCACGACGAGCGACGAAGCGCTGGACCGTCGTCGAGACGCGACCACGCAGACCGCCCGTGGTCAGGACGGCGTTGTGCTGGCTCACCACCACCGGGGTGCGCGTCCCGACGGCGACCAGGGTCGCCACCAGACCAGCCTGGTGCCCGTGGGCGTGCACGACCTCGGCACCCCGGATGAGGCGGCGCAGCCGCCACAGGTGGCGCAGTGAGCCGATCACCCCGGCTGCCCGGCCAGGCCACCACAGCCGTGCCTGCGCGATGCCGAACCTGTCGGCGGTCAGCTGGTCGGTGACGAGGCTGACATCGTCGCCCAGCTGGCGCAGCCCCTGCGCAAGGTCGACAGCATGGGTCCCGATGCCGCCGGTGCTGCGCCCGATGAGCATCACGACCTTCACAGCTCGCTCCCTCGGCGCCGACTGCGGCCACGCTCGCGCAGTGCCTGCATGGCCTTGCGGTCGGCCACCATCATCACGCCCAGGTAGGCCACCAGCGTCACCAGCCCGGTCAGCAGACCGCTGCCCAGGGCCGACCACAGGGAGTCCGGCGACAGGCCTCTCGCCACGGTGTCGCCCACTGCGAGGCCGACCGCCACCGCCACGACGGCAGCCCCGAGCGTCCGGCCCGAGCCCTGGACGGCCTCGGCGCCCCAGGCCCTGCGGACCAGCAGGGCCAGCAGGACGGCCGAGACGGTCATGCCGAGGGTCGAGCCGACGCCGAGCAGGCCCAACGTGGTGCCGGCACCCGAGCTCTCAGGGATGAGCGCGATGGGGATGAGTGCGGCCAGGGCCCACCCGGCCGCCACGGCCAGGGCCGCATGGAGCGGGCGGCCTCGGACATAGAGAGCGCGGGTCAGCAGCGCGGCCACCGAGAAGCCCACGAGTCCGGGTGCGTAGGCCGACAGGGCACCGGGCAACGCTGCCAGGGCGGCGGCCCCACCGGCGTTGGCCGCGCTGTCGAACGAACCGAAGAACACCCCGACCGGGCGGGCGACGGCCATCAGCACGGTGACCGCGCCGGCCGTGAGCAGCAGGATCCCCCTGAGGGCGCCTGCCAGGGTGTCGCGCGCGGAGGTCCCGACCTGCTCCTGCAGCTCCTCGGCGGCGCTGGTGTGGGCCAGCGCGGGAAAGGCAGACGTCGCGATCGGGACGGCCAGCACGGCATACGGGAGCAGGTAGACCGCCTGGACGTAGGTGTAGACGTTGACGACACCGGTGTCGATGGTGCGCGGCGCGTGGGTGAGCCACAACGTCGCCGCGACCGCGGTCTGCTGTGCGACGAGGGCGAGGACGCCCGCAGCGGCGAGCGAGCCGGCGCGGCGGGCCACGCCGGCGGGAAAGGTGAACGTGGGTCTGAGGCGTACCCCGGCCCGCACGGCGGGCACGAGCAGCGGCAGGCTCAGCACGACTACGCCGAGCGTGGTGCCACCCGCCAGCACCCACATCGCACCGGTGGACAGGTCCGCGGGGGTGGTCCCGGGCGCGGCCGCGAACCGGTAGGCGACGTAGGCGCTGATGACCACGAGGCTGGACAGCAGGGGCGCCAGTGCTGCGGCGAGGAACCTGCGGTGGGCCTGCAGCACCCCCGCCAGCACGACGCCGACACCGTAGAGCGCCACCTGAGGCGCGAACACCACGAGCATCGTGGTGCCGAGCTCGGCGGCGCCGGCCACCCTGCTCTTGCGGAACAGGAGGTCGCTGATCCACGGTGCCGACAGCGCCAGCAGGGCCGACAGGGGCACCAGCACGGAGACCGCCCAGGTCAGGAGGGCCGACGCGGTGCGGTCGGCGTCCTCGCTGCGACCGGAGGCGAGCTGTCCGGCGATGAGGGGCACGGCGACGGCCGCCAGGGCCCCACCGGCGGCGACCTCGTAGACGACGTTCGGGAGCATGTTGACGGTCTGGTAGGTGTCGCCCACCCCACCGGCGCCGACGGTGCGCGAGAACACGATGGTGCGCCCGAAACCAGCCAGCCGGGCGAGCAGCGTCACGACCGCGATCACTGCCGCGGCCCTGGCGACCGAGGTGCCGACCGACCTCGCCGTCATCGGCGGCACCGCATCATCGACGACCCAGGGCGTCCAGCTGGCGCAGCACCGGGGTGGACTCGATGACCTGGGTGAAGGACACCTTCTCGGAGGCCAGGGTCAGGGCGGTCAGGGCGCCGAGTGCGACCCATCGCCCCCGCCTGCCGGTGCGCTGGACGAGTGCGGTGCCGAGCAGTGCTCCGGCGCTGTTGGCCCCGGTGTCACCCAGCATCGCCTCACCGGAGAGATCGGGACCCAGAAGCCCCACGGCGGCGCCGGCCGCGGCGCCCGCGGCAGCCCCTGAAAGCCGTGACGTCGCGGTGAGCGCGCCGAGCAGGATCGTGGCCTTGAGGGCGCGGCCGGGGCGCAGGTCGAGCAGGTTGAGCAGGTTCGCCGTGCCCGCGATCACGGCGCCGCCCACGAGCGTGTCGACAGCCCCGGGTATGCCGCGTGCCCCGTTGGCGTCGGCAGCGCGCGAGGCCCGGTCGATGAGCGCGGCCGACACCAGGCCGGTGATGCCGAGGCCCACGATCTTCACTGCGCCGGTGGTGACCTCACCGCGGGCCAGGGCGCTCAAGTGACCCTTGAGACCCTTGCTGCTGGAGTCGCCGGCCAGGTCGTCGAGGCCGCCGAGTCCAGCCGAGGCCACGGCGGCCACCACGGGGCCTGGGCCGGCACCCAGCAGGGCTGACGCGCCCGCGGCTCCGACGGCATACGCAGGACCCTCGAGGAGGGTGACCGTGCGCCCTGCGTGGTTGGTGCGGTCCCAGGTGACTGACCCGCCCGGCGGGCGCTCGCGCAGCAGACGCAGGGCGGCGGCCGCGAGGGCGCCTGCCACGGCGCCGGACACCAGTGCACGCACGGCGGCTACTTGGTCGCCAGCTGGGGGAACGCGGCCGCGGCGTCGGACGCGAGGCCGTACTGTCCCGACTTGCCGGCCTCCTGCTCGAGCAGTCCGAAGACAAGGCTGGCCTGACCCATGGGGAGCTCGGCGTTGTCGACGGTGGACAGCACCTTGGCCTGGTCGCCGTCCTCACGGGCGGTGCTGATCACGGAGGTGGCGTTGGTCCCTCCCGACGCTGCGCTCTGGGCGATGAGGACCGCTCCGGCCCCCGCCCCGTCGAGCGCACCCGCCAGTCGGCTCAGGCCCGTCGCGCGCTGTTCGCGGGCCGTGGCGTCGGAACCGGTCACCGGTCCCGCCACGATGACGGCGATGGAGGACACCCCCACCTGGTCGGGGGTGTAGCGGATGAGGTCGCCCGTGCGCAGACCCTCGAGGGCTGCGGCGGCGCCCGCCGACGTCGAGCCCGCCTTGGCCAGCACCGACCGCGCGAGCACGTCGTTGACGACGTCCCCGCCGGACTGGTCCACAGGCACCCCGACCTGGCTGGCCAGCTGCTGGCCGAGGGTCGCCCGGAACGCGGCCTTGTCGGGGTCGATCCAGTTGTCCTGCACCGAGATCGTCGAGCCGACCACGGCACCTGCAATGGCCAGCGTGCCCTGCGTCGTCTTGACGAGGTTCGCGTCCGCACCGGGCAGCACGACGACAGTCACCGTCGTGCCCTTGAGCCGCTCCGCGAGCAGGCTGCGGTTGCTCGCGGAAGTGAACTCGTCACGGGCCTTGGTGCCCTTCTCGGCCACGTCGAGCTCACCCCGCAGCGCAGCCTTGTCGGCTCGCAGGTTCTTCACCTCTGAGGTGAGCGTGTTGCCGATGTCCTCCTTGAGCGGGCCGGCGCCGAGCACGATGCCCACAGCCAGGGCCATGAAGATCGAGACGATCGAGACGAGGTGGTAGCGAAAGTCGATCACGTGAGGATTCCTACGACGAAGGACCAGAAGTCGTCCCAGCGGGCGCCGAGCACCTGGAGGAACGCGCGCCCACCCGTCGTGGACCACAGCGCGGCGAGCAGGGCGCTGAGACCCACGAGCAACATGAGCGTGAGGGCAAGATTGGAGATGCGCGAGCGGTAGAGTCGGCTGACCCCCTTGGCGTCGATGAGCTTGCCACCCACGCGCAGCCTGGTGAGGAAGGTGCTGGCCATCCCGCTGCGACCCTTGTCGAGGAACTCGACCAGGGTGGCGTGGGTGCCGACGGCCACGATCAGCTCGGCACCCTTGTCATCGGCGAGCAGCATGGCGACGTCCTCGCTGGTCCCGGTGGCGGGGAAGACGACAGGTTCGACGCCCAGCCGCCGAACCCTCTCCAGCCCGGGGGCATTGCCGTCGCGGTAGGCGTGGACGACGATCTCGGCGCCGCAGCGCAATGTCGAGTCGGACACCGAGTCCATGTCGCCGACGACCAGGTCCGGCTTGAGCCCGACCTCGAGGAGCGCGTCGGCACCCCCGTCCACGCCGATGAGGACCGGACGGTACTCGCGGATGTAGCTGCGCAACATGCGCAGGTCTTCCTTGTAGTGGTAGCCGCGCACGACGATCAACGCGTGCCGACCGTCGATCTTGGTCGTGATGTCGGGGACACCGACACCGTCGAGCAGGAGGTCGCGCTCCCGGCGGAGGTACTCCATCGTGTTGGCTGCGAACGCCTCGAGCTGGACGGCCAGCCCAGCCCTGGCCTCGACCATGGACGACGCGACCAGCTCGTGGTCGAAGGCCTGGCCCTTGGCGACGACCTCGTCGCCCACCCAGATCTGGTCGCCCTCGATGCGGACCTGCTGACCTTCGTGCAGGTCGTGCATGACGTCCTTGCCGACGTTGTCGATCAGCGGGACGCCCGCGTCCACGAGAATCTCGGGCCCCAGGTTGGGGTAGCGCCCGGAGATCGACGGTGCCGCGTTGATCACCGCGGCCGGCCGACAGGCGAGCAACGCCTCGGCACTGACCTTGTCGATGTCCTGGTGGTCGATCACCGCGATCTCACCAGGTCGCAGGCGCTTGGTGAGGTTCTTGGTGCGGGCGTCCACGCGGACCAGCCCGCGTACCCCCGGGGTCTCGGGGTCGCGGGCGCGTTGGCGGGGGAACTTCAAAGGCATGGTGTTCCATCCTCCCATGGGCCCTTGCGTCTGCCGCGAGCCCCCACGCGGGAGCCCGAGGGCGACTTCGATCACGCCGACGGTCAGCCCGCTGCTGCGCGGGCCCGGTGGTCAGACGCGGACAGTGGAGGTGGGGGCGGCAGCCGCCCGCCGGGAGGCGGTCTCCTCGACGAGCTCGCGGGCGTGGTCGAGAGCCGTGCCGGTGTCGACCCCGGCCATCATCCGCGCCAGCTCGCGGAGCCGCTCGTCGCCGTCGAGCGCGTGCACGCCACTGGACGTGATGTGCCCGTCGCTGGACTTGCGGACCACGAGGTGCCGGTCGGCGTAGGCAGCCACCTGTGGCAGGTGGGTCACCACCACGACCTGGGCGTGCTGGGCGAGCGCGGCCAGCCGCGCGCCGACGTCGAGCGCGGCAGCCCCTCCGACCCCGGCATCGACCTCGTCGAACACGAAGGTGGGGACGTCGGTCCCCCCGGCAGCGCCGGTGACCACCTCGAGGGCCAGCATCACCCGCGACAGCTCACCGCCGGAGGCCGCCTTGGCCACAGTCCGGGCGGGACTGCCGGGGTTGGCCGCCAGCAGGATCTCGACGTCGTCGCCGCCGTGGCCGGCCAGGCCGGCGGACCGGGGGCGCACGGCGACGTCGACCGTCGCCTGACCCATCGCCAGGTGGGCGAGCTCTCCGGTCACTGCGCCAGCGAGGCGCTTGGCCGCGGCACCCCGTGCCTTGGTCAGAGCTCGTGCCGCGTCTGCGCGCTCCTGGGTCAGCCGGACCACCTCGGGCTCCAGGGCCTCGATCCGGCTGTCCGAGCCCATGAGGGTGTCCAGCCGCTGCGCCGAGAGGCGGCCCCACTCCAGGACGTCGTCGATCGTCTCGCCGTACTTGCGGGTCAGCGCCGTGAGGTCGGCGCGGCGCTGCTGCACCCACGCCATCCGGGCGGGGTCGACCTCCACGTCGGTGAGGTACGCGCTCAGGTCGGCCGCCAAATCGGCCGCCAGGTAGCCCAGATCGGCCAGCCGACGGTCCAGCTCACGCAGGGCTGGGTCGTGCTCGACCTCGCCCGTGAGGGCCTGACGCGCCGCGGCGATCCTCTCGACCGCGCTGGGGGCCGGCTCCGCGGCATACTCCTCGCCCGCGAGGTGGTCGTGGGCGAGGGACGCGGCCCGGCGAAGGCCCTCGGCGTGGCCGAGGCGCTCGTCCTCGACGCGCAGATCGCCATCCTCGCCAGACTGCGGGTCGACCTGCTCGAGCTGCTCGAGCCCGTGCTGAAGCACCTCGATCTCGCGAGCCCGGTCGCGGGCCTGCTCGCGCAGTCCGGCCAGCTCGGCCGCCGCCGCCTGATGCGCGTCATAGACGTCGGTGTAGCGCTGCAGGACCTTGTGCAGGGGCGCTCCCCCGAACTGGTCGAGGACGGCGCGGTGCTGGTCGCTCTGCCGGAGCCGCCACTGGTCGGCCTGGCCATGGACGGCCACGAGGTGCTCGCCGATCTCGCTGAGCACACCCACGGGAGCCGTCCGCCCACCGACGTGGGCCCTCGACCGGCCCTCAGCCGACACCGAACGCACCAGCACCAGGCCGTCTGTCACGTCGGCTCCTGCCTCGGCAGCCCGCACCGCCGCGGGATGGTCGGACGCCACGTCCACGACACCCTCGACCACGGCGGTGCCTGCACCGGCGCGCACGAGTCCGGCGTCCGCGCGGGCGCCGAGGAGCAGTCCCAGGCCGGTCACCACCATGGTCTTGCCGGCGCCGGTCTCACCCGTGACGACGTTGAGCCCGGGGTGCAGCTCGAGGACGGCGTCGTCGATGACGCCGAGTCCCTGGATCCTCAGTTCGGACAGCACGGTGCACAGCCTCTCACGCACGACCGACGCCGACGGTCAGGCTGGCGGTGGGGCTTCACCCCTGCTGGGGAAGGTGACCTGCTCGGGCGGCATCCTCGCGCCGTGCCTCGCCGCGCCAGCCGTGGATGGACAGGTCGAACTTGGCCACCAACCGGTCGGTGAACGGTGAGGTGGTGAGCCGGGCCAGCCGGACCGGTGTCTGCGACCGCACCACCTCGATGCGGGCGCCCGGTGGCAGGTCTACGGCGCGTCGGCCGTCGCACCAGAGCGCCCCGGTGCCGAGGGTGTCGGGGACGACCTCGAGGGCGAGGTGCGAGTTGGGTCCGAGCACCATGGGCCGGGCGAAGAGGGCGTGCGCGCTGATCGGGACCAGCAGGAGGGCTTCGACGTCGGGCCAGACCACCGGCCCTCCGGCGGAGAACGCGTAGGCCGTCGACCCGGTGGGCGTCGCGACGACCACACCGTCGCACCCCCAGGTGGTGAGGGGACGACCGTCGATCTCGGCGACGACCTCCAACATGCGTTCGCGGTTGGCCTTCTCGACGGTGACCTCGTTGAGCGCCCAGCTCGTGTAGACGGGATCGCCGTTGACGTGCGCCGTCACCTCGAGGGTCATGCGTTCCTCGACGGAGTACGTCCTGGCGACGATGTGCTCCACCGTGGCGTCGATGTCCTCGCGCTCGGCCTCGGCGAGGAAGCCCACGTGGCCGAGGTTGACGCCGAGCAGCGGCGCCCCGGTCCCCCGCGACACCTCGGCCCCGCGCAGGATGGTGCCGTCCCCACCGAGCACGCAGACCAGCTCGCACCCCTCTGCCGCGGCATTGCCGTCGTCGACCAGGGTGACGCCCGGGTGCTGGGACAGCTTCACGGCGGTGGCTTCGTCACGCTGGACGACCACCTCGATGCCGGCGGCGTAGAGGCGCTTGACGACCTCCGCCGCGACGTCCTGGGCCTCCTGGCGACGCGGGTGGGCCACGAGCAGGACCTTGCGGCGCTGCGTGGTACTCCCTGGGCTCACGGTGCTCTCCCCACGATGTCGTCGGTCACGGTGCGGTCACCTCGTCGGCTCTGCTCACCAGAGCCTCCCACCCCATCGACTCGGCGTCGCGGGGGGTCAGCCACAACAGGTACTCCGCGTTGCCCTCGCTGCCCTCGATCGGGCTCCTGGCCAGGGCTCGCGGATGCAGCCCGGCCGCCACGGCTGCGCGGGCGACTTCGGTGACGGCCCAGGCCCGATCACCCTGGGTGCGGACGATGCCACCCTTGCCCAGCCGGGTGCGACCCACCTCGAACTGGGGCTTGACCAGCACCATCGCGTCGCCGGTGTCGAGGAGCAGCCCGCGAAAAGTGTCGAGGACCAGGGTGAGCGAGATGAAGCTCAGGTCGGCGACGAGCAGCTCGACCGCTCCCCCGACCTCGTCAGCGGAGAGGCCGCGGACGGTCGTGCGCGACCGGTCGGTGACCCTCGCGTCGGCGGCCAGCTCAGGCACCAGCTGGCCGTGCCCGACGTCGAGGGCGACCACGTGGGCGGCGCCGTGGTGCAGCAGCACCTGGGTGAACCCGCCGGTCGACGCGCCCACGTCGAGGCATCGCTTGCCTGCCACCGTGAGCCCTGCGGATCCGAAGGCCTCCAACGCACCCACGAGCTTGTATGCCGCGCGGCTCACCCACCGCGGCCCCTCCTCGCGCACCTCGATGTGCTGGTCGGCGGCGACCGGGGTGGCCGGCTTGGCAGCGGGCTTGCCCCCGATGCTCACGTCACCAGCGTCGATCAGGGCACGGGCGTGCCCCCTGGACCGCGCCAGTCCACGCCGGACGAGCTCGAGGTCGAGCCGGGCCGGGTCGCTCACTCGCCGCCGAGGTCGGACAGCCGCGACTGGAGGGTCTGCTGCACTCGCTGGCCTGCCTCGATCTGGGCGTCGAGGTCGTCGCTGGGTGCGTCCTTGAGGTCCTGCAAGGACGCGTCGATCACGATGTCGCCGGTGGCCTGGTCGCCCAAGCCCGTGCCGAGTGACTCGGCGCGGTCGGTCGGGTTCTCGTGCCGGGAGGCGCGGGCAACCTCGGCACGATGGCTGGTGTCCGGTGCTTCAGCCTGGACGTCACTCGGTGCATCGGGCTCGACGGCCGCGACGGTCTCGTCAGGGTTCTGGTCGGTCACTCTGAGGCCTTCTTGGCAGTCGTGGAAGTCTTCGCGGTCGTGGACTTCTTGGTGGCGGCCTTCGTCGCCGTGCTCTTCGTGGCGGTGGCCTTCTTCGCGGTCGCGTTCCTCGCCGTGGCCTTCGTGGCTGTGGCCTTCTTCGCGGTGGCCTTCTTCGCGGTGGCCTTCTTCGCGGTGGCCTTCTTCACGGCCGGCGCAGTCGTGGTCGCTGTGGTCTTCTTCGCCGTGGCCTTCTTGGCGGTCGCCTTCTTGGCGGTGGTCTTCTTCGCCGCAGCCTTCTTCACGGTCCGCGCACTGGCGCTGCGCGCAGCCCCCGTGGCGGCGGTCTTCTTGGCTGCGGACTTCCTGGGGGCGGGAGTAGCGGGAGGTGCGGGCGCGGCGGACGTCGACACAGATGCCGGCTCAGCGGCGGGTGCCGGTGCCCGGTGGGCCGTCGTCACCGCTCCCGACACGCCGACCGAGCGAGCGAGCGGACTGCGCGAGGCTCCGGCGACCGCAGCCGCACCGGTGGCGGTGAGCATCGCCCGCAGCTCGGCCAGCTCCTTGGTGACCAGCGTCAACGCCGCCCTGGCAGCATCCACGTCGGCAACGCGGGCTACGTCTGCCCTCTTCAGGGCAGATTCCACCTCACCCTGCACGAGGGTGAGCAGGTTCGCCCGGTTGGCGCGCGCAGCCTCGAGCAGCTGGTCGGCGAGTGTCGAGGCCTGGACTGCCCGGCGGGTGACCTCGTCGGCTCCGGGGAGCGCCAGCAGCCCCTGGGCTGCCTCCATCGCCCTGGCCTTGGTCATCTCGCCCAGCCCACTGGCGAGCTGCACATAGCTGCGCACTGATTCGAAAGCCACGATGGTCCTCCTCGACGGAGCGGCGGGATGCCGCTCGCGCCCCTCACGCTACTGCCACGCGTCGATCTCGGGAACGAGTCTGCGCACCGCGTCGAGATCGAGCTCCTCGTGGTCGAGCGCCTCGTGCAGGCAGGCCGTTCCCGCTCGAGCGGACTCGATGGGACTCCCGACGCTGGCAACGTCCCACGCACCGTCGATGATGCGACGGCGGTCCGCGCCACACACCCACCAGACGTAGTCGGTCTCCGCCGACTGGTAGGGCTCCGTGAGTGCGCGCAGGTCCTCGAGAAGATACGTGGGACGCAACGCGGCCGGCGCCACGGCCAGGCTGGACACCGTGTCGACCCCGGTCAGCACCAGTGCCGAGTCCATTCCTGCCTCCACGGCCCCGGCGACATCCGTGTCCAGGCGATCACCGACGGCCAGCACCTGGGCCGGCGACCGGTCGAGGCGTTGCGCGCAGAGCTGGTACAACGGCGCATGCGGCTTGCCGACCACGAGCGGGTCGCGGCCCGTAGCACGTTGCACCGCCGAGACGAGGGTGCCGTTCCCCGGAGCAGTCCCGCGGTGGGTCGGCAGGGTGCCGTCGGTGTTGGTCGCCACCCAGACAGCGCCCGCAGACACGGCATAGGCAGCCTCCGCGAGGTCCGCCGCGGTGACGGACGGCCCGTAGCCCTGGAGCACGCCGGCCACCGCGAGGTCCGGCTCGTCGCGCGTCTGCTGGGGCGTCGCCACCGTGAAGCCTTGGTTCTGGAGTGCTTCTCGAACACCCACACCGCCGATCGCCAGGACTCTCGATCCTGCGGGCAGCAGCCCTGACAAGGCGACGGCACCGGCCTGCGAACTGGTCGCGACATCGCGTCCGGTCACGTGGAGGCCGAGGTCGGTGAGGTGCGCCGCGACCTCCTCGGGCGGGCGCGAGGCGTTGTTGGTGGCGTACACGATGGGCACGGTCAACGCGGTCAACGCGGTGACAGCGTGGTCCACCGCCTCGGGTCCGCGGTAGACCACCCCGTCGAGGTCACAGACCACCGCGGCATACCGCTCCACCAACCCGGGCACGCTAGCGGGCGTCCTCGCGGGGAGCCCTTCCGCCAGCGGACGGGGTGTCTGCGGCGCTCTCGCCCTCGTCCGCGTCGTCCTCTTCACCCTCGAGCAGGTCGGTCAGGATGACGCCGTCCAGCTCGGCGAGACGCTCGGCGGCGTCGGTCTCCAGGTCGTCGTCAGCGTCGGCCGCCCGCGCGAACCACTCTCGGGCGTCGTCCTCACGGCCGAGGGCCAGGAGCGTCTCGGCGTAGGCATAGGACAACCGCGCCGTCCAGGGCTTGCGCCCCGCCTTGAGCTGGGGAATCTCCAGCGCCAGCTGGGCAGCCTCCAGCTGACCGAGGTCGCGACGGATGCCGGAGATCACGATGGCCAGCTCGACCCGGTCCTCCACGGCCAGGGTCTTCGCCTCCGGAGACATGGCGAGCTCGAGGGCGCGCTCCTGCCGGCCGAGACCGCGTTCGCAGTCGACCATGAGCGCGAGCAGGTGCGAGGAGCCGCTGAGTCGGCGCGCGGTGCGGAACTCGCTGAGGGCCCGTGCCCACTCCCCCTTGCGGTACGCCACCAGGCCGAGCGCCTCGCGGGCGGCCGGGACTCGTCCAGCCCGACGAACCGCTGTCTCGGCGTGGGCCTCAGCGCTCTCGAGGTCGTCCACCTCGAGCAGGGCCGCGGCCATCACCAGGTGTTGCGCGACCCCCTCGGCATTCTCCTTGCTCAGGGTGCGCAGCTGCTGGTGCACCGAACGATCCAGCTCCTTGCCCGTCACACCATCGGCGATGCGAGGTTCCGGCAGCTTGGGCTTCTTCGGGGCCAGACGTGGACCGCCGCGCTCGCCATTGTCGAACGCACTGGCATCCCGTGACCCACCGCGAGGTGCCGAACCGCCGCGGGACGCGGACGCGCCACGCGGGCTCGATCCACCTCGACCACCGCGGTCGCTGCCAGGGCGTCCGTTGGAGGGGCGACCACCGGTGGGACGACCACCACCCGATGAGGGACGACGGTCCTGGCCACCTCGGCCTGGCTGGTTCTCGGGCACGATCTGCTCCTCGCTATGCACGTAATCGGTCGCAGTCTACGGACTGCGGTCATCCCGGGGCACCACCGCCCACGGGCTGCGGGCCCTGGGCCGGGGCTCATGCCCCGGGAATCAAAGGCAAAAGGGAATGCAAAAGGGCCATCCCCGATGGGGATGGCCCTTTTGAAAGTATGTCCGGCTGCGTCCTACTCTCCCACACCGTAACCAGTGCAGTACCATCGGCGCTGAAGGGCTTAGCTTCCGGGTTCGGAATGGAGCCGGGCGTTTCCCCTTCGCTATGACAGCCGAAACTCTATGGAGATATCAATCAGTGGTTCAGTTTCCCGACCGTATCTCGGGAACCACACAGTGGACGCGTAGCATCTTTGTAATCAAGTTATCGGCTTATTAGTACCAGTCAGCTACATGCATTACTGCACTTCCACGTCTGGCCTATCAACCCAGTAGTCTAGCTGGGAGCCTCTCGGACCTAAGTCCATGGAAACCTCATCTTGAAGCACGCTTCCCGCTTAGATGCTTTCAGCGGTTATCGTTTCCGAACGTAGCTAATCAGCCGTGCTCTTGGCAGAACAACTGACACACCAGAGGTTCGTCCATCCCGGTCCTCTCGTACTAGGGATAGCCCTTCTCAAGTTTCCTACGCGCACAGCGGATAGGGACCGAACTGTCTCACGACGTTCTAAACCCAGCTCGCGTACCGCTTTAATGGGCGAACAGCCCAACCCTTGGGACCTACTCCAGCCCCAGGATGCGACGAGCCGACATCGAGGTGCCAAACCATGCCGTCGATATGGACTCTTGGGCAAGATCAGCCTGTTATCCCCGGGGTACCTTTTATCCGTTGAGCGACGGCGCTTCCACAAGCCACCGCCGGATCACTAGTCCCGACTTTCGTCCCTGCTCGACATGCCTGTCTCACAGTCAAGCTCCCTTGTGCACTTACACTCAAAACCTGATTGCCAACCAGGCTGAGGGAACCTTTGGGCGCCTCCGTTACCTTTTAGGAGGCAACCGCCCCAGTTAAACTACCCACCAGGCACTGTCCCTGATCCGGATCACGGACCGAGGTTAGATATCCAGAACGACCAGAGTGGTATTTCAACGTTGACTCCACCGACACTGGCGTGCCGGCTTCAAAGTCTCCCACCTATCCTACACAAGCCGTACCGAACACCAATACCAAGCTGTAGTAAAGGTCCCGGGGTCTTTCCGTCCTGCTGCGCGTAACGAGCATCTTTACTCGTAGTGCAATTTCGCCGAGTTCGTGGTTGAGACAGTGGAGAAGTCGTTACGCCATTCGTGCAGGTCGGAACTTACCCGACAAGGAATTTCGCTACCTTAGGATGGTTATAGTTACCACCGCCGTTTACTGGGGCTTAAATTCTGAGCTTCGTCCCGAAGAACTAACCCGTCCTCTTAACCTTCCAGCACCGGGCAGGCGTCAGTCCGTATACATCGTCTTGCGACTTCGCACGGACCTGTGTTTTTAGTAAACAGTCGCTTCTCCCTGGTCTCTGCGGCCGATCACGCTCGGGCAGCAAGTGCCGTCACGATCAGGGCCCCCCTTCTCCCGAAGTTACGGGGGTATTTTGCCGAGTTCCTTAACCACGATTCACTCGATCGCCTTGGTATTCTCTACCTATCCACCTGAGTCGGTTTGGGGTACGGGCGGCTCGAACCTCGCTAGAAGATTTTCTTGGCAGCATAGGATCACTGATTTCACCCATACGGGTTACCCATCAGGTCTCAGGATATGTGTGAGACGGATTTGCCTATCTCACTCCCTACACCCTTAGACGTGGACTACCATCGCCACGCTCAGCTACCTTCCTGCGTCTCTCCATCGCTTGACTAGTACTAGATCGGGTCGCGCGCTCCACTCGAATCAGTCCGAAGACGTCATCGAGCTTCAGGCGCTTAGCATCACTAGGTTCGTCATGGGCGGTTCTTCGCCGGTTCCGGAATATCAACCGGATGTCCATCGACTACGCCTGTCGGCCTCGCCTTAGGTCCCGACTTACCCAGGGCAGATTAGCTTGACCCTGGAACCCTTGGATATTCGGCGGACGGGTTTCTCGCCCGTCATTCGCTACTCATGCCTGCATTCTCACTCGTGTGGCCTCCACGGCTGGATCACTCCGCCGCTTCCCTGGCCACACGACGCTCCCCTACCCATCAACACGCTTGGACCGTGGATCCTCAGATGTCACGGCCGGGCAAAGTGTCAATGCCACAGCTTCGGTGGTGTGCTTGAGCCCCGCTACATTGTCGGCGCGGAATCACTTGACCAGTGAGCTATTACGCACTCTTTAAAGGGTGGCTGCTTCTAAGCCAACCTCCTGGTTGTCAATGCAACTCCACATCCTTTCCCACTTAGCACACGCTTAGGGACCTTAGATGGTGGTCTGGGCTGTTTCCCTCTCGACTACGGAGCTTATCCCCCGCAGTCTCACTGCCACGCTCTCACTTACCGGCATTCGGAGTTTGGCTAACGTCAGTAACCTGGTGAGGCCCATTAGCTATCCAGTAGCTCTACCTCCGGTAAGAAACACGTGACGCTGCACCTAAATGCATTTCGGGGAGAACCAGCTATCACGGAGTTTGATTGGCCTTTCACCCCTACCCACAGCTCATCCCCTCAGTTTTCAACCTAAGTGGGTTCGGTCCTCCACGACGTCTTACCGTCGCTTCAACCTGGCCATGGGTAGATCACTCCGCTTCGGGTCTAGACCCAGCGACTAAATCGCCCTATTCGGACTCGCTTTCGCTACGGCTTCCCCACACGGGTTAACCTCGCCACTGAGCACTAACTCGCAGGCTCATTCTTCAAAAGGCACGCTGTCACCCCACAAGGAGGCTCCAACGGATTGTAGGCAAACGGTTTCAGGATCTATTTCACTCCCCTCCCGGGGTACTTTTCACCTTTCCCTCACGGTACTTGTCCGCTATCGGTCACCAGGGAATATTTAGGCTTAGCGGGTGGTCCCGCCAGATTCACACGGGATTTCTCGGGCCCCGTGCTACTTGGGATACTTCTCTGGAGTGCACATCATTTCGTCTACGGGGGTCGCACCCTCTGTGCCGGGCCTTTCAATGCCCTTCGACTATAACGCGCATTTTTGACTCCATGTCAGAATGTCAGTACTGACTGAAAAGTCCCACGACCCCGACCATGCAACGCCTGACAGCTATCACACATGATCGGTTTAGCCTGTTCCGCTTTCGCTCGCCACTACTCACGGAATCGCGGTTGCTTTCTCTTCCTGTGGGTACTGAGATGTTTCACTTCCCCACGTTCCCTCTACCCGCCCTATGTGTTCAGGCGGGAGTGACTGGACTTGCCTCCAGCCGGGTTTCCCCATTCGGAAATCCTCGGATCACAGTCTGGTTATCGACTCCCCGAGGCTTATCGCAGATTCCTACGTCCTTCTTCGGTTCCTGGTGCCAAGGCATCCACCGTTTGCCCTTATAAACTTGAGTTTACAAAGATGCTCGCGTCCACTGTGTAGTTCTCAAGGTACGGGCGGCCCCTTCCCCGTGTCGGTGCCTACCGCAGTGTGTCTGTTCAACAGCACCGTGCGGTGGTTCATCCGTGGGAAGGGTCCTGGCCGATCTACCGGCCTGAGGTTCAAGCTTTCGCCCGAAGCCCTCAGGACCCAACAACGTGTCAGGCGCCGGCACCCTCTCGGTCGCGTTCCCAGTCCGAAGACCTGTACTTGCTTGCGAGATGATGTCAGCGCCAAATAATCGATGTTCCACCCTTGAGCTCCTGGTGTAGGACGTACGCCTACAGACCAGGCTCTGGATCGCTTTCGCGACCAGTGCTCCTTAGAAAGGAGGTGATCCAGCCGCACCTTCCGGTACGGCTACCTTGTTACGACTTAGTCCCAATCGCCAGTCCCACCTTCGACGGCTCCCCCTCAAAGAGTTGGGCCACCGGCTTCGGGTGTTACCGACTTTCGTGACTTGACGGGCGGTGTGTACAAGGCCCGGGAACGTATTCACCGCAGCGTTGCTGATCTGCGATTACTAGCGACTCCGACTTCATGGGGTCGAGTTGCAGACCCCAATCCGAACTGAGACCGGTTTTTTGGGATTCGCTCCACCTCGCGGTTTCGCAGCCCTTTGTACCGGCCATTGTAGCATGCGTGAAGCCCAAGACATAAGGGGCATGATGATTTGACGTCATCCCCACCTTCCTCCGAGTTGACCCCGGCAGTCTCCTATGAGTCCCCACCATTACGTGCTGGCAACATAGAACGAGGGTTGCGCTCGTTGCGGGACTTAACCCAACATCTCACGACACGAGCTGACGACAACCATGCACCACCTGTATGCGAGTGTCCAAAGAGTTCTGCATCTCTGCAGCGTTCTCGCATATGTCAAGCCTTGGTAAGGTTCTTCGCGTTGCATCGAATTAATCCGCATGCTCCGCCGCTTGTGCGGGCCCCCGTCAATTCCTTTGAGTTTTAGCCTTGCGGCCGTACTCCCCAGGCGGGGAACTTAATGCGTTAGCTGCGGCACGGATCTCGTGGAATGAGACCCACACCTAGTTCCCAACGTTTACGGCATGGACTACCAGGGTATCTAATCCTGTTCGCTCCCCATGCTTTCGCTTCTCAGCGTCAGTAGTGGCCCAGAGACCTGCCTTCGCCATCGGTGTTCCTCCTGATATCTGCGCATTTCACCGCTACACCAGGAATTCCAGTCTCCCCTACCACACTCTAGTCTGCCCGTACCCACTGCAAGTCCGGGGTTGAGCCCCGGATTTTCACAGCAGACGCGACAAACCGCCTACAAGCTCTTTACGCCCAATAATTCCGGACAACGCTCGCACCCTACGTATTACCGCGGCTGCTGGCACGTAGTTAGCCGGTGCTTCTTCTGCAGGTACCGTCACTTTCGCTTCTTCCCTGCTGAAAGAGGTTTACAACCCGAAGGCCGTCATCCCTCACGCGGCGTCGCTGCATCAGGCTTTCGCCCATTGTGCAATATTCCCCACTGCTGCCTCCCGTAGGAGTCTGGGCCGTGTCTCAGTCCCAGTGTGGCCGGTCGCCCTCTCAGGCCGGCTACCCGTCGTCGCCTTGGTGAGCCATTACCTCACCAACAAGCTGATAGGCCGCGAGTCCATCCCAGACCGAAAAACTTTCCAGACGATAGCCATGCAGCTTCGTCTCGTATCCGGTATTAGCTCCGGTTTCCCGGGGTTATTCCAGAGTCTGGGGCAGGTTACTCACGTGTTACTCACCCGTTCGCCACTGATCAGGTAGGAGCAAGCTCCCACCGTCACCGTTCGACTTGCATGTGTTAAGCACGCCGCCAGCGTTCGTCCTGAGCCAGGATCAAACTCTCCATTGATGTTTAGCTCGTGGTCCGAAGACCACGAAACTGCTACCCAAGAAGGGTTGTTTCACTGACTGAGCAAGAACAACTAGCTATTGCTAGAAATTCATTGTCAACCAAAGGATTTTCGTTCGACGTGACTGCATCCCCAAGCCGTAGGCCCGGTTCGCTGCCACCTCGAGACGAGGTAATTGGCATCGATTTTTGACACGCTGTTGAGTTCTCAAGGTTCGGACGCGCACCATCGACTGACCTTTCGGTCTGTCTCCGGGGCAACCCTTCAAAGTTACTCGCATCGCTCTTGGGCGTCAAATCCTTGCGCTTCCAGCTGGAAGCGGTGGATCGAGCGCGCTTGGCTCTCCGCGAGGTGTCCCACTCTAGCAGGCTGTCTCTGTTTCCAGAAACTCGCTGTCCGGCGTCCGACTGCCCTTTCAGGCGGTGCGGATGCCCTCCGGCGAAGCGCTTGCTTTGCGGCGGGGCGCCCACTGTAGCAGTCTCTCGACCCGCTCCTGACCACCCTTGCGGGCGCTCCGAAGCGTCCTGGTTTCCCAGTTGCTGTTCGGTGGGGTCTGCCCCGGGACCGGCCTACTTCGCGTGAACTTTCGTTCACCGCGGTGGTGTCCGTTCCTCCCTGTCGGGCTGACGTCGAGAACAGTAGACGGCGCCTGCTGCAAAACACAAATCCGCTGGTCAGCGGCCTGTGGGCCTCAGGAACGCCGTCGCCCTGCGGCCAGGGACTTGCGGCCCCGGCGGAGCAGCGCCACCCGCCCGTGCAGGAAGTCGGACTCCTGCAGCACCTGCTCCGGGTCAACCAGCTTGACGTTGTTCAGCGAGGCGCCGCCGTCACCGATCGCCCGGCGGGCTGCGTTGCGGGAGTCCACCAGTCCCACCGCCACGAGGGCGTCGGTGACCGACGTCCCCACGGCCACCTCTCCGCCGGGCAGCTCGCCGGTCGCGTCGACGAGGGTCTGCTCATCGAGCGCCGACACGTCCCCCTTGCCGAACAGCGCCTCGGAGGCAGCCTGCACAGCGGCCGTCGCCGCCGCTCCGTGGACGAGCGTCGTCACATCGGCCGCCAGGGCCTTCTGCGCCTCACGCAGGAACGGCTTCTCCGCCAGCGACTTCTCGAGCTCCGCGATCTGAGGGGCCGACCTGTCGGTGAAGACCTTGAGCAGCGTGACCACCGAGGCGTCCTCGGTGTTGATCCAGTACTGGTAGAAGGCGTAGGGGCTGGTCATCTCGGGGGACAGCCAGATGGCGTTGCCCTCGCTCTTGCCGAACTTGTTGCCGGCGGCATCCGTGAGCAGGGGCGTCGTCAGCAGGTGCACCGACTCGCCCTCCACCCGGTGGATCAGGTCTGACCCCGCGGTGAGGTTGCCCCACTGGTCCTGCCCACCGGTCTGCAGCGTGCAGCCGTAGTCGCGGAACAGCTGGAGGTAGTCCAGGCCCTGCAGCAGCTGGTAGCTGAACTCGGTGTAGGAGATCCCCTCCTCGGAGTTCAGCCGGGCCGCCACCGCGTCCTTCTTCACCATCTGGTTGACCCGGAAGTGCTTCCCGATGTCACGCAGGAAGTCCAGGGCCGACATCGGGGCAGTCCAGTCGAGGTTGTTGACGAAGATCGCGGGGTTGTCCCCCTCCACGGACAGGAAGGGACGCACCTGCCGCTCGATGTTCGCCACCCACTCGGCGGTCTGCTCCTTCGTCTTGAGGACACGTTCGGACGAGGGTCGGGGGTCCCCGATCAGCCCGGTCGACCCGCCGACGAGACAGATGACCCGGTGTCCTGCTCGCTGCAGGTGTCGCATCACCACCAGCTGGACGAGGTTCCCGAAGTGCAGTGACGGTGCGGTGGGGTCGAAGCCGCAGTACGCCGTGATCGGCCCGTCGGCGAGGGCGTCGCGCAGCGCGGACTCGTCGGTGGTCTGGGCCACCAGTCCCCGCCACTGCAGCTCGTCGAGGATGTTGCTCACGGTGGGTCGCTCCTTCGCGTCGCACGACGTGCCGCGCTGTCGCGGCACGTCGCACAGCCTGCCCTATGCCGGTGACCGGCGTGCACGGGACGTGGTTGGTCGATTCGGTGCCGGTCGGTACGCCGAGACGGTGGGGTCACCGTCCAGCCAGAACCGCCAGGGGTATGCCGCGTCGTCACCCCCTGCACCGGACACCCCGACGCGGGGACCGGACCGGACGGGGTAGTCACGCGCGCCGCGGACCGGACCCTCCAGCGTGACGGGGCCACGCGGCATACAGGCGTCAAGGCCGGACTGCTCGCCGCGCAGGGCGAGGGTCGTCGCGAGGCGGGCCGGACCCCTCGCCCAGTCGCGACGCGCCACCCCGACGCGTCGGGAAGCCGCGAGGTCCTCGCCTGCCACCACCTCACCGGCGCGCAGGAGGACTGCGCTGGCCTCACCGCGCGGGCCGCACACGATGTTCGCGCACCAGTGCATGCCGTAGGTGAAGTAGACGTACAGGTGGCCGGCCGGGCCGAACATCACCTCCGTGCGCGGGGTCGGCCCACGAAAGGCGTGCGACCCGGGGTCAGACTCCCCGGCATACGCCTCGACCTCGGTGAGTCGCACGGTGACGCCCGCGTGCGTGATCGTGGCCCCGAGCAGGGCCGGAGCCACGTCGAGGACGTCGCCGGCGAAGAACGCCCGGGTCAGGCGCCGCGACGACGGATCTTGTTGCCCAGCCACACGACGGGATCGTAGTGGCGGTCGACGACACGCTCCTTGAGCGGGATGAGCGCGTTGTCGGTGATCTTGATGTGTTCGGGGCAGACCTCGGTGCAGCACTTGGTGATGTTGCAGTAGCCGAGCCCGTGCTCCTCCTTGGCCGCCGGACGGCGGTCTGCCGTGTCCAGCGGGTGCATGTCGAGCTCCGCGACCCGCATCAGGAAGCGCGGGCCCGCGAAGTTCGTCTTGTTGTCCTCGTGGTCGCGCACCACGTGGCAGACGTCCTGGCAGAGGAAGCACTCGATGCACTTGCGGAACTCCTGGCTCCGCTCCACGTCGACCTGCTGCATGCGGTACTCGCCGGGCTGCAGGTCCGCGGGCGGGGAGAACGCCTGCACCTCACGCGCCTTCTGGTAGTTGAAGGACACGTCGGTCACCAGGTCGCGCATCACCGGAAAGGTCCGCAGCGGCGTCACCGTGATGGTCTGGTCCTCCGTGAACGTGCTCATCCGGGTCATGCAGAGCAGTCGCGGCATGCCGTTGATCTCGGCGCTGCACGACCCGCACTTGCCGGCCTTGCAGTTCCAGCGCACCGCGAGGTCTGGCGTCTGGGTCGCCTGGAGCCGGTGGATGATGTCGAGGACGACCTCACCCTCGTTCACCTCCACCGCGTAGTCCTCGAGGCCACCGCCGCCGGCATCGCCCCGCCACACCCTGAACTTGGCCTCGTAGCTCATGACTGGTCACTCCCCTGCGCACTATGGGCACCGCCCGCGTCGAGGCGGGACAGTTCGGGTTCGGTGAGGTACTTGGACAGCTCGGTGCGCTCGAAGAGCTCGAGCAGGTCCTGGCGGATCTCGGGCACCGGCTGCCGCTTGAGCTGCACGCCGCCGGACTCGTCGAGCGTGCAGATCAGGTTGACCCCTCGCCACTGCGGGTCCATGGCCGGGAAGTCCTCGCGGGTGTGTCCACCGCGGGACTCGGTGCGCTCCAGTGCCGCGAGGGCGACGCAGCGGCACACCGCGAGCATGTTGCGGAGGTCGAGGGCGAGGTGCCATCCGGGGTTGAACTGCCGATGGCCTTCCACCCCAACGGATTTGGCGCGCTCGTCAAGGTCGTCAAGCATGTCGAGGGCCTCGCGGACCTCACCCTCACGCCGGATGATCCCGACGAGGTCGTTCATCTTCTGCTGGAGCTCCTGGTGGAGCGTGTAGGGATTCTCCGAGGCCTCCCGGAACGGCGCCAGTGCCGTCTCGGCGGCCTGGTCGACGTCGGCGTCGCTGATGGCGGGACGTGAGTTCCCCAGTGCACCAACGTATTCCGCCGCGCCAACACCCGCCCGGCGGCCGAAGACGAGCAGGTCCGACAGGCTGTTTCCGCCGAGGCGGTTGGAACCGTGCATGCCTCCAGCAACCTCGCCCGCGGCATACAGTCCGGGCACGCTGGTGGCCGCGGTGTCGGCGTCGACCTCGACGCCGCCCATGACGTAGTGGCACGTGGGGCCGACCTCCATGGGCTCGGCCGTGATGTCGACGTCGGCCAGCTCCTTGAACTGGTGGTGCATCGACGGGAGCCGTCGGCGGATCTCCTCGGCGGGCAGGCGCGTGGACACGTCCAGGAAGACGCCACCATGGGGTGAACTGCGCCCCTCCTTGACCTCGTTGTTGATGGCGCGGGCAACCTCGTCCCGGGGCAGCAGCTCTGGGGGTCGCTTGTTGTTCTCGGGGTCCTTGTACCAGCGGTCCGCCTCCTCCTCAGTGTCGGCGTACTGGCCACGGAAGACGTCGGGGACGTAGTCGAACATGAAGCGCTTCCCCTCGGAGTTGCGCAGCACTCCGCCGTCGCCGCGCACCGACTCGGTGACGAGGATGCCCTTGACCGAAGGCGGCCAGACCATGCCCGTGGGGTGGAACTGGATGAACTCCATGTTGACGAGCGAGGCGCCGGCGCGCAGGGCCAGCGCGTGGCCGTCGCCGGTGTACTCCCACGAGTTGCTGGTGACCTTGAAGGACTTGCCGATACCCCCCGTGGCGAGGATGACGGCCGGCGCAGAGAACAGCACGAAGCGGCCTGACTCGCGCCAGTAGCCGAACGCACCCGAGACGGCGCCGTCCTCGCCCTTGAGGATGTCGCTGATGGTGAGCTCGGCAAAGACCCGGAGCCGGCTCTCGTAGTCGCCGGTCTCGCGGTGGTCCTCCTGCTGGAGGCTGACGATCTTCTGCTGGAGGGTGCGGATCAGCTCGAGGCCGGTGCGGTCGCCGACGTGCGCGAGCCGGGGGTACTCGTGGCCCCCGAAGTTGCGCTGGCTGATCTTGCCGTCGGGAGTGCGGTCGAAGAGTGCGCCGTAGGTCTCGAGCTCCCACACCCTCATGGGGGCTTCCTTGGCGTGGAGCTCGGCCATCCGCGGGTTGTTGAGGAACTTGCCGCCACGCATCGTGTCGCGGAAGTGGGTCTCCCAGTTGTCCTTCGCGTTGGCGTTGCCCATCGACGCCGCGATGCCGCCCTCGGCCATGACCGTGTGCGCCTTGCCGAACAGGCTCTTGCAGATCACAGCGGTCCGCAGCCCCTGCTCGCGAGCCTCGATCGCCGCCCGCAGCCCGGCACCGCCGGCTCCGATGACGATGACGTCGTACTCGTGGCGTTCGAGGTCGGTCACAGGCGGTCCCTTAGTTGATGAGGCGGAGGTCGGAGATCGAGCCGGAAGCCACCAGCGCGATGTAGGCGTCGGTGACGACGAGGCTGCCGAGGGTCACCCAGGCGTAGGTCATGTGGCGGGCGTTGAGCTTGCCCACCAGGCCCCACGCCTTGTAGCGCAACGGGTGCTTGCTGAAGTGGTTGAGCCGCCCGCCCACGATGTTGCGACAGGAGTGGCAACCCAGCGTGTAGCACCACAGGAGCACGACGTTGGCCAGCAGGATCAGTGTGCCCAGACCCAGCCCGAAGCCGCCGTCCCTGCCGCGGAACGCGTGAAGCACGTCGTAGGTGTTGATGAGCGAGATCACCACGGCGGCGTAGAAGAAGTAGCGGTGCAGGTTCTGCATGATGAGCGGGAACCGGGTCTCCCCGGAGTAGGCTTGGTGCGCCTCGGGAACCGCACACGCGGGGGGGCTCACCCAGAACGAGCGGTAGTAGGCCTTGCGGTAGTAGTAGCAGGTCAGCCGGAAGAGCAGCAGGAACGGCAGCGTGAGCGCGGCGAACGGGATGAGCGCGGGCCACTCGCCGAAGGGCGTGCCGAAGTGGGTCGAGCCCGGGACGCACGAGGTGGACAGGCAGGGCGAGTAGAACGGCGTGAGGTAGCCGTAGTCGGCGACGAAGTAGTCCTTCTGGAGGCTCGCGCGAACCAGGCCATAGAGGAGCCAGGCCGTGAAGCAGACGAAGGTGACGAACGGCTGGAGCCACCAGCGGTCCTCGCGCAGCGTGCGAGCCGCGATGCGGGCCCGGCCTGGTGCATGAACGCCTCCGCTGAAGGGGACGTAGGCCACCTCAGTGGTCCCTGGAGGGGCCGACGCCCTCGTCCTCGGCGTCGGACCACAGGGAGGGGTCGTACTCCTCGTCCGTGATGAAGACGATCTCGCCCGGGCCTCCGGCGCGGTCCTGGGAGCCCACTCCGGCACCTCGGGCCACGAGGTCGACGTCGTCGGCAAGGCGCACGACGTCGTCGCGCAGCCGCTGGATGTCGATGGTGTTGCCGAGCTCCTTGGAGAGCGCGGTCACCGCCCGTCGGAGCCCGGCCACGTGTCCCGCAGCCGCCGTGAGGTCGTCGCTGACGCCCATGACACCTTCCCTTCGCAAGGAGGATGCGGATCGCCTGTGACCCGCGTCACGAACCTATCGCGTGGCTCCCGAGATTTCTCGGAAGCCGGCCGACGGGTATGCCGTCAGCGCACCACGATGGGCACGCTGGCCCACGCACGGGCAGCGTTGACCGCCTCCACGACCCGGTTCCGCTGCTCCGCGACCCGCTCCGGTGCGGTGCCTCCCTTGGCGTTGCGGGAGGCCAGCGAGCCTTCGACGGACAGGACGCTGCGAACTCCCGGCGTCAGGTGCTCCGAGACCTCCGCCAGGTCGGCGTCGGTCAGGTCCCACAGCTCGATCCCCCGGTCCTCGCAGACCCGGACGCACGCGCCGGCGACCTCGTGGGCCACCCGGAACGGCACTCCCTCACGGACCAGCCACTCGGCGATGTCGGTGGCCAGCGAGAAGCCCTGCGGCGCCAGCGAGGCGAGCCGGTCGGTGTCGAACACCATCGTCGCCACCATCCCGCTGAACGCCGGCAGGAGGACCTCGAGGGTGTCGACGGCGTCGAACACCGGCTCCTTGTCCTCCTGGAGGTCGCGGTTGTAGGCCAGCGGCAACGCCTTGAGGGTGGTCATCAGGCCGGTCAGGTCGCCGACGAGGCGACCAGCCTTACCGCGCGCCAGCTCGGCGACATCGGGGTTCTTCTTCTGCGGCATGATGCTCGACCCGGTCGAGTAGGCGTCGTCGAGCCTGACGAAGGAGAACTCCTTGGTCGCCCAGATCACCACCTCCTCGGCGAGCCGCGAGATGTCGACCGCGGTCATCGCGGCGACGAAGGCGAACTCGGCGACGAAGTCCCTGGAGGCGGTGCCGTCGATGGAGTTCTCGACCGATGTGGTGAACCCGAGGTCTGCGGCGACCGCCTCGGGGTCGAGGCCGAGCGAGGAGCCAGCGAGCGCGCCGGAGCCGTATGGCGAGACCGCAGCCCGCGCGTCCCAGTCCTGGAGCCGCTGGACATCGCGCAACAGGGCCCAGGCGTGGGCGAGCAGGTGGTGTGCGAGCAGGACCGGCTGGGCGTGCTGCAGGTGAGTGCGCCCCGGCATCGGCACGTCGGCGTTCCTGGTGGACTGGTCGACGAGGGCGTCGACGACGTCGAGCACCAACGCCGCCACCGACCGGGCGTGGTCGCGCAGGTACATCCGGAACAGGGTGGCCACCTGGTCGTTCCGGGACCGGCCGGCGCGCAGCCGTCCACCGACGTCGGCTCCCGCCCGGTCGAGCAGGCCGCGTTCGAGGGCGGTGTGCACGTCCTCATCGTCCTCGGCCGGCAGGAACGCCCCGGAGCGCACGTCGTCGGCCAGCTGGGCCAGCCCCGCGAGCATGGCGTCGAGGCCGTCATCGTCGAGCAGGCCCGCGGAGTGCAGCACCCGGGCGTGGGCTCGTGACCCGGCGATATCGTACTGCGCGAGCCGCCAGTCGAAGTGGGTGGACTTGCTGAGCGCGGCCAGCGCATCGGCCGGCCCTCCCGCAAAGCGTCCGCCCCAGAGGCTGACCTTCTCCTCGCTCACTCGTTCTCCTCCGTGTGGGGGGTGGCCTGGCCGAGGAGGTCGGTAGCAACCTTGCGGCTGGCCGCGGTCCCGGTGGTGATGACCATGATGGTGTCGTCACCGGCGATGGTGCCCAGCACCCCCGCCAGTGCCGCGTGGTCGATGGCCGAGGCGAGGTAGTTCGCCGCCCCCGGAGGAGTGCGCAGCACGACGAGGTTGTGCGACGGCTCGGCCGTCACGAGCAGCTCCTCGCACACCCGCCGTAGTCGGGCGGTGAGCTGGGTGCGGTCGGGCGCCGGACGAGCGGTGCGGTCGCCACCCTCCCCCGGCACGGCATAGACGAGCGTGCGTCCGGAGCGGACCTTGACGGCCCCGAGCTCCAGGAGGTCACGCGACAAGGTGGCCTGGGTGACGTCGATCCCGTCGTCGGCGAGCAGGTCGAGCAGCTCGTTCTGCGACCGGACCTCGGTGCGCCCGAGGATGGTCACGATCCGTTGCTGGCGACCGGTCCGGGTGGCAGCGAGGCTCATCGGCTCAGGCCTCCTCTGTGCCTTCGGCGCCCTCGAGGAGGAACGACAGGAGGGCCTTCTGTGCGTGGAGGCGGTTCTCGGCCTCGTCCCAGACCACGGACTGGGGTCCGTCGATGACTGCGGCTTCGACCTCGAAGCCCCGGTAGGCCGGCAGGCAGTGGAGGAAGATGGCGTCGGCCGCCGCCTGGGCCATGAGCTCCTGGGTCACGGCGTACGGCGTGAACGGGCTGGCCGCCCCCTGACGCTCGCCCTTCTCCTCCTCCATCCCCATCGAGACCCAGGTGTCGGTGACCACGACGTCGACACCCTTGACCGCTGCCCCGGCGTCGTCGGTGACCAGCACCGAGCCACCCTGCGCGGCGGCGATCTCGGTGGCCCGCGCGAGGATGGCGGGGTCGGGCTGGTGACTGGTGGGCGTCCCGATGCGGACGTGCATGCCGGACAGGGCGCAGCCGAGGAGGTAGGAGTGGGCCATGTTGTTGGCGCCGTCCCCGACATAACCGAGCGTGAGGCCCGGCAGGGCGCCCTTGTGCTCGAGGACGGTGACGAGGTCGGCGAGGATCTGGCACGGGTGGAAGTCGTCGGTCAGCGCGTTGACCACCGGGACGCCGGCGTGGGCAGCGAGCTCCTCGATGCGGTCCTGGCCGAAGGTGCGCCACACGATGGCTGCGGACTGACGGCCCAGTACCTTTGCCGTGTCGGCGATGGACTCGCGGACCCCGATCTGGGCGAGGTTGCCGTCCACCACGAGGGGGTAGCCGCCCAACCCGGTGATGGCGCCGGCGAAGGACACCTGGGTGCGCAGCGTCGGCTTGTCGAACACCACGGCCACGGTGCGCGGGCCCTCGAGGGGACGTCGGGAGAACGGTGCAGCCTTCAGCTCGAGCGCCCGCTGGAGGACCAGCGACTGCTCTTCGGCGGTCAGGTCGTCGTCGCGCAGGAAGTGACGAAGGCTCATGCGGTGTCCTCGGAGTTGGTGGCTGCGTCGAGCAGCGCGGGCAGGGCGTTGACGAAGGAGTCCAGCTCCTCGGTGCTGATGACCAAAGGTGGCGCAAGCCGGATCGCCTGCGGCGCAACGGGATTGACGATGAATCCCGCGTCGCGCGCCAGGGACGCCACCTGCGCGGCCACCGGCCGGGAGAGCACGATGGCGCGCAGGAGTCCGGCCCCACGCACCTCCGTGATGAGCGGATGACCAAGCGCGAGAACGGAATCCGCGAGGTGCTGTCCAGCCTGCGCGGCGTGGGCGAGCAGCCCCTGGTCCTCGATGGTCTCCAGGACCGCCAGCCCGGCGGCCGCCGCGAGCGGGTTGCCGCCGAAGGTGCTGCCGTGCTGACCTGCCGTGAGCAGCCCCGCCACCTCGGGACCGAAGGCGACGAGCGCGCCGATGGGCACTCCCCCGCCGAGCCCCTTGGCGAGGGTGATGGCGTCGGGGACGATGCCCGCCTGCTGGAAGGCGAACCACGTCCCGGTGCGGCCGATGCCCGTCTGGATCTCGTCAAGGACGAGCAGGGCGCCATGCTCCCGGGTCAGCTCACGGGCCAGCTGGAGGTATGCCGTGCCGGGGCTCAGCACGCCGGCCTCACCTTGCATCGGCTCGAGGACGACGGCGGCGGTCTCGGACGTGACGGCGGCACGGAGGGCGGCTCCATCCCCGAACGGGACGTGGCTGACGCCGGCGATGAGTGGCTCGAAGGGCTCGCGGTACGCGGGCTTGTGGGTCAGCGCCAGGGCACCCGTCGTGCGTCCGTGGAAGGCTCCCTCGGCGGCGACGATGCCCGACCGGCCGGTGCGGCGGCTCAGCTTGATCGCGGCCTCGATCGCCTCGGCCCCCGAGTTCGCGAAGAAGACGGCGGAGCCCTCTGGGGCGCCGGCGAGCTCGATCAGCCGCTCCGCCAGGGCGATCTGCCCCTCGGAGGTGAACAGGTTGGAGACGTGGATCGCCTCACCTGCCTGCTTGCTGATCGCACTCACCAGCGCCGGGTGGCCGTGGCCCAGCGCGTTGACGGCGATGCCGCCGACGAGGTCGAGGTAGCGGTTGCCGTCGACGTCCCAGACGTGGCACCCGCTGCCGTGCGACAGCACCAGAGGCGGAAGTCCGAAGACACCCATGACCGAGCGCTGGTAGCGGGCCAACAGCTCGTCGTTGCGCGCACCCATCAGGACTCCTCGTCCGGGACGATCATCGTGCCGATCCCCTCGGAGGTGAAGACCTCCAGGAGGAGGGAATGGGGTTGGCGTCCGTCGATGACGTGCGCCTGGGGGACGCCACCCTCAACCGCCCGGATGCACGCCTCGAGCTTGGGGATCATCCCTGAGTCGACCTTGGCGAGCAGCTCTTGCGCTCCTCTCACGGTCAGCGACGACAGCAGCGAGTCACGGTCCGGCCAGTCGGCGTACACGCCCTCGACGTCGGTGAGCATGACGAGCTTGTGGGCCTTCAGCGCGACGGCCAGTGCTGCGGCGGCCGTGTCGGCGTTGATGTTGAGGACCTGGCCTTCGACGTCGAGGTCGGGAGCCACGGTGGACACGACGGGGATGCGCCCGGCGTCCAGGATGTCCTGCACCGCCCCGGGGTTGACCGTCTCGACGTCCCCGACCAGTCCGAGGTCGACCTCTTCACCGTCGACGCGGGTGCCGCGGCGGCGGGCGCCGAACAGGGCGGCGTCCTCGCCGGACAGCCCCACGGCCACGGGACCGTGCTGGTTGAGCAGCCCGACGAGCTCGCGACCGACCTGACCCGTGAGGACCATCCGCACGACGTCCATCACCTCGGGCGTCGTGACGCGCAGGCCGCCCCGGAACTCGCTCTGCAGACCCAGCCGGTCGAGCATGGTCGCGATCTGGGGACCACCGCCGTGGACGACCACGGGCCGCAGCCCGGCATACCGCAGGAAGGCCACGTCCTGGGCGAAGGCGGCCTTGAGGCCGTCGTCCACCATCGCGTTGCCGCCGTACTTGACGACGACGAGGGCGCCCCGGAACTGCTCGAGCCAGGGCAGCGCTTCGACGAGCGTCTGGGCCTTGCCCTGGGCGACGCGCAGGGCGGCGGCCCCGATGTGGCCGCGAACGGTGTTGGTCGGACGGCTGGGCGGTGGGGTCATGAGGAGTAGGCCGAGTTCTCGTGGACGTAGTCGTGGGTGAGGTCGTTGGTCCAGACCGTGACCGAGCGGTCTCCGGCGTGGAGGTCGACGACCACGTGGACCTCGCGGGGGGTGAGGTCCACGAGGGTGCGGTCCTCGCCCACGCCGCCCGCGCGGCATACCTCGACGCCGTTGATCGACACGTCGAGCTGGTGGGGGGCGAAGGCAGCCTTGGTGGTGCCCACGGCGGCGAGCACGCGCCCCCAGTTGGGGTCGTTGCCGAAGACCGCACACTTGAACAGGTTGTTGCGGGCGATCGAGCGAGCCACCTCGAGCGCGTCGTCCACGGAGGCAGCGGTCCGCACCTCGATGGCGATGTCGTGGCGGGCGCCCTCGGCGTCGGCGATGAGCTGCCTGGCGAGGCTCGCGCAGACCTCGGTGACGGCCGCAGTGAGGTCGGCTGCGTCGACCGTGACCCCGGAGGCGCCGGACGCCAGCAGGACGACCGTGTCGTTGGTGGACTGGCAGCCGTCGGAGTCGATGCGGTCAAAGGTCACGGCTGTGGCGGCGCGCAGGACGCCATCCAGCTCCGCGGGCGCGACGACGGCATCGGTCGTCACGACGACGAGCATCGTGGCGAGCGCCGGAGCGAGCATGCCGGCGCCCTTGGCCATCCCGCCCACGACCCAGCCGTCGCGCTGTGCCTGCGCCACCTTGTGGACCGTGTCGGTGGTCTTGATCGCGGTCGCCGCGGCCACGCCACCGTCCGCCGCAAGGTCACCGGCGGCGCGCTCGACGCCCTCCAGGAGTGCCGGCATGGGCAGCAGCTCGCCGATCAGACCGGTCGAGCAGACGACGACGTCACCAGCGGAGACGCCGAGGACCTCGGCGACCTTCTCGGCCGTGGCGTGGGTGTCGGCGAAGCCCTGGGCACCCGTGCACGCGTTGGCACCACCGGAGTTGAGCACCACCGCATCGACCCGGCCGTCACCGACGACCTGGCGCGACCAGGTGACCGGGGCGGCCTCGACCCTGTTGCTGGTGAACACTGCCGCGCCGTGGTGGTCCGGGCCGTCGTTGACGACCAGTGCGAGGTCAGGGTTTCCGCTGGCCTTGAGGCCGGCGACGACGCCGGACGCCCGGAAACCTTGCGCTGCGGTCACGCTCATGAGGTGCCTCCCGAGAGCTTGGCCGGTGCCGCGGTGTTGCCCCCACGCTTCCAGGTGGCCATCGCCTCGTCGGCGTGCTCGGAACCGATGAGGATCCAGTCGGTGTCGTAGGTCGAGAGCGCGAGGATGCTGATGCCCTGCTTGGCCAGCGGCTCGAGCAGGCCCGACAGGACACCGACCGTCGAGAAGTCCAGCGGCCCGGCGATCTCGAACGCGGTCAGCGGTCCTTGCACCCGAGCGTCCTTGGGCACCGAGTCGAACGCGCAGACCACCGAGGTCTCGCTGTCGGTGTAGGTGATCGAGGCCAGCGGGCCGGTCCGCCAGTCCCACGCGGGCTCCTGGCCGGCCGGCAGCCGGACGAAGGCGACCGGCTCGGCGTGCCGCATCAGGTGCAACGGGAGGCTCATGGCGACACCCCTGCGATCGGCAGGCCGGTTGTCTCGGGCAGCCCGAGGGCGAGGTTCATGCACTGCACAGCGGCACCTGCCGTTCCCTTGGTGAGGTTGTCCACCGCCGCGACGGCGATGACCCGCCCGGTCCTGTCGTCGAACGTGACCTGGATGTGCACGCAGTTGCTGCCCAGGACGCTCGCGGTGGACGGCCACTGCCCTTCGGGCAGGAGGTGGACGAACGGCTCGTCGGCATAGGCCTTCGCCCACGCCTCCCGTATGCCGCGTGCGTCGGTGTCGCTCACGCCGTCGGCCAGGCGGGCGGTGCAGGTCGCGAGGATCCCCCGTGGCATCGGCGCGAGCGTTGGCGTGAAGGACACGCGGACGTCGGTGCTGTCCACTCCCCCGGCCGCCGTGAGGTTCTGCTCGATCTCGGGGGTGTGCCGGTGGACCCCACCGACGCCGTAGGGGGACATCGCTCCCATCACCTCGGCGCCGAGCAGGTGCGGCTTCAGGGACTTGCCGGCGCCCGAGGTGCCGGATGCCGCCACGACGACCACGTCCTCCCCCGACAGCAACCCGGCGGCATACCCGGGGGCGAGGGCCAGCGAGACGGCAGTCGGGTAGCAGCCTGGTACTGCGATGTGGCTGGTCCCGACGAGCGCCTCGCGCTGGCTGCCACCGCCCACGGGCAGCTCGGGCAGGCCGTAGGCCCACGACCCGGCATAGGGGGTGTCGTAGAAGGTCGTCCACGCCGACTCGTCGCGCAACCGGAAGTCCGCGCCGCAGTCGATCACCGTGACCGAGTCGGGCAGCTGCGCGGCGAGCGCGGCCGAGTGGCCGTGAGGCAGGGCGAGGAACACCACGTCATGCCCGGCGAGCACCTCGAGCGTGGTGTCCTCGATGACCCGGTCGGCGAGCGGCGTGAGGTGAGGGTGGACGTCCCCCAGACGCTGACCGGCACTGGAACCCGCCGTCAGCGCGCCGATCTCGACCTCGGGGTGCCCGAGCAGCAACCGGAGGATCTCGCCTCCGGCATACCCGCTCGCCCCTGCCACTGCCGCTCTCACCATGTGCATAAACATACACGAGTGTGCACACTCATGCACCACTCGTGGGTGGCGAATGACGGGTAAACCGGTTCTGGGACGTCACCCTGGGGATGCTCCAGAACCCCTGCGCCCACGCCCTCGACGTCGTGGGGGTGGAGCTCGGCGCAGCGATGGGAGTTGCGGGACAGGGGGCGTCTGTCGCCCTTCGTCCCGATCAGGTATTCGCCGCCGTGGCCTCGTCGCCTCGGGCCTTGCCCCCGTTCGAGCCGTTCCGCGTCGCTGCTGGCAGCACGGTCCAGGTCGTCGGGCGGTTTGCGGTGACCGGTGACGAACCGGTCAAGGTTCCGACTGCGACCCTCGCGCGCTCCGGATGGCGAGCAGTCCGCCACTCTCACCCTGACGCCGAGGGTGTCACTCTGCACGTGCGGCCCTCCCGGCTAGGGCTCGGGTCTACCGCGGAGCATGGACGACGCCGGCTCGTTCAGGTCAGCGGGTCGTCGTCGCCCCAGCGCAGCAGGCCCAAGGTGCGGTCGGCCTCGCCGAGCCCCCGACCGGCTCGGGCGCGCAGAGACTCAGGAGTGTCGACGCCGGCGCGGACCATGCGACTGTTCCACTCGTCGAGCTCGCCAGCAGCGATGGCTAGCAGCAGCTCCGCCACGACAGCCGGCTCGGTCCAGTCGGTGCGGTCGCGATGGGCGTCCATCGCCTCGGTCATGTCGGTGCGAACCACGCCGGGGGCCAGGTCGAAGGCGCGCACGCCGTGGACGGAGCTCAGGCCCGTCGCGGCGGTGAGGCGGGCGAGGGCCCCCTTGCTGACGTTGTAGGCGGTGGCGCTGTCGCCGTTGCGGTAGGCCGCCCCCGAGTTGATGTTGACGATCCGGCCCGACCCCGCCGCCACCATGTGCGGGAGCACCGCGTGGGTCATGAGGTAGGGACCGCGCAGGTTCACCTCGACGGTCTGCCACCACTCGTCCGGGTCGCTGTCGGCCAGCGACACCTCGGCGTCGATCACACCCGCATTGTTGACCAGCAGGTCGATCCGCCCACGGCGAGCGATGATCTCAGCCACCCAACGCTCGACGGCCGACCGGTCGGTGACCGGCGCGACCGAACGCGAACCGCGCTCCACGGCATACCCGGCCTGCTCGAGGGCGGTGGCGAGGTGCTGACCGATGCCGCGGGAGGCGCCGGTCACCACGGCGACGGGAGCAGCGCTCACCGCTGGATCGCGCCGGTGTGGGCCGCGGCCGCGGCGACGGCCTTGTCGCGCAGCGCACTCACCTCGTCGGTGGTCAGCGTCCGGTCGGTGGCACGGAAGGTCAGGCGGTAGGCCAGCGACTTCTTGCCCGACTCGACCTGCTCGCCGCGGTAGACGTCGAACAACGCCACGGACTCGAGGCTCTCCCCCGCGCCCTCGCGCAGGGCTGCCTCCACGGCGGCTGCCGGCACGGTCTCGTCGACCACGAGGGCGACGTCCGTGTGGGCCAACGGATAGGTCGACAAGGCACTCGCCTGCAGGGGCGTGCCCGTCGCCGCGACGAGCACGTCGACGTCGAGCTCGCCGGCGACGGTGCGCGCGGGCAGCTCGAGGGCGGCCGTCACCTTGGGGTGCAGCTCACCCGCGTAGCCCACCACTGTGCCGTCGGCCAGGGCCAGCTCGGCGCAGCGCCCGGGGTGCCACGGGGCACGGACGACCGACGCGACCACGAGGTCCAGGCCCACGGACCGGCCCACCGCCAGGGCCCACGCCACGGCGTCCGAGGTGTCGGCCTTGCGACCCGGCCCCCAGGGCCCTCCGTGCTCGACCTCACCAGCAGCCGCGTATGCCGCGTGGCGGGGCTGCGCCGGCACGGCACCGAGGATGGCGGCGAGCGTCTCGTCGTCGGGACGCGACTCGATGCCGGGGACGGGCGCGCTCGTGGGGTCCTGCTGGGCGCGCGTGACGAGGCCGATCTCGTAGACGGCGATGTCGCGCGCACCACGAGCGACGTTGCGGCGCAGGGTGTCGAGCAGGGTGTCGAGCACCGACGTGCGCATGACGGGCGCCTCGTCGGACAGCGGGTTCACCAGCGAGACCACGCGCCTGCGCTCGTCGTCAGCGGGCAGGCCGAGCCGGTCGAACAGCGACCGGGAGACGAACGGATAGCTCAGCACCTCGGTGAGGCCCTGGTGGGCCAAGGTCGTGGCGACGACCCGACGGATGCGCTGGCCATGGGTGAGGCCGCGGCCGGCCGCCTTGGGCTGGGGCAGGACCGACGGGATCTGGTCGTAGCCACGCGCCCGCGCGACCTCCTCGACCAGCTCGGGTCCGTTGGTGAGGTCGGGCCGCCAGGAGGGCGGCAGCACGCTGACGAGGTCTGCGCCGGCGCCGGCGCCGGATTCGGTTGCCGTCACCACGCAGCCGATGGCGCGAAGCGTCGCGAGCACCTCCTCACGGGGGTAGTCGAGCCCGATGTAGCGGGTCGGCAGGGTGGTGTCGAAGTCGAACGGCTGGGCCGGCGCGCGGTGGTCGACGTCGGTGACGCCGGCGTCAGCCGTGCCACCTCCGTGCTCGACCAGCAGGTCGACCGCCAGCTGCGCGGCAGCTGCGGCGACGGCGTGGTCGACGCCGCGCTCGAACCGCTTGGACGCCTCGGTGGTGAGGCGGTGCCGACGCGAGGACCGGGCCACGGTGATCGGGTCGAAGTGGGCCGCCTCGATCAGGACGTTGGTGGTCCTCTCGGTGACCTCCGAGGCAGCGCCACCCATGACCCCCGCGATGGCCAGCGGGGTGTCGGCCCCGTCGACGATGAGGAGGTCCTCGGGGTCGAGCGCGCGCGCGACGTCGTCGAGCGTGGTGAGCTTCTCCCCCGGCCGGGCGCGACGGGTCCCGATCGAACCCGACAGGGTGTCGAGGTCGAAGGCGTGCAGCGGCTGGCCCAGCAGCATCATCACGTAGTTGGTGACGTCGACCGCCAGCGAGATCGGTCGCATCCCGACCTGCGTGAGCCGCTTCTGCATCCAGCGGGGGCTCGACGCCGTGACGTCGACGCCGCGCACGACGCGAGCGACGTAGCGGTCGCAGCCCGGCACGCCCTCGAGCGGCGAGGCATCGGCGAGCTCCACGGCATACCCGGCGCCGGTGGGCTCCGGGGTCGTGATCTCGGCGGGGTCGCGGAACGCCGCGCCGGTCGACAACGCGTACTCGCGCGCGATGCCACGCATCGAGAAGCAGTAGCCGCGGTCGGGGGTGACGTTGACCTCCACGACCTCGTCGGCCAGGCCGAGCAACGCGATGGCGTCGTCACCAGGGGTGAGGGTGGCGGCAGCCTCGGCACCCAACAGCTCCGACAGCACGATGATGCCGTCGTGGTCCTCACCGAGCCCGAGCTCGCGGGCCGAGCAGATCATGCCGTTGGACACGTGGCCGTAGGTCTTCCGTGCGGAGATCTCGAACCCGCCCGGCAGCACCCCCCCGGGGAGCACGCAGACGACGAGGTCACCGACGGTGAAGTTGTGCGCCCCGCAGACGATCTCCTGGGCCTTGCCCTCGGAGACGCGCTGGCCGTGCTCGCCGACGTCGACGGTGCACCAGTTGATCGTCTTGCCGTTCTTCTGCGGCTCGGGCTCGACCGACAGCACCCGGCCGACGACGAGGGGACCGGCGATGTCGCCACCGTGCAGGCCCTCCTCCTCGAGGCCGACGCGCACGAGCGCAGCAGCGATGTCCTCACCGGTGGCGTCCGCGGGGACGTCGGCGAGCTCGCGCAGCCAGGACACGGGCGCGTGCATCAGATCTCCATTCCGAACTGCTGGGAGAAGCGGACGTCTCCCTCGACGATGTCGTGCATGTCGGCGACGTTGTGGCGCTGCATGAGCGAGCGCTCGATGCCGAGCCCGAACGCGAAGCCGGTGTAGCGGTCGGTGTCGACCCCCGCCGCCCGCAGCACGCGCTGGTTGACCATCCCCGATCCGCCGAGCTCGATCCAGCCGGTGCCACCACAGGTGCGGCACTTGTCGCCGTCCAGCGAGCCCGACCCGCCGCAGATCCAGCAACGGCAGTCGATCTCGGCGCTCGGCTCGGTGAACGGGAAGTAGTTGGGACGCAGCCGGGTCACGATGCCCTCGCCGAACAGCCGCTGGACGAACGCGTCCAGGGTGCCCTTGAGGTGGGCCATCGTGATGCCTTCGTCGACCACCAGTCCCTCGAACTGGTGGAACACCGGCGTGTGGGTCGCGTCGAGATCGTCGGTGCGGAACACCTTGCCGGGACACAGGACGTAGATGGGCGGCTCGCGGTCGAGCATCGTGCGGACCTGCACCGGCGAGGTGTGGGTGCGCAGCACGAGCCCGGACCCGGCCGGCTCGACGAAGAAGGTGTCCTGCTCCTGGCGGGCAGGGTGGTCGGCCGGGATGTTCAAGGCGTCGAAGGTCAGCCACTCGGACTCGACCTCGGGCCCCTCGGCGATCTCCCAGCCCATGGAGACGAAGATGTCCTCGACGCGCTCGGAGACGAGGCTGATCGGGTGGCGGGCCCCCATCGGCCTGCGCGGCACCCGCACCGTCACGTCGACGGTCTCGTCCACCAGGATGCGCTCGTCCCGCTCGGCCTCGAGCTCCGCCTGCCGTGCGGCGAGCGCCTGCGCCACCTGGCCGCGGGCCTGGCCAACGCGCTTGCCGGCCTCGGCCTTGGCACTGGGTGGCAGCGCACCGATCTCGCGGTTGGCCAGCGCCAGGGCACTCTTCTCGCCCTGGTGCGCCAGTCGAGCGGCCTTCAGCTCGTCGAGGTCCGCGGCGGCGGCGATGGCCTGCCGGGCATCGGCGACGGCCTGCTCCACCACGGCGGGATCGAGCGCTGCGACCTCGACGGGGTCGTACTGCTTGTTCGGTCCTGACATGTCTTCCACTCTGCTCATCGGCTGGTCAGCACGGCGCACCGGAGGCGGCGCACCGAAGTCTAGGGGCCGCATGGCTGCGCCCTCGGGGCTGGGTTCGGCCTTCGGGGCGGAGCGGCAACTGCGATGAGGTATGCCGGTCGGCCGGCGTGGTGACGCACCGGGACGGCTGCGTCGGTGGCCCTCAGTGCAGCGGTGCGACCGCGCCCGAAGGCACGGTAAATCGCTGCACGAGGTGGCTCACGGGTCCAGCCTGACCTGCGGCACACGGTCCGCGCAACCTGGTTTCGGCGACCGAGCACTGCTGACGGTCGCGGCCCAGGCTGGTTCTCGGAACAGCCCTCAGGCGAGGTAGTCGGGCGGCTCGGATGGCAGGCTGAGACGGAACTGCGCGCCACCACTCGGCGCCGACTCCACCTGGACCCGCCCGCCGTGCGCCTCGACCAGACCCTTGACGACATAGAGGCCGAGCCCCGTGCTCCCCCTGCCCGAACCGTGCCAGAACCTGCTGAACACCAGGTCCCGGTGGTCGGCCGCGATGCCCTTTCCCTCGTCGCTGACGACCAGGTCGACACCGGTGGCACTGTGCCCCTTGGACTCCAGCGCCTCCTGGCCGTTTCCGGTCGTGGGCTGCGCCCCGAGGGTCACCATGCCGTCGCCGTGTCGGAACGCGTTCTCGATCAGGTTGGAGAGGATCTGGTCGAGCCGGTCTGGGTCCGCCCACACCTCGGGCAGGGTCTCGGGTACCTCGATGGAGAAGCGGTCCCGTTCCTGGCCGCTGGCCACGGCTCGCTCCACGTGGCGGCCGTAGACAGCGGCGACGTCGATCGGCAGGGGCCGGATCTGCAGTCGTCCCGAGTCGATGCGGGACACGTCGAGCAGCTCGGTGATCAGGCGGGTCACCCGGTCGGCATCGGCCTCGATGGTCTCGAGCATGAGCCGCTTCTGGTCGTCGGTGAAGCGGTCCCACCGACGCAGCAGCGTCGAGGAGAATCCCTTGACCGAGGTGAGCGGCGAGCGCAGCTCGTGGGCGACGGTGGAGATGAGCGCTGCGTGGTCGGCCTCGAGCCGGCGGCGTGCCTCCGCATCACGCAGCATGAGGATGACGCGGTTGACCGGCTTGTTGCGCCCCGGCCTGAGGTACTTCGCGGTGACGAGCACCTCGGCGCCACCGTCGACCATGAGGTACTTCTCGCGATGGCCGGTCCGGATGTCCAGGCCGTTCCAGGGGTCGGTGACGTCCCACCAGTCGGTGCCGTCGTTGTCGCGCAGCACCAGCGCGGTGCGGATGTCGCGGCCCACGAGCTCGCTGCGGGCGATGCCGAGGATCTGGACGGCTCGACGGTTGACGAAGCTCACCTTCGCATCCGCCTCGGCCGCGACCATGCCGTCAGGCAGGAGCTCACTGGCCAATGCAGCCTGCTCGGGCGGCAGGATGGAACCGGGCCGGAAGTCCATGCCGCCGACCCTAGTGGTTCTGGGCGCCCGCGGACGCGTAGAGACAGACCGTGGCGGCCATCGCGAGGTTGAGCGACTCGGCCTTGCCGTAGATCGGCACGCGCACGACCTCGTCACACAGGTCGCGGATCTCGGGTTCGAGCCCCCAGGCCTCGTTGCCCATCACCCAGGCGTGGGTAGGCAGGAGGTCGACATCAGGCAGCATCGTCGTGCCGACGCCGTCGGCTGCCAGCACACGGATGCCGGCCGCGCGAAGCCTGGCCAGCGTCTCCTCCACCGGCAGCCCGGTCACCAGGGGCAGGTGGAACAGTGAGCCGGCGGTCGACCGCACCACCTTGGGCGCGTGCACGTCGACCGACGCGTCACTCACGAGGACGGCGTCGGCACCAGCCGCGTCCGCGCCGCGGATCACCGTCCCGGCGTTGCCCGGATCCCTGACATTCGTCAGCAGGACGAGTAGTCGGGGCCTCCGAGTGAGGACCTCGTCAAGGCTGGCGGTGACCACGCGGCATACCGCGGCAATCCCCTGGGGGGCAGGGGTGTCGCACATCGCTGCGAGGACGTCCTCGGTCACCTCGTGGAGGTAGAGGTCCGCCTCCTCGGCTCCGGCCACGATGTCGGCGTGTCGCGCGCGGGCCTCGGCGGTGAGGTACAGGTCCACCACCCGCTCGGGGTGGTGGACGACCACCTCGCGGACCGACTGCGGCCCCTCGACGAGGAACCGGCCGGTCTTGTCACGCACGGAGCGCCGGGACAGTGCCCGCACCGACTTCACCCGGTCGGCTCCCGGATTGGTCATCACGGGAGGTTCACGGTGGGTCGGCGGGGGCATGTCCCGGCGCTCGGAGGGTGCTTGGTCGATCAGGCCGACGCGGCCGCGGTCTCCGTGGTCGCCGGCACGTTGGCGCGGGCGATCTCGACAAGGGCGGTGAACGCCGCCTCGTCGTTGACGGCGAGCTCGGCCAGCATGCGACGGTCGACCTCGATCTCCGCGGCCTTGAGGCCCTGGATGAACCGGTTGTAGGTCATGCCGTTCGCGCGGGCGCCGGCGTTGATGCGCTGGATCCACAGGCGACGGAAGTCACCCTTGCGGGCGCGACGGTCACGGTAGGCGTACCCGAGGGAGTGGGTGACCTGTTCCTTGGCCTTGCGGTAGAGCCGCGAGCGCTGTCCGCGGTAACCGCTGGCGCGCTCGAGGACGACCCGGCGCTTCTTCTGGGCGTTGACTGCCCGCTTCACGCGTGCCACGTGAGTTCTCCTTGCTGTCTAACTGCTTGCGAGGCTGCTTGCTGAGCCCGGCCAAACAATGGGATGGGTGGGCTCGGCTACTTGCCGAGGAGCTTCTTGACCTTCTTGGCGTCCGGCTTGGACACCTCGACGTCGTTCGCGATCGAGCGGGTGTACCGCGAGGACTTGTGCTCGAGCAGGTGACGGCCATTGGCCTGCTCACGCATGACCTTGCCGGTGCCGGTGAGGCGGAAGCGCTTCTTCGCGCCAGAGTGCGTCTTCATCTTCGGCATGGGGCCGATCTCCTTGTGTTGGTGTGTAGCCGTGTGTCGTTCGTGCGTTGTGGATCAGGGGTGGAACGGGCCTCAGCTGGTCGGCTCGGTGGCCTTTGGCTTGGCCGCGGGCTTGGCCACCGGCTTGGCCGTGGCGGCCGGCTTCGCAGCGGGCTTCGCCGTGGCGGCCGGCTTCGCAGCGGGCTTTGCCTCAGGGGCCGGGACCTCAGCCTCGGGGGCGGCGGGGGCCTCTGCCTCGGGGGCGGCGGGGGCCTCTGCCTCGGGGGCGGGGACCTCAGCCTCAGGGGCGGCGGGCTCCGCGGCTGTCTCGACCGAGACGTCCTGTACCTGGTCGACCGGCGGGGCGTCGTGCACCTGGGCGGCGTCGTCCGCGTGAGCGGGGGTGGCCGACCGGGCGCGGCGCTGCTCGGCCATCGCCTCGGACTTCTTCTTGGTCGGGCCGAGCACCATGATCATGTTGCGGCCGTCCTGCTTGGGGGCCGACTCGACCGTGCCCAGCTCGATGACGTCCTCAGCGAGGCGCTGCAGCAGCCGGAAACCGAGCTCCGGGCGCGACTGCTCGCGTCCGCGGAACATGATCGTCACCTTGACCTTGTCGCCGCCCTTGAGGAACCGCTCGACGTGGCCCTTCTTGGTGCCGTAGTCGTGCGGGTCGATCTTCGGGCGGAGCTTGATCTCCTTGATGACCGTGTTGACCTGGTTCTTGCGCGCTTCGCGAGCCTTCAGTGCCGCTTCGTACTTGAACTTGCCGAAGTCCATGAGCTTGGCGACCGGAGGCTTGGCCATCGGGGCAACCTCGACGAGGTCGAGGTCAGCCTCGGCGGCCAGACGCAGCGCGTCTTCGACGCGCACGATGCCGACCTGTTCTCCGTTGGGGCCAACCAACCGCACTTCGGGAACCCGAATGCGGTCGTTGATGCGAGGTTCGCTGATGTTGGTGCTCCTCTGTTGGAAGTTCACTGCCCGTGAAAGTTCACTGTCCGGCCGCTGCAACGAAGAAAGGCTCCCCGTCGCCGTTGCGCGGGAAGCCTCACCTGATCCGGTTCACGAGTTCACCAAGGGCAGGTATGCCGCGTGGCTCGCGCCCACGGCATACGCCCTGCGTGACCTCGTTGACCCGGCAACCGTGAGGTTGACGCGGGTGGAAGCAGGTGCTGCTTCACTTGCACACCGGGCCCGGTGCTGGGTCACCCTCTCAGGTCACCCGACGATGGACACGGCCGGTCGATCTGCAAGGCTACCAGCGTGAGCACCGAATCTCCCAATTCCCCCGAAGGCCCCGACCTCGCCGCCACCAGTCACGAGCAGGCCACCCGCGACATCGCCGAGGTGCCGGCTGTCGAGGTCATCACCACCGCGGCCATCCACTTGATGAGCGCAGCTGCGGTCAAGTGCGGGCTGGCCGAGGGGCCGGACGCGGGCGAGCACCTCGACCTGGACGAGGCGCGGCGACTGATCAGCGCCCTGGCCGGGCTCATCACCGCGGCAGCCCCCGACCTGGGCAGCCAGCACGCCGCCCCGCTGCGGGACGGGCTGAAGTCGCTGCAGCTGGCTTTCCGCGAGGCCTCGGTGATCCAGGACCCGCCGGGCCAGGGGCCGGGCGAGAAGCTCACCGGTTCGGTCGTGTGACCCGGGCCGGCCCTCCCCGACGAAGGGCCGGGACCGCCAGCCCGAGCGCTCAGGCGTCGGCGGTGGCGCTCAGCCGCTGAGCGGCGCGGCGCTGCGAGGCTCGCCCTGACGTGGCCACGGCGCCGACGAGGGCGACCAGCAGCCCGATCACCGCGACGACGAGGAAGCCCGCCTGCCAGCCCTGGTGGTCGATGGCGACGCCCGCCATCGGTGCGCCCAGCGCCATGCCTCCGGTCATGAACGAGCCGTGCCACCCCATCGCCTCGCCGCGCGCGGCCCCCGGGACCACCCGGCTGACCTGGTCCACGGTCGCCGTGATGGTCGGGGCGCAGAACAACCCGGCCACGAAGGACAGGACTGCCAGCGAGGGCACGCCGTGGGCCAGCGCCATCGGTGCGCTGACCAGCGCGAGCCCGCCGAGCAGCCAGAAGGCTGAGACCGACTTCTGCAGCCCGCCGTAGACCAGGCCGCCCAGGAGGGAGCCGAAGCCCCAGACGGCCAGCACCCAGCCGATCGAGGACTGGGCGTCGAAGTCTCGCAGCGCGGCAACGATGGCGATGTCGGTACCGCCGAGCACGACGGTCGTGGCCGCGGCGGCCAGGCAGATGACGATGAAGGGTGCACGGAACCAGTCCGATCGCGCCACGCGCGGCACCGCAGCGCCGACGCCCTCGTCGTCCACGAGCCCAGCGTCCACCAGCCGGGCGTCCACCAGTCCCTCGTCGATCGGCTCGGCCGCCTCGTCGTGCATGACGGGGTTGGCGAACCAGAGCAGCACACCGGCCAGCACCCCGAGCATCTCGATGGCGAAGAGCACCCACTGGGTCGGCCAGAGCGTGGCGGCCCAGACCCCGGCAGCCGGGCCGACCATGAAGGACAGCTCGACGGCCACGGAGTCCAGGGAGATGGCCGTGCGCCGGTCGTCCTCGGGCACGGCGGCGATCACCGCCTGGCGGATGATCGAGAACGAGGGGATGACGAAGAGCCCGGCCAGTGCCGCGAGCCCCAGGAGCCACCAGTACGAGACGAAGGGCGCGATGGACCAGCAGACGGCCGCGACGACGATGGAGGGCAGGACCACGCGGCGCAGGCCTCTGCGGTCGAGGAGGCGGCCACGCCACGGCCCGCTGATGGCGATGGCGATGGTCGCCGCGGCCGACACCAGACCGGCTGCTGCGTAGGACCGCCCGAGGTGGGAGACGACGTGCAGGGTCAGCACCACTCCGCCGGCGAAGATGGGCATGCGCACCAGGAAGCCCAGCACCAGCGCCCGCCGCAGGGCGGCACTGGCGAGGACGCGGCGGTAACGGGCGTTGGCGAGCTGCACCCACCCACTGTGCCAGCCCGCACTGACAGTGGCCAAACCCTTTTTGCTCCTGTCATGAACCTGTCGCCCAGCGGCGGGAGTCCGCAGGCGGCAGACCCGCGCAGCGCTCCCCCGGGCCACTGCCGACGACTAGGTTGCCGACCATGACGATCTACCACCTTGCCGAGCCGGAGAAGTGGGAGCAGGCCCGCAGGTCGGGGAGCTACACCGAGTCGACGCGAGCTCGGACCCTGGCGCAAGAAGGCTTCATCCACTGCTCCTCCGAGCAGCAGTGGCCCGTCGTGCGCCGCTCGTTCTATGCGGACTACCCGGGGACGCTGCTGCTGCTCGAGATCGACCCGTCCCGACTCACCGAGCCCCCGATCGAGGAGATCGGCGACCCAGACACGGGCGAGACCTTCCCCCACCTCTATGCCGCCCTGCCGGCCGACGCCGTCGTGGCCGTCACCGAGCTCGCGCCGCCGCACGCCTGAACTGCGGGCGCCCTCAGGAGATCGAGAACGAGAGCCCGTCGATCCGGGCGCGGATCTCACCGTCGGTGGCGAGCCGTTCGCCGACCGCCGTGGCGACCGCCTGCACGGCGTCCGCGTCCAGACCCGGCACCAGCTGCAGCGTCACTCGGAGCACGCCTTCGCCCGGTGCCCCCGGGCCGATCTCGTGGGCGAGCACGGCGTCCTGCTCCCGGACCGCGTTGGCCACCGCTCGCCGCACCGTCTCGTCCTCGTGGGCCGGCAGCCACTCGCGCTGCTGGGCCAGCGCCCAGACCATGCTGGGTCGCAGGGCAACCGTGAGAGGGCCTGCCAGGTCGACCACCATCACATCGCACCGCTCGCTGACCGCGGCCTGCGCGGCCCTGGCTGCAGTCACCGGAACCGGCCTGGCTCCGGCGTCCCAGGCCGCGATGGCTGCCATCGACGAGAACACCGGGAGGGCCCGCGTGCCGTCGGGCGCGACGAGGGTCACCGCCGCCATGTCGGTCTGCTTCTCGACGGCGTGCTCGCCCGACGTGTCGACGGAGACGGGTTCGGCGACGATGGGCACGAGCAGACGCGCGGCTGCGACGGCGGTCATCAGGGCCACCTCGTCGAGCGGCTCCGCGAGTGCCCTCACCAGGGCCGCATCGGCCTCGCCCGTGTCGCCGTCGAAACCGGTGCCGGTGAGCTCACGACCGCCGAACGGGACCCCCGCGGAGTCGTGGGAGGTCACGGGCGACCCGCAACGTCGAGCGCGTCGGGCAGGGTGAACGCGCCACGGTAGAGCGCCGACCCGACGATGGCGCCCTCCACGCCAACGGGCACCAGGCCCCGGATCGCCTCGATGTCCTCCAGCGTCGACACGCCGCCCGACGCCACGACGGGGCGGTCGGTGCGCGCGCAGACGTCGCGGAGCAGGTCGAGGTTCGGGCCCTTGAGCATGCCGTCCTTGTTGACGTCGGTGACGACGTAGCGGGCGCACCCCTCGGCGTCGAGTCGGGCCAGGGTCTCCCAGAGGTCGCCACCGTCCTTCGTCCAGCCACGCGCAGCCAGGGTGGTGCCACGCACGTCGAGGCCGACGGCGACGCGGTCGCCATGCTCGGCGATCGCCCGCGCTGTCCACTCGGGATCCTCCAGCGCCGCTGTCCCGAGGTTGACCCGGCGACACCCCGTGGCGAGTGCCGCCTCGAGTGACTCGGCGTCGCGGATCCCGCCGCTCATCTCGACCTTGAGGTCCAGCCGGCCGACGATGCCCGCGAGCAGCTCGCGGTTGGAACCGCGCCCGAAGGCGGCGTCGAGGTCGACGAGGTGCAGCCACTCGGCGCCCTGCTCCTGCCACGCCAGCGCGGCCTCCCAGGGATCACCGAACTCTCCCCCGCTGCCGGCCACCCCCTGGACGAGCTGGACGGCACGGCCGCCCTGGACGTCGACGGCGGGCAGCAGCTCGAGTCGGGGTGCGTCGTTCATGCGGGATCCTCGGGTCGGGGTTCGGTCGGCGGCGTGGTGTCGGTCAACGGTGCCGTCTGGTTCGACGGCGTGGTTTCTGGTGGCGGCGGGGTGTCGTCCGCGGCTGTGGCGGCGTCGTGTCGCCGGCCCTGCACCAGCAGGTAGCCGCCGACGATCACGAGGGCCGCCATCACCAGCCCGATCCGCACCGGCCAGGACGCGCCGGCAAAGGCCGCCACCGCCAGCGTCGCCAGGCCCGCGCCGATCGTCGTGGCGACCTTGGGCTGGGCCCGCCGTCGCGTGGTGGTGCGCCGCGTCGTCCGACGCCGGGTCGTGCTGCGACGGGAGGTGCCGGCCGTGCTCGTCCTCTTGCGGGTGGTGGCCTTGCGAGCCGTGCTGCCCGCCGACCTGGCCGACTTGGCCGTCTTCTTGGTTGCGCTCACAGTGACTTCACCCAGTTCTGGAGGAGGGACAGGCCTGCGTCGCCGGACTTCTCCGGGTGGAACTGGGTCGCGGCCAGCGGTCCGTTCTCCACGGCCGCGACGAACCGTCCACCGTGGTCGGCCCAGGTCACCTTGGGGGCGACGGCGGCGAAGGCGCCGCTGGGCTCCTCCAGCGTCCAGGACTGCACGGCATACGAGTGGACGAAGTAGAACCGCTCGGACTCGACGCCGGCGAACAGCCGGCTCCCGGTGGCGACGTCCACGTCGGACCAGCCCACGTGCGGCACCACCTCTGCCTGGAGGCGGGACACCGACCCGGGCCACTCCCCCAGGCCGTCCTGGGGTGCACCGCTGGGTTCGTCGGACCCGTCGAACAGCACCTGCATGCCCACGCAGACGCCGAGCACCGGCCGTCCCCCCGAGAGGCGCAGGTCGATGACGACCGGACCGTCGGCGGCACGCAGCCCCGCCATGCAGGCATGGAAGTTGCCCACGCCGGGGACGAACAGTCCGTCCGCCGCGAGCGCTGCCGCGCGGTCACCGGTCAGCTCCACTTCCGCACCCACGTGTTCCAGGGCGCGCACCGCCGAACGGACGTTGCCACTGCCGTAGTCGAACACGACCACCCGGCTCATGAGTTCTCCTCGAGTTCGGTGCGGTGCCGTGCCTGCTCGGCCATCCGCGCGTCGAAACGGGCCACCGCCTGTGCCGTCGGTGCCACCACCTGGCCGCGCAGACCCACCCCCGGTCCGACCAGGTCCGAGCCCGGCAGGCCCAGGACGGACAACAGGTCGGTGATGACGCGGTCTGCGGTGCCGTTGCGCTCGGCCACGACCCGCATCACCGCACGCGGGTCCCCTGTCCGATCAGCCGCAGCCAGGAGGTCCGCCGGCCGGGCCAGCTCGAGCTGGGGGGCGCGCACCACTCCGGCGCCGGGCTCCCACACCAGCCACCGGGCGACGTCGCGCCACCCGGGCGCGTGGGAGGTCACCACGGCCCGGCCGTCAACGGTGAAGAACCCGAGGGCGCCTCGCAGCCGGCGTGGGACCGGGCGCGCGGCGAGGACGGCGAGGGCGTCGTCATACGGCGGTTCGGCGCGTGACCGGCGCTCGGTGGGCAGCACCGCGGTCCAGTCCCCGAGGGGGACCACCTGGCAGGCCACCAGGCCCCGGCGCAGCCAGGACGACACCGGCGCGGGGCCGCCGCTCACCAGGAGCAGTCCGCGCGCCTCCTGCGCGGGCTGCCACGGCACGCTCACGTGGAGAGGCTGCCCTTCGCGCTGGGTATGCCGCTGACCCGGGGGTCGCGGGCGACCGCGGCACGCAGGGCGCGGGCGACCGCCTTGAACTGGGCCTCGACGATGTGGTGCGGGTCGCGGCCCGACAGCACGCGCACGTGCAGCGCGATCCCGGCGCGTCCGGCGAAGGACTCCCACACGTGGCGGGTCAGCGAGCCGACGTAGGTGCCGCCGATGACGACGTAGGCCTGGCCCTCGGGCTCACCGGTGTGCACGACATAGGGGCGTCCCGCCACGTCGACGACGGCCTGGACGAGCGCCTCGTCGAGCGGGACCGTCGCGTCGCCGAAGCGCGATATGCCGCGCTTGTCGCCAAGTGCCTCGCGCAGCGCGTCGCCGAGCACGATCGCGACATCCTCGACGGTGTGGTGCGCGTCGACGTCGACGTCGCCGGTGGCCTTGACGCGGAGGTCGATCAGCGAGTGCTTGGCCAGGGACGCGAGCATGTGGTCGTAGAAGCGCACCCCAGTCGAGATCTCGGACTGGCCGGAGCCGTCGAGGTTGAGCTCGACCTCGACGCTGGACTCCGACGTCGAGCGGCTCAGCGATGCCGTGCGGTCACCGGGCTGGTTCCCCTGCGTCACGGTCTCCTGCGTCACGGTGCGCTCCTGTCCTGCTCAGGTCGGGCGATCTGCGCCACGGCGGCGAGGAACGCACCTGTCTCGTCCGGGGTCCCGGCCGTGACACGAAGATAGTGGGGAATGCCGACGTCGCGGACGAGGACGCCCCGGTCCAGCAGCGCACGCCAGGTCTGGGCGGCGTCCGCGAGGCCGCCGAAGAGCACGAAGTTGGCGTCGCTGGGCACCGGCGCCAGACCGAGCTCGGTGAGTCCGGTGACCATCCGGTCACGCTGCTCCTTGATCGCCTCGACGGTGCCGAGCATCTCCGGCGCGTGCCGCAGGGCCGCCAGGGCGATCGCCTGCGTGGGCGCCGACAGGTGGTAGGGCAACCGCACCAACCGCAGGGCGTCGATGAGCGCAGGGTCCGCGGCGAGGTAGCCCAGCCGGCCCCCCGCGAACGCGAACGCCTTGCTCATCGTGCGGGTGACCACGAGCCGGGGGCGCCCGTCCAGCAGCGTCAGCGCGCTGGGGGTGCCGGGGCGGGCGAACTCGGCGTAGGCCTCGTCCACCACGACCACGGCACGCTCGGCCGCGGCATACACGGCCTCCACCACGTCGAGGCCGAGCGCGGTGCCCGTCGGGTTGTTGGGTGAGCAGAGGAAGACGACGTGGGGATCGTGCTCGCGCACCTGCGCGACCGCGGACTCGACAGTCAGGTCGAAGGGGGTGCCGCCCTGTCCGCGCAGGCCATCCACCCAGGCGGTGCCGACCGAGGTGCTGATGATCGGGTGCATCGAGTAGGCCGGCGTGAAACCCAGGGCCGTGCGCCCCGGCCCGCCGAATGCCAGGACGACGTGCTGGAGCACCTCGTTGGAGCCGTTGCCCGCCCACACCTGGGCCGGGTCCACGGCAGTCCCCGACGACGACAGGTATGCCGCGAGCGCAGTCCGGAGGTCGGTGAACTCGCGGTCGGGGTACCTGTTCAGGCCAGCCGCGACCTCGGCAACGGCGGCCGTGATCTCGGCCACCACCGACGGCGGGACGGGGTAGGAGCTCTCGTTGGTGTTGAGGCGCACGGGCACGTCGAGCTGGGGTGCGCCGTAGGGGGTCCCACCGCGCAGGTCCTCGCGCAGCAGGCCCTCGATGCGGGAGCCGCCGAAGTCGGTCATCGTCCGGTCACGACCCGTCGAAGCGGACCTGGACCGCCTCGCCGTGGGCGGGCAGGTCCTCGGCCTGAGCGAGGGCGACAACGTGGTGGGCGACCTCCTGGAGGGCGGCCTCGGTGTAGCTGACCACGTGCACGCCGCGCAGGAACGACTGCACCGAGAGCCCGCTGCTGTGACACGCGCATCCACCGGTCGGAAGGACGTGGTTGGACCCGGCGACGTAGTCACCCAGGCTCACCGGTGAGTGTGGCCCGACGAAGATCGCGCCGGCGTTGCGCACGCGCTCGCTGACCGCGGCGGCATCGGCGACCTGCAGCTCGAGGTGCTCGGCGGCGTAGGCGTTGACGACGGCCAGACCGGCGTCGAGGTCGTCCACGAGGACGACTCCCGACTGGGGTCCGGTGAGCGCCTCGCGGACGCGCTCTGAGTGCTTGGTGGTGGCGACGCGGTCCTCGAGGTCGGCCTGCACCGCCTCGACCAGGGCCACCGAGGCAGTCACCAGGACGGAGGCAGCCTGCGGGTCGTGCTCGGCCTGCGAGACCAGGTCGGCGCTGACGTGGGCAGGCAGTGCGGTGTCGTCGGCGAGGATCGCGATCTCGGTCGGGCCCGCCTCGGAGTCGATGCCGATGACGCCCTTGAGGTAGCGCTTGGCAGCCGCGACGTAGATGTTGCCCGGTCCGGTGACGAGGCTGACCGGGTCGCAGACCACCGTCGCCCCCTCGGCGCCGGTGGTGTCCTCGAAGCCGAAGGCGAACGCCGCCACCGCCTGGGCGCCGCCCACGGCATACACCTCGTCGACGCCGAGCAGCGCGCACGCGGCGAGCACCGTCGGGTGGGGGTAGCCGGTGAAGGCGCCGGAGTTGTCGCGCTGCGATGGGCTGGCGACGGCCAGCGAGCCGACACCGGCGATCTGGGCCGGGACGACGTTCATGACGACGCTGGAGGGGTACACGGCGCGTCCACCCGGGACATAGAGACCGACCCGGTCGACCGGGATCCACCGCTCGCTGACCTCGCCGCCAGGGACGACGGTGGTCGTGGTGGTGGTGCGGCGCTGGTCCTCGTGGACGATCCGAACTCTGCGGATGGCCTCGTCGAGGGCGGCCCGCACCTGCGGGTCGAGGGACTCCAGGGCCGCCTCGAGCACGGCCACGGGGACGCGCAAGGTCGTCGGGCGGACGCCGTCGAACCGCTCGCCCAGCTCGTAGAGCGCAGCAGCACCACGGTGACGGACGTCCTCGCAGATCGGCCGGACCGTCTCGACCGCGGCGGCGACGTCGAACTCCGCCCTCGGCAGCAGGTGACGCAGCTCGCGGACGCCGAGCGGCCGGCCGCGCAGGTCGATCGTGGAGAGCATGGGTCAAGTCTAGGTCGGGCCCACTGGGCGACCCGGTGTGGTCTCAGCCCCCGGTCTGTGCGGAGGACCGTTCGACTGCGGAGGCCTCCCCGGCCTCCCCAGCGTCCCCGGTCTCCTCCTCGCCTGCATCACCAGGGCCAACAGCGCCCTGACTCGCGACGGCCCGACTCCCTGCGCCCTGACTCACTGCGCCCTGACTCACTGCGCCGTGGCTCGCGGCGGCGTGGCCCACTGCGTCCTGGCCCACACCGGCCTGGCCCACCCCGGCCTGACGGGCTGCGGCCAGTCGGGCCACCGCCTGGGCAGCCCCGCCCTGCCGGACGGTGAAGGTGGCCTCGACGCTGCCAGCGAGCTCCTCCTTGGGCCACCGGGCCGCGAGCAGCACGAGCACCCCCAGCGTCACGACGGCACAGATGCCGACCGACGCCGCGGGTGAAGTGCGCTCGGAGACCCAGCCGGCGGCAAGGAAGCAGGCGCCCGTGACGCCCACGGACAGCGCCCCTGCGAGCCCGAACACCCGACCTCGCATGGCGGTCGGGACCAGCAGGGTGAAAGCAGCCTGCAACGGCAGCATGTAGCACTGCAGGGCGCCGCAGAGGAACCACGCGGCGCCCACCACGACGAGCGGCGGCTCGAAGATCGTCGCGAGCAGCGGCAGTGGAGTGAGCAGAGCAAGGCGCATGACCAGCGCAGACTGGCGCTCGGCGGGCAGCCGCCCGATGATCAGGAGGCCGACGACGGCCCCGAGGATCGGCGCAGCCATCAGCAGGCCGCCCCAGTTCGGCGACGGGCTGTGCTGGGCGGCGTAGGGCAAGGCCACCGCTTCGGGCGCCGCAATGGCCAGTGCGCTCGCGAGCGACAGCATGAGCATGTAGGTCAGCACCCGGCTGGATCGGATCTGGCGCCAGGCCTGGCCGACGTCGCCGACCAGGCCGGAGAGTGGTGCGTCGTCGACCTTCACGATCGACTTCGGCGGCCGGACCGCCATCAGGATGACAGCGCCGACGAGGAACGTGGCCAGGTCCAGCACCAACGTCTTGGTGTCGCCCACGAGGCCCACGATGGCGCCGCCGATGGCCAGGCCGATCGCCTGGTTGACCTGGGCGGCGAGGGTGGTCAGCCCGAATGCCCGCGCATAGAGCCGACGGTCCGGGAAGATGTCGGTCAGCAGCATCTGGCTGGCGGTCACGGCAGGGCCGCCGACGAACTCCAGGACGGCGACGAGCACGAGCACGAGCCACAGGGACTCGGTGACCGACACCGCCACGATGAGCACGCCGACCAGGGCCGCTCGGATCAGATGGGTCCCGACGAGGCAGACGCGCGGCGGCATCCGGTCGCACAGGGGCGAGAGGAGCGCCCGGCCCAGGATGCTCGGCACCAGGGAGACCGCGAAGGTCGCGGCCGTCGCCAACGCCGAACCCGTCCACGAGTAGACCACTGCAGCCACGGTGATGCGGGCGATGTAGTCGCCCCACGTCGAGAGCGTCGCGACCAGGAAGACAGGCAGGAACACCGGGGTGCGGAGGACCTCGGAGAACGAGGGGACCGTGACGGAGTCGTCCCTGCCCGTGGCCATGCGCCGACCGTACCTTCCTAGGTTGAACCGTAAAAGTTGAACTCCGTCACGCTACGCGCATGTCGGGCGATTCGGAGGTAGTCCTCCGCAAGATGTGCACCACTTCCCGGCTCGCGGCCGAGGATTCTGCTGACCCCGTCGGCAACCCGCAGGTCGGAGGGCACGCTGTCGACCGCCTTGCCGCGGTAGAGGACGGAGGCGTTGCGCAAGCGGGAGGCGAAGGACCAGGCGTCCCTGAGGGCGGCGGCGTGGTCGGCGGCGATCAGGCCGGCCGTCTCTGCAGCGTCGAGGGCAGGCAGCGTGCTGGTGGTCCGCAACGTCGGCACGGCACGGGCGTGGCGCATCTGAACCAGCTGCACGGTCCACTCCACGTCGGAGAGCCCACCTCGGCCCAGCTTGAAGTGGCTCTTCGGGTCGGCACCGCGAGGCAGTCGTTCTGCCTCCATCCGCGCCTTGAGGGTCCGGATCTCCCGGACCTGCTGGTCGGTGAGACCGTCCCGGGGCCACCGCAACGGGTCGATGAGCTCCACGAAACGCGCGCCCAGCTCGAGGTCGCCGGCCAAGGGAGCGGCCCGCAGCAGGGCCTGGGACTCCCACGTGAGCGACCACCGGCTGTAGTAGGCGCGATAGCTGGCCAGGCTGCGCACGAGCGGCCCGCTCTTGCCCTCGGGACGCAGGTCGGCATCGAGACCGAGCTGTGGGTCGGGACCGGCAGCGGCCAACAGTCGACGGAGCTCCTGCACGGTCTCGAGGGCCTGCTCCTGGGCCGTTGCCTCATCCGCCCCGTCGACGGGGTCGTGGACGAACAGGACGTCCGCGTCCGAGCCATAGGCGACCTCGCCACCTCCGAGCCGGCCCATCCCGACGACCAGCAGCCGGGTCGACAGCGGCCCGTGCCGCTCCTCGACGGTGCGTTGGGCCACCTGGAGCGCCGTCTCGACCAGCGCAGCGGTGACATCGGTGAGGGCCTCGCCCACCCCGGCCAGGTCGAGGCTCCCCGAGAGGTCCGCCACGGCGATCCGGAACAGCTCCTGGCGCCTGATGCTCCGCGCCGCCCGCACCGCCTTGTCGGCGTCGTCCTGCCGACCCGCCGCCGCCGTCATCCGGCGAACCAGGTCCTCGCGCGACGACGGAGTCAGCCCGCCCGAGTCGCCGAGCATCGCGACCGAGTCGGGCGCGCCGACCAGCAGGTCTGCCGCGTAGCGGCTCCGAGCGAGCGTGTGCGCGAGGCGTTCGGCCGCGGATCCCTCGTCGCGCAGCAGCCGCAGGTACCAGTGCGTCGAGCCCAGCTCCTCGCTCACCTTGCGGAACGCGAGCAGACCTCCGTCAGGGTCCGCCTCGTCGGCGAACCAGCCGAGCATCACGGGAAGCAGGGTGCGCTGGATGGCCGCCCGTCGGCTCACCCCGGCCGTGAGCGCCTCGAGGTGGCGCATCGCACCGCCGGGGTCGCGGAACCCGAGCGCCGCCAGTCGCTCCTTGGCGGCTTCGGGTGCGAGTCGGGCGTCCGTCGAGCTGAGCCGGGCCACCGCAGCCAGCAGGGGCCGGTAGAAGAGTCGTTCGTGGATGCGGCGGACCTCGCGCGCCTGCTGCTGCCACTGGGCGACCACTGCCTTGGCGGCGTCCGAGCGGTGTCCCAGGGCGCGGCCGAGGCGGCGCAGGTCGGTGTCGGTCGTCGGCATGAGGTGGGTGCGACGCAACCGGAACAGCTGGATGCGGTGCTCGAGGGTGCGCAGGAGGCGATAGGACGCGTCAAGGGTTGCGGCGTCCTCGCGGCCGACGTAGCCACCGCGCGCCAGGGCGTCGAGGGCTTCGAGTGTCGTGCCCGAGCGCAGCGCGTCGTCGGAGCGGCCGTGGACGAGCTGCAGCAGCTGGACGCTGAACTCCACGTCGCGAAGCCCTCCAGGGCCGAGCTTCAGCTGGCGCTCGGCCTCCCCCGCCGGCACGTGCTGCTCGACCCGCCGGCGCATCGCCTGCACGTCCTCGACGAAGTTGTCGCGCGAGGCGGCACCCCACACCAGGGGGTTGACGGCGGCGATGTAGGCGTCGCCGAGGGCCCGGTCCCCGGCAACGGGGCGTGCCTTGAGCAGGGCTTGGAACTCCCACGTCTTGGCCCACCGCTCGTAGTACGCACGGTGGCTGTCGATGGTGCGCACCAGTGGTCCGTTCTTGCCCTCCGGACGCAGCGCCGCGTCGACCGGCCACAGCGTCCCCTGCCCCGTGGAGGTTGAGCAGGCCCGCATGAGGTGGGTGGCCAGCCCGGTGGCAGCCGCGATGGCGCTGGCCTCCTCCACTCCCTCGCGCGGCTCGGCCACGAAGATGACGTCGACGTCGCTGACGTAGTTGAGCTCGCGCCCGCCCGTCTTGCCCATGCCGATGACAGCGAAGTCGCACAGCTCGGCCTGCTCCCCCATCTCGGCCCGCGCGATGACCAGGGCCGCCTCGAGGGCTGCCTCGGCCAGGTCGGCCAGCGCCGCCGCCGCCTCGGGCAGGGCCAGCTCGGGGTCGCCCGAGGTGAGGTCGAGCGCCGCGATCCCCAGCAGCTGGCGCCGGTACCCGATCCGCAGTGCGTCGTATGCCGTGTGCTCACCGGCCGCGCGAACCGCCTCGACGAGATCATGGATGCGTTCGTCCGGCGTCCGAGGGCGAGCCTCCGCCACGCTGCGCCAGTGTTCGGGGTGGGCCACCAGGTGGTCGCCGAGGGCCGTGGAGGCGCCGAGGACGGCCAACAACCGGTCGCGCGCGGGCCCGCGGTGGCGGAGGGCAGCCACGAGGCCGGACACCTGCGCCTCCGCCCCGGACTCGATGTCGCGGCGCCGTGGCGCAGAGGCACGCAGCGACTCCATGAGCCGCACCAGGCTGAGCAGGGCGAGGTCAGGGTCGGCGACCGCGCCGAGGGCGTCGGGCAGCCCGTCACTGAACAGGTCGTCGAGGGGGTCGATGAGCCCGGCGAGCGCCGGGTCCGCGAGCAGGTGCTCCGCGCGGGGTGGATCGGCAAACCCGAGTCGGGCCAGGGTCGCAGTCTGGGAGACAACGCGGCCGGAGGTCACCGCGACAGCCTACGCACTGGTGGGTGGCACCCGCCCGCTCCGGTCAGCAGGCGGCATACCGGAGCGGGTTGCCGGGTCCGGTCACAGACCGGGCAGGTAGCGCTCGAGCTCGAACCGGGTGATCTCGCCGCGGTAGTCGTCCCACTCGGCCCGCTTGTTGCGCAGGAAGAAGTCGAAGACGTGCTCCCCGAGGGTGTCGGCGACCAGCTCGCTCCTCTCCATCACGCGGATGGCCTCGTAGAGCGAGGTGGGCAGCGGCTCGATCCCCATCGCCTGGCGCTCGGCGGAGGTCAGGCCCCACACGTCGTCCTCGGTCTCGGCGGGGAGCTCGTAGTCCTCCTCGATGCCCTTGAGGCCCGCGGACAGCATCAGGGCGAAGGCGAGGTAGGGGTTGCAGGCGGCGTCGAGGGTACGGACCTCGACCCGGCTGCTCTGGCCCTTGGTCGGCTTGTACATCGGCACGCGAACCATCGCGGACCGGTTGTTGTGGCCCCAGGTCAGGTGCGCCGGGGCCTCGCCCCCGCCCCAGAGCCGCTTGTAGGAGTTGACCCACTGGTTGGTGACGGCGGTGATCTCGGCGCCGTGGCGCAGGAGGCCCGCGATGAACTGCCGCCCGACCTTGCTCAGCTGGTAGGGCGCGCCCGCCTCGTAGAACGCGTTGCTGTCGCCGTCGAAGAGCGACATGTGGGTGTGCATGCCGGACCCCGGGTGCTCGGAGAAGGGCTTGGGCATGAAGGAGGCGAAGATGCCCTGCTCGAGCGCGACCTCCTTGATGACGGTGCGGAAGGTCATGATGTTGTCGGCGGTGGACAGCGCGTCGGCGTAGCGCAGGTCGATCTCGTTCTGGCCGGGCCCGCCCTCGTGGTGGCTGAACTCGACCGAGATCCCCATCGACTCGAGCATGGTGATCGCCGCGCGCCGGAAGTCGTGGCCGGTGCCGTGCGGGACGTGGTCGAAGTAGCCCGCCTGGTCGATCGGCTCCGGGTTGTCGCCCGGCTTGAAGCCGGCCTTAAGCAGGTAGAACTCGATCTCGGGGTGGGTGTAGAAGGTGAAGCCGAGGTCGGCGGCCCGGGCGAGGGCGCGCTGCAGGACGTGGCGCGGGTCGGCGTGGCTCGGGGACCCGTCGGGCAGCGTGATGTCGCAGAACATGCGGGCGGTCCCCGGGTTGTCACCGCGCCACGGCAGCACCTGGAAGGTCGCCGGGTCCGGCTTGGCGAGCATGTCCGCCTCGTAGACCCTCGCGAAGCCCTCGATGGCCGAGCCGTCGAAACCGATGCCCTCGGCGAACGCCCCCTCCAGCTCGGCGGGGGCGACGGCCACGGACTTGAGGGTCCCGAGCACATCGGTGAACCACAGCCGCACGAAGCGGATGTCGCGTTCCTCGATGGTGCGGAGGACGAACTCCTGCTGACGATCCATGTGTCGAATCCTGCCCTAGTTGTGTTTCCCCAGCGTTACGTGCCACGCGGGTCGGCTGCGTCAAGGGCAGTGCGACGGTGCTTGGGCGTTGCTACGCCGAGGTTCTCAGGCGCTCGAGGCCGGCCAGGACGAGGTCGAGGCCGAAGGCGAACTCGTCTGCTGGGTCATAGCCGGCGGCGACGAGCGCGGCGGCACTCTCGTTGAGGTAAGGAAACTCGTCGGGCGGAAGCTGGGGCAGGAACACGTCCTCGGCCATGTCCGCGAACTCGTCGGCCGTGTCGAACGGCAGGTTGCCCGCCTGCAGGGCGAAGCCGTAGACGTAGCCGTCGAGCAACCAGTGGGCGTGCGTCGCCATCGACACCGAGAAGCCGGCCTTGCGCAAGCAGGCGGTGACCGCTTCGCGGTGGCGGAGGTGGGCGGGCCCCGGCGAGGTCCGCGACTCCATCAGGCCGATCGCCCAAGGGTGGCGTGCCAGGACCTCTCGGGCGGACACCGACCTCTTCCGCATCGCCGCCTGCCAGTCGGTCCCCTCCGGCGGGAGCTCGATCTCCCCGAACACGACGTCGATCATGGCGTCGAGCAGCTCTTCCTTGCCCGCCACGTAGTGGTAGAGCGACATCGCGCCGGCGCCGAGCTCGCCAGCCAGGCGGCGCATGCTCAGCCCCTCGACCCCCTCGCCGTCGGCGAGCCGGACTGCCTCGGCCACCACCCGCTGCTTGCTCAGCCCCGCCTCTGACGCCACTTGGCGTTGCTTCCCTGAAGCCACGGGTTCTTGCTCCTCTCGACGGATTGACAACAGTACGTCGTACGAGGATAGTACGGTGTACGACGTACGGTGTACGACAGGTGAATCGGTGAGAGGCCACCGGCCATCCGGACGACGTCGAACCCGATGCACACCCACCGCCAACCGACTGGAGCCAAGGAGCATGAGGACTAGATCGCCGCAGGACACCGGCACCACGCATGGCCACAGCGGATTCGGTCGAGGGCGGCTCGTCGGCGTCGCGGCGATGGCGCTGGGGGTGATGGTGGTGGTGGAGAACGCCGTGCTGGCGGCAACGGGCGCGCCGTCCTACGGCGCTCCGATCGGCGAGGTGCTCGACTACTACGCGGCCAACCGGGCCTCGGTGGCGATCGCGTCCGGGCTGGTGGCCGTCTATCTGCCGCTGCTACTCGTGTTCGTGACGGGCCTGCACGGGCTCGTGGAACGGGGCGGCGGAGCGGGCTCCGACTGGTCGCGCCTCGCCGTCGCCGCTGGTGCAACGCTGTCGGCCACCTTCGTGCTGGTCAATGTGCTGCAGGTCGGGCTCGCACTGTCCGCCGGCGGCGTCGCGGAGCCGACGCCCGTGTTCGAGCTCGTGTGGCAGGTTCACGCGGCGGCCTTCGCGCTGGCGATGCCCATGCTCGGCGCCACCCTCGTCGGAACGGCCCTCGCTGCGCACGCGAGCAGGCTGACTCCGGCGTGGCAGCGGTCGCTGGGCCTGGGGGGCGGGGGCCTGCTGCTCGTCGCGGGGGTCGGCAACCTGGCGATCGCCGACGGCTCGGCGCTGATCTTCGTCGGGCTCCTGGGTTTCGCCGCCTGGCTCGTCTGGCTGCTCGTGACCGGCGTGCGTCTCGTCCGGACGTGACCAAACCACGATGCGGCGCTGAGGTCGCGCACCAGAAGAACGCGCGCCTGTGGTCAGAGTCCGGAAACGTTGAGTAGCGGCTCCTGGCTAACGTCCGGATCGCCGGTCCAATCGAAGGTTCCCGCCGCCTGGAGTGCCGCCTTCACCTGAGCCGGGGCGGCGCTGGGATGCGTGGACTTGTAGAGGGCTGCGGCACCCGTGACGTGCGGGCTCGCCATCGAGGTGCCGGAGATGGTGTTGTAGCCGCCGCCCCGCCAGGTCGAGAGCACGCACACGCCGGGTGCGGCGAGGTCGACGGCGGGCCCGAAGTTCGAGAAGCCGGCGAACCGGTCATCCACGCCGTAGGCGCAGGTCGGGGTGCCGGTGCCTCCCGGGGCGCCGTCGAAGTCGGTGATGGCGGAGACGGTGATCACTTCCGGGAAGCTGGCCGGCACGAAGAAGGATGCGTCCGCGGCGGAGTTGCCGGCGGACACGACGTAGGTGACTCCGGCGGCCACGGAGGCGCAGATTGCCTGCCGCAGGCCCCCGTCGGTGCAGGACCCGGGGCCGCCGCTTCCCCCGAGGCTCATGTTGGCGACGTCGATCGTGTCGCTGTGGGCGGTGACCCAGTCGATACCGCACATGATGCTCGACCAGGTGCCGCCGCCCTGCGAGTTCAGCACGCGCACCGCCCACAGCCGTGCACCTGGAGCCACACCCACGACGCCGACCTTGTCGTCCTTGGCGGCAGCGGTTCCCGACACGTGGGTGCCGTGGCCGTTGAGATCCGCGAACGACGTGCCGCCCGCCACGCAGTTGACACCGCCGACGACGTTGAGGTCTCGGTGCCTGGGGTCGATGCCCGTGTCGATGACCGCGATATCGACGTCGACCGCGCCGCGTCCGTTGCCTGCGGCGGTCGAGCTCTGCGGGGCGCCGATCCGGCTGATGCCGGCTGGGACCGTCTGCGCGGTGATGCTCACCTCACGGTCGGCCACCACTGCGGCGACCGCCGGGTCTGCCGACAGGCGTGCGACGTCGCGAGCCGACAGCTTCGCGGCATACCCGTGCAGCGCGTGCCGATAGACATGGGTGACCTCCGCACCACGCCCATGAGCTGCAGACGCCGCCCTGTCCGGGTCCCCGCTGCGGAGGCTGACGATGTACGAGGCCCGGGTGTCGTCTGGAGCGACCCCGGCCGCGCCCCTCGCCGGGAAGGCTGACCCCAGTGTGCAGGCGGCCACGACCACCGCCACGCCCATCGATCGAAGCGCCATGACCGACCCCCGTCCTCGTCGAAGCAGGCAGGTGCCCGCGTCCCGACCCTAGAAGCGCTCCGCCGCCGTCGCCTCACCCGATTGAATGATTTCCGCTCGGTTGCCCGGGACTACCTTCGATTGCACCCGAGGCGCACCAACGTGCCTCGCCGCAGAAGGGGACAACCATGAGTCTTTCCTTGCGTATCGCGGGTGCGGGGGCAACGGCCGCGTTGGTCGTCGGCGCGTGGGCCGCGCCGGCGTTCGCGGCACCCCCCGGCAATGACACCTATGGCGGGCGAATCGTCGTCAGCGGTGTCCCGTACACCACCCAGGTCGACACCACGCAGGCCACCACCGATGCCGACGACACCCCCATCCGCAACCAGTGCGGGGCGCCTGCGACCGATGCGAGCGTCTGGTACCAGTTCTCGACACCGACGGCGGCGACCCTGATCGGAGACGTGCGCGGGTCGAGCTACTCCGCTGGTGTCGCTGTGGCCGTCGGCTCGCCTGGATCCTTCACGGTTCTGTCCTGCGGCCCGGGCGGTGCGGTGTGGGACGCGGAGGCGGGGACCACCTACACCCTCCTGGTCTTCGACGACCAGATCGACGGTGTCGGCAACGGCGGAACACTCGACCTGGTCATCGACGTGGCACCGCCGCCGCCGGACCTTGAGGTGACGGTCAACCCGACCGCCAACTTCGTCAGCCGTACCGGTAGCGCAATCGTCTCGGGCACCATCATGTGCGGCGCCGATGCGGACTTCGCCTTCCTCGAGGCCCAGCTCACCCAGAGGGTCGGCCGCGTGCTCATCCGTGGCTTCGGCGGCACCGAGGTCACCTGCGACGGGACCACCCGTCCGTACACCTTGGAGATCATCGGCGACAACGGGCTCTTCAAGGGCGGTAAGGCGGCCCAGCTGACCTTCTCGGCGGCCTGCTCGTTCCTGTGCTCCGAGTACTTCGCGGAGCAGACGATCCAGCTCAAGGGCAGTCGCAAGTAGGCGCTCTCACACAGCGGTTGGGTATGCCGCGTCCCACCGGCGCGGCATACCCACTATCCGACAGCCGGTCCATCAACTGGCGCGCGGCGGTGCTCGCTGGTGCCCTCATGTGGCCGCGCTTCGACATGACGGCGCGGTCAGCGGCATGAGCGTGCACATACCTACCGCAAGTCACGCACGGGGCTGACGCCCCACTTCTCAATCGTGAACCGCCAGAAGAGCGGCAACAGATCTGACACGGGCCGCTCAATCGAGTCGCCCGGGCCAGTCGCGGTCTCGTGACCGATGCGGACTCGGTCAGCTCGCACGAGCGTGACACGAAGCCAGTCCGGGCTAGCAGACACCGGCGCGGTCGTCACCACTAGATCCTCGTGAGATGTGTGCGCCGCGAGCGTGTGGGTTGCGCCCTCAGCCATGACGCTCCGAACCAGTTCCAGCATCGGATTCACGAACGTGAAGGCATGGTTGTCGATCAGGTCCTCATAGAACGCCTCAATCTCATCCCACGCGGTCACCGTGAAGCCAGCCATGTGGCCAGCCTGCCGCACCGGAGTTCGGTCCGCAGCCAATGCACGCTCATCGGCATGAGCGGAAGTTGGGTCGGCGATCAGGCCGCTTGGTGGCCGTGGCGATCCATGGGCTGGGTGACGTGCGTGCGGCCGTCGGGCGCGGTCCAGGTGCAGATGCCCAGCTCGTCCATCTCGACCTGCCAGCCGGCATGGTGCTTGAACCCGTGGTGGGTCGAGCACAACGTCTGGAGGTTGGTGACGGTGGTCGGACCGTCGGGATGTCGGACCACGTGGTCGAGCTGGCACCGTCTGGCGGCGCTGGCACACCCGGGGAAACGGCAGGTGCCGTCGCGTGACCGCACGGCTCGCGCAGTCCTTGCGCCGGGGCGGTAGGTCTGTGGGTCCTGCCACCGGATCGCGCCGGTGACGGAGTCGCTTCGGGCGATCCGGATGGTGACGTCCGGATCGTTGAGCAGGGCGACCACGTCCGCCGGGAGCAACGACCCGAGCAACGGCACCTCGGTGTGCGCGGAGACGAACCACAGGGTCTCGTGGTCGTGCAGCACTCCGTCATCGAGCTCCTCGCAACCACCGAGGTCGACGTAGCCGCCGTTCGGCTCGGGCGACTCGAGGTCCGACGGTTCGTCGAGGCATTCGGCAGAGACGCCGAGGTCTGGCCGGCTGGCGTGGCCGCTGTCGATCGGAGCGACGAGCTCGATGGTGGTGCTGATCGTCGCGTTGGCCGCGATGAGGTCGGCCAGGGCATCGACCCGCGCGGCGCCCATCCGCAGGCCCGGCTGGGCACGGGCGTACTCGGCTGCGAGACCGTCTACCGCAGTCCAGACCTGCATGGCCACGGGCGTCGGCAGGTCGGCCACGAGCCGGGTCATGCCCTTGCACTCACCCGGGCGAACTCGGACGTCGCTGCGGCTCCGCGCCAGCACAGCCAGACGATCGGCGTCGTCAGGGGCGCAACGGTCGGCCGCACGCCGTGCCCGGCGGCGCAGGGCCGCGCAGGACATCTCGGTGACGCCGCCCTCCAGCACGCGAGCCTCGAACTCGTGCAGCCGTGCCCCAGGTGCGGCCGCCGACTCGGCGACGACCGCGTCGACACGGTAGGGCTCGAGGTCCCCGGACCAGGCCAGGGCCTGCACCTGGGGCAGCGAGCAGACGACGCGGCGGGCGTGGTCGATGCGCGTCGACATGGTGCGGGGCGACACGTGCAACAGAGCCGCGAGCGAACCCGCCGCGATGGCGTGGCCGGAAAGGTGCTGGCGGCGTCCGCCGGCCTGAGCCACGTCAGCCGCGTCGAGCTCGGCGCGCTCATCGCACCGCCTGGCCACCGTCTCCATGGCCGAGCGCTGCCGCGCCGTCGCCGCGCTGACCACCCGCTGGGAGGCAAGGACCAGGGCCTCGGCCTCCTCGACCGACAGGTCGGCGATCTGCTCGTCCGTCATCGTGAAGAGCGCACCTGCGAGGGCGGCCGGGTCGGTCGCCTGCACTGCTTCCACGCTGTCGAGCATGTGTCCCACACTAGCGACCACCACTGACAGTCCAAGGTGAGCCGCTCGGGAAAACCGTTGGGATGGAATGGGATTGAGCACCTGTTCCCCGCGTTCGTGGGGACGGCTGTCTACGCAGGCAGCCTCAGCCCTTGAGCACCGACATGGCGGCGTTGTGACCCGGTATGCCGCTGACTCCCCCACCGCGTCGGGCGCCGGCTCCCGCGATGCGCACCTTCTCGTGCGGTGTCTCGACGCCCCAGGTGCCGACCTCGTCCTCCCTCTCGGCCCACGGCCACTGGAGGGAGCGGTGGAAGATGTTGCCGCCCGGGAGGCCGAGGTCGGCCTCGAGCTCGACCGGGGTCCGCGCCTCGATGCACAGGGCTCCGTCGGGGTCCCGCAGCAGGACGTCCTGGATGGGCTCGGCCAACACCGAGTTCAGTGACTCGAGGGTCCGCGCGAGGGCCAGGTCCTTGACCAGGTCGTGCTCGGCGGTCGTCCCCTCGAAGAGTCGGGCCGGCAGGTGCAGTCCGAACAACGTGAGCGTCTGGGCACCCGTCTCCGCCAGCGAAGGCCCCAGGATCGAACGATCCGACAGGCTGTGGCAGTAGATCTCGCACGGCGGCACCTGCGGCACCCGGCCGGCGGCAGCGGCGGCATACGCCTCCTGCAGCTGGTCGTAGCCCTCGTTGACGTGGAAGGTGCCCGCGAACGCGGCCGTCGGGTCGACGTCCTGGTCGCGCAGCCGCGGCAGGCGCGACAGGAGCATGTTGACCTTGAGCTGGGCGCCCTCGGGCGCCTCCTCCGTCGGGACGGGGTCGGCGCCGGTCTCGGCGAGCAGGGTGTTGAGGACGGTGGGCGCGCAGGCCGCATGGATCGTCGAGCCCCGCGCCTCGCCACCGTCCCAGCTGACCAGACCGTCGGGGTCGACCGCGAGCACCCTCGTCCCCGTGCGGATCTCGGCCCCTGCCTTGACCGCGGCACGAGCGAGTCCGTCGGTCACGGCACCCATGCCACCGACCGGCACGTCCCAGTCGCCGGTCCCCCCTCCGATGAGGTGGTAGAGGAAGCAGACGTTCTGCCGCAGGTCGGTCGAGCCCATCTCGGCGAAGGTGCCGATGAGCGCGTCGGTCGCGACGATGCCCCGCACGGTGTCGTCGCCGAACTCGGCCTCGAGCACCTCACCCAACGGTCGTCGGACCAGGGCTTCCCAGAGCGGGTCGTCCCCGACGAGGGCAGCCACCTGCGCCTCGGTGCGCAGCGGTTCGAGCACCGTCGGGAAGACCTGCTGTGCAAGGTGGTGGACGCGCCCGTAGAAGTCCTGCCACGCGGCATACTCCTTCGCCCCTCCGGTGAGGGCAGCGAAGCCGGCCGCGGTCGAGGCGGCGTCACCGTGGTCCACGAGCAGCCCGCGCTCCGGTCGGTCGGGGACGGGCGTGAAGGAGGAGTAGCGCCGCCGGATGAGCTGGACGTCGAGGTCGAGGTCGCTGATCACCTGACGGGGCATCAGCGACACCAGGTAGGAGTAGCGCGACAGGCGCGCGTCGACGCCAGCGAACGCCTGGGCCGAGACAGCCGCACCACCCACGTGATCGCCGGTCTCCAGAACCAGCACCCGGCGCCCCGCCCGGGCAAGGTATGCCGCGGCGGTCAGCCCGTTGTGACCGGCACCGATGACGACGTCGTCGTAGTCCACGGCGCAGAGCCTACGGTGCCGTGTCGAGCCGTTCTGACCTCGGTGGCCGGGTCGCTACTGCGGTGCCGCGTCGTCGCTCTCCGATGCCTCGTCCGCGTCCGCCAGGACGGGCAGGTCGGGGTCGATCTCCTCGTACCGCCGGTGCAGCTCTTCGGGGTTCGGTTCCAGGCCGAGCGACTCCAGCTCGGCGCTCACCGCTGCCACCACCGCCTCCGGACCCTGTCCCGCCGCCTTGGCCTCACCGCGCAGCTGCGCCGCCACGACCTCGTGCCGCTTCTCCTCGGACAGCTCGCCCTCGGAGCTGCTCGTGGCGACCTCGAAGTTGTCTGACATCAGTCCTCCATCACCGGTGTCACCGCTGGTCGGCGACCTCTCCCGAGTCTGTCGCCGGGGCGCTGGACGCACCACTCGAGCCGAGGTCGGGCACACGAAACGGGGCCCCGGGATTGCTCCCGGAGCCCCGCCCCGTCTTACACCCGGCGGACCCCTGCCAGCCGGGCGCAGGTCACTTGAAGCTGACCTGGACCTGCAGCAGGTTGCCGCCGTCCTCGGACTTGTTGACCTTCATGACCGTGCCGGAGCCCGCGACCTGGACCGAGGACCAGGGGTTCTTCGCGCTCCAGTAGCGCATCGGGTCGCTGTCGTCGAAGACCGGCATGGCCGGCTGCGAGGCGACGTCGAGCGCGGTGCCGTTGCGGTGGAACGTCACCGCGTCGGTCCGCTCCAGCCCGAACGTCGCGTCCCACGGCTGGCGCCGGTTGCCCAGCTTGACGCCGTCGGCGAAGGTCACAGGTGCCGGACGCGCGTCGACCGGCAGAGACTGGCCGCCACCCGGGTGGCCCGAGGTGTTGTTGTCGGTGAACTCACCGTCGACGTACCAGACGAGCAGGCCGTTCTGGTAGGGGAACCGCTCCACCCAGTCGGGCTTGGTCTTCGCCCAGCCGAAGTTGTACGGACCCGTCTTGAGGGTCTGGTCGTAACCGGTGTAGGTGCGGTTCTCGGCCAGGTAGTAGTGGCTGACGACCTCGGAGGTCTTGCCCGTCATGCGGGTGAACCCGTTGGCGGTCCAGCCGTTGGTGCCGCCCTCGACGTCGTCGGACACCGTGGTGCCGCCGATGGTGACGGCCAGGTCGTCGAGGAACGGGCCCTCGAAGTGCAGCCCGCCGTCGGTGGCGTAGCGGAAGCGGAACTGGACGCTCTTGCCGGCGTATGGCGTGAGGTCCCAGGTCTTCTGGGCCCAGGGGGTCAGACCGGCGTTGTCGGACGGGCCGGAGATCGGCGCCGCCGCGTCCTTCCAGGTCGCGCCACCGTCGGTGCTGACCTCGGCGTACAGGTAGTCGTAGTCCTGCTCGATGTTGTACTGCAGCCAGGCCGAGACCGAACCGCTGGTCGCCCCGGTGAGGTCCACCGTGCGGGTCAGGGTGTTGTTGAGGCTGTCGTTCGCGCCGCCCCACCACTCGTAGGACCCCGAACGGGGGGTGTTGTAGTCGTTCTTGACCGTCTTGTCGGGCAGGGTCACTGCCAGCGCCTGGTAGGACGACGTGGTCTTGGGCTGGTCGGCCGGGTTGAGCTTGACCGTCATGGCCTGGCCGTAGGGCACCGCCTTGTAGTCGAGCCAGCCGAGCTGGAGCTTCTCGAGCGGACCCATGTAGCCGGGCGTGGTGCCGATCGAGTCGCCCCCGTGGTTCAGCCACGAGCCACCGGACATCAGCGTCCAGAAGCCGGTGCCGTTGTCGCCGCCTGCGGTGTCGTAGTAGTCCGGGAGACCGAGGTCGTGGCCGAACTCGTGGGTGAAGACACCCAGGCCACCGTTCTCGGGCTCGGTGGTGTAGTCACCGATCCAGATCCCGGAGTTGCCCAGCGGCACTCCGCCGAGCTTCGCGCCCTCGGGGCCGGTCTTGCCGGCGTCGGTGGAGTAGGCGTACCAACGGTGCGACCAGATGGCGTTGGTGCCCTGGGCGCCGCCGCCGGCCTCTTCGCCCTCACCGGCGTGGATGGCCTGGAAGTGGTCGATGTAGCCGTCCGGCTCGTTGAAGTTGCCGTCGTGGTCGGCGTCGTAGCGGTCGACCTTGTCGAACTGCTTGAGGTACGTCGTGATCTCGGCGTCGCTCTTCCCGGCCGCCTTCTGGGCGTTGTACCAGGACGTGGCGGTGTCCTTGACGTAGTTCCAGTAGCCGTCGGCGTTGTTGCTCCGGCCATAGCGGGCTTCGTTGTACGGCACGGTGACCCAGTCGGAGACGTCACCCTTGGCCACGAAACGACCGTTCGACTGCTTCAGGTAGAAGTCCTTGAACGACTCTCCCTCGCCGAACATCATGTCCTGGTAGTGGGCGCGGTTGAAGTCCGCGGTCCAGGCGGTGGAGTTGTCGTCGGTTGCGTTGCCGTCCCAGACGCGGTCCGGTGCCGGGATCTGGTTGTGCACCGGTCCCGGGGTGGCGTCGAAGCCGGTCTCGGTCTTGTTCCCGAAGTCGGTGAGGATGGTGAAGATGTCCTCCTCGCGCTCCACCGGGTAGGACACGTAACGGTCCTGGGCGGCCTTGCTCCCCTTGGGTGCCTTGGCGTTGCCCGCGAGCTTGATGACGCGCTGGCCGCCCCGCATCTCGGTGGTCGCCTCCCCCTTCACGAGCTTGTCGACGGCCTCCTTGCGCAGGGCGCGGGCGGCGTCGCCGAGCGGGTTCGGCAGGTCGTGCTCACGGTTGTTCGCCGTGGGCTCCTTGTCGCCCTGCACAGGGGTTGCCTGCGCAGGAGCGGAAGCCAGGCTCAGGGCGACGGCGGTAACCGCTACTCCCGAGACCAGGCTCAGATGACGTCTGTTCACGAATCCTCCAGTGTCTGTGCGCGACCCCTCTCGGCACACGCAAGGGCGAGCCAAACACGCGGCAGACGGCATACCAAGACTTCGCCGGGTATGGACTTCGTAAATTTCTGACCGATCGGTCGCTATCCCATTCGTCCGTTTTGGCGATGGAGCCGGCCCGGCGCCCCTGAGTCCCACTGGCCCCAGTGAGCACTTCAGCAGCCCTGGGCGGTCACCCGGAAGCCCTGCCGCCGCCCCCTCCTAGGATGGCGCCATGAGCGATCAGCCAACGACGCCTCCCACCACCGCCGAGGTCGCGGCCCCCTATGGCACGGGCGCCCAGGCCGCGCCGCAGCGCCGGGTACGCATCCCGCACCTGCAGGCGATGAAGGAGAAGGGCGAGAAGTGGGCCATGCTCACCGCCTACGACATGTACTCCGCCGAGATCTTCGACGAGGCGGGCATTCCCGTGCTGCTCGTCGGTGACTCCGCCGGCAACAACGTCTACGGCTTCGAGACGACCGTCCCGGTGACGGTCGACCACCTCGTGCCGCTGGTCCGGGCGGTCACCTCGGCGGCCAAGCACGCCATGGTCGTCGCCGACCTGCCGTTCGGTTCCTACCAGGCCAGCCCGCAGCAGGCCCTGGCGACCGCCACCCGGATGATGAAGGAGGGCCTGGCCCACGCCGTCAAGCTCGAGGGCGGCAAGCTGATGGTCCCCGAGGTCGAGCTGCTGGTCCGGGCGGGCATCCCCGTCATGGGACACATCGGCTTCACCCCCCAGAGCGAGCACGTCCTCGGCGGCTACCGGGTCCAGGGCCGCGGCGACTCCGGCGACCGGCTCGTCGAGGACGCGGTGGCTCTGGAGAAGGCAGGCTGCTTCGCCGTCGTCATGGAGATGGTCCCTGCTCCCCTGGCCGCGCGGGTCACCGAGGTGCTGTCGATCCCGACCATCGGCATCGGCGCCGGCCCGGACTGCGACGCCCAGGTGCTCGTCTGGCAGGACATGGCCGGCCTGCGCGGTGGCAAGGCACCCCGCTTCGTCAAGAAGTACGCCGACCTCCGCACGGAGCTGGGTCAGGCGGCTGCCGCGTATGCCGCCGACGTCGCCTCGGGCTCGTTCCCCGCGGCCGAGAACTCCTTCCTCGAATAGCCCACGGGGGGCTCCCCCTTCCCCGGCACGACACTTTCCCGGTACGGCGTGCAAGCTCATCCACCTGTAGGACCCCAACGGTTGCGGATCACGACTACCGTGCACCGGTGGACCACAGATCGTGGTCGCCCGTCGTGATCGGAGGACCTTCCGTGCCCCAGCGCCACCACCGTCCCGCGCTCCTGCCATTCGTCGCCACCGCGGCGGCCTGCGGCCTGCTGTTCGCCGCAACTCCGGCCCAGGCCACGAAGCCGACTCCGGGCACGTCGACCGGCACTGGCGCGGTGTTCATGGTCAACCCGGTGCAGTCCTCGGGCAACCAGGGCCTGACCGACCAGAAGGACTCCGACGCTGCCGTTCCCTCCAGCGCCTACGCCAACGTCCCGCTGCGCAACCTCGACGGCTCGGGCTACCTGCGCGGATCGTGGGCCACTGTCCAGTCCTCCACGGGCACACCGGCATTCAGTCCCTCGAACACCTTCGTCTACACGCGCCACCAAGACCAGTTCGAGCAGGTGATGGGGTACTTCTGGGTCAACCAGGCGCAGGAGTACCTCCAGTCCCTCGGCTTCGGTTCGACGCTGCGCGGGATCCTCAAGCAGCAGTTCCCGGTCAAGATCGACCAGTACGGCGGGGACAACTCCTACGAGACCAGCAAGCCCTTCCGGATCCGGCTGGGCAAGGGCGGCGTCGACGACGCGGAGGACGCCGAGGTCATCGTCCACGAGTACGGCCACGCCGTGCACCAGTCCCAGGTCCCGGGCTTCGGCTCCACCCTGGACTCGGGCTCGATCGGTGAGTCGTTCGGCGACTACCTCGCGGTCTCGGTCGGCCTGGCCGCCGCCAAGCAGTACCACTGGCCGGTGAAGGCCGAGCAGGCCTGCCCCATGGACTGGGACGCCACCTCCTACACCGATGCGCCCCACTGCATCCGGCGCTTCGACACCGGCATGACCGTGGCGACCCGCAAGGGAGAGGTCCACGCCGACGGCCAGATCTGGAGCCAGGCCCTGTGGGAGATCCGCCTCGGCTACGTCAAGATGGGCTCGACCACGGAGGCCTGGGACACGACCCTGATCGACGCACAGTTCCGGTTCGCCCCGGACACCTCGTTCTCGGCAGCCGCCAAGGCGACCTACGACACCGCGCTGGCCCGCGACGGCGCCGCCGCTGCAGCCCTCGTCAAGGACCGGTTCGAGGCCCGGGGCATCAGCTTCTGACCGCCCTGCCGCGGCGGTGACCCAGCGCCGCCGCGGCGCGAGCACGGCATACGGTGGGCGCATGACGCTGCGCATCGGGTACAAGGCCTCCGCCGAGCAGTTCGCTCCCCGGGAGCTGTTGGAGTTCGGCGTGCTGGCCGAGCAGGTCGGGCTGGACAGCGTGCTGATCTCCGACCACTTCCAGCCGTGGCGCCACGACGGTGGCCACGCCCCCTTCTCGCTCGCCTGGCTGGCGGCGCTGGGCGAGCGGACCGAGCGGGTGCAGATCGGCACCTCGGTCATGACGCCGACGTTCCGCTACAACCCGGCCGTGGTGGCGCAGGCGTTCGGCACACTGGGCGCCCTCTACCCCGGTCGGGTCATGCTCGGCATCGGGACCGGCGAGGCGCTGAACGAGGTCGTCGTCGGGTCGGTGCAGGAGTGGCCGGAGTTCAAGGAGCGGTTCGCGCGCCTGCGCGAGGCCGTCACCCTGATGCGCCGGCTGTGGAGCGAGGAGCGCGTCAGCTTCGAGGGTGACTACTACCGCGCCGTCGACGCGACCGTCTACGACCGGCCGGAGCAGCCGGTCCCCGTCTACGTGGCCGCCGGCGGCCCGCTCGTCGCTCGGTATGCCGGCCGGTCCGGTGACGGGTTCATCTGCACCTCCGGCAAGGGCGAGGAGCTCTACCGCGACAAGCTGCTGCCGGCCGTGGACGAGGGCCTGGGCAAGTCCGGCCGCACCCGCGCGGACATCGACCGGATGATCGAGATCAAGCTGTCGTGGGACCCCGACCGCGCACAGGCGGTGACCAACTGCCGCTTCTGGGCGCCGTTGTCGCTGACGGCGGAGCAGAAGCACGGCACGAGCGACCCCCTGGAGATGCAGCGGCTGGGCGACGCCCTCCCCGACGAGCAGGTCGCCTCGCGGTGGATCGTCTCGGACGACCCCGAAGAGGTCGTGGCCGCGGTGCAGCCCTACGTCGACTGGGGCTTCAACCACCTGGTCTTCCACGGTCCCGGTCACGACCAAGCGCGGTTCCTGCGCACGTTCGCCGATCGCGTCCTGCCCGGCCTTCGCAACCTCGGCTGACCCGCGTCGACCGACTCGTCGGCGCCCCTGACTCTTTCCCCTGCGACCCCACCGAACCTAGGCTGGAGTGCACCGCACGACCATGGACGAGGGTGAGTGAGCATGACCGAGATGGAGCCCCGCACACGGTGGTCCGAGGTCTCGGGTGGACCGGGCGCGGCAACCGCCTACCAACAGCGCTTCGACGACCTCGCCGCCCAGGGGATGGACATCCACGGTGAAGCCGCCCTGGTCGCCTCCCTCTTGTCTCCACCGGCTCGCGTCCTGGACGCAGGCTGCGGCACCGGCCGCGTCGCGACCCAGCTGACCGCCCTGGGCTACCACTGCGTGGGCGTCGACGCGGACGCCGCGATGATCGAGGTGGCCGAGCAGCGTGACCCAGCCACGACCTGGGTGCGCCAGGACCTGAGCCGACTCCAGCTGCGGTCCCAGGCGTTCGAGCTCGCCGTGCTCGCCGGCAACGTGATCCCGCTCCTCGCACCCGGCACCCTGCTCGTCGCCCTCCAGCGGTTGGCAGCGCACCTGCAACCCGGCGGACTGCTCGTCGCGGGCTTCGGCCTGGACTCCTCGCACCTTCCGCAGGGGTGCCCGGCGACTCCACTGGAGGACTACGACCGGGCCTGCGAGGTCGCCGGCCTGACGCTGACGCGCCGGTTCAGCACGTGGGGTCGCGAGACCTGGCGGCCGGAGTCCGGGTACGCGGTCTCGGTGCACCGCTGCGGCGGCTGAGGTCCACCGCCGCAGCTGGGCTCGTTTCCCGGGTGGGCTCGTCGCCGGGGTGGGCTCGTCGCGGGKGGGCTCGTCGCGGGTGGGCTCAGTCCTCCGAGCCGCCCTCTTCCCACGCCCTGTCCTCGGCGTCCCACTGCTCCGTGCGCTCACGGGCGGTCTGGAGCGCGTTCGCAGCCTCCGCCTCGGTGCCGTACGGGCCCATGAGGTCCTCGCCCTGGCTCTTGTTGTCGTCGCTCTCGACCTGACCGCTGCTCACGTTGTACCAGTAAGCCATGGGGTGCCCTCCAATTCGACGGATCTGCGTACGTCCCTAGACTCCACCGTATGCCGTTGACCTACGCAAGCGTGGCCCCGGGCGTGGTGTCGCCACGTCTCCCGGTGCCCGCGTCGATCGAGCGGCCGGAGTACGTCGACCGACCGGCCCCCACCCTCGACAACGCCCCCGAGGTCAAGGACGCCGAGACGATCGAGCTGATGCGGGTCGCCGGGCGCATCGCCGCCCAAGCCATGACAGCGGCGGCGGCCATCATCGCGCCGGGTGTCACCACCGACGAGATCGACCGGGTCGGCCACGAGTTCCTGATGGACCACGGCGCCTATCCTTCGACGTTGGGCTACAAGGGATTTCCCAAGTCGCTGTGCACCTCCGTCAACGAGGTGATCTGCCACGGCATCCCCGACGACCGCCCCCTCGAGGACGGCGACATCGTCAACATCGACATCACCGCCTTCATCGGAGGCGTCCACGGCGACACCGACGCGACCTATCTGTGCGGAGACGTCGACGAGGAGTCACGGCTGCTCGTCGAGCGCACTCACGAAGCCATGATGCGGGGCATCAAGGCCGCCATCCCGGGCCGCGAGATCAACGTCATCGGCCGAGTGATCCAAAGCTATGCGCGCCGTTTCGGGTACGGCGTCGTCCGCGACTTCACCGGGCACGGCATCGGGCGGTCGTTCCACAGCGGTCTGATCGTCCCCCACTACGACGCCGCACCCTCCTACAACACGATCATCGAGCCGGGCATGACCTTCACGATCGAGCCCATGCTCAACCTGGGCACGCCGGAATGGGAGATGTGGGACGACAAGTGGACCGTCGTCACCGAAGACCGGCGCCGGTCGGCGCAGTTCGAGCACACCATCCTCATCACCGACACGGGCAACGAGATCCTGACGCTGGCCTGATGGTGGGCAACCCAGGGCAGGGCAACCGCAAGGAGGCGGACCGATGGCGAAGGAAGCCAAGCAGGCCAAGCACGGGCTCCCGTTGGGGATCGACGTGGGCGGCAGCGGCATCAAGGGGGCGCCCGTCGACCTGTCCAAGGGGGCCTTCGCGGCCAAGCGGATGCGGATCGACACTCCCCTGGCGTCGACACCGGAGGCGGTGGCCCTGGTCATCGACCAGATCGTCGACCACTTCGACGCCGTCCGCGGCGACTCCCCCATCGGAGTCACCATCCCCGGTGTCGTGACCCATGGCGTGGTCCGTTCGGCCGCCAACATCGACAAGGGGTGGCTCGACTTCGACGCCGAGCCGATGCTCGAGAAGGTGCTCGGCCACGACATCATCCTGGTGAACGACGCGGACGCAGCCGGGGTCGCCGAGCTCCACTACGGCGCCGCCAAGGGCCAGAAGGGCCTCGTCGTGATGACGACCCTGGGCACCGGCATCGGAACCGCACTGATCCACGACGGGGTCCTCATCCCCAACTCCGAGCTGGGCCACCTCGAGATCGACGGCTACGACGCGGAGACGCGCGCCGCCTCCTCGATCAAGGACCGGGAAGGGCTGAGCTATCCGGAGTGGGCCAAGCGGCTGCAGCGCTACTACAGCCACCTCGAGGCGCTCCTGTGGCCGGACCTCATCGTCGTAGGGGGCGGCGTGTCCAAGGACGCCGCGCAGTTCCTTCCCCTGCTCACGCTGAAGACCCCGATCGTGCCCGCCACGCTCGAGAACAAGGCCGGCATCATCGGGGCGGCCCACCTCGCGGCCAACAAATAGCGCAGACCCCTCGCAGCCCACAAGTAGCGCCGACCCCACGCAGCCCACAAGGTGCGCGGCCGCCCGGGCCGGGCCCACGTCGCGCCGGCCGCCGGTCAGCGCATCGAGATGAGGTCCTGGAGCAGGATGGCCTGACGTCGGCGGAACAGGTCCGCACCCATCCGGGTCCCCACGGCCAGCGCCACCACCCCCAGCGCCGGTCCGACCACCAGCACCGTCCACGCCGCCCACTGCCAGCCGACCAGGGCCAGCACACCCAGGACCAGCGCGGGGATGGAGAGCGCGAGCACGGCGGCGCCGCAGACCGCCTGCACCCCGAGGGTGACGCCCGTCGACCCCGGACGGCTGGTGAACGGGTTCTCCCCGGGCGCAGGTACGCCGTACTGCTTCACGGCGCTGGTCACGCAGGCCACCGCAAAGCCGTTGAGCGCCAAGGCACATCCCACGCCGAAGGTGGCGGGCAACAACCTCCAGGGCGCGCCGAACACCGGTCCCAGCACGGCATACGTGGGGACGCAGACGACCGCCATCAACCCTGACGGAAGCAGCCGTCCCAGCCGGTCGCTGACCCCATCGACGCCGGAGGCGACGTGCATCCAGAAGGCCGTGGAGTCGTAGCCCACGTCGTTGTGCTGTCCCCAGCCGATGAGGTAGGCCGAGGCGAGCGGCATGGCGAGCAGGGCCAGCTCGGACCCTGACCCGACGCCGGGGATGAGCAACCCCGCAGGGAGCAGGATCGTCATGACGGCCGGCATGTTGAAGCGCGGGTCGCGGAGCCAGTAGGTGCCGGCTCGCGCCGCGATGGCACCCATCGGCGTGCCGGGCAGACGAGCGAACAACCCCAGTCCTCCGGACACCGCGCCGCCGTCGCCGGAGGTCGCCCGGGGGTTGCGCAGGACCGAGATGAGCAGCCGTTCCCACACCACCAGCAGCCCGAGGCACAGGACGGCCGCCAGCGCGAGGCGGGTCAACCCGGTACCCCAGAGCCCGAGGGCGAGGTCACCAGCGGGCGCCCACGCCCAGCCCAGCGGCGTCCAGGCGAGCACGTCGGCGAGTCTGTCGACGGTGGCTCGGTCGAGGCCACCGTCGCTGAGCCCACCAACGATCGGGCCGACGCTGAGCAGGAAGAGCAGGCCGGCCACGCCGGCCACGTCCCGGCCGCGCCGTGTGCCGAGCACCGCTGACGAGGCAGCAGTGACGATCCGGCTGAGCAGGACGCAGGTGGCCAGACCGAGGACACCTCCGATGAGCGCCGCCAGGGTGGCCGCGACCGACCAAGAACCCGCCACCACGCTGCCCAGCACCAGGACGGTGGTGGCGATGCCCGGCAGCCCGGCCAGTGCGGTGAGCGCGAGACCGAGGGCCAGGGTGCGTTCGCGCACGGCGAGGGTGGCGAAACGAGTGGGGTCCAGCGTGGGGTCGATCCCGAACAGCAGGACCGGGAGGAGGGCCCAGCCGGCCACCACTGCCGATCCGGCAACCACCACCGCCGTGCGCGCCAGGTCGACGTCTCCTTGGGCACGCAGCGTGACCGTCCCGGCGAGCCCGGCCACCACGAAGCCGCCGCCGTAGAGCACTCCGACGACCATCCCCACGATGGCGGCCGTGCTTCGGCGCAGCCCGTTGCGAAGGAGGTCGAGCTTCAGTCGGAGGAGGTGCGCAACCACGCCAGTCCCTCCACGTCGGTGTTGCCGCCGACCAGGTCGAGGAAGCGGTCCTCCAGGCTCGCATCGCCTCGCACCTCGTCGAGGGTGCCCGAGGCGCGGACGACACCGAGGGCGATTATCGCCACGTCGGTGCAGATCCGCTCGACGAGGTCCATCACGTGGCTCGACAGGACGACCGTGCCGCCGTTGGCGGCGAAGTCCTCGAGGATGCGACGGATCGTGCGAGCGGACACCGGGTCCACGGCCTCGAAGGGCTCGTCCAGGACGAGCAGCCGGGGAGCGTGGACCAGCGCGCAGGCGAGGGTGATCTTCTTGGTCATGCCCGCGGAGTAGTCGATGACCAGCTTCCCGGCCGCCTCGGTCAGCCCCAGCGCGGCCAGCAGCTCCCCGGTCCGCTCGACGACGAGGTCACGGTCCATGCCGCGCAACAGGCCGGCATACGTCACGAGCTGAAGGCCGGTCAGGCGGTCGAACAGGCGAAGGCCGTCCGGGAGGATGCCGATCTGGGACTTGGCGCCGACGGGATCGGCCCACACGTCGGTGCCGAGGACGTGCGCACTGCCCGCATCGGGACGCAACAGCCCGGTGGCCATCGACAGCGTCGTGGTCTTGCCGGCGCCGTTGGGACCGACCAGCCCGTAGAAGGACCCGCGCGGCACGTCGAGGTCCAGACCGTCGACGGCGGTGGTCGCACCGAAGCGCTTGGTCAGGCCGCGAAGGGCCAGAGCGACCTCGGGCGCACGGGTCGTCACCGTGGAGGACCCCACGGCGGGCTCGGGGGTGGTCTGCGGGTCCGACATGGTGTCGACGCTAACCTTTCACCGCTGTCGCGCGACGAGCATTGCCTTCTTTGGGACCGATTTGTCGACCATGTAGCGGCGCGGCTTGTCGGCGTCGCGCTCGGCGTAGCCCATCTTCGCCAGGCGCATGAGCACCACCGGACACTCCGCACAGCGCGGCTTGTCCTTGCAGCACTTCTTCTTCGCCTTGGCGACCTTCGTCCCCTTGGCGGCCTTGGAGTTCTTGGGCACGGAAGGAGAGTAGGTGAGGCTAACCTAACATCCAAATCGGACTCGCAGGCTGGAACCTCACCCGGCGTCGAACTCCCGGGGCTCTCCCCCGGCGAGGTCGTGGATCCGGGTGTTTTTCGACCCGAGGTTCCCCGCCTGGCCGAGGTAGAGGGCCCGTCCGACACGGCTGAGCAGGGCGTCGTGGATCGGGATCGCGTGGGGAGCCGCGATCCGCCGCAGGAAGGCCGTCATCTCCCGGCTGCGCTGCCAGGGGGCGTTGAGGGGGAAGGCGAGGACCTCGACGCCAGCCGGCTCCGCGTCGAGCGCGTCACCGGGGTGGAAGAACGTCGGCTCACCGTCGGCGCTGATCCGCATGCCGGTGTTGTGGATCCGAGGGATGTCCTCGTGGATCAGGGCGTGCAGCTCCCCCACGCCCGCCACGGTGGCCGACCCGACCCCAGCACGGTCGCCGGGACCGAAGGCGACGACGTCGAAGCCGCTGTCCTGCAACAGCTTCGCGGTGTCCGGGTCGGCAAGGACCTGGGCGCGAGGATTGGCCTTCAGGAGCTCGGGGAAGCGCTCTTGGTCGAGGTGGTCCGGGTGCTGGTGGGTCACGAGGACGGCGTCGACGTCGCGCTGCTCGTGGGCGCCGGGCGACCAGCCCCCGGGGTCGAGCAGGATGCGCGCGTCGGCGATCTCAACGAGCAGGCTGGCGTGGCCGAGGTGGGTGATCCGCATGGCTCCCACGGTAGGACGTGACGCCTTGGACCCGCTCGTGAGCAGGTGGGGTGGATGAGTCGGTCGATACGCCGGGTTCTGTCACCGCTGGCCGTTACCGGCCAGCAGGAGACGGTCATCCATCTAGGACAGCCGTTGCCGACTGCCTCCAGCGCCCTACCCGTGCACTCGGGCGGGCCGCCCTCGAACGCGCACTGTCTGAGCTTGCTCCAGGTGGGGTTTACCTAGCCGAACCAGTCACCTGGCCCGCTGGTGGTCTCTTACACCACCGTTTCACCCTTACCGCGGCGCCTGTCCGGCCGGAGCCGGATGGTTCACCGTGGCGGTCTGTTCTCTGTGGCACTGTCCCGCGGGTCACCCCGGGTGGCCGTTAGCCACCACCTTGCCCTGTGGAGCCCGGACGTTCCTCGGCGGTGATTGCTCACCGACGCGACCGCCTGACCGACTCATCCGTCGCCAAGGATAGGGCAGGTATGCCGCGTGGCCCGCCACGCGGCATACCTCGAACGTCCCTCGCCCGGGTGGGTCGTCGGCGGACGACCACGGTTTGCGCTGCAGCGAGCAGCACCTGACACGTCCTGCTCGAACTGGACAACACACCCCTCACGCCGCCGGACCGTGGTCGTCGGGCGACGGGCGGCTGGGGCGGTGGGGCGGGGCGGGTCCTAGCGGACGATCTCGAACCGGACGGTGCCGGTCGCGACGGTGGCCTCGGTCAGCTTGACCTTCACCCACGTGCCGAGCTGGTTCTGACCGTCGGCGTTCGCGAGCACGGCGGGGTCCTGGACCTGCACGACCGCGCCACCCTTCTCGCGCTTGTCGACCACCATCGCGTCGAACACCTCACCCACGCGGTCCTCCAGGGCTGCGGCCTCGACCGCGTCGGCACACGCCCGCTCGACACCGTGGGCGACCTTGTCCGAGGCGGCCATGACCTCGGGCAGCGACGGCAGCGCCTCGCGTGCCCACCGGGGCACCTCCTCACCGGCGCTCAGCGCCGCGCAGATGGCCAGTCCGAACCGGTCCACCAGACGACGAAGCGGGGCCGTGACGTGCGCATAGGGGGCGGCGACTGCGGCGTGCCCGGACTGCTCCGGCACGTCGCCGTCGAACGGCGTGTAGCCGGCCCCGCGGAACAGGGAGGTCGCCTCGTGGATCAGCGCCAGGTGCTTGGGGTTGGTGCGGTCGAGGGTGCGCAGGAACTCGCCGTAGGCCGTCCCCTCCTGCCACTCGACGCCCAGGGCCCGGCTCGCGTGACGGAACCGACCCACGGCGTTCTGGTCCGGCGCGGGCATGGTGCGCAGGATGCCGACCTTGGCCTTCGTCATCAGCTCCGCGGCCGCCATACCGGTCATCAGCGAGATCTGGGCGTTCCAGTCCTCGACCTCCAGTGGCGGACGGAAGCCGATCCGGTAGTGCCCCTGGTCGTCCTCCTCGACCTCCTGCTCGGGCATGGGCAGGCTCGCACCCCCACGACGGCGCTCGAGCTCGATGCGCTTGCCTCCGACCTCCTTGAGGAGCACCAGGCGCTCGTCGGCCGAGCCGTCGTCGATGGCCTTCTGAACTCCTTCGTAGTCGAGCCGGTCGGTGCTCCTCACCATGGCCCGGTAGACCTCGACGGCGACACCCTCGGCAGCGGCATCGAGCCGCATGTCCCAGACGAAGGCCGGACGCGTCTGCCCTGCCAGCAGGCTGGCTGCGCCCTCGCTCAACGCGGTGGGGTGCAACGGAGTTCGCTTGTCCGGCGCATAGACCGTCTGGCCACGCCTACGGGTCTCCGCATCAACGGCACCCCCCGACCTCACGAAGGCCGGCACGTCGGCGATGGCGTACCTCACGCGGTAGCCGTCACCGTCGCGCTCGATGTGCAACGCCTGGTCGAGGTCCATCGACCCGGGCGGGTCGATGGTGAGGAAGGCGACCGCCGTCTCGTCCCGCTGCGGCAGCTCCGGCGAAGCCGCGGCTGCGGCCGCCTCGGCCTCGACCTCCGGCGGGAACGCCTCGGGCACGTCGAGCTCGGCCCGGATCGCGGTGAACCGGGCGACCAGCTCCGCGGACTGTGCGACGGCCTTGTCGGCCTGGGGCTGCTGAACGTGAATGCGGCGCATGGGCATGGAGCCAACCTATCCAGACGCCTGCGCGGGTGACCCTCACCGGACCGACGCACGTCGACACCTAGGCTGGGCCCGTGCTGATCCTGCTGCCTCCGTCGGAGTCGAAGACGGGCCGCGCCCGCGGACGGTCGGTCGTCGCCGAGCACCTGTCGTTCCCCGAGCTCGCCGCCACCCGCCAGTCCGTCGCCGAGGCCGTCGCCACGGTCAGCGCACACGCCGACGCGGCCGCCACGCTCGGCGTCAGCCCCAACCTCACGACCGAGATCGCCCGCAACCTCGTGCTCCACACGGCGCCGGCGATGCCGGCCTCGCGGGTCTACTCCGGGGTGCTCTACGACGCGCTCGACTACGCCTCCCTCGACGGCGCCGCGAAACGCCGGGCCAACCGCTGGCTCGTCGTCGTCTCGGCGCTCTACGGCGCAGTGCGCCCCACCGACGCGATCGCCCCCTACCGGCTTTCGATGGCCGTGAACCTGCCCGGTGTGGGTCCCCTCGCCAGCGCGTGGAAGCCGGAGCTGGGCCGCGTGCTCCCGGAGGCAGCCGGCCGTGGCGTCGTGGTCGACTGCCGCTCCAGCACGTATGCCGCGGCGTGGACTCCCCAGGGCGACCTCGCCGAGCGCTGGGTGCAGGTACGGGTGCCCGGCGCCACCCACATGGCCAAGCACACTCGCGGGCTGGTGGCTCGCGAGCTGTGCCGGGTCGGTCGTGACGTCCGTCGGGTGCCTCAGCTCGCCGACGTGCTCGGCGACGCCTTCGCCGTGACCGTCGAGGAGCCGACGAAGCCAGGGCGCCCCTGGGTCATCGACGCCACCGCGCGCACGTGACCGCGGTGCACCGCCAGTGAACGTCGCCGAGCTCGGCGACGTCCTCGCGCGGGTGCTGCCCGTGCTCATCTTCTTCGTCGCGATCACGGTGGTGGCCGAGATAGCTGATGCAGCAGGGGTTTTCGATGTTGCTGGTCACTGGGCCTCGCGTGCCGGACGCCATCGGACCCCGGTGCTGTGGCTGCTGTTCGTGCTCGTCGCGGTCGGGTGCACCGTCGTGCTGAGCCTCGACACGACAGCGGTGCTGCTCACCCCCGTGGGCCTGGCCATTGCCGCGCAGCTGAAGATCTCCCCGGTCCCGTTCGCGCTGACGACGTTGTGGATCGCCAACACCGCCAGCCTGCTGCTGCCCGTCTCCAACCTCACCAACCTGTTGGCCCTGCACCACTTCGCACTGCTGGGGGTAGGCCACGTGGGATATGTGCGACTGGCGGCCCTGCCCGCCGTAGCGGCCGTGCTGGGCACCGTCGCGGTGCTCTACGCCCTTCATCGCCGCGAGCTGAGCGGGCGCTACCTGCCCGATGCCCCTCCCGATCCGCACGACCAGGTGCTGCTGCGCGTCGCGGCCGCCGTCTGTGTGGCGGTCGGTCCCCTCTTCGCCGTCGGCCTGTCCCCGGCCTGGGTGGCGTCGACCGCCGCGCTGGTGCTCGTGGTCGCCGCCTGGGGTCGCAACCGCGACCTCGTTCGCCGGCTCGCGGTCCCGTGGCGGATGGCCCTGGCCGTCGCGGCACTGTTCGTCGTCATCGACGCAGCCCTCCAGCTCGGGCTCCAGCCCGCACTGGCGGCCCTGGCGGGCGAGGGCACGTCCGCCGGCGACCTAGCACGGGTGGCGGGTGTGGGCGCTCTGGCCGCCAACGCGGTCAACAACCTGCCCGCCTACATCGCGCTCGAGTCGGTGACCTCCGACGCGCCGGCACGCTTGATGGCGCTCCTGATCGGCGTCAACGTCGCACCGCTGGTCACCCCCTGGGCCTCTCTCGCGACGCTGCTGTGGGCGCAGCGGTGCCGGGCGCGCGGCGTGCACCCCTCGATGAAGGCACTTGCGGCCCAAGGCCTGCTCTGCGCCGTCGTCTCCGCCGGACTGGCCTTCGCTGCGCTCGTGATCGCGGCCTGACCCAGCAGTCGCGGGTGGCCTGTCACGGGGGTCAACCGGAGTCCAGCGGCTCGTCCGGTAGAACTGGCGCATGAACCCGCATGCAGGTCGCGACGTCGGACGGTACCTGCGCGACCTGGCGGCTCGGTTGGACGAGCTGGCCCCGACGGTCGTCGCCGGGACGCCTGACGCCGCGCACCAGATGCGGACCACCGCCCGCCGGGCCTCGGCCTGCCTGACGTCCTTCGGCGACGCACTGGCCATCCCCGATGGCGTCGGCATGGGGCGTGAGCTGTCCTGGCTCAGCGCCGAGCTCGGGGCGTTCCGGGACGCCGAGGTCCTCGCGACGAGGTTGCCGGCAGAGCACGAGGTGCCCGCTCCCGTCGAGCAGGCGCTGACCGAGGCGCTGGCGCGGGCGACGACCGACCTGCGCACAGCCCTGGACTCACCTCGGTTCGCCGCCCTCTCGCCGGCCCTCGCGGCGGCCGGCGCGATAGCCACCCCGCGACCCCGGCGGCGGGAGCTGCGCCGGGCCGTCCGGCAGGTGTGGCACCGCACGCAACGGCGCCACGCGGCATACCTGGCCGCTCGGGATGAGCACCTGCGCGACGAGGCACTGCACGAGGTGCGCAAGTCGCTCCGCCGGCTGCGCTACGCCTGCGACGCGCTCGGCACCTCGTGCGGGTCGCGCATCGTGGCGGGCGCCGCAGAAGCCAAGACGGTGCAGGAGGTCCTGGGCGAGCACCACGACGCGGTGGTCAGCATCGGGCTGCTCCGCGGGCTGGCTGCCGACGAGCGCGACCCGGGCAGGATCGCGGCCTACGTGCTGCTGTTCGACGTGGAGAACTCTGCGCGGGACCGAGCGCTGGCGAGGTTCGCCGCGACCTGGCCGCAGCTCGAACCACACTTCCGCCGCCGTCACTGACCACCGAGCCCGGACCGGCTCCGGTCAGTGGTCGCTCAGCCCAGTCCGCGGATGAGGTCCTCGATGACGTCCTGCACGTCCTCGAGCCCGACCGAGATGCGCACCGTGCCGTCGGTGATCCCGACGGCGGCGCGCGCCTCGGGCGTGAGCCGGCGGTGGGTGGTGGTGGCCGGATGCGTGACCATCGACTTGGCGTCACCCAGGTTGTTGCTGATGTCGACCACCCGCAGTGCGTTGAGCAGGGCGAACGCCTCGGCCTTGCCCCCATCGAGCTCGAAGGTCACCACGGTCCCTCCACCGAGCATCTGCCGACGGGCCAGCTCGTGCTGCGGGAACGACGGCAGCCACGGATAGAGCACCTTCGACACCCTGGGGTGGGTCTCGAGCGCCTCCGCGACGGCCAGGGCGTTGGCAGCCTGCTTCTCGACCCGCAGGGACAGTGTCTCCAGCCCCTTGACGAGGACCCAGGCGTTGAACGGCGACATCGAGGGACCCGTGTGCCGCATCAGGTTCTTGACGGGACCGTCGACGAACTCGGCGGTCCCGAGCACTGCCCCACCGAGCGTGCGGCCCTGGCCGTCGATGTGCTTGGTGGCCGAGTAGACGACGATGTCGGCACCGTGCTCGAGCGGCTTGGAGAACACCGGGGTGCCGAAGACGTTGTCGACGACGACCTGGGCGCCGACTGCGTGAGCGAGGTCCGACACCGCTCGCATGTCCACCAGCTCCTGCATCGGGTTGCTGGGGGTCTCGAAGAAGACGGCCTGCGTCGGCTCGGACAGGGCCGCACGCCACTGGTCGAGGTCCGGTCCGTCGACGAAGACGGTCTCGACGCCCCAGCGCGGCAGGATCTCGTCGAGGATGACGAAGCACGACCCGAACAGCCCGCGCGACGACACGACCCGGTCGCCACTGCCGAGCAGGGCGGCCAGCGCCACGAACACTGCCGACATCCCGGACGCCGTGGCGAAACACGCCTCCGCCCCCTCGAGCTCGCGCAGCCGCTGCTCGAACATCGTGACCGTGGGATTGCCGTAGCGCGAGTAGATGAAGTGGTCGACCTCGTCCTTGAAGGCCGCCTCGGCCTGCTCCGCGCTCTCGTAGACGAAGCCGGACGTCAGGTAGAGCGCCTCGGCGGTCTCGTCGAAGTTGCTCCGGTTGAGACCGCCGCGCACGGCGATGGTGTCAGGGCGGAATCCGCTCTGCGACAACGGGTTCGGCGTCACGTTGCTCACCCCTGCCGCCACGGCAGACCAGCATTCTTCCAGCCCGCAACCACGCGGTGGCCGTGCTCGTCGTGCGGTCCCTCAAAGCCCTCGAGCACGTTGTACGCCGGCCCGAGGCCAGCCTTGGTCGCGGCCTCCGCCGCGGCGATGGATCGCACGCCGGAGCGGCAGATGAAGTAGATCGGCGCCCCGTCGGGCAGACCTGCGTCCTGCAGCTGCTCGACGAAGTCACCGTTGAGGGCACCGTCGGGATAGCGCTGCCACTCGACGCAGACCACCCGTTTGCCGATCGGCGAAAGGTCCGGCAGCCCGACATAGCTCCACTCCGCGGTGGTTCGCACGTCGACGAGGACGGCGTCCTCCTCCGCCGCCAACGCGGCATACGCATCCTCGGGGGCGACGTCACCGGCGTAGGTGATGGACTCAGCGCTCATGGCGCCAGCCTAGAACTCACGCCACATGGCGAGACGGGCGGCCCACGTCGTGGACCGCCCCGGGGCGGGGATGTCCTCAGGTGCGGTTGGTGAACGCGACCGAGACGTTGCCGTCGGGCCAGACCTCCAGCGCGGTCAGCGACCCCGGGGCGGCAGCGAGACGCCACACCTTGTCGTGCGGGATGCCCAGGACGTGGGCGAGCACGCACATGATCGGCTTGCGGTGGCAGACCACCACCGTGGTGCCGCCCGCGGCGACCACCCGGTCGAAGGCGGCGACGACTCGCGCGGCCAGCTGGTCGTGCGACTCCCCGCCCGGACGGGCGTAGGCCGGGTCCTCGCGCATGGCAGCCAGCTCACCCGGGTGGTCGCGGACCAGGTCGGGGATGCTGGCGCCGTCCCAGTCACCGAAGTCCTGCTCGTCCCAGTCCGCGTCGACCAACGTCGTGACCCCGATCGCCTCGGCCACGGCGGCACCCGTCTCGCGCGCCCGCGCCAGCGATGACGTGACCAGGCGTGCCGGTGCGCCGCCCAGGAGGTGTGCGGTGGCCCGTCCTGCGGCTGCCGCCTGGGCCTGGCCGACAGTGTTGAGCGAGGGATCGGCTCCGCCCCGGCCGTCGAGGCGTGAGGCGACCGTGAACTCGGTGACGCCGTGGCGCACCAGCACGATCCGGGTCGGGGTGCCCTGCCAGGGCCCGGTGGCTGCCGGACTGGGTTCGGGGTCGATCAGCTCGTCGACCACCTCGTCGACCACCTCGTCGACAGGGTCGCCCCCGGTCTCGCCGCCGGCACCGCCCTCCCCCAGCATGCGGTCGATGGTCCGCCCGTCCATGCCGTCGTTGGACAGGGCGTCCGCGTCCTTGTTCTGCTCGCGTGGGATCCACCTGAACGACACCGACCCACCCGCCGCGCTGATCTGGGCGGCCAGGTCACGGGCCTCGAGCGCGAGCATGCGCATGTCCGGGTGCTTGATCTTCCAGCGTCCGGCCATCTGCTCGACGACGAGCTTGGAGTCCATCCGCGCCTCGACGTCGGCGCCCGCGTCGATCCGCAGGACCGCCTTCAAGCCGGCGATGAGGCCGGAGTACTCCGCGACGTTGTTGGACTCCTTGCCCAGTGGCGCGGCGCCCTCCCACAGCACCCGCCCTGTGACAGGGTCGCGCACGAGGGCGCCGTACCCGGCGACCCCGGGGTTGCCCCTGGAGCCACCGTCAGCCTCGATGACGAGCGCACGTCGGGTCGACGGCACGGTTCAGATGCCGGACTCGGCCGTGCGCACGAGGATGCGCCGGCACTCCTCGCAGCGCAGCAGCTCGTCCGCGGGCGCCGCCTTGATGCGGTTCATGTCCACGTTGTTGAGCTCGAGCTGGCACCCGCCGCACCGACGCTGCCGCAGCGGCGCCGCCGCGAGGCCGCCGCTCTGGACGCGGATCTTCTCGTACAGCGCGACGAGGTCGTCGCCCACGCCGGCCACGATGTCGGCGCGTGGGGCGGCCACCTTGGTGGCCTCGTGCTCGAGGTCGGCCAGAGCCGCATCCCTCGCCTCGGTGGCCGCGGTGATCTGCGCGGCGAGCGTGGCGTGCTCGACGTCGAGCTGCGAGACGGCGGACTCGGCGTCCTCGGCGCGCTCCATGACCTCGATCTCGACATCCTCCAGCTCGGACTGTCGACGAACCAGGGACTCGAGCTCGTGCTGGATCGCCTGCAGGTCCTTGGCCGAGCCGGTGCCGGAGTCCAGCCGGGCTCGGTCGCGGGCCGCCCGGTCTCGGACGAGCTGCACGTCGGCCTCCGCCTTGGCGATCTCGCGCTGGATGTCGCCGAGCTCGGTGCGAGCCCGCACCAGCAGGGAGTCGAGGCCCGCGGCCTTGGCCTGGAGGTCGGCCAGCACCGCGTGCTCGGGGAGGCTCTTGCGGGCGTGCGCGATCTGGTCGAGACGGGTGTCGATCGCCTGCAGGTCGAGCAGTCGCCATTGACGGGACGAGTCGGCTTTCAGGACGTACCTCCAGGCCCAGCGGGCGATTCGGCTCCGACCACGAAGTCCCACGGGTCGGTGCGCAGTGTTGAGATGTGGGTCTCCACCTTAGGGGCCTCCGGGCCGGCCTCCGCAACCGCCGTCCGCACGCGCTCGGCAGCACGCGCGAGCCAGAGCGACTCGGTGGCCCAGTGACCTGCGTCGACGAGGTAGGGCGGACCTCCCCTGGACTCCTCGCGGGCCTCGAGGACCGGGTGGTGGCGCAGGTCGGCCGTGACGTAGACGTCGGCACCGCTCGCCCTCACGTGGTCGAACAGGTCGTCGCCGGCGCCGCCCATTACGGCGACCCGCTGGACCGTGGCATCGGCCGGGCCGGCCACCCGAAGCCCGCCCGCGGAGGGCGGCAGGGCGGCATACAGGGACCTGGTGAACTCGGCCAGCGACACCGGCGCGGTGAGCCGTCCGACCCGCCCCAGTGGCTGTCCCTCGACGACGGCGAGCGGCTCGACGTCGCTGAGGCCGCACGCCTGGGCGAGGGCGTCGTTGACGCCCGGCGAGGCGACGTCGGCGTTGGTGTGTGCGACGTACAACGCGATGTCGTGGACCACGAGCGCCGTGACGCTGGCGCCCTTGGCACCCGACGTGGCCACACTGTGTATGCCGCGCAGCAGCAGCGGGTGGTGCGTCACCAGGAGGTCCGCGCCGAGGGCGCGCGCCTCCTCGATGACCGCCAGCGTGGGGTCGACGGCGAAGTGGATCCGCCGCACCGGCTGGGTGAGGTCGCCGGCCACCAGCCCGACCTGGTCCCACGACTGCGCCGTCGACGGCGGGTAGAGGTCATCAAGCACACGAACGACGTCAGCCAGGGTGGTGTGCATGTGGGCCCGGCCGGGCTCGAACCGACGACATCCACGGTGTAAACGTGGCGCTCTACCAACTGAGCTACAGGCCCGCGTCGTCACGGCCGGCGCAGGGCGCCGCGTTCGGACTGCGGTCGACATTCTGTCAGGTTGTGGCGCCACCCCACGCCACCGCAACACAACGTCCTGTTCGGAGGGGGTCAGACGAAGAATTTACCTGCCGGAACCGAGAAATCATGCCGGTGCTCCTTCCCAAAGGCCGTCGAACCCCAGCAAGATTCCGCCCAACGTGCCTCCACCCGGAGGCCGCCAGCTCGCGGCCGCACACCGCGGGTCGAACCCTCGAAGGGACGCACATGAATCGCAGGATCACGGAGCATCGTCTTCGGGCCACTGCTGTGGTGCCTGCCGTCGCCCTGGTTGCCGCCGGCTTCGCCGCCGCCGGCTCCACGGCCTCGGTGGCAGCATCCGCACCGGCCGGCTCTCCAGTCGCATCGTCGCCCGCCGGCGACTACTACCTCAACACGGTCGCGCCACGCGCCGAGGCGGCATTCGGCAAGGACGTCGCGGTCAGCAAGAGCAAGGCCGTGACCAAGCGGCAGGTCGACGCCCTGGCCAAGGCCAAGGTCTACGACGAGAAGCACGCCAAGGGCAACCCGCAGGCCGCGCGCCAGCTGGCGAAGCTCGAGGCGGAGTCGGTCCGGACGGGCAAGAGCCCCAAGGCCATCAAGGCAGCCAAGTCCACTCAGGTGGCCAAGCTCCTCACGATCCTGGTCGAGTTCAACACCCAGGCGAACGACGACTTCACCGGCTCCATGGTGCCCGACGGCTTCAGCGCCGACGGGTGCGTCGCGGGCAACGTCCAGAACGGGCCCACGCACAACACCATCCCCAACCCTGCCGGTGCAGGCCTGCTCGACAACAACTCCATGTGGATGCCGGACTTCTCGTCCGCGCACTACAACGCGATGCTCTACACCAAGACCGGCATCACCCAACGCGTCCGCACCGACCTCACGGGTCCTGACGGCCAGCCCGGCTTCGACATCTCCGGCTACACCATGAAGAACATGTACGAGGAGATGTCCAAGGGCGCCTACACCGTCAGCGGTGCCGCCACCCCGTGGGTCACCGTGACCCACTCGGAGGCGTACTACGGGGCGACCGTGTGCCACCAGAACGACGCGGGTGAGTGGGAGTACGGCGCGATCCAGGACATGCAGGGGCACCCGGACAACCCGCTCGGCCCGGGCCAGCTCCCGATCGACGCCGTGGCCGCCCTCGCCAAGGCCCAGCCCAACTTCCCGTGGGCTGACTACGACCTCGAGGACCAGGGCGACGTCGACGGCGACGGCAACGTCCTCGAGCCCGACGGGGTCATCGACCACGTCGTGCTCGTCCACGCCGGTGAGGACAAGTCCGGCGGCGGCGGGGCCCAGGGCCCCTACGCCATCTGGGCGCACTCCTCGGCGGTGGCCGGCGGCGCTCCCGTGCCCGGCACCAACCTGAAGCTGTCGAACTACATCGTGCAGCCCGAGGACTCCGGTGTCGGTGTCTTCGCGCACGAGTACGGCCACGACCTCGGTCTGCCGGACCTCTACGACACCGCCAGCGGCGGCGACTCCGACGTCGACTTCTGGGACCTGATGAGCTCCGGCTCGCACTCGGGCCCGATCTTCCAGTCGATGCCGACGCACATGGGCCTCTGGGACAAGTGGGTCCTGGGCTGGGCCGACCCGGTCCAGATCAACCCCGGGGACGACCCCCGCACGGTCATCGTGGGCCAGACCAGCCGCACCCCCAAGGGCACGGCTGACGGCGTCAAGATCAACCTGCCGCCCAAGACCCTCACCCTCGCCGTGCCGCACTCAGGCTCGAACATGTGGTACTCCAGCGCCGACCAGTCGTGGGCGAAGAACACGCTGACACGTGACGTCTCGGTGCCGGCCGGCGCCACGGACGCCCGCTTCTGGATGTGGGACAACTACTCCATCGAGGAGAACTGGGACTTCGGCTTCGTCGAGGTCTCGACCAACGGTGGCGCCACCTGGACCGAGCAGAAGGTCTACAACGAGGCGGGCACCGCGGTGTCCACCCCGGACGGCTACGCCGACCCGAACGGCCGCATGGCCGACTTCGGCGGCAAGAAGTACGGCCTCACGGGTGCCACCGATGGCTGGGCCCACCACTACGCCAACCTCACCGCCTTCGCCGGCCAGAACATCAAGGTCCGCTTGATGTACGCAACCGATGCGGGCTTCGAGGACAAGGGCTGGTTCGTCGACGACCTCTCCGTCACCAACGGCGCCACCACCGTGTGGACCGACGACGCCGAGGTCAACAACGGCTGGACCACCGCCGTGGGGACCTGGACCGACACGAGCGGTGCCGGCTGGGTGCTCGACACCGGCACGTCGCAGAATGCGCAGTACTACCTCGTGGAGTGGCGCAACTTCGACGGGTTCGACGCCGGCCTGCAGTACGCCTACGACACGACGTACCAGAAGCTCGGTGACAACGGTGCGTGGAAGGTCGAGAAGATCAGGTACAACGCGCCGGGCGCCCTCGTCTGGTACCGCGACACGGGGTACGGCAACGCCAACCACATCCTCAACAACCTCACGAGCCTGCCGAGTGAGGGTGCCAAGGGTGGCCTGCTCATCGTGGACAGCCACTTCGACCCGTTGCGTCGCACCGGGGCCAACGCCGTCCTCGACACCACCACGCTGAAGAACCTGCCGTCGCGACCTCAGTCGTCCAACGCAGCCTTCAACCTGTTCGGGACCTACCAGTTCAACGAGTGCCAGACCAAGGCTGACTTCACCGGCGAGGCGTGCAACGCCTTCCCGGCGCAGTCCGCGGTCAGGTCGTTCACCGACGACAAGACGTGGTACCCCGGCATGGAGATCCGCGGCAGCAAGGTCTTCTACCGTGACCCGGACGCCTCCACCGTCGTCCCGTCACAGGGCAACGCGCCGTACAGCGTTCGCGTCGTCGACGCTGCCGGCAACCCGCTGCCGCAGTACTACGGCCTCGACATCGGCCTCGCCACCCCACTCGGCTCGGGCAACCCTGCCGACGACGGTGTCGGCTACGGCACCTCGGTGACCGTTGCCAAGGCCATGGCGGGCAACCAGTCCGCGCAGATCAAAATCACGCCTCCGTCCCCCTAGTCCCTGGGAACCGCCAGAGAAGGGGACCACCGGAGAAATGGCGTGAGGGCCGGTATGCCGTGTGAACGGCATACCGGCCCTCGTGCGTCCGCGGACCCCACCTCCCGGTGTCACGCGGCCGGGAGGGCCACCTCGAAGGTCGTGCCGCTGCCCAGTTCGGACTCCACGCTGATGGAGCCGCCGTGGCGCGCGATGATCCGGGCGACGATGCTCAGGCCCAGACCGGTGCCGGGGACCTGGAGGGCGACGGGGTTGGTGCTCCGGAAGAACTCGGTGAACAGGGACTGCTGGTCCTCGGTGGAGATGCCCAGCCCGTCGTCGGTGCAGAGCAGGACCACGCTGTCGCTGTCTCGCCGGGTGCTCAGCCGCACCTCTCCGTGGTCAGGGCTGAACTTCACCGCGTTGCTCACGAGGTTGTCGACCACCCGCGCCAGCTCGTCGGCGCTGCCGGTGACCACCGCGACCCCGTCGGACAGGTCGCTGGTCAGGCGGATGCCGCGCTGTTCGGCGCCCGGCAGGAACATGTCCATCGCATCGCGGGTCAGCCCGGCCAGGTCCACCTGGCTGCTGACGAGAGGGCGATCCGGGTCACTGACTTTCGACAGGGTGAGCAGGTCGTTGACCAGGGCCTGCAGCCGGTGGGTGTTGCGCTCCATGACCCCCAGCGACCAGTCGCTGTCCGTCGTCGGGTCGTCATGCAGCAGCTCCAGGTGGCCGACGATGGAGGTGAGGGGGTTCTTCAGCTCGTGCGCCACCGTGGCGAACAGGTCCGTCTTCGCGCGGTCGGACTGGCGCAACCGGTCAACCAGGCGGCGCTCCAGCTCGAGCAGCCGCGCGTTGACGATGGCCCGTCCGATGTCCCGGCCCATCTCCAGCGCCGAGGCGGCCTCCGCGTCGCTCCAGGTCGGTTCCTGGGCCGAGCGGGTGATGACGAGGTGGCCCAGGCACTCACGGCCCGCCCCGATGGGTGCGAGCATCCAGGCCCCGCCGCCGAAGGGCGCCGTGAAGGCGAGCATCGTGGCAACTTCCTCCTCGGTCAGCAGTCCATGGGGGTGAGTCGAACCCGCACGCACCAGCGCGGCAGTCCGCCGTCGCCAGCACTGCTGGGCCACCCTCCGCACCAGGTTGAGGACCTCCGCGGGGGCGCTGTCGGAGCCGTGTCCGAAGTGGGCGACGACGCTGCCGTCGGCCGGGTCGTTCTCGCGGCCGAACGTGCGCACCCAGATCGCGGACCCCTTCAGACCCTCCAACACGGGTTCGACGACGGCTTCCACGGCGCGAGCCGGGTCCAGGACTTCCTGGGAGATCCGGGCGACGGTGTGCACCGCGGCGGCGAGGCGCGCCTGCTCGGTCAGCGCGAGTCGCTGTCGAGCTCCGTTGATGGCGATGCCTGCCTGGTTGGCGAAGACCTCGAGCAGCGCCTGCTGCACCTCGTCGGGGCGCTTGCCACTGAGCGGAAGGTCGACGGTGATCATGCCCAGCCACGTGCCGGCGACGTCGTAGAAGGGCGCGAGCAGCGTGTCGAGGGGGTCCCAGGAGTCCGGCTCCCCGATCGCGGAGACATCCCACCCCTCTGCCACCCAGCCGGGCTGCGAGGTCGTCGGCAACCGGTCCGCCGGTACGAACCGCAGGGTGCCCCACTTCTCGGCGATCTCGAACTCGGCCTCCACCAGGCCGCGGGGGGTGCGTCGGCCCATCAGCTCGCGGCGCGCACCCGGGTCACCGCCCACGGCAACGACCTCGAGGTCGCCGTCGGGCTGCACCAGGCTGACGGCGGCCACACGAAAGCCCACGACGTCGGCCGCGCCCTCGACGATCAGGTCGAGCACGTCCTGAAGGCTCTCCTGGCCGCTGGCGCGGTTCATCAGCTCCGACAGGCCCCGCAACGCCTGCATCCCGGTCGTGGTCAAGACCACCGACTGCTCACCCCTGACTGACTGTCGTGACTCCCCAGCACCGACGCAGGGTAACCGCAAAGGGGGCTCGTCCAACCGCTATCGCCCGGTATGTCCGCCCTCTTCATCCGTTGGGACTAGCGCAGGGGGGCGAAACAGCCACCCGCCGCCCGGGAGGGGATAGTCAGCCGCGCAGCTCGGCCAGCGCCGAGTGGTAACCGGTGAAGTCGCGGGCCTGGCCGATCTCGTTGACCAGCGACCACCGGATCACCCCACCGGTGTCGACCAGGAACGTGCCGCGCACCGCCGCACCGGCCTGCTCGTTGAAGACGCCGTAGCTCTGCGCCACGCCGCCGTGCGGCCAGAAGTCCGACAGGAGGGGGAAGAAGTAGCCCTCCTTGTCGGCCCAGGCGCGCTGGCTGAACATGTGGTCGCAGGAGACGGCGAGCACCTGCACGTCGTCGGCGACGAAGCCGCCGAGGTCGTCACGGATCTCGCACAGCTCACCGGTGCAGATGCCGGAGAACGCGAAGGGGTAGAACACCAGGACGACGTTCTTGGCGCCGCGGAACTGCGCGAGGGAGAACTCCTGGCCGTTCTGGTCCCTGAGGGTGAAGTCCGGGGCCGCAGCCCCGACAGCCAAGGGTGAGGTCATGCCCGGCAGTCTGCCAGCGACGTCAACGCCGACCGGTCTTGGGGGCGACCAGCCTGGTGGCCGTCCAGTCGTCGCAGGCGTTGACGGTGCCCGAGGTGTGCAGACCCGCGGTGGTCGCGGCTTCCTCGATGTCGCTCGCCTCGACGTGGCCGGGACGACCCGACTTCAGCGTGAGGACGACGACCGAGCCGCCCTCTCCCAGGTTGGTCAGGGCGTCGACGACGGCATCGACGAGGTCTCCGTCGTCCTGCCGCCACCAGATGAGCGAGGCGTCGGCGACGTCCTGGTACTCCTCGTCCTCGAGCTCGGTGCCGGTGTGATCCTCGATGGCGAAGCGGAAGTCGTCATCGACGTCGGAGTCGTAGCCGAACTCCTGGATCACCTGTCCTGCGGTGAGGCCGAGTCGGCCCACCGATGCTTGCAGCGCGGAGCGCGCTGGCGTGGTCACACCCTTCTCCATCCCTCGAGGCGGTCAGTTGCGGGTAAGTCCATCGGGTTGAGCCGGGATTTTCAACCGAGTCGGCGGAAAACGCACACATTCCCACCGCGTGGACAAGGTTGGGGTCGGGCATATGGCCGATCAGCACTCCCCCACGCGACCGGTTAGGACCGGCTAGACCGGCTAGACCTGCTGGGCCCGCTGGCGGGCTCGGCCCGAGCGGACCACCTGCTCGGCAAGCAGGCGGACCGCCTCGGGCTCGTCGAGGTGGGCGACGACCGGTGAGACCGGGCCCACGGTCGAGAGCAGCTTGACCGTCGCCACGCCGCGACGGCGTTGCACCGGCCCCTGCTCCACCTTCAGCGACTGGATGCGCGCGTGCGGCACGAACTGGGCCGCGCGGTACCACGCGCCGCGGCGGGTGAGGAGGCCTCCGGGCACCACGGCATACCCCTGGCGTCGCCAGCTCAGGGGATCGAGTGGCATCGCTCGCCTGCTGGCGGTGACGAACCCCTCTGCCGTGCCCTCCCCTTCCAGCGCGGCGAGGGCCGCTGCCGGAGGTATGCCGGGGTGCACGAGAGCGAGGACGTGGAGGGCTTCCTGTCGGTTGCCGACCGGCATCAGCACCGTCTGGGTGACGTCGTCGCCGGTGCCCGCCCCGGCGACGTTGACCTTGATCCGCCACCAGCCGGTCAGCCGCCATGGCAGCGACTGGCTCACCTCGACCGCCTGGATGCGGTGCAGCGGCACCGTGGTGGTCCGCAGGTCGGTGAGGCCGTGCCGGATCCGGAGCCGGTCGCCCTGCTGGAGCAGCTCGAAGTTGCACTCCTGGATGAGTCGCTTGAGGTGGGACGTGCCCACCGCAAAGGTCATCGGGCCGAGCCAGGCCACCATCTCCGGCACGCCGAGCGCCACCGAGACCACGAGCGCGGGTACCGCGAGCAGGATGACCGCCCCGGGGCCGGTGTAGAGGATGGACTGCAGGATGCGGGAGTTCGGGATCGCGAGGATGCGCTGGCCGACGGGCGCCGGCGCCGGCAGGTCGGCGTAGTCCTCGTCAGACAGGTGGGCTCCGCCCCACTCGCGCGTTCCGCTCGGCGGTGCGACCGAGGGTGCGCCGACCTCGTCGCTGCGTCCCGCGAGGGCCATCAGCTGCTCTCGCACCTGTTGGGCCTGGGCGTCGGTGAGGAAGGACAGCTTGAGGTGCGAGTCCTTGCCACCCGCGGACTGGACCACGACCTCGGACAGTCCCGTCAGGCGAGCCAGTAACGGCCGCCCCAGGTCGACGGCCTGGATCCGGTCGAACCGCACCTGCCGGTGCTGGCGGTAGACCACGCCGGTCCGCAGCTCGATGAGGGTGTCGGCGACCCGGAATCGGGAGAACCGCCAGGACACCCAGGCGCCCGCGATGATCCCGAGCAGGACGACGAGGACGCCGATCGCGGCCCAGCCCAGGTGGCCTTGCGTGGGGTCGTCCCGCTGCGCGCCGAAGAACGAGTCCGCCTGCTGCGACACGACGTAGGCCAGCACGGCGACGAACGCGATACCGCCCTTGAGCAATGGTGAGAGGGGGTGCAGGTGCCGCCATCCGGTCTCGGGAGCCGGCTCCGACGCCGGGACCGGCGTCGGCTCGACAGCGCTCACAGGCCAGCCCGCTGGGACTCGCCCCGGGCCGCGAGCCGCTCCCTGAGGGCCTCGGCCTCGGCCGTGGGCAGCCCCGGGATCTGGCCGCCGCTCTGGGGCGAGGCGGTGTGCAGCTCGACGGTGGCCATGCCGAACCGCCGCCCCAGCGGACCGGACTGCACGTCGACGAACTGCAGCCGGCCGTAGGGCACGCTCACCAGGGTCCGGAACATCCGACCGCGGCGGACCACCAGCTCCTCCGCACCTTCGGCCCACGTGATCGCAGGGACCTGCCGACTGATCAGCCAGGCACCGAAGGCGAGGGCGACTGCGAGGACCACGGCTCCCACCCAGAACCACGTCCACACGAACACCGCGAGCGCCAGCAGGGCCAGCAGTGGCGGAACGAGGAACACCGACAGGACGAGCAGCCGCGCGGTGGCGAGCTTCGGCGAGACGGGCCGCCACGGCATACCGGTGTCGCCGAAGAGGCGGACCTCATCGGGGGACGGGGACTGTTCGATGGGGGCGTCGCTCACGTTCCCAACCTATCCGCCGGTGAGAGGCTCGGGTCCGCGACATACATTGCTCGCGTGGGACGGGTGACGAGACGGACGCCGGCGCTCCGGGTCGAGGTGACCTCGGACGGGGTCCGGTCGACGGCGCGACCGGACACCCTCGCCGTCGAGGAACCCCTCGAGATCCGCGTGGCCGGCACCTCGGTCACCGTCACGATGCGCACGCCGGGTGACGACTTCGACCTGGCACTGGGCAACCTGCTCACCGAAGGGGTGCTGCGCCGGGCCGACCAGGTCCTCCGCCTCATGCACTGCCTCGACGAGGACGAGTCCGGCTCCCCCACCTACAACGTGGTCGACGTGACGCTGGCACCCGGCGTCGTGCCCAACCTCGGACGCGTCGCCCGCTCGGGCTACCAGAGCAGCGCCTGCGGCGTGTGCGGCAAGACCAGCATCGACGCCATCACCGCGAGCAGCCCGTATGCCGTCGGCGACGACCCGCTGCGGCTGTCACCCGTCGTCGTGGCTGGCCTCCCCGAAACGCTGCGGACCCGGCAGAAGGTCTTCGACAGGACGGGCGGGCTGCACGCGGCGGGGATCTTCACCGCCGATGGCGAACCCCTCGTCGTGCGTGAGGACGTCGGGCGCCACAACGCCGTCGACAAGGTGGTCGGCTGGGCCGGTCGTGAGGGGCTGCTGCCCTTGACCGGGCACGTCCTCGTCGTGAGCGGGCGGGCGAGCTTCGAGCTGGTCCAGAAGGCCGTGATGGCCGGGCTGCCCGCCCTGGTCGCGGTGTCCGCACCCTCGTCGCTGGCCGCAGAGCTGGCTACGGAGTCCGGGCTGACGCTCGTGGGTTTCGCCCGCCCCCCGCGCCTGACGGTCTATGCGGGTGGCCACCGCCTCGGTCTGTGAGCCGAGGCAGTTCGTCCACGCTTCGCATACTGGCCAGTAGCCACCTCCGGTTGTGACCTGCGCCTCTTTGGGGTGGAAGATGGACGAGGAGGCCGCAGGCAACCCCGCGACCCCTCGTCAACTCTGGCGCGAGAAAGGACTCACGACCGTGGCCGCACGCGAGGAAGCCGGACCCATTCTCAACGGCATCCCCAGCCAGCTCCCGGACATCGACCCCGAGGAGACCAAGGAGTGGCTCGACTCCCTCGACGGGGTCATCGAGGAGGGCGGTCGGCAGCGGGCTCGCTACGTCATGCTCAAGCTGCTCGAGCGCGCTCGTGAGATGCAGGTCGGGGTCCCGTCGCTGACGGCGACCGACTACATCAACACCATCTCGCCCGAGCAGGAGCCGTGGTTCCCCGGCGACGAGGAGGTGGAGCGTCGTTACCGCGCCTACCTGCGCTGGAACGCCGCGGTCATGGTGCACCGCGCGCAGCGTCCCGGCATCGGGGTCGGCGGGCACATCTCCACGTACGCCTCTGCCGCGACCCTCTACGAGGTCGGCTTCAACCACTTCTGGCGCGGGCCCGACCACCCCGGCGGTGGCGACCAGGTCTTCTTCCAGGGGCACGCCTCCCCCGGCATGTACGCACGCGCCTTCCTCGAGGGCCGGCTCACCGAGGACCAGCTCGACGGGTTCCGCCAGGAGAAGAGCCACATCGTCGGCGGTCAGCCGGTGGCGCTGCCGTCCTACCCCCACCCGCGGTTGATGCCTGACTTCTGGCAGTTCCCGACGGTGTCGATGGGCATCGGCCCGATGAACGCCATCTACCAGGCGCAGTTCAACAAGTACCTCCACAACCGCGGCGTCAAGGACACCAGCCAGCAGCACGTGTGGGCGTTCCTGGGCGACGGCGAGATGGACGAGCCCGAGTCGCGCGGCCTGCTGCAGCTGGCAGCCGGCGAGGAGCTCGACAACCTCACCTTCGTCGTCAACTGCAACCTGCAGCGCCTCGACGGCCCCGTCCGTGGCAACGGCAAGATCGTCCAGGAGCTCGAGGCGTTCTTCCGTGGCGCCGGCTGGAACGTCATCAAGGTGGTCTGGGGTCGCGGCTGGGACCCGCTGCTGGCCCAGGACCGCGACGGCGCCCTCGTGCACCTCATGAACACGACGAGCGACGGCGACTACCAGACCTTCCGCGCCAACGACGGCAAGTACGTCCGGGACTTCTTCTTCGCCCGCGACCCCCGCACCCGCGAGATGGTCAAGGACTGGTCGGACGAGGACATCTGGTGGCGGCTCAAGCGCGGTGGCCACGACTACCGCAAGGTCTTCGCGGCCTACCAGGCGGCGATGAACCACACCGGACAGCCGACCGTGATCCTGGCCAAGACGATCAAGGGCTACGGCCTCGGCAGCCACTTCGCCGGCCGCAACGCGACGCACCAGATGAAGAAGCTCACCCTCGACGACCTCAAGGGCCTGCGCGACAGCCTCAAGCTGCCGATCTCCGACGAGGTGCTGGAGAAGGACCCCTACTCCCCTCCCTACTTCCACCCCGGCCCCGACGACCCGAGCATCAAGTACCTGCTCGAGCGCCGCGAGAAGCTCGGAGGCCCGCTGCCCGTGCGTCGCGTGCAGCACGAGCCGCTCAAGCTGCCCGACCACTCGGCCTACGACGTCGTCAAGAAGGGCACCGGCAAGCAGCAGATCGCCACGACGATGGCGTTCGTCCGACTGCTCAAGGAGCTGATGCGCGACAAGGAGTTCGGCAAGCGCGTGGTGCCGATCATCCCGGACGAGGCACGCACCTTCGGCATGGACTCGTTCTTCCCGACGATCAAGATCTACAACCCGCACGGCCAGAAGTACACCTCGGTCGACGCGGAGCTGATGCTCGCCTACAAGGAGGCCAAGGACGGCCAGATCCTGCACCTCGGCATCAACGAGGCGGGCTCGATGGCAGCGTTCACCGCGGCCGGCACGTCCTACGCCACGCACGGCGAGCCGATGGTCCCGATCTACGTCTTCTACTCGATGTTCGGCTTCCAGCGCACAGCTGACTCGATCTGGGCGGCCGCCGACCAGATGGCTCGCGGGTTCCTGATCGGCGCCACCGCCGGCCGCACCACCCTCACCGGTGAGGGCCTGCAGCACGCCGACGGCCACAGCCCGATCCTGGCTGCGACCAACCCGGCCGTGGTGTCCTACGACCCGGCGTTCGGGTTCGAGATCGGGCACATCATGGAGGACGGGCTGCGCCGGATGTACGGCGACGACCCGGAGAACGTCATCTACTACATCACCGTCTACAACGAGCCGATGAGCCAGCCGCAGGAGCCCGAGAACGTCGACCACGAGGGGATCCTGCGGGGCATGCACCTGTTCGCTCCCGGCATCCCCGACGGGCTGCCCGACGACGCGCCGCGTGTGCAGCTCCTGGCCTCGGGTGTCGGTGTTCCGTGGGCCCTCGAGGCGCAGGACCTGCTGCGCAACGACTGGGGCGTCGTCGCCGACGTGTGGTCCGTGACGTCATGGAGCGAGCTGCGCCGGGACGGGATGGCCTGCGACGAGCAGCGCTTCCTGCACCCCGAGGGCGAGGCCCGGACCCCCTACGTCACCGAGCGGCTGCGTGACACGCGCGGTCCGGTCGTCGCCGTCTCCGACTACATGCGCCAGGTGCAGGACCAGATCCAGCAGTGGGTGCCCGGAGACTTCGCCTCGCTCGGCGCCGACGGGTTCGGGTTCTCCGACACCCGGCCGGCGGCACGTCGGTACTTCCACATCGACGGCCCGTCCGTCGCCGTGCGGGCGTTGCAGATGCTCGTCCAGCGCGGCGAGGTCGACGGTGGGGTGGCCCGTGAGGCTGCGGCCCGCTACCGCCTGCTCGACGTCACCGCCGGCACGTCCGGCAACGCAGGTGGCGACAGCTGACCCTGGCCCCGCCATGCCCATGAGATGAAACCTGTTGCACGACAAGGTATGCCGCCCGCTCACCTGAGCGGGCGGCATACCTGTCCCTGGGGCAGGATGACAGGGTGACCTCCCAGCCCGCACTGACCCCACGGCGCCGCGTCGCCGTCACCGGCTCCACCGGCAAGCTCGGCCGCACGGTCGTCGCCCACCTTGCCGAGCACGGGTACGACGTGCTCGCGCTCGACCGGACCCGACCCCCCTCGCCGGCGACGCCGTTCATCACCGTCGACCTCACCGACTACGGCCAGGTGCTCGAGGCGTTCTCCGGCGGGGTGGATGAGCACTCGACACCCGTGGACGCGGTGGTGCACCTCGCGGCCATCCCCGCGTCCGGGCTGACGACCAATGCGGCGACGTTTGCCAACAACTCGGCCGCGACCTACAACGTCTTCGCCGCCGCCCGCGCCCTGAAGGTCCGCAGCATCGTCTGGGCGTCGAGCGAGACAGTTCTCGGCCTGCCCTTCGACACTCCGCCGCCCTACGTCCCCGTCGACGAGGAGTACGACCCGCGGCCGGAGTCGACCTACTCGCTGAACAAGGCGCTCGAGGAGGAGATGGCCCGGCACTTCTGCCGGTGGGATCCCGAGCTGGTCATGGTGGGCCTGCGCTTCTCCAACGTCATGGACCCGGAGGACTACGCGGCCTTCCCGTCGTTCGACGCCGACCCGTCCCTGCGCAGATGGAACCTGTGGGGCTACATCGACGGTCGCGACGGCGCGCAGGCGGTGCGGCTCGGCCTCGAGCGGACCGAGCCAGGGTGCGAGGTCTTCGTCATCGCCAACGCGGACACGGTGATGAGCCGCTCGAGCGCGGACCTCGTGGCCGAGGTGTTCCCCGGCGTCGAGGTGCGCAAGGACCTCGGAGAGCACGAGACCCTGCTGGGCATCGACAAGGCCCGACGGCTGCTGGGCTACGAGCCGGCGCACTCCTGGCGGGAGCACGCCGGCTGACTGCGCGCAGTCAGCCCGACGTCAGCCGACGTCAGCTCAAGGTCAGCCCGACGTCAGCGCCCGAGCAGCTCCTTGCGAGCCGTGACGCAGATGTCCGGCTGGTCGCAGAAGACCCCGTCCACACCCGCCCGCAGGAACGCCACGACCTCGTCCACCGCCCTGCCGTAGTCCGCAGGGTTGGGGCCGACCCGGTAGTCGGTGGGCAGGAAGGTGTTCTCGGCACGGAACGTGTAGGGGGTGACCTTGAGGCCGGCCGCATGGGCGGCAGCAACCAGTCCGGTGGGGCTGCCCAGGGTGCCGTCGCTCCTGCGGGGCACCACGAGGTTCTTGTCCGGGCCGATCCCGTCGATCGTGCCTGACAGCGACCTGAGGCTCGCGGGCGCGAGCAGGTCCGCGTACGTGCGGGGGTCGCCGCTGCTGGCCAGGTCGTAGGGCGCGCCCGTCCCGCTGGCGAGGAAGACCTCGTTCGCCTTGTAGCCGTAGGTCCTGCGGAGCGCGACCAGGTTGCCGAGCTCGAAGCTCTGCACCCACACCGGTGCGTTGGGGCGGTTGAGGTGGTGCTTGTCCAAGAGCTTCATGAGCGCGGCCTCGGGGTTGAGGCCCTTGGTGTGGAAGTAGGTCGAGTGCTTGATCTCGGGGATGATGCCGACCTGGCGGCCGTACTCCTTGGAGAGCCTGTCGCGCAGCTCGAGCACCTCCTCGAAGGTCGGGACTGCGTAGCGCCCGTCGTAGAGGGTGTTCTCCTGGCGGATCTGGGGCAGCCGCTCCTTGGCACGCAGGGTCCGCAGCTCCGCGAGCGTGAAGTCCTCCGTGAACCACCCCGTCGTCGAGACGCCGTCGAGCAGCTTGGTGGTCTTGCGGGCGGCGAACTCGGGGTGGTCGGCGACGTCCGTGGTCCCCGAGATCTCGGGCTCGTGGCGGTCGACGAGCACGCCGTCCTTGGTCATGACGAGGTCGGGCTCGATGTAGTCGGCATGCATGGCGGCAGCCAGCTCGTAGGCGGCCACGGTGTGTTCGGGTCGGTACCCGGAGGCGCCCCGATGGGCCAGCACGAGCGGGAGGGTCGCAGCACGTCCGGTGTCCGGGGTGGCGCGTGCGGCCGTGGTGCTGGCGCTGGCGCTGGCGGCCACGGTGGAGCCGAGGACGAGGGCCCCGGTGGCGAGGAGGACAGGGAGGGTTCTGGTCATGGCCACGACGCTAGGAACTGCCGGGCGGCAGCGGGCGACCGCGCGGTGTCGAGCGGGTGAAGCCGAGCCGAACCGTCGGAGGCCGCGGTGCCATGGTTGTGGGCGGCATACAAATAGACTGGGGGTATGCCGGCCACTCGCGTGAGCACGTCGACCGCCACCCTGCAACGGGTCGAGCGTTCCGCAGGTGAGCTCTCATCGGCCGCGACGAAGCGCATGGAGGCGGCCCACGACTGGTACCGGGTGCTCTCGGCGGAGGACCGATCGTGGGTGGGACTGGTGGCCCAGGCCGGCATTGCCGCGTTCATCGCGTGGCTCCGCGCCGGCGGCGACCAGACCCCCGTGACCGCCGATGTCTTCGGCACGGCGCCACGCGAGCTGACCAGGTCGATCACCCTGCGCCAGACCCTGGACCTCGTGCGGTCTGTCGTGGACGTCGTCGAGCAGGACGCCACGGCCCTCGCCGAGCCCGGCGAGGAACAGGCGCTGCGCGAGTCGGTGTTGCGCTACTCGCGCGAGATCGCCTTCGCCGCCGCCGAGGTCTACGCCCACGCCGCAGAGGCGCGCGGCGCCTGGGATGCGCGGCTCGAGGGCCTCGTGGTCGACGCGGTCCTGCGCGGTGAGGCCGACGACTCGATGCAGTCTCGCGCCGCAGCCCTGGGCTGGGGGTCCACGACCCGGGTCGCGGTCATCGCCGGCAGCACCCCTCCGGGAGGCTCAGCCGGCATCGTGGACGGGCTCCGTCGTGCGGCCGAACGCGTCGGTGTGGACACGCTCATCGCGGTCCAGGGACGCCGACTCGTCTGCATCCTCGGCAACGTCGACGACCCCATGACCGCAGCCCTTGCCGTCGCCGACCACTTCGGCGACGGACCGCTCGTCGTGGGCCCCACGGTGCCGCACCTGTTCGCGGCCGGCCGGTCGGCGCGGGCTGCCCTGGCCGGCCAGTCCTGCGCCCATGCCTGGCCGGGCGCACCCCGACCGGTGACCGCCGACGACCTGCTCGCCGAGCGCGTCCTCGTGGGCGACGCTCCGGCCAGGGCACTGCTCCTCGACCGCATCTGGCACCCGTTGTCGTCCAGCCGCGGTGGTCTCCTGGAGACCGCGTCGGCCTACCTCGAGACCGGTGGCGGCCTGGAGGGCACGGCGCGGGTGCTGTTCGTCCACCCCAACACGGTGCGCTACCGCCTGGGCAAGATCGCCGACCTCACTGGCTACCAGCTCACCGACCCGCACGACGCGCACACGGTGCGGATCGCCCTCGCCCTCGGCAGGCTGAGTCGACCCGTCATCTCCGCGTCCAGACCCGTCAACGGCACCTAGAGAGGGCTTCACCCGCGCTCGGAGGCGACTGCACGCAGCCGCTCCCACACCACGCCATTTGTAGACATCCTCCAAATGTCGTGCCGGATGTTCGTGCCAAACGGTCACGCTGAGGTCACGACCGGACCGCAAGGCTGGGAGCGTGCTAGCAATCGTCTGCCCGGGACAGGGCTCCCAGACCCCCGGCTTCCTCGCCCCATGGCTCGAGCTGCCGGCGTTCCGCGAGCGGCTCGAGTCGCTCTCCGACGTCGCGGGACTCGACCTGGTCGCGCACGGCACCACCTCGGACGCCGAGACCATCAAGGACACCGCAGTCGCCCAGCCGCTCATCGTCGCCGCGGGCCTGGCCGCTGCCGCCGTCCTGTTCCCCGACGGCCCACAGTCCGCGGTGGCCGTCACCGCCGGGCACTCGGTCGGCGAGATCACCGCCGCCGCCTTCGCGGGCGCGCTGTCGGACCACGACGCCATGGTGTTCGTCCGCGAGCGCGGGGCCGGGATGGCCGCCGCCAGCGCCCTCGCCCCGACCGGCATGAGCGCCGTCCTGGGGGGAGACCCCGTCGAGGTCGCCGAGGCGCTCAGCCGCTACGGCCTCACCGCCGCCAACGCCAACGGCGCCGGCCAGACCGTCGCCGCAGGCACCCTCGACCAGCTCGCGGCCCTGGCCGCCGATCCCCCCGCCAAGACGCGAGTCATCGCGCTCCAGGTGGCCGGCGCGTTCCACACCGCCCACATGTCGCCTGCCGTCGACGCCCTCGAGCAGCTCTCCGCCGACTTCGACGTCAGCGACCCCGGCGTCACCCTCCTGTCCAACGCCGACGGCCGACCGGTGGCGGGCGGGTCCGACACGCTGGCCCGGCTCGTGCGACAGGTCAGCAGCCCGGTGCGTTGGGACCAGTGCATGCATACCCTCGTCGACCTCGGCGTCACGGCGCTGATCGAGCTCCCCCCAGCAGGCACCCTCGTGGGCCTCGCCAAGCGCGCGATGCCCGGAGTTGCCACACTGGCAGTCAAGACGCCCGACGACCTCGAGGCGGCCCAGCAGCTGGTTCGCGACCACGGCGGAGACCCCGCCCCCACCCGTTCCCTCCCGACCGACTCGCAAGAGGCCTGACATGACCGCACCAGCCCCCAAGGGCACCGGCTTCATCACCCCTGCGGAGGGAGCGACGTACGCACGCATCATGGGCGTCGGTGGCTACCGACCCGAACGCGTCGTCATGAACTCCGAGCTCGTCGAGGCGATCAACTCCTCCGACGAGTGGATCCAGGAGCGCTCCGGCATCAAGAGCCGCCGGTTCGCGGCCAAGGACGAGAGTGTCGTCGACATGTCCGAGGCAGCCACCCGTGAGGCGCTCACCGCTGCCGGGCTCGAGGCGTCCGACGTCGATGCGGTGGTCGTGGCCACGGTCACCCACCCCTACCAGACGCCCGCAGCCGCACCGATCCTTGCCGACCGCCTCGGCATCCGTGGCGCAGCCTTCGACATCTCCGCCGCCTGTGCGGGCTACTGCCACGCCGTGAGCCTGGCCAGCGACATGGTCCGCGGCGGCAGCGCACGCCACGTCCTCGTCGTCGGGGTCGAGAAGCTCTCCGACTTCACCGACATGTCGGACCGCGGATCCGCCTTCATCTTCGGCGACGGCGCGGGAGCCGCGATCGTCGGCCCGTCGGACACCCCCGCCATCGGCCCGACCGTGTGGGGCTCGGACGGGTCGCAGTGGAAGACCATCTCGCAGCGCGACTCGTGGGTCGAGGTCCGCGACGGCGACCTGGGGTGGCCCGCCATCGGCATGGCCGGCCAGTCGGTCTTCCGCTGGGCTGTCTGGGGCATGGCACCTGTCGCCCAGAAGGCTCTCGACGCCGCCGGGGTGCGCGCCGAGGACCTCGACGCCTTCATCCCGCACCAGGCCAACATGCGGATCATCGACGCGATGATCAAGCAGCTCAAGCTGCCCTCCGACATCCCCGTCGCCCGCGACATCGCCGAGACCGCCAACACGTCCGCCGCCTCGATCCCCCTCGCCACCGAGCGGATGCTCCGCGAGGGCGAGGTGGCCCATGGCGGGCTGGCCCTGCAGATCGGGTTCGGTGCCGGGCTCGTGTATGCCGCGCAGGTCGTCGTCCTCCCCTGACCAGACTCCCGCCGGCCCGCGGGTGATCCGGGCCACCGCAGTGACCACACGTGACGACCACCTGTCACACCAACAGAAATGAAGGAGCTGAGCCGGATGGCGCAGAGCGAGCAGGAGATCCTCGAGGGTCTGGCCGAGATCGTCAACGAGGAGACCGGGCTGGACACCGAGTCGGTGCAGTCCGAGAAGTCCTTCACCGACGACCTCGACATCGACTCGCTGTCGATGATGACCATCGTCGTCAACGCCGAGGAGAAGTTCGGCGTGCGGATCCCGGACGACGAGGTCAAGAACCTCAAGACTGTCGGCGACGCCGTCAGTTTCATCGCCAAGAACCAGGGCTGAGCCGGTCTGAACCCAGCGTGGGTGGCGGCCACGCGGCATCCCGATGTCGCTCGGCCGCCACCCCGCAACCGGCGCCCCGCCACCGCACCACCTCGACGAAGGAGCAGACCCAGCCATGACCGCCGAACGACGCGTCGTCGTCACAGGCCTCGGAGCCACCACCCCGGTGGGCGGCAACGTCCCCGACACGTGGGACGCCATCCTGGCCGGACGGTCAGGCGCGAAGACCATGCCCTTCGACTGGGTCGAGAAGTACGAGCTCCCGGTGAAGTTCGCCGCCACGATCCACACCCAGCCACTGGACGTGCTGACCAAGGTCGAGGTGCGCCGGCTCGACCCCAGCGCCCAGTACGCTCTCATCGCCTCCCGCGAGGCCTGGGCGGACGCCGGCTCCCCGGAGGTCGACCCCGAACGTCTCGCCGCGTGCATCGGCACGGGGATCGGCGGCGTCTGGACGCTCCTCGACCAGTGGGACAACCTGCGGGAGAAGGGACCACGCCGGGTCTTCCCCCTGGCCGTGCCCATGCTCATGCCCAACGCCTCGTCGGCAGCCGTCTCACTGGAGATCGGCGCCCGAGCCGGCGCCCACACGCCCGTCTCCGCCTGCGCCTCCGGGCTCGAGGCGATGGGGTACGCCTACGAGATGATCCGCAACGGCCGTGCCGACATCGCCGTCGCCGGTGGCACCGAGGGCGCTGTCCACGCGCTCCCGATCGCCGGCTTCGCCGCCATGCAGGCGCTCTCGACCCGCAACGACGACCCCGAGCGCGCCTCACGCCCCTACGACACCGGCCGTGACGGCTTCGTCCTCGGCGAGGGCGCGGCCGTGATCGTGCTCGAGGAGTACGAAGCGGCCAAGGCTCGTGGCGCCAAGATCTATGCCGAGATCGGTGGCGTGGGCATGTCCGCCGACTCCCACCACATCGCCGCCCCGGAGCCCGAGGGCGCCGGCGCTTCGCGTGCCATGGTCGAGGCCGTCCAGCGGGCCGGCTTGTCCCCCAAGGACATCGTCCACGTCAACGCCCACGCCACCTCGACCCCGGTGGGTGACGTGGCGGAGTCCAACGCCATCCGGCGCGCCTTCGGTGACGACGCCGACGGTATGCCGGTCAGCGCCACCAAGTCGATGACCGGTCACCTTCTGGGTGCTGCCGGGGCCCTCGAGGGCGTCCTCACGATCCTGGCCCTGCACCACCGGCTCGCCCCCGCGACGATCAACCTGGACGACTTCGATCCCGCGATCAAGCTCGACGTCGTGCACGGTGAGGCGCGCACGCTGCCGGACGGCGACATCGCTGCGCTCAACAACTCGTTCGGCTTCGGTGGCCACAACGTCGCGGTGGTCTTCACCAGCGTCTAGGCACTGCTCCAGCCGACGCGATCACTCGGCCGTGAGGCAACGACAGGAGCCCGCCCCGTATGGGGGCGGGCTCCTGTCGTGTCAGAGCGGGACGGCAAAAGAACGGCCCTCGCCCCGACTAGTGTCCACCCGGCGGCTTCGTCCGCTGGGACTGTGTCGGGAAGATGTGGATGTCGATCAGGGGCGACGTGGTGGTCGACGGTGTCGGAGTCGTGGTCGTGGGCCGCGGAGCCGGCGCGACGCCCGTGGAGCTGCGCTGCGCCGTGGTCGTGGCGGGGGCAGGCGGGAGGGTCCGAGACGACTTGGACCGCGACGAGGTCGAGGACGTCACCGGCCGAGTCACGTCCGATGCCGCGGTAGGGGTCGACGAGGGTGGCGTCATGGTCTGGGCGGACAAGGAGGTGCCGGCCTTGGCCGGTGCTGAGGCGCCATCCGACGAGGCCTTGTGGGGCAGGATGAAGGCGAAGGAGGCCAGGGCCGTGAGCCCGCCGATCCAGAGCAGCACCAGTGACGGCAGGGGCTTCCAGCTGGCCTCACGCCCGGCCTGCTGCCGGTGTCGCAGGAACTCGCGCACATAGGCGATGAGCGTCAGGACGGCCCCCGCTGCCACCACCCACAGGCTCCACGATGCGATATGGGCACCGCGGGGTAGGTCGGCGGCCAGGATGAGCCGGGCGCACCACAGCAGCGTCCCCCCACAGACTGCGGCCAGCGCCCCCAGGAGCAGGTTGGGGCGGGTCACACGTTCCTCCAGAGTCGTCGGTCAGCGCGACAGGTTACCGAAGGTGGGGGCGAATCCTCGAAACGTGCAGGTCAGCGCGGCCGGTCGGACGAGCTCAGCCCACCTTGTGCAACCAGCGCACCGGAGCCCCGTCCCCGGCATACCGGAACGGCTCGAGCTCGGCGTCCCAGTCGGTGCCGAGCAGCTCCTCCACCATCTCGGCCATCGCCTCCGGAGAGCCCTGGGACAGCCGCAGGACCTCGCGCAGCCGGTCCTCGTTGATCACCGCGTCGCCGGAGGCCGAGGTCCACGTGTGGTGGATCCCGAGGGCGGGGGTGTGGGACCAGCGTGAGCCGTCCGACCCGGCGCTGGGCTCTTCGGTCACCTCGTAGCGCAGGTTGTCCCAGCCACGCAGGGTCGAGGCGAGCTTGGCGCCGGTGCCTTGCACCCCTGCCCACGCGAGCTCCGCGCGGACGAGTGCGGCACCGGCAGGTTGGGGCGTCCAGTCGATGGCCACCCGGCCGTCGAGCGCGGCCTCCAGAGCCCAGGTGATGTGCGGGCACAGCGCTTTGGGGGTGGAGTGAATGAACACCACCCCGCGAGTCATGACACGCGGCATCGCGACAGACATCCGGGCCTCCTTTGGTGTGCGAGGGACGTCTTCCCCACGAACCTCGTCACCTGCTGGCCTGGCTGCTTGTCGCTTCTTCAGTTGGCCCCCCCCCCCCCCCCCCCCCCCACCTCTGGTGGTTGGTCCCCTGGTTGGAGTGACCAGGGGCGTTCACACTCAGGTGGTCGAGCTGGACTCCGCGGAGGGTGCGGTCGGCGGCGTTCCACCGCCACCCGGTCCCCCGGCGCCTCCGACCTGGACGTTGGTCACCGCGTAGCTCTTGTCGATCTGCACGATGATGTGGGTGCCGTCGGTGCGGACCATGTGTGCCTCGTAGACCCCGTCGGAGTCGGTCTCGACGCGCTCGATCGTTGCGGTGGGCTCCTTGGCCTTGGCCGCGGCCGTGACCTTGGCCGCCACGTCGCCGGTGAGCAACGTCTCGTCGGAGCGCATCGGCTTGCTGGGGTCGGTGTTGCCGTTGCCCTGGGGCGCCTCCCCTGGCGCTACCTGGCCGTAGGCGGCAACGGTCGACGTCGGTGAGGTCGCGTCGGCACTGGCCAGGGACGCTCCGGTGAGGGCGATGCCGGCGGCGGCAGCGAGACCGGCGGCCACGGGGACGATTCGGATCTTCATGAGGTGCTCCTTCGGTGGTGGAGCTCCACCGTGCAACCGCGCTCTGTGACAGGGACCTCCCCAGACCGTGGGTTGCCTGTGCGCCGGGCGGTAGGCTCACGGCGCCCAGCCGGTGAACGCCGAGCTGGTGCCGGGGCAGTAGCTCAGTCGGTCAGAGCAGCGGACTCATAATCCGTCGGTCGTCGGTTCAAGCCCGACCTGCCCCACCAGTGTCGAAATGACTTCGGCTGATGCTTGACAGTTGTTTCGGCTGATCCTTGACGCTCCCGGTTGTCCTGGTCGCGTGCAACGGGCCTACTCACCCTGCGGGCCGCCGAACGGACGCCAGGCACCGTGGCGGAGCAAGCGCACCAGGTCGGCACGCTCCTCGGCGGACAGTGTCCTGGCGTCGCTGACGGGGGGACTCGGCTCACTCATGCGGAAAGGCTACAAACCCGTTCCGCCTTTGCGCGCCACATCGAGCGCGCCGACGGGAGGTCTCACCGAACGGATGAGGCGGACCCCATGACGAACGGCCCGACTTGGGTTTCCGGGCCTCGATTTCCGTCACACCGGCGAGGTGGCTACGTCAGCTCGCTGCCGACCAGCCAGGCGACCGCCACCCACGCGAGGACCATCCACGCCACCAGGCCCCGTTCTGCCTCGTCGGTGTGCCGGCTGTACCGCAGCCCGACGACGTACCCGGTGACCGCGACCACGAGCGCAACCCAGGCGAGCAGGTCGAGAAACCTCATGGGAAAAGCGTGCGCCGCCGGTGACTGTCCGTCCAGACCCGAGGCGGTCATGCAGGTGCGGGAGGACTGGCTGCCGCCCCCTCCCTACCGTGGTCTCGTGGCTGAGGGCACCGACGTCCCACCTGCCGTTCGCGCGCAGATCCTCGCGACCGAGCACTGGAGCCTGCTCGCCACGCGGAGCATGACCTGGTCGGAGGTCATGTCACGGATCTCGATCCTGCTCACCATCGAGTCGGCCTCGCTCGTCGTGGTCGGCCTCACCGTGCAGGTGACCGGCTTCGGACATGCCTTCAGCGTCCTGGCTGTGGGCCTCAGCGCCGCCATGCTCGTCCTCGGGACCCTCACCGGCATCCGGGTCGCGAACGTCATGACCGACGACGAGTCCATGGTCATCGGCATGAACCGGCTGCGCGCCGCCTACGTCGACCTGGACCCGGGGATCGCGCCCTACCTCGTCACCGGGACCAGCGACGATCTGGCCGGGGTCCGGCGGACGTATGGGATGACGCGCATTCGCGGGCGCAGCCACTTCCTCGGCAGCACGGGTCTGTTCATGGTCGCCGTCAACGCCATCGTGGCCGGGGTGTTCGGAGCCCTGGTCTCCGACGCCTTCGGAGCGAGCGGCTTCGTCACCGCCGTGGTCGGCGGCACCTGCCTCGTGGCTTATGCCGCAACGTTCCTCGGCATCACCCTGCGCGACTACCGTCGCGCAACCGGCCGCTACCCGCCAGCATTTCCCGCCTGAGGGCCAGTTCACGTCGGGTTGCTATTGCATGACAGTGGCTGCCTGAGGGATCCGTTGATCGCGACAAACCGGTAGGTTGCCGGACATGACGGAGCCACTGGTCGTTCTCAAGGGCGTCAACAAGCACTTCGGCGAGCTGCACGTCCTCCAGGACATCAACCTGTCCATCGGCAAGGGCGAGGTCGTCGTCGTGATCGGCCCCTCGGGGTCGGGCAAGTCGACGCTGTGCCGCACCATCAACCGGCTCGAGACCTTCGAGACCGGTTCGATCACCATCGACGGTGTTCCCCTGCCCGAGGAGGGCAAGGAGCTGGCCAAGCTGCGTGCCGACGTCGGGATGGTGTTCCAGTCGTTCAACCTCTTCGCGCACAAGACGATCCTCGACAACGTGACCCTCGGTCCGATCAAGGCTCGCAAGGTCCCCAAGGCCGAGGCCGAGAAACGCGCCATGGAGCTGCTCGAACGCGTCGGCGTCGCGCACCAGGCTCAGAAGTTCCCCGCCCAGCTCTCCGGCGGCCAGCAGCAGCGCGTGGCCATCGCCCGCTCGCTCGCCATGGACCCCAAGGTGATGCTCTTCGACGAGCCCACCTCGGCCCTGGATCCCGAGATGATCACCGAGGTCCTCGACGTCATGGTGGCCCTGGCCAAGGACGGGATGACCATGGTCGTCGTCACCCACGAGATGGGCTTCGCCCGCAAGGCAGCCAACCGGGTGGTCTTCATGGCCGACGGGCAGATCGTCGAGGAGAACACCCCAGAGGGCTTCTTCACCACGCCCAAGTCGGATCGCGCCAAGGACTTCCTGGGCAAGATCCTGACGCACTGACCATCGTGGCCCACTGACAACAAGGACCCACTGACAATCCAGACCCGCACTGCACTGCACACCGGGGCGCACCAGCGCAGCGGCAACACATCAGGAGGAAACGGAATGAAGATTCGTCGGATTGGCGCAGTGACCGCCGCATCGGTCCTCGCGCTCGGCCTGACCGCCTGCGGCGACAGCGCCAAGGACACCGGCTCGGGCGGCGGTGGTGGCGGCAGCAAGTTCAAGGTCGGCATCAAGTTCGACCAGCCCGGCCTGGGGCTCAAGGAGGGCTCGAAGTACACCGGCCTCGACGTCGACGTCGCGACCTACGTCGCCAAGGAGCTCGGCCACGACGCGGCCGACATCCAGTTCGTCCAGGCACCTTCGGCCCAGCGCGAGACGCTGATCTCCACCGGCCAGGTGGACATGGTGGTCGCGACCTACTCGATCACCGACGCGCGCAAGGAGAAGATCTCCTTCGCCGGCCCGTACTTCATCGCCGGTCAGGACCTCCTCGTCCGCGCCGACGACTCCTCCATCACCGGACCGGAAGCACTCACCGGCAAGAAGCTCTGCTCGGTGACCGGATCGACGTCCGCCCAGAAGGTGAAGGACAAGTACCCCGGCGTCCAGCTCCAGGAGTTCGGGACGTACTCCGAGTGCGTCACCGCCCTGGTGTCCAAGGGGGTCGACGCCCTCACGACCGACAACACGATCCTGGCCGGCTACGCCTCCCAGGCGCAGTACAAGGGCAAGCTCAAGGTCGTCGGCAAGACCTTCTCCGAGGAGCGCTACGGCATCGGCCTCAAGAAGGGTGACAAGGCCACCTGCGAGAAGATCAACACGGCCATCGGCAAGATGATCAGCTCCAACGCGTGGCAGGCAGCCGTCGACAAGAACCTCGGCCCGGCCGGGTTCAAGGTCGACGCGGCCACCAACCCGCCCAAGCAGGACGCCTGCTCCTGACCGGTTCCACACCGCTGTCGGTATGCCGCCCGCTCGCCCGAGCGGGCGGCATACCGAAGCGTTCGGACTGCACCCCCACAGCAACGGAAGGTTTCCTGCATGGGTGACATCCTGAGCAAGTACGACGTTCTCGGCGCCTTCGGCATGACGGTCTATCTCGCCTTCTTCTCGGCGATCGGGTCACTCGTGCTCGGCACCATCGTCGGCATCATGCGGTTGTCTCCCGTGCGCGTCCTGCGACTGCTTGGCACGGGGTACGTGAACATCTTCCGCAACACACCACTGACGCTGCTCGTGGTCCTCAGCGTCCTGGGCCTGACCTACATCCTGGGGCTCAACCTCGACCCGTCGTCGATCACCGGCAACGCGAGTCGTTGGGCCATCGTGATGCTCTCGATCTACCACGCGTCCTTCGTGTGCGAAGCGCTGCGGTCGGGCGTCAACACCATCCCCGCAGGCCAGGCCGAGGCTGCCCGCGCCATCGGCCTGACATTCGGCCAGAGCATGCGAGAAGTGTTGCTGCCACAGGCCTTCCGCGGATCAATCGCTCCTTTGGGGTCCACCCTCATCGCCCTCATCAAGAACACCACCGTGGCCGCCGTCGTCGGGGTCGCCGAGGCGGCCAACCTGATGGCGGTCATCATCGAGAACGAGACCGGTGGCCTCATCGTGTTCCTCATCTTCGCCATCGGGTTCGTCATCCTGACCCTCCCCCTCGGCCTGCTCTTCACGACGATGTCCCGTCGGCTGGCGGTGAAGCGATGAGCGCCAACGTCCTGTTCGACGCGCCGGGTCCCCGGGCCCGCAGACGCCACGCCATCCTCTCGGTGTTCGGCGTCCTCCTCGTCATCGCGATCGCCTTCCTCGTCGTCCGCAAGCTCAAGGACGCGGGTCAGCTCGAGGCCGACCAGTGGAAGCCGTTCCTGACAGACCGCTCGGTGTGGCGCGACTACCTGCTGAAGGGGCTCTGGGGCACCTTCAAGGCGGCCTTCATCTCGATCCTGCTCGCCGGCGCCTTCGGGCTCCTCTTCGGGATCGGCCGGCTGTCGCAGATCGCCCCCGTCCGCTGGGTCAGCAGCATCGTCGTCGAGTTCTTCCGCGCTGTCCCCGTCCTGATCATGATGATCGCGAGCTACGGGCTGTACTCCCGGAGCGGGCTGTTCCCGCCAGAGACCGCTCCCCTGGCGGGTGTCGTCACGGGCCTCACGCTCTACAACGGGTCGGTCATTGCCGAGCTGGTTCGTTCTGGTGTCTTCTCGCTGCCCAAAGGCCAGTCGGAGGCGGGCCTGTCGATCGGGCTGACCGCGTCGCAGACCCTCCGGTCGATCCAGCTACCGCAGGCGCTCACCGCCATGCTGCCCGCCCTGATCGGCCAGTTCGTCGTGATCCTCAAGGACTCGGCGCTGGGCTACGCGATCACCTACCTCGAGCTGCTCAACTGGTCCAAGACCCTGGGTTCGGCCTTCGCCAACGTGCTGCAGGCCTACCTCGTGGCGGCGGTGCTGTTCATCCTCATCAACTACGCGCTGACGGTGGTGGCGGGCCGCATCGAGAAGCGCCTGTCCAAGCGTGGCCGCACGACCCTCCACGAGGCGACAGCCGTCCCTGCGCCGGCTGACGCCGGCCAGGGCGCTGCCACCTGACCACGCGCGACCAGCCTGACTCAAGAGTGCACGACGAAGGCCCCGGACCTGATGGTCTGGGGCCTCGTGGTGTGGCGGGCTCCCCCGGTTGGACTCGAACCAACAACCTGCCGATTAACAGTCGGCTGCTCTGCCAATTGAGCTACAGGGGAATGTCCGTCTGCGGTCCCCCGCGTTCGGCGCTGCGCAACCATAGCAAAGGATGCGCGCAGTTCTGAAAACGGCCCGGCCGTGCTGTCAGCGTCCGACTTGCTCGCGCAGGTAGGCCAGTGCGCCCTCGGTGCGGGCAGTCATCTCGGCGTCGTCGGCGCGCACCCCGCGGCCCAGCACCACCTGCTCGACGAGGTCGCCCGTGGCCAGGTCCTGACGCAGGACCGCCTTGGCCCACCGCTGCGGGCCGAGCTCGATCCGCTGGGCCAGGACGACGCTCGCCTGGACGCGTTCGCGCAGCGTCTCAGGGAGCAGGCTGGTGGCTCCCAGGACCCACTGCGACGGCTTCGAACCATCCACCCAGGTCACGGTCAGCTGGGTGAGCTCGGGCGACCAGGTGCCCCCGTCCACCTCGTGCCACGGGCGGGCGAGCGTGCGCGCGCCCGCTGCGTCCACGGCATACAGGGCATGGTTGGTGGCCACCACGATGGCGCCAGTGGCCACCTCCCGACCCCAGCTGAGCACGCGTTCGCCCCCGGACAGCCCGACCGCCTCGCGGACCGGGGCGGGCAGCTTTTCGGGGCGTCTCAGCGAGAGCGCCATCAGGAGGCCCTGTCGCGCAGCGTCGCGAGCTCGCGCTGGAGGTCCTGGAGCTCGCTGCTGAGGGTGCGCGCGGCGGCGGGGTCGGAGTGCGAGTCGGTCGCCATGCGCCGCATCGCCGACATCGCGTCGGCGATCCGGCGGGTCAGCGAGACCTCCTGGACGCGGGTGAGGAGGGCGTCGATGTAGCGACGCTCGGGCAGGCCGGTCGCCCTGTCCATGCGGGTGGGCAAGGGCGCGACGGCGAGCTCGGCGACGAGGCCGTGAACCGCCAGGGGCGCGGCCTCGATGACCCGGTTGGCCCACGCCTGCACCGAGAGCCCGCGCTGTGGCCCACCCGCACCGCGCACCCCGTCGAAGACCGCTCGGTGAGCCGGGGCGGTGAACGCGTCGGCCGACACCTTGTCGACGTCGTCGGTGGTGAAGCTGTCGGGGTACTGCAGCAGCGTCTGGAGCAGCTGGCGCTCGGCGAACACGATCGGGTCACGCAGGTCCGGCGTCGGCAGGGCCGCCCGGGCCTCCTCGATCGAGGGCTCAGGCACGGTGTCGGCGTCGGAACGTCGCTCGCGGCCGGCAGGCGCCTCAGCAGCCTCCTTGGCGTCCCGCGCAGCCATCCGCTGGGCGCGGGACACTTCGGCCTGCACCTGCTCGACCTCGACCCCGATCCAGCCCGCGACCGTACGGATGTACTCGGGACGCATCGAGCTGTCGCGGATCGAGTTGACGATCGGCGCGGCCGCGCGCATGGCCTGCACCCGTCCCTCGGCCGTCACCATGTCGAACCGGTCGATCGTCGTGCGCACCGCGAACTCGAACATCGGCACCGCGTCGTCGATCAGGTGGCGCACGGCATCGTCACCCTTGGCGATCCGCAGCTCGCAGGGGTCCATGCCCCCGTCGGCCACTGCGACGAACGACTGGGACGCCCAGCGCTGGTCCTCGGCGAACGACCGCATCGCGGCCTTCTGCCCCGCCGCATCTCCGTCGAAGGTGAACACGACCCGGGCCGGCGCGAGGTCGACCTCGTCGCGCATGATGCGGCGCAGCATCTTGATGTGGTCGACGCCGAAGGCCGTGCCACACGTCGCCACGGCGCCCTCGATGCCGGCCAGCTGGCAGGCCATGACGTCGGTGTAGCCCTCGACGATGACCGCTTTGCGTTCTCCTGCAATGGATTTCTTCGCGAGGTCCAGACCGTACAGCACGGTCGACTTCTTGTAGATCGGGGTCTCGGACGTGTTGAGGTACTTGGCCGCTATCCGGTCGTCGTCATAGAGCCGCCGCGCGCCGAACCCCACCGTGTCACCGGTGATGTCGCGGATCGGCCAGACCAGCCGCCCTCGGAACCGGTCGTAGAGCCCGCGACTCCCCCGCCCGGACAACCCTCCCAGGACGAGCTCCTCGTCGGAGAAACCCTTGGACCGCAGGTGGCGCGACAGGTCCTCGCCGCCGCGTGGCGCAAACCCGACGCCGAACCGTTTCGCGGCCTCGCTGTCGAATCCGCGCTCGCGCAGGAAGTCGCGGCCGGCCCTGGCCTCGGGGGCGTTGAGCAGCGCGTGGTGGTAGAACTCCTGCGCCACGCGGTGCGCCTCGACCAGCCGCGAGCGCCGTCCGAGGGACTCCCCGCCGCCCGGCTTGCCGCCTTCCTCGTAGTGCAGCTCCATGCCGAGCTTCTGCGCGAGCCGCTCGATCGCCTCGGTGAAGGTCAGGTGCTCGACCTTCTGCACGAACGAGATGACGTCGCCGCCCTCGCCGCAGCCGAAGCAGTGCCAGGCACCCACGGTCGGACGGACGTTGAACGACGGGGACTTCTCGTCGTGGAACGGGCACAGCCCCTTCATCGAGCCCGGTCCGGCAGGTCGAAGGGTCACGTGCTCGCGCACGACGTCCTCGATCGACGAGCGCTCCTTCACGAGCGCGACGTCGTCGGCCTTGATCCGACCCGGCACTGGCCCTCCTTGTCGCGGCCGAGTCTAGGCGGTGCGTCCTCTCCCGCGTGGCCCACCTCCACAGGTCAGGTATGCCGCGTGGCCGGGTCCATGGCCCGCGGCCAGAAGGGCAGGCAGAAGGCAGCCAGCCGCGCGGCATACCCGGACTTGGGCGGTCCACGACGTGAAAGGTAAGGTAAGCCTTGCCTTCTCGTCCCCCATGTTGTTCAGGAGAACCACCACCGTGATCCGTCGACGGACCGCCCTGCTCGCCCTGGCGACCACAGCCACCCTGGCCCTGGCGGCCTGCGGCGGCGACGGCAGCCTCGAGGCAGGCAAGAACCTCGATCCGGACAAGCTGACGATCTACAGCGCCCAGCACGAGAACCTCACCCAGGCGTGGGCCAAGAAGTTCCAGGAGGACACCGGCGTCAAGGTGCAGATCCGCTACGGGTCGGACTCCTCGATGGGCGCGCAGATCGTCCAGGAGGGCGCCAAGAGCCCCGCCGACGTGTTCCTCACCGAGAACTCCCCCGCCATGACGACGGTGCAGAACGCCGGGCTCCTCGCGAAGGTCGACGACGCCACGATCAACCAGGTCGGCGCCGAGTACGCGCCGTCGACGCACGAGTGGGTCGGCATCGCCGCCCGCTCCACGGTGCTGGTCTACAACCCCAGCAAGATCACCGAGGCCGAGCTGCCGACGTCGATCATGGATCTGCAGGACCCCAAGTGGAAGGGCAAGTGGGGCGCGGCCGCCGGGGGTGCCGACTTCCAAGCCATCGTCTCGGCGATCCTCGAGACCCAGGGCGAGGCCAAGACCGCCGCCTGGCTCAAGGGCCTCAAGGACGGTGCGCAGATCTACCAGAACAACATCGCCGTCATGAAGGCCGTCAACGCCGGACAGGTGCCGGTGGGGATCATGTACCACTACTACTGGTACCGCGACCAGGCGCTCACCAAGGCCGGCAGCAAGAACACCAAGCTGCTCTACTTCCGCCACCAGGACCCGGGTGCGTTCGTCAGCATCTCCGGCGGCGCGGTGCTCAAGTCCACCAAGCAGGCCGCGAACGCGCAGAAGTTCCTTGCCTTCGTGACGTCCAAGGAGGGCCAGGGCATCCTCGCCACGAGCGACGCCAAGGAGTATGCCGTGGGCACCGGAGTGGCCTCCGACAAGGCCTTGGAGCCCCTTGACACCCTCGAGGCGCCGCGGGTGGACCCGTTCAAGCTCAACGGCCCCAAGGTCATCGAGCTGATGACGACCGCCGGCATCCTCTAGGTGCCGTACTCCCGATGAGTCCACTCCACACACCACGACGGGGTCGGTCGAACCCCACCCCCGCAGCGGTCGTCGCGGCCAGCCTGCTCGTCGCGGCTGTCTGCGTACTGCCGCTCGTGGTCGTGGCCGTGAAGGCGTTCGACATCGGCTGGGGACCGGCCTGGGACCTCCTGTGGCGGCCGCGGGTCGGTGAGCTGCTGCGCAACACCGGGTCGCTGGTGGTGCTCACGGTCTCGCTGACGACAGCGATCGGCATCGCTGCCGCCTGGCTGGTGGAGCGGACCTCGCTGCCCGGTGCGAGGTTCTGGCGGGTGCTGATGGTCTGCCCACTGGCCGTGCCGGCGTTCGTGAACTCCTATGCGTGGGTGACGGTGCGTCCCGAGCTGCAGGGCCTGAGTGGGGCCGTGCTGGTGACGACGTTGTCGTACTTCCCGTTCGTCTTCCTGCCCGTGGCGGCGGTGTTGCGGGGGCTCGACCAGAGCCTCGAGGACTCTGCCCGGTCGCTGGGTCTGGGTCCCTGGCGGTCCTTCTTCCGCGCCGTCCTGCCCCAGCTGCGGCCCGCCGCCCTCGGCGGCATGCTCCTCGTCTCGCTCCACCTGCTGTCCGAGTTCGGCGTGCTCGCGATGCTGCGGTTCCCCACGTTCACGACGGCGATCCTCGAACAGTTCCAGGTGGCTTTCAGCAACAGTGCCGGCAGCCTGCTCGCCGTGGTGCTCATCGCCCTGTGCCTCGGGCTGCTGACGGTCGAGCTGTTGCTGCGCGGCACGGTGCGGCATGCGCGACTTGGCCGCGGCGCCGCCCGTCGAGCCCTCCCCGCGAGGCTCGGCAGGTGGACGGCTCCGGCCCTGCTGGGCATGGGCGCCCTGACGGTGCTGGCCCTCGGGGTGCCGCTCGGGAGCCTCGTCTACTGGTTCCGCGCCGGGAGTGGGGGCCTCACGGAGAGCGCCTTCGACCCGGCAGAGCTCGTGACGACCCTGTGGGGCACGCTGCGCCTGGCCCTCCTCGCGGGCGTGGTCACGGTGGTCGCCGCCTTCCCCGTGGCCTGGCTCATCGCCCGGCGTCGCACGTGGCTGTCCGTCCTGGTCGAGCGCGCCACCTACGTGGCCTCGTCCCTGCCCGGGGTGGTGATCGCCCTCGCACTGGTCACCCTGTCGGTCCGCTACGCCCGCCCGGTCTACCAGACCAGCGTCGTCCTCGTCGCGGCATACGCCATCCTGTTCATCCCCCGCGCCATGGTGAGCATCCGGGCGGCCATGGCCCACGCGCCCGAGGAGCTCACGGAAGCCGCACGGGCCCTGGGTGACGGACCGTTCCGGGCCTTCGTGCGCGTCCTGGTGCCCCTCACGGCGCCCGGGGCGCTGGCCGGCTTCGCCATGGTGTTCATCGCGACGTCGACCGAGCTGACTGCCACGCTGCTGCTCGCCCCGACCGGCACGCAGACACTGGCGACGGCGTTCTGGAGTGCGAGTGAGAGCATCGACTACGCGGGTGCGGCGCCCTACGCCGCTGCGCTCGTGCTGGTGTCCGCCCCCCTGACCTACCTCCTGCTACGCCGACCCGACGAGGAGCCCGCACTGTGACCACGCTGCGCATCTCGGGCGTCGCCGCGTCGTACGACGGACGACCCGTCCTGCACGGGCTCGACCTCGTCGTGCCGTCCGGCACCACGTCAGCGATCCTCGGCGCCTCGGGCTGCGGCAAGACGACGCTGCTCCGCGTGGTGGCCGGGTTCCAGCCTGCCGACGAAGGAGTGGTTCAGCTCGGCGACCGGACGGTGGCCGGCCCGGGCGTGTGGGTGGCACCGGAGAGGCGAGGCATCGGCTACGTCGCCCAGGAGGGCAACCTGTTCCCCCACCTGAGCGTCGGGGCCAACGTCTCCTACGGACTCCCCCGACACGCTCGGCGGGCGGGCGAGCGCGTCGGTGAGCTGCTCGAGCTCGTGGGCCTCTCCCCCGACCTGGCGACCCGCCGCCCCGACCAGCTCTCGGGTGGCCAGCAGCAGCGGGTGGCGCTGGCGCGGGCCCTCGCCAGGCGCCCCACGGTCGTGCTGCTCGACGAGCCGTTCTCCTCCCTCGATGCCGGGCTGCGGTCCTCGACCCGCGAGGCCGTCGCGCAGGCGCTGGCCCACGAGGACGTCACGGTCGTGCTCGTCACCCACGACCAGGCCGAGGCGCTGTCCTTCGCCGACCAGGTCGCGATCATGCACGACGGCCGGTTCTCCCAGGTCGGGACACCTGCTGAGGTCTACGGCACCCCTGCGGACAGACACGCGGCCGCCTTCCTCGGAGACGCGGTGTTCCTTCGCGGTAGCGCGGACGGCACAGATGTCAGCACCGCGCTCGGGCGGCTCGCTGTCCACCAGCCGGCTCCCGCGGGCACGGTCGACGTGCTCATCCGTCCCGAGCAGATCGTGCTGCGCGACATGGCGCCCGGCATCCCCTGCGCCGAGGTCCTGTCGACGACCTACTTCGGGCACGACGCCCTCGTGGCGCTGCGGCTGCAGGCCGACCACACGGTGGTAACAGCCCGCGTCAACGGCTCGGACGTACCCCACACCGGTTCGATCGTCGGGCTCTCGGTGGTCGGCGAGGCGCGGGCCTTCGAGGCACCCTGACGGGTCGTCGCGGCGCCATCCCGGGGGGGGACGGCTCGGGTCAGCTCCAGGCGCGGTGCAGGTACTCCGCGCGCACGTCGGTGAGTGAGGCCACCTGGTCGACGACGACGCGCAGCGCAGCAGCATCGGACTCGGCGTTCTTCCAGTCACCGAGCAGGTCGGGGTCCAGACGCGAGACCGGGTCCTGCTGGTAGGCCGCCACGAGGTCGGCCACGACCTCCCGCTGCCTCGTGAGCACGTCGACCCGCTCCAGGGCGTTCATGACGAAGTGGGCGGCCACGGCCTTCAGGACGGCGCACTCCGCACGGGTCTGGTCGGGCACCACCAGGTCGGCGGCATACCGGGTGAGGGGCCCGTCGCCGTGCCGCTCGCGCGTGGCCACCTCGACCCCGTGGACGAACCGCCCGATGAGTCGCGAGGTCATGTCCTTGAGCGCCGCCCGGTCCACCCGCGACCCGTCGTATGCCGTGGGGACGGCGCCGCTGGCCAGCACGCGTTCCAGCGCGGCACCCAGGGCGTCGACCCCGAGGTCGGCGGCATACAGGCCGGTCGCCACCGCGAGCACCGAGTCGACGTCGGTGCGGTCGCGCAGGCGGCGCACGTCGAGCCGGCCGGAGGCGATCGCGTCCTCGACGTCGTGCACCGAGTAGGCGACGTCGTCGGACCAGTCCATGACGTCGGCCTCGAGGCACCGCTGCCCGTCGGGCCGGCCGTCGCGGAACCACTCGAAGACGGGCAGGTCGTCGGCGTAGACGCCGAACTTCGCGCCGCCTCCCACCTCGCCCCGTCGCCACGGGTACTTGGTCGAGGCGTCGAGGGTCGCCCGCGTCAGGTTGAGGCCGGCCGGCCGGCCGTCGGGGTGCACCCGCTTGGGCTCCAGCCGGGTGAGCAGCCGAAGGGTCTGGGCGTTGCCCTCGAACCCGCCGATGTCCCGGGCGATCTCGTCGAGGGCGCGCTCGCCGTTGTGACCGAAGGGTGGGTGGCCGAGGTCGTGGGCGAGGCAGGCCGAGTCGACGACGTCGGCACTGCACCCCAGCGCCTGGCCGAACTCGCGGCCGATCTGGGCGACCTCGAGACTGTGCGTGAGCCGGTTGCGGACGAAGTCGTCGTCGCCGGGCTGCACCACCTGGGTCTTGGCCGAGAGCCTGCGCAGCGACGCGGAGTGAACGAGCCGGGCCCGGTCACGGGCGAAGTCGTCGCGGTCGGCCCGCTTGGTGGCAGGGTCCTCCCGCACCCAGCGCTCACGGTCGACCGAGCTGTATGCCACGCCGCGAGCCTACGGCTGGGCGGCCCGCGCGGCCTCGGCGGCTCGCTCCACCCACTTCGGCTGGGTGCCGTAGCGCTGGCTCGGAATCAGCCGGCCGGCCGCGCAGTCCTCCACCAGCTGGACCATCCGCTTGTCGCGGGTGGCCGCCTGCTTGGCCGTCAGCACCCAGTACACGACGTGCTTCCGGTAGGTCTCCGTGGCGACCTCCCAGAAGGCGCTGGCGGCCGCGTCGCCGGCCAGCTGCGCGGCATACTCCGGCGGCAGCTCGAGGTCGCCTCGGTTCTCGTAGGAGTAGATGCTGGAGCGGTCGTCGCGGCGCCGCTCGTAGGCGGCCAACCCGGGCGGCTGCATCCGCCCCTCCGCCTTGAGCCGCTCGACCGAGGCGATGTTGATCGAGCTCCAGTTGCTCGTGCGCTTGCGCGGGGTCCAGCGCTGCCGCGTCGTGTCCTCGTCGACGCGCTGCGCGACCGAGTCGATCCAACCCCAGCACAGCGCCTCGATGACGGCCTGTTCCCAGGTGAGCCCGCGGTCTGGGACGTGCCTCTTGTGCAGGCCCATCCAGAGCTCCGTGGCGGTGTCGTGGTTGGCCGCCAGCCAGGCCGCGAACTCCTCAGGCCCCGAGAAGAACGTCGCAGGCCTCTCCGGTGTCCCGCCCGGTGTGCCGATCTGGCTGGGCGTGCCTTTCCTCGTCATGGGCGAAGCCTGCCACGACGGTCCGACGCCCGCGCCAGGTCTGGTACCCCACCGCTGCCGCGGCGATGCCGAGTGCCCACAGCACGTGCCAGCCGTTCATGACCAGCAGCACGAGCACTGACGTCAGTGCGGCCAGTGCGGTCCACCACACCTTGGTGCCCCGCGGGAGCAGGCGCACCGCCGCTGCCGTGCCGAGCACGTACACGAGCGTGAAGCAGCCGGTGGCCAGCAGCATCAACGGCGTCATGCCCAGGTGCAGCACCTCGCCGGCGGTCAGCCAGAGCACCGACTGCACCGCGATGAGGGCCAGGCTCCGTCGTGGCACCTCACCGGCGCCGGCGCCGACAGCCAGGTATGCGGGCAGCGCACCATCGCGTGCCAGCGCGGCCCCCAGCCGGGACCCGCCGGCGTAGTACGCGTTCATGGCACCGACCGTGAGGAGGACGGCCACCACAGCGGTGACGACGCGCACCCGTCCACCGACGCCCGCCGCGAAGGGGTCGGACAGCGGCGCCTCGCTGGAACCGGTGGCAGGCCCGAGCACCATCAGGCTGGTGGCGGCGAGGGCGAGGTAGAGAGTGCCCACGACCACCACGGCAACAGCGGTGGCCCTGGGCACGTCGCGGGACGGGCGCCGGTAGTCCCCGGCGAGGGACGCAACAGCCTCCCAGCCTGCGAACCCCCAGACCAGCAGCGCGGCTGCCGACCCCACTGCGGCCCAGCCGTGGGGGGCGAAGGGCTGGAGGTGGTCCACTCGCGCATGCGGCAGGGCGGCGACGATCGTGACCACCATCAGCGTGGCGAGGACTGCGGTGAGGCCCAGCTGGATGCGCCCCGACAGGCGCAGCCCAGCGGCGTTCATCAGCCCGACGCCGACGATGAGGCCAGCCGCGACAGCGACCGCCACCGCGCGCCCACCGCCCACCGCATCGGAAACGTAGCCACCTGCCATCAGCGACGCCGGCGGCGCCCCGACCGGCACCGCGAAGTAGAAGCACCAGCCGACGGCTGCGGAGGCCTTGGGCCCGAAGGCACCCCGCACATAGGTCGAGACCCCACCGCTGTCGGGGAACCGCGCACCCATCGCGGCGAAGGTCGACGCGAGCGGGACGCTGAGCAGCACCAGGGCCGCCCAGGCGACGAGCGAGGCCGGTCCGGCGATGCCCGCAGCGAGGGCCGGAAGCGTGATGACGCCCGTGCCGAGCACCGCGCCGATCGACAGGGCCGCCCCCTGTGGCACGGACAGCCCGAACGGCCGGGTGCCCCTGCCCTTGGTCGCGGCGGAGTCGGGGGTGGCGTCGGGGGTCGCGCTTGTCTTGGCCATGCCTCCAGCGTGCCGGTCGATTGGACCCGTGCGAAGAGCCAGTTCTGGCCTTCCTGATTGGACCAATCTAGGCTGGCGGAGTGAACCAGCACCTGCGCCCGCAGCTCGGTCTGTCGCTCGACGGCGTGGTCGTCGGCGACCGGGCCTCGACCCTCTACCAGCACCTGCTCGAGGCCATCGTCGACGGACGGCTGGTCGCGGGTTCGAGGGTGCCGCCCACTCGCGAGCTCGCTGCCGAGCTGGGCCTGTCGCGCGGCACGGTCACCACGGTCTACGACCGCCTCACCGCCGAGGGCTTCCTGGCGACACGAGTGGGCTCGGGCACCTTCGTGAGCAGGGAGGCCCGACCGCACCGCACCCGTAGCGCACCGGTGGGCGACGTGCGTCCACGCGCCGTCTGGTCGACCCTGCCTCCCCCGGTGCTCGACTCGCCGGCGGCCGAGTTCGACCTGTCCGTCGGCGGTCCCGACACCTCGTTGTTCCCCCTCGCGGTCTGGCGGCGGCTCGTCTCGGCCACCCTCCGTCCTTCCCTGCTGGCCGCCTCTGCGTACGAGGGCCAAGGGGACGCCGCACTGCGGCGGGAGATCGCACGGTATGCCGGCCTGTCCCGTTCCGTCGTCGCCGGCCCGGAGGACGTGCTGCTCACCAACGGCGCCCAACAGGGGCTGGACGTCGTCGCGCGGTCAGTGCTCGACCCCGGTGACGTCGTCGTCGTCGAGGACCCGGGGTACACCGCCGCGACGCGCCTGTTCGTATCGCACGGCGCCCGGGTCCAGGGGGTGCGCGTGGATGCCGAGGGTCTCGTCGTCGACGAGCTCCCGCGCACGGCCCGGATGGTGTACGTCACCCCGTCCCACCAGTTCCCGACCGGGGCGGTGATGTCACTACGGCGGCGGATCGCGTTGTTGGAGTGGGCCTCTCGACGGAACGCGGTGATCGTCGAGGACGACTACGACTCCGAGTTCAGGTTCGAGGACAGGCCGCTCGCGCCACTGCAGAGCCTCGACCGGGACGGGCGGGTCGTCTATGTCGGGTCGTTTTCGAAGACCCTGATGCCGTCGCTGCGGGTGGGCTACCTCATCGCACCCCAGTCCCTCCAGCACACCCTGCACCAGGCCAAGCTGCTGACGGACTGGCAGGGAGATGCCGTCACCCAGGGCGCCCTCGCGCGGTTCATGGCCGAAGGTCTGCTCGCCGCGCACGTCCGCCGGGTCACGCGGATCTACAGCGAGCGCCGCGCCGCCCTCGTGAACGGTCTGCAGAGCCTTCCGGCGGGTGTCCTCGAGCTGCTCCCGTCGGCAGCTGGGCTGCACCTGTGCACCTACTTCGTCGACCGGACCGTGGACGACGTGGCGGTGGCCTCGGCCGCGTGGGAGGCCGGTGTGTCGCTCGAGCCGGTGTCCGTACGGTTCCTCGACACCCCGCCGAGGCCGGGCCTCGCCATGGGGTTCCGTCGAGTCACGGTCGAGCAGGTCCCGGAAGCCATCCGCCGACTCGCGACCGTACTCCCGCTGTAGCCCTCAGCCGCCGGAGACGGACAGCTCGGCCTCGGACACCGCCAGGCGGTGGGCCTCGCTGAGCTCCTGGCTGTCGAGCCAGCCCTCGGGCAGGGCGACGTGTCGGGGTGATCCAGCGCGCCCGCGCTGCCCCTCGGCGGGATCACCGGGCCAGGGGGCCGAGGCGTCCATCGTGGCGATCAGCCGGTCCAGCGCGGCCAGCGAGTCGACGAGTGCCAGCTGGTGGCGCACTGTGGAACCTGCCGGGAATCCCTTGAGGTACCAGGCGATGTGCTTGCGGATGTCTCGACAGGCCTTGTACTCGTCGCCGTAGAAGTCGATGAGGTACTCAGTGTGACGGCGCATGGTGGCCGTCACCTCGCCGAGGGTGGGCTCGACACGAGCCGGCGTCCCGGCGAAGGCCGCCGCCAGGTCGGTGAACAGCCAGGGACGACCCAGGCAGCCGCGCCCGACGACCACGCCGTCGCAGCCCGTCTCGTGGGCCATCCGGACGGCGTCCTCGGCCGACCAGATGTCGCCGTTGCCGAGGACCGGGATGCTCCGCACGGTCTCCTTGAGTCGCGCGATGGCGCTCCAGTCGGCTTCGCCCGAGTAGGCCTGCGAGGCAGTGCGACCGTGCAGGGCCACGGCTGCGACCCCGGCGCGCTCGGCGATGAGCCCGGCCTCCAGGTAGGTCAGGTGCTCGTCGTCGATGCCCTTGCGCATCTTCACGGTGACGGGCACGGCATACGGGCTGGCCTCCCGGACCGCGCCGGTGACGATGGCCTGGAAGAGGTCGCGCTTCCAGGGCAGGGCGGCGCCGCCGCCCTTGCGGGTCACCTTGGGGACGGGGCAGCCGAAGTTGAGGTCGATGTGGTCGGCGCGGTCCTCGGTGACCAGCATCCGCACCGCGGCGGCGACGGTGGCTGGGTCGACGCCGTAGAGCTGGATCGACCGCGGGTTCTCCTGGGGGTCGTGCTCGATGAGCCGCATCGACTCGGGCGTCCGCTCGACAAGGGCGCGCGAGGTGATCATCTCGCTGACGTAGAGCGAGGTCGCGCCACTGGCGCCGCCCTGGTCGAGCCCCTGGTCGCCGTACTCGCGGCACAGCTTGCGGAATGCCCGGTTGGTGATGCCGGCCATCGGGGCGAGCACGACCGGGGACTCGATGGTGTGCCGGCCGATCTGCAGCGGAGGCAGGACGGCGGTCGACGCCTGCTGCTGCGGGGCGGAGCGCGTTGAGGTCGTGGTCATGGCGGCACCAGTGTCCCATCTGGTGCTTGACTGGCCGAATGCGTGCCCTGATCAGCGCCGCCGAGCTCCTCGCAGACCTCACCCGGGACCCGGGTGCAGTCGTCCTCGTGGACGTCCAGTGGAACCTCACCAGTGCAGCCGGCCCGCCCGGGCGAGAGCTGTATGCCGCCGAGCACCTCCCGGGTGCCCACCACGTCGACCTGGACGCCGAGCTCGCCGGGCCGCCCGGGCGCGGAGGTCGTCACCCGCTCCCCCAGGCACACGCCGTCGCCGCGGCGGCGCAGCGGTGCGGTGCGGTGAACGACTCGCGCATCGTCGTCTACGACCAGGGCCCGTCGTATGCCGCGGCCCGGGCGTGGTGGGTGCTGCGCCACTTCGGGGCTCGCGACGTGCGGGTGCTCGACGGCGGTCTCGCGGCCTGGCGGTCCGCAGGTGGTCCGGTGACGTCGGAGCTGCCCGCACCCGGCGCGGGTGCGTTCGAGGCACACGCCGGCGGCATGCCCGTGATCGATGCGGTCGGAGCAGCCACGGCAGCCAGGGACGGCGTGCTCCTCGACGTCCGGACGCCCGAGCGCTTCCGTGGCGAGACCGAGCCGATCGACCCCGTGGCAGGTCGGGTGCCGGGTGCCGTCAACGCCCCCGCGACCGACAGCGTCGGCCCGGACGGACGGTTCCTGGGTGCCGACGACCTGCGAGAGCTGTTCTCACGCAAGGGACTTCCGACGTCGGGACCGGTGGTGGCCTACTGCGGGTCGGGGGTCACCGCCGCGCACACCGTGCTCGCCCTCCACGAAGTGGGCATCGAGGCGGCTCTCTACGCAGGGTCGTGGAGCGAGTGGATCACCGACCCGAGCCGTCCGGTCGCGACGGGCGACTGAGCCCGCTGCGCTACACAACCACCGCTCAGAGCCAGCCGTACTCGTCGGCGATCCGCACGGCGTCCGCGCGGTTGCGTGCCATGGTCTTGCCGATCGCTGACGAGAGGTGGTTGCGCACGGTGCCCTCGGAGAGGCTCACGTGCCGGGCGATGTCCGCCACCGACCCGCCCTCGCGGGCAGCGATCAGCACCTCGGTCTCGCGCGCCGTGAGCGGCGACTCACCACCGGCCAGCGAGTCTGCGGCCAGGGCCGGGTCGACCACCCTCAGCCCCGAGTGCACGCGGCGCACGGCTTCGGCGAGCTGGCGGGCGGGAGTGTCCTTGACGACGAAGCCACTGGCGCCGGCCTGCAGCGCGCGACGCAGGAAGCCGGGGCGGCCGAACGTCGTGACGATCAGCACCCGCACGCCGGGCATTGCCTCGTGGAGTGCCGCGGTGGCAGCGATCCCGTCCAGCCCCGGCATCTCGACGTCGATCAGCGCAACGTCCGGCTTGCTGCTGCGAGCCGCGGCGACCACGGCATCACCGCTGCCGACCTCCGCCACGACCTCCATGTCGGGTTCGAGCCCGAGGAGGGTGGCGATGGCACCGCGGACCATGGCCTGGTCGTCGGCCAGCAGCAGGCGGATCGTCATGCCTGAACCCTCTCGTGCCAGTCCGGATCCACGGAGCGCGGGGGCGGCGAGGAGGTGACCGACAGCTCGAAGCCGTGTGGTGAGACGGGCCCCGTGACGAGCCGGGCGCCGGCGCCCTCAGCGCGTTCCTTGAGTCCGAGCAGTCCGGTGCCGGGCGTGCCCGGCCGGGCGCCGGCACCGTTGTCGACGACGGTGATCCCCCGCTCGTCGAGAGTCACTCGACAGCTGGTGGCACCGCTGTGCCGGATGACGTTCGTGACGCCTTCGCGCAGCGTCCAGGCGCACAGCTCGCGCAGGTGGCTGGGCACGGCGTCGGCCGCGGTGGGCAGGTCTGCCTCGATCCCGGCGGATGCCAGCGAGGACCGGGCACGGGCCAGCTCGGCCGGCAACGACGTCTCGCGGAAACCCGCGACCGCCTGGCGCACGTCGGCGAGGGCGTCCCGGGCGAGCCGCTCGAGGTCCCCGACCTCCACCTTGGCCCGCTCGGGGCTGACGTCCATCAACCGCGCGGCCAGCTCGGCCTTGACGGTGATGACCGTGAGGCTGTGGCCGAGGATGTCGTGGACGTCGCGGGCCATCCGGTTGCGCTCGTCCTGGATGGCCAGGCGTGCGTTCTCCTCACGCGCCTCGGCCAGGGCACGCTGCCGCTGCGACGCGATCATCCCTCCGGTGACGGCGGCCATGGCGAGCACCATCGACATGCTGATGCTCGCGTCGTGACGCCAGCCGTCGACGTGGAAGGTGAGGAACTCGTAGAGCGCCACCAGCGCCCCACCGATGGCCAACCCGATGCGGACCTGGAAGGTCCACAACCCCGACACCGCGAGGAACACCCACGTGGCTGCACCTTCCTGGCCGATGGTGAGGGGGGCGAGGGCAGCCAGGACCGCCAGGGCGGCCCAGTAGAGGAGCCCCACCGACGTGACGTACCAACGCGAGGCGATCGACCCGCGGGTCCCCCAGACCGCCGCTCGCAGGTGGGAGAAGTGCACGAGGTAGAGCACGACGAACAGCGCGAGCACCACCAGACCACCATCGGCGCGCAGGGTCTCTCGCTGCTCCCAGGCCGCACCGACAGCGTCCCAGAGGAACACCAGCCAGATGCTGGCGAAGAAGAAGCCGAGGACTCGTTCGCCCCAGGTGTTCTCGCCCGTGCCCGCGAAGAACTGCGGGCGCGGCTCGGGAGCCCCCACGCGCCCGGGGGTTCCCGGGACCACGTCCTCGGTGCTGTGCTCGCTCACAGGCCCCAGCCTCGCAGAGACGGGGTCGGTGGTGAATGGGCGCAACGCCCGCAGCAGGCTCAGACGCGCGCCGTGTCGCGTCGGAAGCGCCATGCCGCCCCTCCCGCAAAGACCACGAGCCACAGCGCCACGTTGACGACCGCCGACCACCCAGGACTTGTCCCCTTCAGCGGCGCATGGGCCAGCTCGCTGAGGCCGTACATCGGGGTGAGCTTCGCGATCGTCTGGAACGTCGACCCCATCTGGTCGAGCGGCGTGAACAAGCCACCCAGGAAGGCCAACAGGGCCAGGCCCGGACCGAGGATCTGCATGACGTTCTCGCTCGGCAGCAGGTAGCCCATGAACACCCCGAACGCCGCGAAGACGAGCGACCCCACCCACGCGATCAGGGCTGTCTCGACCCACAGGGGGCCGTCCAGCTGCGCCTGGGTGAAGCCCCCCGCGGCATACGTCACAGCAACCGAGACCGCACCGAGGAGCATTGCGACGAGCACCTTCACGACGATGTATGCCGCGGGCGTGAGCGGGGTGAGCCGCAGCTGGCGGCTCCATCCCTGGCTGCGTTCCGTGGCGACCATGGCGCCACCCGCCGTCGTGGAGAGCATCGCGCCGTACAACGCCATCGAGATCATGATCGAGGCCGCCCAGTTGCCGTGCGCCCCGGCGCTCTTCAGCGAGTAGTCCTTCCCGGTCCCGAACAGGAGGAAGAAGACGACGGGGAGCACAACCGAGAAGATCACGGTCCTCCGGTTGCGGAGCATGCGGCGCAGCTCGAGCCGCAGCAGGGTGCTGTTGAAACCGCCGAGAGGTGGGACGTCCCGCTGCGGGACCGCGGACGCGGTGGTGGACGTGGTGGTGCTCATGGCTGTCCTTCGTCGGTGGTGAGCGAGATGAAGGCGTCCTCCAGCCCGCGCGAGGTGATCTCGAGGTCGCGAGCGTCGGTGGACACGAGCAGGTGACGGGCGACGGCATCGCTGTCGGTGGACGCGATGAGGATGGAGTCACCCCTCACCTCCACGGTTTCGACCCCGGGAAGTTCTTGCAGCGCAACGACATCCGCGCCTGGCATCGTCGCGCGGACCGTCCTGCCTGACACCAGTGCCTTGACCTGCGCCGCCGTGCCGTCGGCGACCACCTGGCCGTGGCTGACCAGGACGATCCGGTCCGCGTAGGCATCGGCCTCCTCGAGGTAGTGCGTGGCGAACAGCACCGTGCGCCCCTGCTCGGCGTCCTCACGGATCGCCCCCCAGAAGTCGCGACGCCCCGTGACGTCCATGCCGGTCGTGGGCTCGTCGAGGACGAGGAGCTCAGGGTCCGGCAGCAACGCCATGGCGAACCGCAGCCGCTGCTGCTGGCCGCCGGAGCACTTCACGACCCGCCGTCCGGCGATGTCCGAGATGCCGGCGCGACCCAGCACCTCGGCCACCGGTCGCGTGTTGCTGAACAGGCTCGCGGTGAGCCGCAGGGTCTCCTCGACCGTGAGGTCCTTGAGGAGTCCGCCGGTCTGCATCACGGCCGAGACCAGCCCACGTCGGACTGCCGCCGAGGGCTCCATGCCGTAGACCTGCGCGCTCCCCTGGTCCGGGCGGGACAGCCCGAGCACCAGGTCGATGGTGGTGGTCTTGCCTGCCCCGTTGGGACCGAGGAACGCGACGATCTCGCCGGGTCGCACCGTCAGGTCGATCCCCCGGACGGCGCGCACGCTGCCGAAGCTCTTGGTGAGCCCGCGGAGCTCGATGGCAGGCAGCTCCTCCGCGGCTCGTGGCACCCCGAGCGTCTTCGCGGGGGTCTGCATCTGTGGCATGGCGCCACGATGCCGCGAGGGACCGCCCCTGGTCTCGGACAGTCGTCACGACGTCCCCATGACGTCTGTCAGGTGGGCCCCCATCGGACAGGTGCCGGGTCAGTTGCGCACGCCAACGTTGAGCGCGATGGCGGTCGGCGGGTCGTCGGCAGCGCCAGTGGTCAGACGGGACACGTCGTAGACCGCTCCGGTGTCGACGTTCCAGGCCAAGATCCACCGGCCGTGGCTGCCGACCGACTCGTACAGGACGGTCGTGGCGTCGGCCCAGCCGAGCACCGTGCAGCACCCCTTGAACCGGCCGGTCTGTCCGTCCGGGTTCTCCGGTGCCAGCAGGACACGGGCCGAGGCAGACCCCGCGTCGACGACCAACAGTCCCTGGTAGATCGGGCCGTTGCCGCGCCGAATCACCTCTGCCGTCACGTTCTGGTCGAAGAACACACCCGTCGCCGCCAACACACCCGTGCTGACCGTGTCCTTAAACACTGAGGCCACCGGGGCCCGCACGGGGGACTCAGCCCCTGGGTGCCCCAGCTCGTCGAACCTCGTGACCATCAGCCCGTCCGAGTTCATGTCGACAGACGTGACCCGGAAAGTTCCGTCGTACCCAGCATCGACCCGCACGGCCTTCGCGCCCGGTTTCCCGGGGTCGATGACCCAGGCCTGATGATCGGCATCCCGAGCCACAATCGCACTGCCCGAGGCATTCCATCCGGCCCACTCCACGACCAGGGACGGCACCGGATAGGAGACCGTTTCACCGGTCTGGGTGTCGAGGCGGACCACGTGGTCCCGTTGGGGGAACACGACGTACCGCCCTCCCCCGCCGAAGGCACGGGGACCCAGCGGCGTCGCGGCGTTCCCGTTGGCCTCGTCCGTGCTCACCAGGTCGACCTTGTCGACGACGGTCTGCGTCCCGTCCCTCGCCACGAGCACGGGATGGAAGACGTCCCCGTCCGCGCGCAGGTAGACCGCGACCACTGACGCGGGCGGGCCGGCAAACGGGTGGGCGGCGCTCCTGGCGCGGACGTCGATGACCGAGGGCAGCCCGGCATCGAAGTCGGGCAGCTGCGCCTCGGCGCCCTCCAGGGGCATGACCGCGTATGCCGTTCCGTCCGACAGGGTGCCGGTGCGGGCCGGCGTCGTGGAGGTGATGGCGGGCGTCGGCCGGGGCTTGGTGGAGCCCCCCAGCTGGACGGCGGCGACAGCCAGCCCCACCGCCGCGACGACACCGACGGCGCCCACCGCCAACCGGCGGCGACGTGCTCGCTCGGCCTTGGCAGCAGCCCACGCGCCCTGGGCGAAGTCCACCTCCGGCAGCTGCTCGCTGGCCCGCTCGAGGAGGCTGCCGAGATCCCGTTCGGTCATGGCTGGTCCTTTCCGGACAGGTGTGGCGCGAAGTCCGGCAGCAGCGTGCGCAGCCGACCCAGCGCCGCGTGCGTCTGGCTCTTCACCGTGCCGACCGAGACGCCGAGCACCTCCGCGGTCTCTGCTTCGCTGCGGTCCTCGAAGAAGCGCAGCACGACCATCGCGCGCTGCTTGGGCGTGAGCTCTGCCAGGGCTCGTTCGAGGTCGACCCGCTGCCCGGTCTGTTCCGATCGGTCGTGGACCGGGACCTCGATGAGCGGCAGGGACGACAGCGACTCGCGCCGAGTCCTGCGCCACGAGGACACGGCGTCGCGGTAGAGGATCCGCCGCACGTAGGCGTCAGGGTTCTCGTGCCGGAGCCTGTCCCAACGGGCTGCGACCTTGGTCAGCGCTCCCTGGAGGAGGTCCTCGGCCAGGTGGGCGTCACCGCAGACGAGGTACGCCGCGCGAAGCAACCGGTGCTGGCGCGCCCGCACGTAGCGGGCGAACTCCTCGTCCACCTCGTGCCGCATGCCACCTCCCACCTCGGCGAGTCATCTCACCTCAGTAACGCACGAGACCACGCAAAAGGTTGGCGTCAGCAGCCGAGCAGGCGCCCTCCGAGGTACTCCTCGACCTTGTCGAGCGAGACGCGCTCCTGCGCCATGGTGTCGCGCTCACGGATCGTGACCGCCTGGTCCTCGAGGGTGTCGAAGTCCACGGTGATGCAGAACGGCGTGCCGATCTCGTCCTGACGACGGTAGCGACGACCGATCGCCCCCGCGTCGTCGAAGTCGATGTTCCAGTGCTGGCGCAGGGTGGCCGCGAGGTCGCGGGCCTTCGGCGACAGGTCGGCGTTGCGCGACAGCGGGAGCACGGCGGCCTTGACCGGGGCGAGGCGCTTGTCGAGCTTGAGCACGACGCGCTTGTCGACACCGCCCTTGGTGTTGGGCGCCTCGTCCTCGGTGTAGGCGTCGACGAGGAAGGTCATCAGGCTCCGCGACAGGCCCGCCGCGGGCTCGATGACGTAGGGCGTGTACTTCTCGCCGCTCGCCTGGTCGAAGTAGACGAGGTCGGTGCCCGAGTGCTTGCTGTGCGTCGTGAGGTCGAAGTCGGTGCGGTTGGCGATGCCCTCGAGCTCGCCCCACTCGCTGCCGGTGAAGCCGAAGCGGTACTCGATGTCGACGGTGCGCTTGGAGTAGTGGCTGAGCTTCTCCTGGGCGTGCTCGAAGTGGCGCAGGTTGTCGGGGTTGATCCCGAGGTCGGTGTACCAGCGGGTGCGCTCGTCGATCCAGTACTGGTGCCAGTCCTCGTCCTCGCCGGGCTTGACGAAGAACTCCATCTCCATCTGCTCGAACTCGCGCGTGCGGAAGATGAAGTTGCCCGGGGTGATCTCGTTGCGGAAGCTCTTGCCGGTCTGGGCGATGCCGAACGGCGGCTTCTTGCGGGCCGTGTTCATCACGTTGAGGAAGTTGAGGAAGATGCCCTGAGCGGTCTCGGGCCGCAGGTAGTGCAGGCCCGACTCGTCCTCGACGACACCGAGGTAGGTCTTCAGCAGCCCGGAGAACTGGCGCGGCTCGGTCCACTGGCCACGGGTGCCGCAGTTGGTGCAGGCGACGTCGGCGAGCTTGACCTCGTCGGGCGAAGTCAGCCCGTGCTTGGCCCCCGACTTCTCGAACACCGCTTCCTGGAGGTGGTCGGCGCGGAACCGCTTGTGGCAGGACAGGCACTCGACGAGCGGGTCGGAGAACGTCGCGACGTGGCCGGAGGCCTCCCAGGTCTGGAGCGGAAGGATCACCGAGGAGTCCAGACCCACGACGTCGTCGCGGCTGGTGACCATGCTCTTCCACCACTGGCGCTTGATGTTCTCCTTCAGCTCGACGCCGAGCGGGCCGTAGTCCCAGGCCGACCTCGTACCTCCGTAGATCTCCCCGCAGGGAAAGACGAAGCCTCGGCGCTTGCAGAGGGAGACGACGGTGTCGACGGTGGAAGGTGCAGCCATGCGCAGAAGGTTACTGTGCGTGCGTCGGCTCGGCTCTCGACGGGTATGCCGCGTGGCCGCCTCCGTCGAATGGTGGTCCCGACCACCACGGGCCCCGTCTAGCCTTGGTGGCCATGAGTGACCACCCCGTCTCCACACGGGCGGTGCGGATCCAGCAGGCCGAGTCCTTCCGGATGCTCTTCGACTTCGCCCGCAAGTCCGGCTACCAGGAGCGCCGGCTCGAGCCCGGCGTGCTCGACTTCACCTTCGGCGACCCGCACGAGCTGCCCCAGCCGGCCTACGTCGAGGCGCTGCGAGAGGCCGCCCTGCCCAAGGACGAGCTCTGGTTCGCCTACAAGTTCAGCCAGGAGCCGGCCCAGGAGGCGGCCGCCGCCTCGCTGTCGCGGCACCTCGGGATCGCGTGGCCGGCCGACCGCGTCCGCATGACCACCGGCGGCTTCGGTGCCATCGCCACCGCGCTCAAGACCGTGGCGGACCCCGGCGACGAGGTCATCTTCAGCCTGCCACCGTGGTTCCTGTACGAGTCCCTGGTCCTCGAGGCCAGCCTGGTGCCGATCAAGGTGCGGATCGACCCCGCGACGTTCGACCTCGACCTCGCCGCCATCGAGGCCGCGATCACCCCGAGGACTCGGGTGGTCATCGTGAACACCCCGAACAACCCCACCGGTCGGATCTACCCGGAGTCGACCCTGCAAGCCCTGGGCGCGCTGCTCGAGGAGGCGTCCGCCAGGAACGGCCGGCGGATCTACCTCGTGTCCGACGAGGCGTACAACCGGCTGGTCTTCGACGGGGCACGCTTCGTCAGCCCGGGCCAGCACTACCCCTACACCCTGCTCTGCTACTCCTACGGCAAGGTCCTGGTGTCACCGGGGCAGCGGCTGGGCTACCTCGCGCTGCCCCCGTCGATGCCCGCCGACGTGGTGGACGCCATCATCGAGGCCGTGGAGAGCGTCCAGATCGCTGCGGGGTGGCTCTTCCCGAACAACGTGATGCAGTACGCCACCCCGCGCCTCGAGGAGCTCAGCCTCGATGTGGCTCACTTGCAGGTCAAGCGTGACTTCATGGTCGAGGGACTTCGTCGGATCGGCTACGACCTCAGGGTGCCCGAGGCGACCTTCTACCTCTTTCCCCGCTCGCCGGTGCCCGACGACGAGGCGTTCGTGCGACTGCTCTCAGACCTGGGCGTGATCGTGATGCCCGGCAGGATCTTCGAGACGCCGGGCTTCTTCCGGATCTCCCTGACCCAGACCCTCCCGGTGATGGAGCAGAGCCTGCCGCGGTTCGCGACGGCGCTGGCGCAGGTCCGAGGCACCTGACGACATAGGGTTTCGCCCGTGCCCTCCCTGCGTGAACGCGTCGCCGACGTCAGCCTGCCCGTCATCAACGCCCTGAACCGGATGCCTCGTGCGGTCCCCTTCCTGCTGGTCCTGGGCCTGATGGTCGCCGGCGTCCTCGTCCCGACGTGGGGCTGGCTGTTCCTCGCGGTCGTCGTGGCCTTCCTCGGCTGGACCCTCTACCTGGCGTGGCCGGCGCTGGACCGAACCGCACGACTGGGCAGGTTCGCGGTCCTCCTGATCGCCGTGGCCATCACCATCACGCGAGCAATCCCGCGCACCTGAGCGTCGCCAGGCGATTTTGACAATCGTTCTCACTTCAGATGAGAATGATTGTCATGACGCTTCGCCCCCTCGGTCTGGTCGCAGGCCTCTTGTCCATCGCCATGGTCTCCGCCTGCGGTGGGGCCGGGGGGCGCGGCGCCGACGACGGTCGACTGGGTGTCGTGGCCGCCTTCTACCCCCTGGAGTACGCCGTGTCCCAGATCGGGGGCAGCCACGTGGTCGTCACAGGCCTGACCAAGCCCGGCGCCGAGCCGCACGACCTCGAGCTCAGCCCGCGGCAGGTCGCGAAGGTCGCGGAGGCGGACGTCGTGGTCTACGAGAAGCACTTCCAGCCCGCTGTCGACGCCGCCGTCGAGGGGCAGGCACGCGACACGGCTCTCGACGTCTCCCCTGCCGCCCGGCTCGACCTGGTCGCGGTCGAGGACGGTCACGACCACGGTGGCGAGACGCAGGAGGAACACGCCGGGCACGCAGCCGACGCGTCAAGCCCTCGCGACCCGCACTTCTGGCTCGACCCCATGCGCTACGCCGACGTCGGCGACGCGATCGCCGCGGAGCTGGCGGCACGAGACAAGGCCAACGCCGCGGCATACCAGGCGAATGCGAAGGCGTTCCGAGCGGCGATGACCACCCTGGACGCCGAGTTCCGGACCGGCTTGAAAAGCTGCGCCAACCACGAGCTCGTCACCTCGCACGCTGCCTTCGGCTACCTCTCCGAGTCCTACGGCTTCCACCAGGAGTCGATCACGGGCCTGACCCCCGACGCCGAACCGAGCCCAGCTGCCATGGCGGTGCTGACCAGGCACATCCGCGAGACCGGCGCGAGCACCGTATATGCCGAGACGCTCGTGAGCGAGGACGTCGCCAAGACACTGGCCCGGGAGACCGGTGCGAGACTGGCCGTGCTCGACCCGATCGAGGGCATCACCAGCGCCTCGGCCGGTCGCGACTACCCCGCGGTGATGCGGGCCAACCTCGGGATCCTGCGCGCGGGACAGGAGTGTTCATGACCACCACGGACGTGCCACCGATCATCGAGCTGCGGCGCGCGAGCTTCGGCTACGCCGACCAGCCGGTCGTCACCGGCGCCACCCTGACGGTCCGTCCCGGAGAGGTGGTGGCAGTCCTCGGGCCGAACGGGTCCGGCAAGTCGACCCTGGTCCGCGGTCTGCTCGGCCTCAACGACCACCTCGGTGGCGACGTGGAGCTGTTCGGCCAGCCGCGTGAGTCCTTCTCGGACTTCGCCCGGCTCGGTTACGTGCCCCAACGGCACACCCTCTCGGCGTCCGTGCGAGCCACCGTCACCGAGATCGTCGCGGTCGGACGACTGCCCCACCACCGCTGGTGGCGACCGGTCATCAGGACGGCGCAGGACGCCGCCATCATCGACCGCGCCCTCGACGTCGTCGGGCTGAACGACCGTGCGCACGCCGACGTGGCAACCCTGTCGGGCGGCCAGCAGCGCCGCGTCCTCATCGCCCGGGCGCTGGCGTCCAACCCCGACGTCCTGCTGATGGACGAGCCGACTGCCGGGGTGGACGCCGCCAACCAGCAGGTGCTGTCGGCGGTGCTGGCCCGGCTCGCCGGACGCGGCACCACGATGGTCATCGTCACCCACGAGCTCGCCGCCCTCGCCGACATCGTCACCCGGATCGTGGTCGTGCAAGCCGGGCGGATCGCCTTCGACGGGTCGCGTGACGAGTTCGCTGCCCGGACAGGCGAGTTCGCGTCGTCCGCCGACAACCACCACCACGAGGACGAGGACCGCATGACCACCTCGAGACTGCCCGGCGCCCCATCAGCCGGCCCCCTCGACCCGCGCGGAGGTGTGCGTTCATGAGTGAGCTGCTGTCCCTCGACTTCATGCGGCAGGCCCTCATCGCCGCCGTCCTGGTCGGTGTCGCCGCGCCCCTCGTCGGGGTCTTCCTCGTCCAGCGCCGGCTGTCCCTCATCGGTGACGGCATGGGTCACGTCGCCCTCGCCGGTGTCGCGGTCGGCGTGCTCACCGGCCAGGCCCCGGTCGTCACTGCCCTGGTGGCTGCCGTTGCCGCGGCGGTCGCGATCGAGGTGATCCGCGGGCGGGGCCGGACCAGTGGCGACATCGCCCTCGCCGTGATGTTCTACGGCGGTATCGCCGCCGGTGTGGTGATCATCGCGAAGTCGCCGAGCAGCAGCCCGGCCAACCTCACGGCCTACCTGTTCGGTGCGATCACCACGGCCGACCAGCGCGACCTGTGGGTGTTCGCCGGACTCGCCCTCGTGGTGCTCTTCGCGACCTGGCTGCTCCGGCCGTGGCTGTTCGCCGTCGCCAACGACGAGGAGTACGCCCGGGCCAGCGGGCTTCCCGTCACCGGCCTCAACATCGCCCTGGCCGTGCTCACAGCGGTGACGGTCGTGGTGTCGATGCGCGTGGTCGGGCTGCTGCTCATCAGCGCCCTCATGATCATCCCCAACGCGACCGCCCAGCTGCTGGGGCGCAGCTTCCGCGCATCCACGCGATGGGCGGTGCTCGTGGGCGTCGTGTCCAGTGTCGGCGGGGTGATCATGTCGTTCTACGCCGAAACCCCTTCCGGCGGAACGATCGTGCTGCTGGCCATCGGGTTCTTCGTGGTGGCCGCCACCGGCACGGCGGCAGTCGCCAGGGCGCGGGCCCACCAGCACCGAAGAGCCGAGCGCCACGACCACGAGCACGGTCCCGAGTGCGGCCACCCCGCAGTCGCCCACGGCGACCACGTCGACTACGTCCACGACGGGCACCGGCACGCTCCGCACGAGGGTCACTACGACGAGCACGACCCCGCCAGGCACGAGGCGATCAGCCACCACCACGACGGCAGCTCACCCGACGGCAGTCCGCACGACGGCAGTCATGAGGCCGAGAAGGAGAAGGCACCACAATGACCGGAGTCCAGGAACGGCATACCACCGAGGGCGCCCGGCGCCCCACCCGCCAGCGAGCCGCTGTCACTGCCGTCCTGGCCGAGACCGGCGAGTTCCGCTCTGCGCAGGAGCTGCACGCCCTGCTGCGCGAGGGCGGGGACAAGGTCGGGCTCGCCACCGTCTACCGCAACCTCCAGGCGATGGCCGCCGAGGGCGAGATCGACATGTTGCGCACCGACGAGGGCGAAGCCGTCTACCGCGCCTGCTCGACCGGCCACCACCACCACCTGGTCTGCCGCGAGTGCGGCCGGACCGTCGAGGTCGAGGGTGCGGCCGTCGAGGCATGGGCGGCTCGGGTCAGTGCGGAGCACGGGTTCACCGAGGTGCGCCACACGCTGGAGATCTTCGGCACCTGCGCCACCTGCGCCTCGTCCTGACCGCTGCTGGCGGTGGGAGGCCCCTCCTCAGGTCGTGGAAAGGTCGACTGCCCCGCCGTAGCGTCGATCACGCTCGGCGTAGGTCTGGATGGCCGCCCACAGGTGGCGCCGGTCGTAGTCGGGCCACAGCGTGTCCTGGAAGACCATCTCGGCGTAGGCGCTCTGCCACAGCAGGAAGTTGCTGGTCCGCTGCTCCCCCGAGCTGCGCACGAACAGGTCGACGTCCGGCATGTCGGCCTCGGGCAGGTGCCGCGCGATCGTCTTCTCGTCGATCGATCCCGGCTTGAGCTTGCCGCGCTGCACCTGCTCGGCGATCCGCTGCACCGCGTCGGCGATCTCCGCACGCCCGCCGTAGTTGACGCAGAAGTACAGGGTCAGCCCGGTGTTGTGCCTGGTCAGCTCCTGGGCGATCTCGAGCTCCTTGATGACCGAGCCCCACAGGCGCGGCCGCCGACCGACCCACCGCATGCGGACGCCCCACTCGTGCAGCTGGTCGCGACGGCGCCGGATCACGTCGCGGTTGAAGCCCATGAGGAAACGCACCTCGTCGGGGCTGCGCTTCCAGTTCTCGGTGGAGAAGGCGTACGCCGACAGGTGGGTCACACCGGCCTCGATCGCACCGGCCGTCACGTCGAGCAGGGCCGCCTCTCCGGCTTCGTGGCCCTTGGTGCGGGGCAGGCCTCGCTGGTTGGCCCAGCGTCCGTTGCCGTCCATGACGATCGCGACGTGGCGTGGCACGAGCTCGGCGGGCAGCGACGGTGGCTGGGCGCCGCTCGGGTGGGCGAACGGCCGGGGGTATGCCGTGCTCACGCCTTGGCCACCTGGGCGGCGGCGTGTGCCGCCTCGACCTTCTCCACCACGCTGAGCGGTGCGGGCGACCACGTCACGCGGGAGTCGAGCCGGGGCTGGTCGGGGTCACGTCGGTCCACGAGGCGCAACGATCGCACACCCCGCTCGAGGTGCCACTGGAGGAAGGCGCTGGCCAGGGTGCTGCCCTCCCGGCGGTGTCGCCCCTGCGACGCGTCGGCGATGACCCAGTCCCCGGCCAGCAGGGCGGCCAAGAGTGCGAGCGTCTCGGGCGCGGGCGCAGCAGACCCGACCGGACGGCATACGGGGCAGACAGTGCCACCCGAGGCGAGGTTGAACGCGCGGTGCGGCCCCTCGGCGCCGCAGCGTGCACAGTCGTGGAAGCTCGGCGCCCAGCCGGCCACGGCGAGCGCGCGAAGCAGGTAGGCGTCGAGGACCAGGCCGGGGTCGTGCAGTCCCTCGGCCATCGAGCGCAGCGCGCCCTGGAGCAGGAGGTACTGCTGGAGGTTGGGTTCGCGCTCCTCGGTGAGCCGGTCGGCGGTCTCGAGCATCGCGGCCGCGGCGGTGTAGGTCGTGTAGTCCCGCGCCAGCACGTCACCCCAGGAGGCCAGCGTCTCGGCCTGGGTCACGGTGTCGAGGTTGCGGCCCTCGTAGCACTGGACGTCCACCATCATCGCCGGTTCGAGCCGCGCCCCGAAGCGGCTCTTGGTGCGACGGACGCCCTTGCCGACGACGCGGACCTTGCCCAGGGTGCGCGTGAGCAGGGTGACGATGCGGTCGGCCTCACCCAGCTTCTGGGTGCGCAGGACGATCCCTTCGTCGCGGTAGAGCGGCATGCCTCCATTGTCGCAAGTCCCGGGCCCGAAGCTCGTCTGCCGTGCCGCGCGGCTCAGAGACCGAAGCCGTAAACCGCCACGACGACGATCAGGACCAGCAGCACCACTGCGACCAGCCCCACCCACAAACCACACGCCAGTCCGCTGGCCAGCTTGTCGTCGCCAGTGTCCCTCTCCGCCATGGGACGACGGTAGCGCCACCCGGCAGCACCACTTGGAGAACCGCTTGGAGTTACCGAGCCCGACAGACGCGCAAAGGCTAGAACACCTGTTCGAAGATGGGTTATCGTGGGGGCATGTCCATGGCCTTCCAGGGCTCGCTCCTCGACACCGCTGACGAGATCGAGCTGCACCCGTTGTCGGGGGGCCTGACGCGCACGGAGCTGTCGCGCGGCGCGTGGGTCGACTACCGACCGGGCTGGCTCGCCGGCGCCGACACGCTGTTCGAGTCCCTGCACCGCGAGGTGCCGTGGCACGCGGAGCGCCGCGAGATGTACGAGCGGATGGTGGATGTTCCCCGACTGCTGAAGTTCTACGACGAGGACGAGGCTCTCCCCCACCCGGTCCTCACGCAGGCCCGCGACGCCCTGTCCCGGTGGTATGCCGCGGAGCTCGGCGAGCCCTTCGTGACCGCCGGGATGTGTCTCTACCGCGACGGCCGCGACTCCGTCGCGTGGCACGGCGACCGGATAGGCCGCGCCAAGGACCTGGACACCATGGTCGCGATCCTGTCGATCGGCTCGGCCCGCACCCTGGCCCTGCGGCCACGGGGTGGCGGGGAGTCGAGGGGCTTCTCCCTCGGCCACGGCGACCTGGTGGTCATGGGTGGCTCGTGCCAGCGCACGTGGGACCACGCGATCCCCAAGACCACCAAGGCGGTCGGTCCGCGCATCTCGATCCAGTTCCGCCCCCGCGGCGTCCGCTGACCCGCCGATCCCGCGGCACGCGACGACCGAGCCGGTCCGCCGGCGCCAAGCGGCCGCCCCTCGGCGTTTGTGCAGGTCAGGGCAGATTGGGGGTTGCCAAACTTGGTGGGGATGGGTCATCCTTCCGGGCACGAGTCAGTGTCGACTTGTCCGCTATGGGGGGATTCCACATGCGCCTGCACCTCACCCGTCGCCCGCTCTGCGTCCTCGCCGCCCTGGTGGCCGCCCTGGTCGCTTTCGTCGGCGGCGCCGTGCCGGCCGGTGCGGCCAAACCCGTACGCGCCAGCGTCTCGATCACGAGTCCGGCGGACGGGACGTCGGGCACGGCGGTCCTCGTGCCGGTCTCGGGCAAGGCGAGCTCGCCGAACGGCACCGTGACCATGGTCGTCGACGGCGTCGAGACCGGTCAGACGCCCACCGTCGACAGCCGCGGCGCCTGGTCGACCACCGTGGGTTCCCTCCAGGTCGGCGACCACAGCATCTGCGCGCTGGTCCGGGTCGACGACGTGACGCTCGCCACCGCGTGCGTGAACCGCACCGTCCGACCTGACCCGAACGCGTTCGCCGTCGCCTGGCCCGAGCAGGGCGCGTCGGTGGCGACCCGCTTCTCCGTGAGCGGTCCATGCCAGAACGGCACCCAGGTCGCCCTCGCACTGGACGGCGGCTCCACGGCCACGGTCGACTGCAGCAACGACTTCTTCTACCAGGAGTACTACGGGGTGGCCGCCGGGTCGCACTCGCTGAGGGTGGAGGCTCGGTATGCGGGGACGAGCTTCGCCTCGGCCGACCGTTCGTTCACCGTCGTGGCGCCCCCACCGGTCGTCGTGGAGGTCACCTCCCCCGCCGACGGGTCGACCGTCGACACCGAGGCGGTCTACATCCGGGGCACGAGCAACCGTCCGGGCCAGACCGTCATCGTGTCCATCAACGGCCACGACGTCCGTGAGGCGTTCTCCGACGGCGACGGCAACTGGAACGCCTACGCCTACCTGACCTACGGGGACAACACGATCTGCGCTCGCCTCACCGACGGCGAGGGATTCACCGGTGAGGGTTGCGCCGCCGTCCGCTTCGCGATCGACCCGTCCCGCCTCACCATCGACACCCCGCAGGAGGGCAGCCTCCACAACGCGTTCGTCGACTTCTCCGGCCAGTGTGCCGAGGGCACGACCGTGCGCATCAGCGTCGACTCCGACCCGTGGGTCGCCGAGCAGAACTGCTACTACGGCAGTTACAGCGGCGGCCTGGCCTACGTCGCCGACGGCGAGCGCACCCTGACCGTGAGCATGGTCGCCTCGCAGCAGGTCGTCGCGACGAAGACCCGCACCTTCACGGTCGACACGCTCGCCCCGGCACCGCCCACCATCGTCTCGCCCACACCGGGCTCGACGATCAAGACCCGCACGGTCACCCTCTCCGGCACGACCGCCGAAGGCGGGCTCACCATCGGCGTCCTGCACTCCGACGGGGCGCCCTACACGACCACCACGTCGAGCTCCTCCGGCACGTGGTCGGTCGTCCTGGGAGAGGACTACTTCGCCCGAGCCGGTGTCCTCACCGGCAAGGCCGGCTCCGTCACCGTCCGGGCGACGGCCACCGACCCCGTGGGTAACGAGTCGGCGCCGACGAGCGCCACCTACACAACCCGCATCCGCTGACGGAGACGGCGACGGAGACGGCGACGGAGACGGCGACGGCATGCCGCGTGGCCCAGCCACGCGGCATACCTCAGGTCACTCGCCCGGGGCCATCCGCTCCGCACGGTTGACGGCGGACAGCACCGCGGTGAGTGACGCCTTGACGATCGAGGAGTGCAGGCCGACACCCCAGAGCACGCGGTCGCCGACAGCGCACTCGACGTAGGCGGCAGCCTTCGCGTCGCCACCTGCGGACAGCGCGTGCTCGGCGTAGTCGAGGACGCGGACGTCGACCCCGAGGGTCGACAACGCGTCGATGAACGCGGCGATCGGTCCGTTGCCGGTGCCCTCGATGGTGACCTCCACGCCGCGGTCGAGCATGGTCGCGCTGATCCGGTCGACGCCGCCCTGCTCGCTGATGAGCGAGTGGCTGACCGGCGTAAAGCGGCCCCACGTGTTGACGGCACCGTCGACCGCGGGCAGGTACTCGTCCTGGAAGATCTCCCACAGCTGGGCCGCGCTGACCTCGCCACCCTCGCTGTCGGTCTTGGCCTGGACGACCCCGCTGAACTCGATCTGGAGACGACGCGGCAGGTCGAGCTGGTGCTCGGTCTTGAGCAGGTAGGCAACCCCGCCCTTGCCCGACTGGCTGTTGACGCGGACCACGGCCTCGTAGGAACGGCCCACGTCGTGCGGGTCGATCGGCAGGTAGGGCACGCCCCACACGAGCTCGTTGATGGACTTGCCGGACGCCTTGACCTGGCGGTCCATGTCCTCGAAGCCCTTCTTGATCGCATCCTGGTGAGACCCGGAGAATGCGGTGAAGACGAGGTCCCCGCCCCAGGGATGGCGCTCGCCGACGGGCAGCTGGTTGCAGTGCTCGACGGTGCGACGGATGTCGTCGAGGTTGGAGAAGTCGATCTGCGGGTCGATGCCCTGGCTGAAGAGGTTCATGCCGAGGGTGACGAGGTCGACGTTGCCGGTGCGCTCCCCGTTGCCGAACAGGCAGCCCTCGATGCGGTCGGCGCCGGCGAGGTAGGCCAGCTCGGCCGCGGCCACGCCGGTCCCCCGGTCGTTGTGGGGGTGCAGGCTCACGACGATCGACTCGCGCCGCTCGAGGTGGCGGATCATCCACTCGATCGAGTCGGCGTAGACGTTGGGCGTGGCCATCTCGACCGTGGCCGGGAGGTTGATGATCATCTTGTGGTCCGGGGTGGGGTCGATGACGTCGGCCACCTCGTTGCAGATGCGCACCGCGAACTCGAGCTCGGTGCCGGTGTAGGACTCCGGGCTGTACTCGTAGTAGACGATCGTGTCGGGGATGGTCTCCTCGAGCTTGCGGCACAGTCGCGCTGCCTGGAGGGCGATGTCGACGATGCCGTCCTGGTCGAGCCCGAAGACCACGCGACGCTGCAGGATCGACGTCGAGTTGTAGAAGTGCACGATCGCCTGCTTGGCCCCGCGGATGGAGTCGAAGGTCCGCTCGACCAGGTGGTCGCGGCACTGGGTCAGAACCTGGATCGTCACGTCGTCGGGGATCATGTCGTCCTCGATGAGCATCCGCACGAAGTCGAAGTCGGTCTGGCTCGCCGAGGGGAAGCCGACCTCGATCTCCTTGTAGCCCATTCGCACGAGGAGCTCGAACATCCGCTTCTTGCGGTCCGGGCTCATCGGGTCGATGAGCGCCTGGTTGCCGTCGCGCAGGTCGACCGCGCACCAGCGCGGGGCACGCTCGATGACGCGCGTCGGCCACGTGCGGTCCGGCAGCTCGAAGGGGATCTGGTCCTTGAACGGCACGTACTTCGCGACCGGCATACCCGACGGCTGCTGGGGGTGGATCATGTTCTCTCGCCTCACGATTCGCTGCAGGTGGCTGTACTCAGGGTCTCAGCCGGCAACGCGAACTCCGCGACGAGGGGCGGCTGATCGGTCAGGCCCCGCCGCGGCGGCGAAGGAGGAGGCGCAAGGAACGCACGGGACGAGGGTATGCCGCGTGCCCGGCCCACGTCCAACGTCCGAACCACGTCGCCCACCATCCGGACGTTGGCCCGGTAGGTTGCCGCCATGATGATCCGACCGGACACCCTCGCGGCCATCAAGGCGGGCGACGTCGATCTGGCGTTCCGGCGCTGGGACCGTCCGCGGGTCGTCGTGGGCACCCGGCTGCGCACCCGCGTGGGCCTGCTGGAGGTGACCTCCGTCGACAAGGTGGCCCCCTCGCGCATCACTGCAGAGGAGGCCCGGCGGGCCGGCGCGAAGTCCCTCCTCGAGCTGCGCCGGATGCTGGAGGCCAAGGCCGACCGCCCGGTGTGGCGGGTCGGGCTGCGCCACGCGGGAGCCGACCCGAGGGAGCAGCTGCGCGCCACCCTGCCTGAGGCCGACGAGGTGGCCACGATCCGCGAGCGACTCGACCGGCTCGACCGCGCCTCGGGGATCGGCCCCTGGACGAGGGCGACGCTGGCGATCATCGACCGCTTCCCCACGGTCCGCGCGCCGGAGCTTGCCGCCGAGCTGGGCCGGGACACCCCCAGCTTCAAGCGTGACGTCCGCAAGCTCAAGGAGCTCGGCCTCACGGAGTCGCTCGACATCGGCTACCGGCTCTCACCCCGCGGCGCGGCCGTGGTCGACGCCGAGTCGGGTGCTCCTCGGTTGGACCGGGCCACAGCCCCCGACGGCACTCCCCTGCCTCGCATCGGCGCCCCGGCGACGCGGGCTCTGCGGGCCGAGGGGATCTGGACCCTGGAGCAGGTCAGGGACCGCAGCGAGGAAGGGCTGGCGGCGCTCCACGGCGTGGGGCCGATCGCCCTGCGCTTCCTGCGAGAGGCGCTGGCCGAACGCGGCTGGACCTTCGCCGGTCAGTCGAAGATCCCTGAGTAGGCGTTGAGGGCGGGCTGCCCGCCGAGATGTGCGTAGAGCACCGTCGAGTCCTCGGGGATCTCGCGGGACGTCACGAGGTCGACGAGGCCGGCCATCGACTTTCCCTCGTAGACGGGGTCGATGATCATGCCTTCCAGCCGGCCACTCAGCCTGATGGCGTCGACCGTTGACTCCACCGGGATGCCGTAGAGGTCGCCGGCCCAGCCTTCGAGCACCGTCACCTCGTCGTCACGGAGCGGCCGGCCGACCCCGATGAGGTCTGCGGTGTGCTGCGCTATGCGCTGCACTTGGTCGCGCGTCTTGTCGATCGTCGCCGAGGCATCGATCCCCAGCACCCGGCGAGGCCGACCGCCCCCATCCTCGAGCGCCGCGAACCCGGCGATCATGCCGGCGTGGGTCGACCCGGTCACCGTGCAGACGACGATCGTGTCGAAGAAGACCCCGAGCTCCTTCTCCTGCTCGACCACCTCGTAGGCCCAGTTGGCGAAGCCGAGCCCGCCGAGCCGGTGCTCCGACGCGCCGGCCGGGATGCCGTAGGGCTTGCCGCCCGCCTCCTCGACCTCGCGGAGGGCCTCCTCCCAGGACGAGCGGATGCCGATGTCGAAGCCGTGCGGGTCCAGGCGGGCGTCGGCGCCCATGATCCGTGACAGCAGGATGTTGCCCACCTTGTCGTTGACCGGGTCGTCCCAGTCCACCCACTTCTCCTGCACGAGGCGGCACCTGAGACCGAGGTGCGCCGCGACCGCCGCCACCTGACGCGTGTGGTTCGACTGGTACCCACCGATGGACACGAGCGTGTCTGCACTCTGGGCGAGCGCGTCCGGCACGATGTACTCGAGCTTGCGGGTCTTGTTGCCACCAAAGGCCAGTCCGCTGTTGCAGTCCTCGCGCTTGGCCCACACCTGGGCGCCACCGAGGTGCTCGGTGAGGCGCGCGAGGCGGTGCACCGGGCTCGGGCCGAAGGTGAGCGGGTAGCGCTCGAAGTCGTGGATCGACATGGCGTCTCCTGGGCTGAGAGGGCTGGCTGGGCTGAAGCGGTCAGGTGTCGAGCAGGGGTGCGAGGGTCTGCCACGTCTCGTGGGAGACCTCGGCGGCGGCCTCGCGGTCCCCCGCCTCGCACAGGTCGATGAGCCGGGCGTGCAGGGCGACCGACCCGCGGCCTGAGAGCGAACTGAAGCGCAGTCGCTCGACCCGCCGAAGGACAGGGGTGAACTGGTCGAGGACGGCCGCCAGCGCCGCATTGCCCGCTGCCGAGACCGGTATGCCGTGGAGCTCGTCATCGGCGGCGAGCGCCGCCTCGGCGTCACCAGCCTCCAGAGCCGCACGGAAGCGCGCGTTGGCGTCGCGCATGCGGTCGAGGTCGTCGGCGGTCAGCTGTCCGACGGCGTCGTGGACGGCCAACCGATGCATCTGGGCAACGACTGCCTGGGCGTCACGGGCCGCGCGGTGGTCGAGCGAAGCCACCGTGGTCGAGCGGCCGGGGAGGGAGGCGACGAGCCCGGCCTGCTGGAGGCGGAGCAGGGCCTCCCGCACCGGTGTCCGGCTCACGCCGAGCCAGACCGCCAGCTCCTGGTCGCGGAGCTGCTCGCCGGGGGCGAGGGTGCCGTCGACGATCGCGTCCCTCACCCGCCGGTAGACGTCGTCGCGGAGCAGGGCACGGGACACGGGGGTCTGGGAGGACGGTATCGGCACCCGATATATTGCATATCAAGAGGTGGTTCGCGTCAAGCCCCACTCACCTCGTGGACCGCGTCCAGCTCTTCGATGGAGGCGGTCGAGAAGACCGGAGACCACAGCAGGAACAGCACCGACAGGGAGCCACCGACCGCTGCGACCACCATGGTGGGCGCCAGCCCGATCCACTCCCCGACCAGCCCGCCGAGGACTGCGCCGAGCGGGCGGATGCCGTAGTTCACCGTGGAGAACGCACCGCTGACGCGACTGCGGACGCCGTCCGGGGTCACCGCCGTCATCAGGGCGTTGAGTGGGATGTCGAGGCACATCACCCCCAGAGCCGAGATGAACTCGACGAGCGCCAGGACGCCAGCCCTCGACCACGTCGGACCGTGGGCCAGAGGCAGCAGTGCGAAAGGCGCGGAGAACACGACCGCGCCGAACGCGATCGTGCGCCCGAGCCCGATCCGCCGGGCCATCGGTCCGGCGAGCACCGTGCCGAGCAGTCCTCCCGTCGCCCCGGTGCCGAGCGCGAGGCCGATCACCCCGGCCGAGAGTCCGAGCTCGCGGCTGGCGAAGAGGATCAGCAGCGCGCCGGCCATCAGGTTGAACAGGTTGATGGTCGTGGCGCACGCCAGGGACGCCCGCAGGTACGGATCTTTGAGGACCAGGCCCATGCCGTCGCGGGATCGACGCAACAGGCGGGCCTCGTTGGAGGTGTCGACCGGCAGGTCGGGCACGCGAACCCTCCCGATCAGCAACGCCGATACGGCGAAGGTGACCGCGTCGACCAGCATGGCCACCGGCGCCGTCACCGCTTGGATGAGGCCACCAGCCACCGCTGGACCCGCCACGAACGACGCCGACCGGGTGCCGCTGAGCAGGCTGTTGGCCTCGACGAACTGGTCACGCCGCACCAGTCCGACGAAGAAGCTCGGATAGGAGGTCTGGTAGAGCACCTGCCCGGCTCCTGCGAGCAGCGCCACGGCGAAGAGCTGACCCATCGTGATCACCCCGAGGAAGTGCGCGACGGGCAGGGTCAGCAGCACGACACAGCGCAGGAGGTCGGCGACGATGAGTAACCGGCGCTTGCGCGCCTGGTGGTCGACCCACGTGCCGACGAACAGCGACAGCAGGTTGGGCGTCCACACCGCCGCCGTCAGCAGGCCGACCGTGGGGGCGGTGGCGTGCAGGGCCGTGACCGCGATGAGTGGCAGCGCCAGCTCGGTGATCCGGTCGCCGAACTGCGAGATGCCCTGACCCGCCCAGTAGGTGGCGAACCGTCGGTCCCGCCACAGTGGGGCCTTGACCGCTGGGCCTGCCGTCGTCTCCTTCACGAGGTCCGCTCCGCTTCGGTGCGGCCAGCTTCGGGAAGGTCCGCTTCGGGAAGCAGGTAGCGCAGCATCCGCACGTTGCGCCCGTCCGGCACCGGCTCCCGGTCGGCCTTGCGGCGCCTGTCGTCCTCGAGCAGGGGCTCGACGTCCCTGGCCCACCGGCCGGGGAGGTCCTCGGCCTGCTCGAACATGACTCGGGAGAGCAGGGTCGCCGCGTCGCGCCCGGCGTCGTCGGTGGTGGGAGTGAAGCGGAAGCCTCGACCCACGGCCTCCCACCACCGCTGGCGGCCGTCGGACTCGACTGCCGCATCCTTCACCAAGCCGTGTTCGGCGAGGTGGCGAAGGTGCCAGCTCGTCACCGACGGGGTCGCGCCGACCTGAGGGGCAAGCGCGGTGGCCGTGCTCGGGCCGTCCACCTGGAGGCGGCTGAGGATCGCCAGCCGAACAGGGTGGGCGAGCGCGCGCATTCCCCGAGGGGTCAGCTCGACGTCGCCGTACGGGTTGGTGGACACCGTGGCCCCCTGACCAGAGATTGTGAGAGAGTTGTTTCGAGAGAACTCTCTCACAATCTCCTGGCACTGTCGTCCCGAAATACAGGTGCACCGGGTCCCCTCAGCCCGGCACGATTCCGCCATGGAGCTTCCCGTCGGGCTGGTGGCCCGCCCCCTCTCCCCTGCGGACGCGCACGCCGTCTTCGAGATCGTCACCGCCGCGGAGACCCATGACGTCGGTGAGGCCGCCATCGAGGTGGAGGACATCGAGGGCGACTGGGCCCGCGGCAGCTTCGACCTCGCCACGGAAGCCATCGGCATCTGGGACGGTGACCGGCTCGTGGCCTCGGGCGAGGTGTTCAAGGGGCGTCGGGCCGACGCCTCGGTGCACCCCGAGTTCCGGGGTCGCGGCATCGGCACCTGGCTCGCCGACTGGCTCGAGGACTGTGCCCGAGCCCGTGGCTCGAAGCTCGTCGGGCAGACGGTGCCCGGCGACACCAACCCTGAGGCGTTCCTCAAGGCCCGCGACTACCGGCTGGGGTGGACCTCGTGGGTGCTCCAGGTGCCTGCGGAGCGGACCATCGAGCCACAGCCACTGCCCGAGGGCTACGCCCTTCGGGAGTTCGCGGGGCCGGCCGACGGCCGCGTCGCCTTCCAGCTCATCGAGGACGCCTTCAACGAGTGGCCCGACCGCGACCCGTCGACGTTCGAGGACTGGGCGCCCCGTGGCCCGCTCCGCCCCGGGTTCGAGCCGTGGCAGATCCGGTTCGTCGTCGACCCGCAGGGCAGCGAGGTCGGGGTGTGCTACACGATTCTCGCGGGCAGCACTGGCTACGTCGACGCGATCGCGGTGCGGCGCGACCAGCGCGGCCTGGGTCTGGCGAGGGCGCTGCTCGTGGATGCTTTCGGACGCGCGAGGGACCACGGCGCCACGGTGAGCGAGCTGTCCACCGATTCGCGTACCGGCGCCCTCGGCCTGTACGAGCACGTGGGCATGCAAGTCACCCAGACCTGGCGCCACTGGATGACTGACCTCTGAGTGCCGTGCTTGCTGACCTGTGGCCCACGTTCGGCCTGACCCTGACCACTCCCCGGCTCACCCTGCACCTCCCGTCCGAGGACGAGCTCACCGCCTTGGCTGAGCTCGCTGGCGAGGGAGTGCACCGTCCGGACGAACGCCCCTTCCTCACGCCCTGGACCGAAGGCACCACTGAAGAACGAGCGAAAGCCGTTCTGAGCGGGCACTGGTACAGGTTGTCCTGCTGGGAGCAGGACAGCTGGAGCCTTGGCATGGCGATCATCGACCGAGCCGGGACAACCATGGGCATCGCGACGTTGAGGGCGCGCGACTTCCGCGTCAACCGCGAGGTCACCACGTCGTCCTGGCTCGGCCTGCGATTTCACGGGCAGGGTTTCGGCACGGAGGCTCGCACAGCCCTCTTGACCCTGGCTTTCGACCACCTGGGGGCCACCGACGCGACAACGGAGGTCTTCCAGGACAACCACGCCTCCCAAGGGGTGTCTCGCAAGCTCGGCTACCAACCCGATGGCATCTCGCGCGACCGCCGCGGCGACGAGGTGGTGGTGTCCGATCGGCTCCGGCTGACCAGCGACCGCTGGGCCGCGGTCACCAACCGAGTCCCCGTGCACGTCACCGGCCTGGACGCAGCGCGGTCGATGTTCGCGTGAGCCCGACACCCGTGTGCGGACCGGAGTGAAGCCGAGGGTTCACGTCACAGCGTGCGGTCAGGCGGACTGGCTCGGGCCTGCCTCAGCACTCGCGCGGAGGGCTACCCGCGGGTAGCGTGAGAGGCCCCCAGGAGGCGAGCCATGAGCAGTGACGTCGAGCAGGAGCGGCCGACCACGAGCGGCGCCGGCAGCAGCCAGCAACCAGTGGTGCAGGCCACCGAGCGGGAGTCGCGAGCGGTCGCCGAGGCGGCCCGGGAGTCGGACTGGGACCGCCCCAGCTTCGCCAAGGGCCTCTACCTCGGCCACTTCGACCTCGACCTCGTCCATCCGCACCCGCGTGCCACCCCCGAGGACGAGGAACGCGGCGAGGAGTTCCTGATCAGGCTGCGGGAGGTCTGCGCCGACATCGACGGGGCCCGGATCGAGCGCGAGGCGAAGATCCCCGACGACGACCTCGCCCGGCTCGCCGCCATCGGTGCCTTCGGCATGAAGATCCCCCGCGAGTACGGCGGGCTCGGCCTGACCATGTCGTCCTACGGCAAGGCCTTGATGCTGGTCGGCTCGGCGCACCCGAGCCTTGGCGCCCTCCTGTCCGCCCACCAGTCCATCGGCGTCCCCGAGCCGGTCAAGCTGGTCGGCACGCCCGAGCAGAAGCAGGCGTTCCTGCCCCGGTGCGCCGCAGGCGCCATCTCCGCGTTCCTGCTCACCGAGCCGGACGTCGGCTCGGACCCGGCCCGGATGGGCAGCACCGCCACCCCGACCGAGGACGGCACGGCATACCTGCTCGACGGGGTGAAGCTGTGGACCACCAACGGCGTCGTCGCTGAGCTGCTCGTCGTCATGGCCCGGGTGCCGGCCCACGAGGGTCACGGTGACGACCAACAGAAGGGCGGCATCACCGCCTTCGTGGTCGAGGGCAGCGCCGAAGGGATCACCGTCGAGCGACGCAACTCCTTCATGGGGCTCAAGGGCATCGAGAACGGCCTCACGCGTTTCCACCAGGTGCGCGTGCCGGCGGAGAACCGGCTCGGCAAGGAGGGCGAGGGGCTCAAGATCGCGCTCACCACCCTCAATGCCGGACGCCTGTCGATCCCGGCGATGTGCGCCGCCGCGGGCAAGTGGGCGCTGAAGATCGCGCGCGAGTGGTCGGCCGAGCGGGTCCAGTGGGGCCGTCCGGTCGGCGAGCACGGGGCCGTGGCGGAGAAGATCGCCTTCATCGCCGCGACCACCTACGGCCTCGAGTCGGTCCTGGAGCTGTCGGCCCAGCTCGCCGATGCCGGCAGCAAGGACATCCGGATCGAGGCGGCGCTGGCCAAGCTGTGGTCGAGCGAGATGGCTTGGCAGATCGCCGACGAGCTCGTCCAGGTGCGAGGCGGTCGCGGCTACGAGACGGCCGAGTCGCTGAGGGCCCGTGGCGAACGCGCCGTCCCGGCGGAGCAGATGATGCGCGACCTGCGGATCAACCGGATCTTCGAGGGGTCGACCGAGATCATGCACCTCATCGTCGCCCGCGAGGCCGTCGACGCCCACCTCAAGGCCGCGGGCGCCCTCGCCGACAAGGACGCCTCGCTCGAGGACAAGGCCCGTGCAGCCGCGGGCGCCAGCGGCTTCTACGCGAAGTGGCTGCCGCAGCTCGTGATCGGCAAGGGCGCAACCCCCACCTCGTATGCCGAGTTCGGACCGTTGGCGACCCACCTGCGGTTCGTCGAGCGGTCCAGTCGCAAGCTCGCCCGGCAGACCTTCTACGGCATGTCGCGGTGGCAGGCGAGGATGGAGTACCGGCAGGTGTTCCTGGGCCGGGTCGTCGACATCGGCGCCGAGCTGTTCGCCATCGCCGCGGCCTGCAGCCGGGCAGAGATGTTGCGCGTGGACGACGAGGCCCGAGGACGCTCGGCCTACCAGCTGGCCGACGTGTTCTGCCAGCAGAGCCGACACCGGGTGGAGGCTCTGTTCACGGACCTGTGGTCCAACTCCGACGACGCCGACACGCGTCTGGCCAAGGGCGTGCTGGCGGGCGACTACACCTGGCTGGAGGAAGGTGTACTCGACCAGAGCGAGGGCACTGGGCCGTGGATCGCGCCCTGGTCACCGGGTGCCAGCGAGACCGAGTCGGTCTGGCGCGGCGTCCGCTGACAGCGTCGAAAGTGCAGGACACGCTGGGCTTACCCGCAGTCCGTCAGCGTGTCGTGCGCTCTCGACAGCGGGTCAGCGGCGCTTGAGCAGCTCCTCGGCGATCTGGACGGCGTTCAGGGCCGCACCCTTGCGCAGGTTGTCGCCGACGACGAACAGCACCAGTCCCTTGCCGGCGGGGGCGGCCTGGTCGACGCGCACGCGCCCGACGTAGACCTCGTCACGCCCGGCGGCCTCGAGCGGGTTGGGCACGTCCGTCACGACGACACCCGGCGCCTTGGCCAGCAGCTCGAGAGCGCGCTCCGGCGTGATGTCGTCGGCGAACTCGGCGTGGATGGCCAGCGAGTGACCCGTGAAGACCGGCACGCGCACGCAGGTGCCGGAGACAAGGAGGTCGGGGATGTGCAGGATCTTGCGGGACTCGTTGCGGAGCTTCTGCTCCTCGTCGGTCTCCAGCGAGCCGTCGTCCACGATCGACCCGGCGAGCGGGATGACGTTGAAGCCCACCGGCACGGCGTAGACGTTCGGTGCCGGCACCTCCACCGCGCGCCCGTCGAGGGCGAGGTCGGCAGGTGCGCCCGCGGCATACCCACCGCGCAGCTGGCCGTCGAGCTCCTGGACGCCCTTGCCACCGGATCCGGACACGGCCTGGTAGGACGCCACGGTGAGGCGAACCAGACCTGCCTCGTCGTGCAGCGGCTTGAGCACCGGCATCGCGGCCATCGTCGTGCAGTTGGGGTTGGCGACGATGCCCTTGGGGATGGTGTCGAGGTCGTCGGCGTTGACCTCGCTCACGACCAGCGGGACCTCCGGGTCCTTGCGCCAGGCCGACGAGTTGTCGACCACGATCGCCCCCGCTGCGGCGACCTTGGGGGCGAGCTCCTTGGAGGCCGCTCCCCCGTTGGAGAAGAGCGCGATGTCGATCCCGGAGAAGTCGGCCGTGGCCGAGTCCTCGACGGTGACCTCGCCGCCGGCCCACGGCAGCGTGGTGCCGGCAGACCGCGCCGACGCGAAGTAGCGGATCTCGTCGACCGGGAAGCCCCGCTCGGCGAGGAGTGCGCGCATGACCGAGCCGACCTGCCCGGTGGCCCCGAAGACACCAATTCTCATGGGACCAAGGATAGGTCGGCTCGGTCGTGCAGCGGTTCAGCGGCTCACGATGTGGCAGAACCTGTGTGCTCGTTGTCGGAAGTCGACCCCACGGTCACGAGATCGCCGACACCTTCGCCCGGAGCGGACTCCTCGAACGTCAGGGTGAAGTCGTCACCGTGCTCGGTCACGCCCGCCACGACAGCCTGCTCGATCGCAGCCACGGCATACGCGCGGCGGACGATGAGCGGGTCGCTGCTGAGGTCCTTGACCAGCGCGATGGCCAGCCCGATCATCACGACGAGGAACGGCAGCGCCGCCACGATGGTGATGTTCTGCAGCCCTGACAACGCGTCCTCACCGCCGACCAGCAGCATGACCGCGGCGACCGCACCAGTGGCGGCGCCCCAGAAGATGACCGTCTTGCGGCTGGGTGCGAGGGTGCCTCGCTCGGACAGCGTGCCCATGACGATGGACGCGGCATCCGCACCGGAGACGAAGAAGATCGCGACGAGCGCCATGACGACGATCGAGGTGATCGTCGACAAGGGCATGTGCGAGAGCATCGCGAACAGCGTCCCCTCGGAGGACCCTGCACCCGCCAGGTCGGTGCCACCACGCTGCATGTCGATGCCGGCGCCACCGAAGATGGCGAACCACACCAGGGACACCAGGCTCGGGACCAGCAGGACGCCGGTCACGAACTGGCGGATGGTGCGACCCCGCGAGATGCGCGCGATGAACATGCCCACGAACGGGGTCCAGCTGACCCACCAGGCCCAGTAGAAGATCGTCCAGCCCGACAGCCACTCCTTCATGGCGGAACCGCCGGCGGCGTCGGTGCGCGCCGACATCATCGCGAGGTCCTGGAAGTAGGAGCCCACGGCCGTGGGCACGAGGTCCAGGATGAAGACGGTCGGGCCGACGACGAAGACGAAGACCGCGAGCCCGAGGGCCAGCACCATGTTGATGTTGGACAGCCACTGGATGCCCTTCGCGACGCCGGAGACGGCCGACAGGATGAAGCAGACGGTGAGGACCGCGATGATGGCGACGAGGAGCATGTTGCCCGCCTTGCCGATGCCCGCGACGATCTGGAAGCCCGAACCGATCTGGAGCGCGCCGAGGCCGAGCGAGGCGGCCGAGCCGAACAGCGTCGCGAAGATCGCGAGCATGTCGATGACGCGACCGGCAGGACCGTTGGTGTGCTTCTCCCCCAGCAGCGGTGCGAATGCCGAGCTGATGAGCAGCGAGCGCCCCTTGCGGAACACGCCGTAGGCGATGGCCAGTCCGACGACCGCGTAGATGGCCCACGGGTGCAGGGTCCAGTGGAACAGCGTGGTGGCCATGGCGTTCTGCACGGCCTCGGGGTTGCCGGCCGCCCCGGTGCCGGGCGGCGGCGTCACGAAGTGCGAGAGCGGCTCGGACACGCCGTAGAACATCAGGCCGATCCCCATGCCCGCGGAGAACATCATCGCGATCCAGGAGACCGTCTTGAACTCGGGCTCCTCGTCGTCACGGCCGAGGGTGATGCGCCCGTACTTGCTGGCCGCGATCCAGATGACGAAGAGCACGAAGCCCGACGCCACCAGCGAGAAGAGCCAGCCCATGTTGTGCACGACCCAGCCGAGACCAGCGCCTGAGGCCGAGCTGAGGGTGTCGGTGCTGAGGAAGCCCCACAGGACGAAGGCGACCGCGATGGCGGCGGTGACACCGAAGACGATGGTGTCGACCTTCTGTGGTTCGTCGGCCTGGTGCTCCACCACGACGGGGTCGAGGGCGGGGTGCTGGTTGTCCGGCAGGTGCTCGAGGGCGTCGTGCTCGCCGGCAGCTTCTGCCGGGGCAACGGGGCCCGTCTTGGTCAGTGTCGTGTCCACGTGGCGTAGGCGCCCTCGTTGGGGAGGGCGCCGCTCCTTCGGTTCTCGTCGGTGACGTATCAGTTGCGGTTCAAAACCATTGCGGCCGACCGCCAACCCTGTCGAGAACGACCAACGATCTCAAGTCGCCGACACCACACGGGGCAAGTGCCTGAGCCAGATCCGTTGCCCTGCAACGGTTCCCAGGTATGCCGTGAGCCTCACCACACGCGGTCGAGGGGATGGTCCAGAACCGGGAGCGACTAGAAGCCGAGGCGCTGGAGCTGCTTGGGGTCGCGCTGCCAGTCCTTGGCGATCTTGACGTGCAGGTCGAGGTAGACCCGCTGGCCCAACAGCTTCTCGATGCCGATCCGGGCAGTGGTGCCGACCTCACGCAGTCGCGACCCACCGCGGCCGATGATGATGGCCTTCTGGGACGACCGTTCGACGAAGACGTTGACGCGGATGTCGAGCAACGGCTTGTCCTCCGGGCGGCCGGGGCGCAGCAACATCTCCTCGACGACCACGGCCAGCGAGTGCGGCAGCTCGTCGCGGACTCCCTCGAGGGCGGCCTCGCGGACCAGCTCGGCGATCATGACGACGTCCGGTTCGTCGGTCAGCTGTCCCACGGGGTAGAGGGGGCCCGGCGACGGCGGCAGGTAGCTCGACAGCACCTGCGCCACGTCCTCGACCTGGCGACCGTCGACGGCGGAGCAGGGCACGATCGCCGCCCAGTCCCCCAGCTGGTCGATCGCGATGAGGTGCTCGGCCAGCCGCTGTCGGTCGACCGCGTCGATCTTGGTCGCGATCGCGACGACGGGCCGGCGCCGGTCCTGCTGGATCTCCTTGAGCTCGCGGGCGATGAACCCGTCGCCAGGACCGATCTTCTGGTCGGCCGGGAGGCAGAACCCGATGACGTCGACCTCGAGCAGGGTCTCGCGCACGACATCGTTGAGCCGCTCCCCCAGCAGGGTCCGCGGCTTGTGCAGCCCCGGGGTGTCGACCAGGACGAGCTGCGACGCCGGCGTCGAGACGATCCCTCGGATCGTGTGCCGGGTGGTCTGGGGCTTCGAGGAGGTGATCGCCACCTTCTCCCCCACGAGGGCGTTGGTCAGCGTCGACTTCCCGGCATTGGGACGCCCGACCAGGCAGGCGAAGCCGGCGGTGTATTCCGATGGCGTGGCGTCCGATGGCGTGGCGATCGAAGGTGAAGCACCCTCGGTCGGTCCGGAACCACTCGCAGTCATGACACTCCCTCGCGCTCGGGTTCCACCGTAGTGCGCTCGCGCCCACCGTCGGCGTCCGCCTCGTCGTCGACGACCAGGGGCTGCACGATGACGCTGGCGATGCGGTGCCGACGACCGGCCATCCGCTCGGCGGTGAGGGCGAGCCCGCCCACCTCGCAGCGGGAGCCGACGATCGGGACCCGTCCGATGGACTTGCCGATGAGGCCTCCGACGGTGTCGACCTCGTCCTCCTCGATGTCGACGCCGAAGAGGTCCGCGAGGTCGTCGATGTCCATGGTGGCGGGGACGCGGAAGGTGCCGTCGCCGAGGTCCTCGACCCCGGGTGCCTCGCGGTCGTACTCGTCGGCGATCTCGCCCACGATCTCCTCGATGATGTCCTCGATCGTCACGAGGCCGGCCGTGCCGCCGTACTCGTCGACGACGAGCGCGAAGTGGCTCTGGTCGCGCTGCATCTCGCGCAGGAGGTCGTCGACCGGCTTGCTCTCGGGGACGTAGTGCATGGGTCGCATCTGCGCGGTGACCGGCAGGGTGCCCGACTCGTGGCCGGCGTTGACCCGGCGGACGACGTCCTTGAAGTAGAGCAGCCCGAGGACGTCGTCGGAACCGTCGCCCACCACGGGGATGCGGGAGAACCCGGACCTCAGGAACAGCGACATCGCCGAGCGCAGCGTCTTCTCGCCGTCGATGGTCACCATGTCGGTGCGAGGCACCATCACCTCGCGCGCCACGGTGTCACCGAGCTCGAAGACGGAGTGGATCATCTCGCGCTCTCCGGCTTCGATGACGGAGCTCTCACCCGCCAGGTCGACGAGGTCGCGCAGCTCGGACTCGCTCTGGAACGGGCCGTCGCGGTAGCCGCGCCCCGGTGTCACGGCGTTGCCGAGGGCGACCAGCACCCGCGCCACCGGCCCGAGGAAGGTGCGCAGCCCCACGATGATCGGGGAGGCAAGCAGGGCAACGGAATCCGAGTGTTGACGCCCGAGGGTGCGCGGCGAGACCCCCACCACGACGAAGGACACGAGGGCCATCATCCCGATGGCGATGAGCAGCCTGCGCCAGAACCCGTCGACCAGGTCGATGGTCCCGAGCGTGATCAGGACGGCGGTGGTCGACTCCGCCACGATGCGCAGGAACGCGGTCACGGACAGGTATGCCGCGCTGTCGGCGACGATGCGCGACAGGGCCACCGCGCCGGTGCGCTTCTCCTCGAGCAGCTCCTGGGCCCGCACCCGGGACATCCGCCACAGGGCCGCCTCGGCCGCTGAGAGGAGGAAGGCTGCAGCGATGCTGAGCAGGGCCGCGAAGACGAGTGCGGTCATCGGCGCCCCATCAGGTGGCGGGCCGCCCGCGGCCCGCGAGGAAGGTGAGCAGCAGCTGCCGCTGGAGCTCGAACATCTCGCGCTCCTCCTCGGGTTCCGCGTGGTCGTACCCGAGCAGGTGCAGGATCCCGTGCGTGGTCAGCAGCAGGAGCTCCTCCTCGGTCGCGTGTCCCGCGTCGGCGGCCTGCTTGGCCGCGACCGACGGGCAGAGGACGATGTCGCCGAGGACGCCTTCCTCGGGCTCGTCGCCCTCCCGGGCCGGCCGCAGCTCGTCCATCGGGAAGCTCATCACATCCGTCGGGCCGGGCAGGTCCATCCACTGGACGTGGAGCACCTCCATCGCGGCCTCGTCCACCAGTCGCAGGCACAGGTCGGCGCCCGGATGGACCCGCATCTCCCCCATGACGTAGCGGCTCAGCGCCACCAGCTCGAGCTCGTCGAGCTCGAAGTCGGTTTCATTGAGAACGTCGACGCTCACGCCCTCGCCCTCCCTGACCGTGCTGCTCGCCCTGCCCGTTCTGTCCTCGGAGGCGCTCGCCCTGCACGGGCTGGCCCTGATCGTCCCAGCGGCCGTAGGCGTCGACGATGGCGCCCACCAGGCGGTGCCGGACGACGTCCTGGGCGGTGAGCAGGGAGAAGTGGATGTCCTCGACGTCACCGAGGATGTCCCGGACCACCCGCAGCCCCGACCGGGTGCCCTCGGGGAGGTCGATCTGGGTCACGTCACCGGTCACGACCATCTTGGACCCGAAGCCGAGGCGCGTCAGGAACATCTTCATCTGCTCGGGTGAGGTGTTCTGGGCCTCGTCCAGGATGATGAACGCGTCGTTGAGGGAACGCCCACGCATGTAGGCCAGCGGCGCGACCTCGATGGTGCCGGCAGCCATCAGCCGCGGGATCGACTCGGGGTCGACCATGTCGTGGAGCGCGTCGTAGAGCGGCCGCAGGTAGGGGTCGATCTTGTCGTTGAGCGTGCCGGGCAGGAAGCCCAGCCGCTCGCCCGCCTCGACTGCCGGCCGGGTCAGGATGATGCGGTTGACCTGCTTGGCCTGGAGCGCGGCGACAGCCTTGGCCATCGCGAGGTAGGTCTTGCCCGTGCCCGCCGGGCCGATGCCGAAGACGATGGTGTGCTCGTCGATCGCGTCGACGTAGTGCTTCTGGTTGAGCGTCTTGGGCCGGATGGTGCGGCCGCGGTTGCTCACGATGTTCATCGTCAGCACGTCGGCGGGCCGCTCCGTCGTCTGGGCACGCAGCATGCTGATGGAGCGTTCGACGGCGTCGCGGTTGAGCGGTTGACCGCCGTCGATGACCAGGAGCAGCTCGTCGATGGTGCGCTCGGCGAGCGCGACCTCGGCACTCGGGCCGGACAGGTGGAACTCGTTGCCCCTGACGTGGATCTGCAGCTGCGGAAAGGCCCGCTCCATGGTGCGGAGCAGCTCGTCGCGCGGACCGAGGAGGGTCACCATCTGCACCTGGGCAGGAATCTCGACGGTGTGGGTGGGCATCGGAAGGGCACCCTCGGGCGCGCCCCCCAGCGTGGTCGGATGATCAGGATCTGGCATGGTCCGACCAGTCTACGGTGCCGCTCAGCCGGGTGGCCACGTCATGGACCGGCCGCCGAGCACGTGGACGTGGGCGTGGAACACGGTCTGATGTGCCTCCGCGCCCGTGTTGAAGACCGAGCGGTAGCCACGGTCGGCGATGCCCTCCTGCGCGGCGACGGCAGCCACGGCGCGGATCAGGGCCGTGACGTCGTCGGGTGCCTCCTGCGCAAGCGCTGCGACATCGGGCACGTGGTGGCGCGGAACCACCAGGACATGGGTCGGAGCCTGGGGTTCGAGGTCCCGGAACGCGAAGGTCGCCTCGTCCTCGTAGACCACGGTGGCCGGGATGTCCCCCGCCACGAGCTTGCAGAACAGGCAGTCGGGGTCGGTGTGCCGCGTCGCCGAAGTCTCCATGAATCGAGCCTACCCATTGCAGGTATCCCTCCAATCGGAACGAAACCTGCAGGCGCCCCCGTGAAGGTCGTTCCACCTGGGTGAGAAACCTGCGCCCGGCGCGTCAACCGGTTGACAGGGCTGCGCGTCATCAGGTCGTGAGACTGTTGAGCGTGGCAGAGCATGACCACCGTGGCGAGGTCCGGCCGGCGGCCGACGAGGCCATCGCCGAGCTGTATGCCGCGCACTGGACCGGGCTGGTCCGACTGGCGTGGCTCTTGCTGCGCGACGACCTCGCGGCCGAGGAGGTCGTCCAGGACGCGTTCATCGCCGTGCACCGACGGTGGGACTCGATCCGCGACCACCAGGCGGCGTCTGCCTACCTACGTCGGTCCGTCGTCAACGGAGCGCGCTCGGGCCTGCGACACCGCGGGGTCGAGGAGCGCTACGTCGCGCGCGAGCAGGGTGAGCCCACGGCCTACACACGGCACACCGAGGCGAGCGCCGAGGACCGCGCCCTCCAGTCCGAGAGCACCAGTTCGATGATCAGCGCGCTGGGGCGACTGCCCCAGCGCCAGAGAGAGGTCCTGACGATGCGCTACTACCTCGACCTGAGCGAGGCCGAGATCGCCGACGCCCTCGGCATCTCCGCGGGCTCGGTCAAGGCCCATGCCCACCGCGGGCTCGCCACGCTGCGCGACCGGATGGAGGCAGCGTCATGAGCGATCGCATCGACTTCCTGCACCCCGACTACGAGCCGGGAGAGTTCGACCAGGTCGAGCGGCGACTGCGCCAGGCCCTGGCCCAGGACGTCCAGCAGGTGCACCCGTCGAACCGCCTCGACACGATCCTGCACGAGGCCCACGAGGCGGGCCCGCTGACCGGTGCCGGTGGCACGGGCACCCGGCGCTGGATGATGCCGCTGGCGGCCGCTGCGGCCGTGGCGGCGATCATCGGCGGCGTGTGGTGGTCCGCCCAGGACGACGGGCCCACGATCACGCCCCCGCAGACCTCCGGGCCGTCGCAGTCCGCGACCGGGTCCGCCAGCACGAGTCCCACGACGTCGCCCTCCTCGTCGCCGTCGACCAGTGGCCCGGCCGCGACGCAGTCGGTGTCACTGCCCGTCTACTTCGTCGGGCCGATCGGGGACGACAAGCCCACCTACCGGCTGTTCCGGGACTTCATCCGCAGCGAGCTCCCGACGAGTGCGACCCCGGCGGAGCGGGCCAAGGCCGCGCTCGTGCTGGCCATCAACGCCCAGCCCTACAGCAACACCGACGGCTACCTCCAGCCGTGGTCCGGCCAGACCATCGGCGACGTGACCGTCACCGACAGGCTGATCACGGTCCACCTGGCCAACGGCGGCTCCAAGGACGCCGTCGTCGGTGACGAGAACAAGCGGCTCGCCGTCCAGGAGCTCGTGTGGACAGCGCAGGCCGCGATCCAGCAGACCTTCCCTGTGCGGTTCGAGGTCGCCGACGGTTCGACCACGCTGTTCGGGTCGATCTCGACGGCCCAGACCTTCACCAGGCCGCCGTCCGACCGGCTCTATGAGGACGTCGCTCCCATCTGGGTCACCACGCCCGGCCGCGACCAGGTGCTGTCGGCAGCCAAGCCGGTGGTCGTGGAGGGCCTGGCGATCGTGTTCGAGGCCAACGTCACCTACGAGCTCAGGCGCGGCAGCACCAAGGTCAAGGCCGGGCACACCACGGCCTCGATCGGAGCCCCGATGCAGGGCACCTACTCCATCGACCTCGGCAAGCTGCGCTCAGCACCGCGAGCGCGGCAGGCCCGGCGCTGGAGGACCGCAGCACGGTGTCACCGAGACGGACGGTCAGCGCTCCCGCTGCCTCGAACGCACCGACCTCCTCGGCGGTGATCCCGCCTTCCGGGCCCACGATGACGAGGACGTCGCCGTCGGTCGGGAGCGCCTGGGCCGCAAGGGTCTGTGTCGCGTCCTCGTGCAGCACGTATGCCGCCGCGGCGCCGGCGATGCGCGCCGCGAGGGTCTTGGTCGTGACCAGCTCTGCGACGACCGGCACTCGCGCGCGGCGGGACTGCTTGGCCGCTGCGGTGACCGTCGATTCCCACTTGCGGCGGGCCTTGTCGCCACGCTCACCACGCCACTGGACGATGCTGCGCGACGCCTGCCAGGGCACCACCTCGTCGACCCCGAACTCGGTCGCCGCCTCGATGGCCTGGTCGTCGCGGTCACCCTTGGCCAGGGCCTGCACGAGGACGAACCGAGGCACAACCTCCGGCTCGCGGCACACCTCCAGGACGACCAGCTCGAGCTCTGCCTTGCCGGCCGCCTGGACCGTGCAGGTGACGCGCAGGCCGGCGCCGTCGGCAAGCATCACCCGCTCTCCGGGGGCGATCCGGCGGACGGTGGCTGCGTGCCGGCCCTCCGGACCATCGAGGACCACGCGCGTGCCCGCGGCAGCCTCGACGAGGACGGCTGGTTCGACGAGGAACAGCGGCAGGGTCACGTCGGGCGGACCTGGCTACTTGGCCTTGAAGGCGTCGCGGAGCTTGCCGAACAGCCCGGGGTGGGCCGGGGACAACCGCCCGGCCGGGTGCTCCTCACCGCGTAGCGTGGCCAGCTGGCGAAGGAGCTCCTCCTGCTGCTCGTCCAGGCGGGTCGGGGTCTGCACGTTGGCGTGGATGATGAGGTCGCCGCGGCCGGTGCCGCGCAGGTGCGTGACCCCGAGGCCACGCAGCGTCATGGCGTCGCCGGGCTGCGTGCCGGCCTTGATCTCGAGCTCGTTGCAGCCGTCGAACGTGTCGAGCTTGACGGTGGTGCCGAGAGCGGCGGCGGTCATGGGCAGCTCGACGGTGCAGTGCAGGTCGTCCCCACGCCGCTGGAAGGTCTGGTGGGGGCGCACCGCCACCTCGACGTAGAGGTCGCCGGCGGGACCGCCGCCCTGGCCGACCTCACCCTCGCCTGCGAGCTGGATGCGGGTGCCGGTGTCCACTCCGGCAGGCACCTTGATCTTGAGGGTTCGGCGGGTGCGGACCCGGCCGTCACCGGAGCACTCGAAGCACGGGCTGACGAGCACCTCGCCGTAGCCCTGGCAGGTGACGCAGGGACGGGTCGTCATCACCTGGCCGAGGAACGAGCGCTGGACCTGCTGGATCTCGCCGCGACCGCCGCACACGTCACACGTGCGGCGAGCGGTGCCAGGCTGGGCACCGTCACCGTGACAGGTGGAGCAGACCACGGCCGTCTCGATGGCGAGCTCCTTCTCGGCACCGAACACGGCGTCGCCGAGGTCGATGTCGAGCCGGATGAGGGCGTCCTGGCCACGTCGCTGCCGCGACCGCGGACCCCGTTGTGCCTGACCTGCCCCGGCGCCGAAGAAGGCGTCCATGATGTCGCTGAAGGAGAACCCCTGCCCGAACCCGGCAGCGCCGCCGGCATAGGGGTCCGACCCCATGTCGTAGGACCGGCGCTTGTCGGCGTCGGAGAGCACGTCATAGGCCTGCGACACCTTCTTGAACTGCTCCTCCGCCTCCGGGCTCGGGTTGACGTCCGGGTGCAGCGTGCGGGCCTTCTTGCGGTAGGCGCGCTTGATGTCGTCGGGGCTGGCGTCCCGGGACACACCCAGGTCCTGGTAGTAGTCGTTCAACGAATGTCCTTGGTGTCACCGGGGTGACGGTCGGTGGTACGAGGTCGGACGCGCGTCACTGCGCGAGGATTCGGGAGACGTAGGTCGCCACGGCCCGCACCGACGCCATCGTCGTGGGGTAGTCCATCCGGGTGGGGCCGAGGACGCCGAGACCGGCGACGAGCTCTGAGCCCGAGCCGTACTCGGTCGAGACGACCGAGGTCGACTGGAGCCCGGCGAACGGGTTCTCGTGGCCGATGCGCACCGAGACCGTGTCGGAGGTCTCGCGCGCGGTGCCCAGCAGCTTGAGCAGCACGACGTGCTGTTCGAGGGCCTCGAGGACCGGGCCGATGCTGAGCGGGAAGTCTGTGCCGACGCGCGCGAGGTTCGCCGTACCCGCGAGGACGACACGCTCCTCGCGCTCCTCGACGAGGGCGTCGTCGAGGGACCGCACGACGGCCCGCACCAGGTCACGGTCGCCCGGCTCGAACTCGTCGGCGAGGCTGGCCAGGGACGCCGCGGCGTCGACCAGCCGCTGTCCGACGGCGCGCGCGTTGACCTTGACCCGGACGAGCCCGAGGGTCGCCTCGCCGTCCTTGCTGGACAGGTCGTGGCTCGTCTCGATGATGCGTTGCTCGACGCGGCCGGTGTTGACGATGAGCACGACCATCAGGCGGGTCGGGCCCATCGCGACGAACTCGATGTGCCGCACTGTCGACCGGGTCAGCGACGGGTACTGCATGACGGCGACCTGCCGCGTCAGTGAGGCGAGCAGTCGGACCGTCCGGTCCACCACGTCGTCGAGGTCGACGGCGCCCTCGAGGAACTGGGCGATGGCGGCCCGCTCGGCCGCCGTCATGGGCTTGACCGAGCTCAACCGGTCAACGAACAGGCGGTAGCCGGCGTCGGTCGGCACCCGCCCGGCGCTGGTGTGCGGAGCCGCGATCAGGCCCTCTTCCTCCAGCGCCGCCATGTCGTTGCGCACGGTCGCGGCCGAGACCCCCAGCTGGTGCCGGTCCAGCAGGGCCTTGGAACCCACCGGCTCAGAGGTCTGGACGTAGTCCTGCACGATCGCGCGCAACACTGCGAGTCGACGTTCTTCACTCATCAGGCACCTCCTTCGACCGATCTGGCCCCGCTACGGACAGGCTGGCACTCAGGCTCAGCGAGTGCCAAGTCTACGTTGTTCCCGTGTCCTGACCGCACGGGCGGCGCGCCCGCGCAGCCAAGGCCCCGGGGCGGCATACCCTGCGTCGGTGTCCGACCGCTATGGCTCCGATGTCCTGTCCGGTGACTGGAAGGTCCCCCCGCGGGGCCGTTCCCGCGAGGTGGAGGCCGAGACCGGCCTGGTCGTCGAGGACGTCGAGACCGGCTGGTGCGGTGCGGTGGTCCGGGTCGAGAAGGCCGGCGGGATGCGCGTCGTGCACCTCGAGGACCGACGTGGCCGCACGAAGGGTTTCCCGATGGGTCCGGGTTTCCTGCTCGACGGCTCCCCCGTCATCCTGACGCCGCCCACTGCCGCGGCCCGTGCCCTGCTGGCCGACGCACGCGCCCTCGCCTCGCGCACCGCCTCCGGCTCACGGGCCGTCCACGGAGCGACCGCCCGGGTGGCCAGCGGCTCGCGGATCTTCGTCGAGGGCCGGCACGACGCCGAGCTGGTCGAGAAGGTCTGGGGCGCCGACCTGCGGGTCGAGGGCGTCGTCGTGGAGCTGCTCGACGGCGTGGACGACCTGGTCGCGGCGATCGCGGACTTCCAGCCCGGCCCCGGCCGCCGGATGGGAGTCCTCGTCGACCACCTGCTGCCGGGCACCAAGGAGCACCGGGTGGTGCAGGACGCCGCGCGGGGACCGTATGCCGCGCACGTGCGTGTGCTGGGGCACCCGTACGTCGACGTGTGGCAGAGCGTGCGCCCGGAGCGGCTCGGGCTGTCGCAGTGGCCCGTCATCCCCCGTGGCCAGTCCTGGAAGCACGGCATCTGCGCGCACCTGGGCTGGGCGCACCACGACCAGGCCGACATCGCGCGGGCGTGGAAGCAGATCCTCGGGACCGTGCGCTCCTACGCCGACCTCGAGCCGACCCTGCTGGCCAGCGTCGAGGAGCTCATCGACTTCGTGACGGAGTCACGAGATGTCACAGGGTGACGGAGTCACGAGATGTCACAGGGTGAGCGAGCCGGGGCACTGACGTCCTCGGCGACCCCTGCCTCGGGGTCGACCCTGACCTGTCCCTGAACCTCCCCTGCCTACACCCCGAAAGGTGGACTTTCGGAGGTCGTCGTGCGTTTCACTGGGTGCAGACACCACGCAGACCCTCACCACGGAGAGACCCATGACCGACCAACCAGAGCAGCCGCAGCAGTCGCAGGTGCCCCCACAGGCGCCCCCCGGCTACCAGCCGACGCCGCACCAGCCACAGGACCAGCCACAGGACCGGCCGCCGACCCAGCCCCCGCCGGCGGCCTACGGCGTGGCTCCCCGGCCGATGTCGCCCCAGGACGAGAAGACCTGGGCGACCCTCGTCCACATCGCCCCGTTCGTCGCGGCCATGGTGGGCTTCCCGTTCCTCGGCCCGCTCATCGTCTTCCTCGTGTTCAAGGACCGGGGGCCGTTCATCCGGTTCCACGCCGCGCAGGCGCTCAACTTCCAGATCGTCATCACGATCGCGCTGTGGGTCTTCGGGCTCCTCTCGTTCGTGCTGATCGGGATCCCCTTCTTCATCGCCACGGGCATCGCCTGGGTGGTCTTCTCGATCATCGCCGCGGTCAAGGCCAACCACGGCGAGTGGTACCGCTACCCCCTCACGCCCGAGCTGGTGAGGTAACTGCCTGGCGGTCGGCGCAGTGCGAACGTCAGCACAGTCCGAACTTCAGCGCAGCCCCAGGAGCCGTCGCACGACGGTGTCCGCCAGCAAGCGGCCCTGCCTCGTCAGCACCACCCGCTGACGGCGCAGGGCCGCCTGCGCGTCCACGAGACCGTCGGCGATCAGGCCGGCGACGGCGAGGCGCCCGTCGTCACGCAGGTCCGCGATCGGCAGACCGTCCACGAGCCGCACGCCGAGCAGCACTCGCTCGTCGTACCGCTGCTCGTCGGTCAGCGTCTCCCGCCCGTGAGCCGGGCTGAGCCCCTCGGCGACGCGGGCGGCATACGCGTTGGGGTGCTTGACGTTCCACCAGCGCACTCCGCCCACATGGCTGTGTGCGCCCGGCCCGATCCCCCACCAGTTGCCGTCGGCCCAGTAGCCCTCGTTGTGGCGGCACCGCGCCTCCTCGCGCCGGGCCCAGTTGCTCACCTCGTACCAGGTGTAGCCCGCCGCGGCGAGGTGCTCGTCGGCGATCTCGTACTTGGCCGCCTCGTCGTCGTCTTCAGGAGCGGGCACCTGTCCGCGCCGTACCTGGGCCGCCAGCTTGGTGCCCTCCTCGACCACCAGGGCGTACGCCGAGATGTGGTCGGGCTCCAGCGAGCTCGCCACAGCCAGGCTGGTCCGCCAGTCGTCGAGGGACTCGCCCGGGGTGCCGTAGATGAGGTCGAGGCTGACCTGGAGCCCGGCGGCGCGGGCGGCGTCGACCGCGCGTTCGACGTTGGCCGGGTCGTGGGTGCGCTCGAGGGTCTGCAGGACGTGCGGCACCGCCGACTGCATTCCGAGCGACACCCGGGTGAACCCTGCTTCGGCGAGGACGGCGAGCCCCGCGGGAGTCACCGAGTCGGGGTTGGCCTCGGTGGTCACCTCGGCGCCAGGAGCCAGCCCGAAACGGTCCCGTATGCCGTGCAGCATCCGGGCGAGGTCCTCCGCGGCCAGCATCGTGGGGGTCCCGCCGCCGACGAACACCGTGTCGACGGTCGGCACCTCGCCGAGCACGTCGACCGCGAACACCAGCTCACGCAGTGCCGCGTCAGCGAACGTGCCGATGCTGGCTCCGTCGACGCCGAGCTCGGTCAGCGTGTACGTGTTGAAGTCGCAGTAGCCGCAGCGCACCGAGCAGAACGGTACGTGCAGGTAGATGCCGAACGGACGGTCCCCGAGAGCCTGGAGCGATGCCTCTGGGAGGAGCCCGTCCGACGGCGCGGGGTCACCGTCGGGCAGGGCGCTGGGCATGGCTCCATCCTCGCAGGCGACGCCCGCAGCCCGGACACGGCGTGTCTTGGGGACACGCCGGAGTGGACTCGAAATGGCCCCCGAAAGTCCCAGAAATTTCCGCTGAACCACTTGTGGCGCAGTCGTCCCTGGATTAGAAATAACCCACGCAATCGCTTCGGCGAGAGCGTCGGTCAGGACCTCGGTCCTGACCGTCGAAGGCCTCGGAAACTCATACTTTCCGAGGCCTTCACCTATGTCCGGGGGTCTCACGCGTAGGGTCGAGCAGGTGACCACCCCTCTCTGGATCGACCTCGACGGCGTCGTCAACATGCGTGATGTCGGAGGCCTGCCGACCACCGACGGTGGCCACGTCGCCACCGGACGACTGCTGCGGTCGGACAACCTCCAGGACCTCACCGACGCCGACATCGTCGACCTCGTGGAGCGCATCGGCGTCACCGACATCGTCGACCTGCGCAGCAACGTCGAGGTGCAGATCGAGGGCCCGGGGCCGTTGCGTGCCCGGGACCTCACGCACCACCACCACTCACTCTTCCGCGACGACGTCCGGGAGGTGACGGCGGCGGAGGCGCTGGTCCTCCCCTGGTCCAAGGCTGCCCAGGCCGCTGCCGACGCCGAGCCGCGTCTCGACGACGACTACTGGGCCAGCCACTACCTCGGCTACCTCGCCCACCGGCCGGACTCGGTCAGCGCTGCCCTGCAGGTCGTCTCGCGCAGCCGCGGCGCGACGATCGTGCACTGTGCCGCAGGCAAGGACCGTACGGGCACCGTCGTGGGTCTGGCCCTGTCCGTGGCTGGCGTGAGCGACGAGGACGTCGTCGCCGACTACGTCGCCACGGGTGAGCGGATCGAGCGGGTCGTGGCCAGGTTGATGGCTCGCCCCGCCTACGGCGAGGTCCTGGCGGGACAGCCGATGGACCACCACCGTCCCAAGCCGGAGACGATGGAGCGGATCCTCAGCGTGCTGACCGAGCGCTACGGCGGCGCCAGCGGCTGGCTGCGCGCGCAGGGCTGGAGCGAGGACGAGGTGGACGCCCTGCGCGCGAGCCTGCGGGCCTGACCCGGCCCCGCGGCATACCGGGTCGTGGCGCTCGCCTGCGGCGGCTCACCGAGCCGGTTTGTCGGTGACCCAGAGGCGGATGGTGCCCTGCACGACGGGGGTGCCGTCCCCGCGGACTCCCTTGACCCGCACCGGGATCTCCACGTCGCCTTCGCGCGCCCAGTCGGCCGGGTCCGTCTCGGCGACGCAGGTGATGTCGGTGGTCGCCTTGGCGGTGTACTCCACCTCCATGCCCTTGGGGATCCACCGGCGCGTCGGCGGGATGGTCGCCTCCGCGAGGGCGCCCATGGCCGCCTCGAGGCCGTTGCAGATCGCGATGACGTGGACGGTGCCGATGTGGTTCTGCACGCGGTGACGCTTCTTGATGGTCAGCTCGGCACGGTTGGGTCCCAGCTCGACGAACCGGGGACGTGCGGTGCGGAAGTAGGGCGCAGCCTGTTCGAAGACGAGCGAGAAGAGACGCTTGCCCTGCGGGTATGCCGTGAGGCGCCGGTACATCGCGTAGGTGTCGACCATGCGCTGATGTTACCGGACGGTAACACCGCGAAACGGCGAAGCGGCTACTTCTTCGTGACTGCGTCGTTGGACAACGCGGCGATGAAGGCCTCGGGCGGCACCTCGACGCTGCCGATGTTCTTCATCCGCTTCTTGCCGGCCTTCTGCTTCTCGAGCAGCTTGCGCTTGCGGCTGATGTCGCCGCCGTAGCACTTGGCGAGGACGTCCTTGCGGATCGCGCGGATGTTCTCGCGGGCGATGATGCGTGAGCCGATCGCAGCCTGGATGGGCACCTCGAACTGCTGGCGCGGGATGAGGTCCTTGAGCTTGCCGGCCATCATCACGCCGTAGGCGTAGGCCTTGTCCTTGTGGACGATCGAGCTGAAGGCGTCGACCGTCTCCCCCTGGAGCATGATGTCGACCTTGACCAGGTCGGCCACCTGGTCACCGTCGGGTTCGTAGTCGAGCGAGGCGTAGCCACGGGTGCGCGACTTGAGCTGGTCGAAGAAGTCGAAGACGATCTCGGCGAGCGGGAGCGTGTAGCGCATCTCGACGCGCTCCTCGGAGAGGTAGTCCATGCCGCGCAGGGTGCCGCGCTTCTGCTGGCACAGCTCCATGATCGCGCCGATGAACTCGCTCGGTGCCAGCACCGTGGCGCGCACGATCGGCTCGGTGACCGAGCTGACCTTGCCGTAGGGGAACTCGCTCGGGTTGGTGACCGTGAGCACCTTGCCGTCGTCCATCGTCACGTCGTAGACGACGTTGGGCAGCGTCGAGATGAGGTCGAGATCGAACTCGCGCTCGAGCCGCTCGCGCACGATCTCGAGGTGCAGCATGCCGAGGAAGCCGATGCGGAAGCCGAAGCCCAGTGCGGCGGACGTCTCGGGCTCGTAGACCAGCGCGGCGTCGTTGAGCTTGAGCTTGTCGAGGGCGTCGCGCAGGTCGGGGTAGTCCGACCCGTCGATCGGGTAGAGACCCGAGAACACCATCGGCTTGGGGTCGCGGTAGCCGCCGAGCGCCTCCTTGGCGGGCTTGGCCGCGTTGGTGACGGTGTCGCCGACCTTGGACTGGCGCACGTCCTTCACGCCGGTGATGAGGTAGCCGACCTCCCCCACGCCCAGCCCCTTGGCCGGAGTGGGCTCGGGCGAGCTGACCCCGATCTCGAGCAGCTCGTGGGTGGCCTTGGTGGACATCATCGCGATCTTCTCGCGGGGGTTGAGGTTGCCGTCGATGACCCGGACGTAGGTGACCACACCGCGGTAGGTGTCGTAGACCGAGTCGAAGATCATCGCGCGGGCGGGCGCGTCCGCGTCACCCGTGGGCGGCGGCAGCTGCCTGACGATCTCGTTGAGCAGGGGTTCGACGCCCACACCGGTCTTGCCCGAGACGAGCAGGCAGTCCTCCGGCTCGCAGCCGATCAGGCCGGCCAGCTCCTCGGCGAACTTCTCCGGCTGCGCCGCGGGCAGGTCGATCTTGTTGAGCACCGGGATGATCGCGAGGTCGTTCTCCATGGCGAGGTAGAGGTTCGCCAGCGTCTGGGCCTCGATGCCCTGGGCAGCGTCGACGAGCAGGACCGCGCCCTCGCACGCGGCGAGCGACCGCGACACCTCGTAGGTGAAGTCGACGTGCCCGGGGGTGTCGATCATGTTGAGCGCGTAGGTCGTCCCGTCGAGCTCCCACGGCATGCGGACGGCCTGCGACTTGATCGTGATGCCGCGCTCGCGCTCGATGTCCATCTTGTCGAGGTACTGCGCGCGCATGTCGCGGCCGTCGACGACGCCGGTGACCTGGAGCATCCGGTCGGCCAGCGTCGACTTGCCGTGGTCGATGTGGGCGATGATGCTGAAGTTCCGGATCAGGTCCGGCGGCGTTGCGTGCGGCTGCAGCGCGGTGCGGGCCATCGGGGACACGGGTGCTTCAAACCTCACGGGGCATCGGGAGAACGGAACGGCCCATCCTCCCATGCAACGGGGTATGCCGGTGACGCGCCGTCAGCTCGTGGCTGCCGGCGCCCCTGTCCTCGCCGCCTGGCTCGACTGGCGCCGGTTGGTCGATCGCTGCAGGAGGGCCGACCACAGGGCGATGCCGATCCCGGCCACGGCCAGCATGCCGCCGACCCTGGACGGCCATTCGTAGCCCAGACCCGCCGAGAGGACGATCGACCCGAGCCAGGCGCCGAGGGCATTGGCGATGTTGAGGGTCGAGTGGTTGAGGGCGGCCGCGAGGGCCTGGCCCTCGTGGGCGACGTCCATCAGCCGGGTCTGCAGCATCGGGACGAGGATGCTGGGCAGCAGCCCGAGCACGAAGACGGCGATCAGGCCGGACCACTTCGCCGCCTGAACGGCCGGGCCGAACAGGAACAGCATGACGGCGATCGCCACCAGGAGGACGGTGATCCCCCGGAGCAGGCCGAGGCGGGACACCGGACCCGAGAGGAGCGCTCCGACCGTCATGCCCACGCCGTAGAGCGCGAGGATCAGCGGGATGGTCGCGCGGCCGAAGCCGCCGAGCTCGGTCATCGTCGGTGAGATGTAGGAGAACGTGGAGAACATGCCGCCGAAGCCGACGGTGCCGATCCCCAGCGCCAGCCACACCTGTGGCCGCTTCAGGGCAGACAGCTCCGAACGCATGCTCACCCCGCCGTCGGGCGGGCAGAACGGCACCCAGCGCCACACCGCGAGGACGGTGACCAGGGCGATCACTCCCACCGCGGCATACGGCCACTGCCAGCCATAGCTCTGGCCGATCCGTGTCGTGACGGGCACACCGACGATGTTGGCCACCGTGAGTCCCGTGATCATCATCGACACCGCCCAGGTGCGACGGTGGGCTGGCACCATCGACGCCGCGACCAGCGACCCGACCCCGAAGTACGCGCCGTGCGGCAGTCCCGACAGGAACCGCGCCGCCATGAGCAGCCCGTAGCTGCTCGCGAAGGCGGACAGCACGTTCGCCACGGCGAAGGCCCCCATCAGCCAGAGCAGCAGCTGCTTGCGGGGCATCTTCGTGCCCAGGGTCGCCAGGACCGGTGCGCCCACGACCACGCCCGCGGCATAGGCAGACACGATGTGGCCAGCCGTCGGGATGTCGACATCGACCCCGGCCGCCACCTCGGGGAGCAACCCCATCGTCACGAACTCGGTGGTACCGATGGCGAACCCACCGACGGCCAGCGCCAGCAGGGCGAGGTTCACGTGCGCGGGGCGGACCGTGGGCTCGTCGAGCTCTGTCTGCGCGGAGAGGGTGGCGTCGGTCACGGGAGTGCAACGACAGCAGGTCGGCCGGTCATTCCTCCATGGTGCGCCCCTGTGGCGGGTTGGGTGCGGATCGCCCAGCCGTCGAGACATAGCATCGGAGCGACCGACACAGCATCGAGGGGACCATGGCCGAACAGATCCGGTACGCCCACCCGCCAGGGGCACCGCAGCCCGCCGGCGAGGCGCCGCTGCTCCCCCCTGCCCCACCCGGGTACCGCCAGCACGTGCGGTCCCACCTGCGACACCCCCTCGAGAACCTCTGCCTGGTGGTCGTGATCCTCGGGTCGCTGCTCGTGTGGGCCGTGTCGGGCTACGAGGTGGCCTCGGCCATCATCGACCGTCGGGAGCCCGATCCCTATGCCGTGTTCTTCCTGGCGGCACCGCTGCTCATCTACTTCCTGCGTGGCCAGCTCTACGCGAGCCTGCGCCTGTCCGGCGTGAAGATCTCGCCGACGCAGTACCCCGAGGCACACCAGATGCTGCTCGACGCCTGCGCGCACTACGGTCTGCCGAAGGTGCCCGACGCGTACGTCGTCCTGGGCAACGGCATGATCAACGCCGCCGCCTCCGGGCACGGGTACCGCCGGTTCATCTTCGTGTACAGCGACCTGTTCGAGATCGGCGGGCAGGCACGGAACCCGGACGCGCTGCGGTTCATCATCGGGCACGAGGTGGGGCACATCGCCGCGGGCCACACGAGCTACTGGCGGATCCTGGCCATCAGCGGGGCACAGTGGATCCCGTTCGTCGGGTCGACGCTGAGCCGCAGCCAGGAGTACACCGCCGACAACTTCGGGTACTCCCTCGTCCCCCACGGCAGCGCCGGGGCGATGGCGACGCTCGCCGCCGGCAAGTACCTCAACCGCACGGTCGACGTGAACGCGCTGGCCGACCGGGCCACCACGGAGAAGGGCTTCTTCGTCTGGGTGGTCAACGCGTTGGCGTCGCACCCGGTCCTGGTCTGGCGCTCCCACGCCCTGCGCGACCGCCGCCGTCCGGGCCGGCTGCTGTGGAGGCCCAAGGACCGCCCGTGACCGATGAGGTCGACTACCGGCACACCTCCGTGCGACCGGCCTTCGCAGCGCTGCCACCGGAGGTGCGCGACGGCATCGCGACCGTGGCCGGGTCGCCGGTCGAGGTCGCCCCCCCACCAGTGACCACGGGTTTCACCGGCGCGTATGCCGGGTTGCTGGGCCTGCGCGACGGTCGCCGAGTCTTTGCCAAGGCTGCCGGGCCCTCGGCGCCCTTCGCCCTGCAGGCCATTCCGCGCGAGGCGCGCATCCTGCGGCTCCTCGCGGGCCGGGTGACCGCGCCGCAGCTGGTAGGGGCTACTTCGACCGGGGACTGGGAACTGGTCGTCCTCGAAGCCATCGACGGTGACATGCCCGGGACGCCGTGGACCCAGCGCGATGCCGAGGCGGCGCACGCCGCGTGCATCGAGCTCGCCCAGATGGACCCTTCGGTCGTTGCCGGGCTGACCGACGCCTCCCTGGCGCTCGACGTCGGCGGCGACGCCGCGTCGTTGGCGTGCCTGGACGACCTGGCGAACGGCGCGCGGTCGTGGCCGGACGGCATACCGCCACTGCCATCCGAGCGAGCGGCCGAGGTGGCCGGCCTCGGACGGCTGGCCAGCGAGGCCCTCGTCGGAGATCGCTTGGTGCACAGCGACCTGAGGCCGGACAACATGCTCATCACCCCGGAGGGCCGGGCGCGTCTGCTCGACTGGAACTGGGTCGCGCGTGGGCCCGCGTGGTGCGACTTCGTCGGGCTCCTGCCGTTGATGGCGCACCACGGTCTCGACGTCGACTGGATGGTCCAGCGGTCGCCGCTTCTCGACGATGTCGACCCGGAGGCCGTCGATGCCTTCCTCGCGGTCATCGTGGGCTACATGGTCGACGCGTGCGTGAAGCCGACGTTCCCCGGCTCGCTCAGCGCCGTCCGCGACCACCAACGTCAGATGGCGCGAACCTTTCTCGCCCTGCTGGGAGCGCGCCGAGGCTGGTCCTGACCGGCGCCTTCGGACCTGGCCGAACCAGCCGTGGTGTCGGGCGATCGTCAGTACCCTCGGGCCGATGGGGAACTCGACGCAGACCACGGCCATGACCAACCAGGGGTGGCTCGGGCGACTGTGGCGATGGGTCACCGGCGCCTACCCGGGAGACTTCGTCGGCACCCCCGCGATGGAGTACTCCCCCGTCGCCGATGGGAGGCCGGATCCGGGTGAGATCGTGTGGACCTGGGTGCCGTTCGAGGACAACCACCGCGAGGGCAAGGACCGTCCCGTCCTGCTGATCGGGCGGGACGGGCGCTGGCTGCTCGGCGTCATGCTGACCACCAAGCTGCGCGGCGACTCAGAGCGAAACCGGCGTGCGGCGCCGAACCGCGTGAGCATCGGCGTGGGTGCCTGGGACCGGCAACGGCGGCCCAGTGAGGTGAAGGTGGACCGGATCATCCGCGTGAAACCCAGCGGCATCCGGCGCGAGGGCGCAGCCATCGACGCGGCACGCTTCGCCCTGGTCGCCGAGGCGATTCGCGCTGTCGGAGGGTCCCGATAGAGTCGAACGCATGTTCGATGCGTCCGTGACTTCCAGCGAGCTCCAAGGGGAGCTGGCCCGGTTGCGCGCGGATGGGCGTGACCGGTCCTTGGGTGAGCTGGTGGACCTGGTGGGTGAGTGCCAGTCGGTGATCAACCAGGCTGCGGCGCTGCAGATGCTGGCGATGGCGCACGTGGCGGCGATCGAGGACGTGGTCCTGGAGGACGGGACGATGGTGGAGCAGCACCGCGGGTTGGGGCACGAGCGCTTGGACGCGCCGGCCCTGGTCAGTGACCAGCTGGGGGTCAGCGACGCAGTCGCCGGCAGCCGCCTCGGCGCGGCCGTGGACCTGGTGACCCGGGTGCCGGGGGTGTTCGCGGCCATGGGTGAAGGCCGCCTCGACGAGTACCGCGCCCGGGTCGTGGGTGAGGAGCTGCGGGACGCTGCACCCGAGACCTGTGCCCTGGTGGTCGCGCGGATCGCCGACGGCCTCGGTTCGGAGCCGGCGGCGGCGCTGCGGCGGCGGGTGCGCCGCGTCCTGGGGGCGGTGGACCCGGACCTGATGCGGGCCAAGGCGTCCCGGGCGCGGTCCGAGCGGAGCCTGCGCCGCTGGCCCGGGGACGAGCCCGGGGTGGACACCTGGATGGGCAGCTTCCCGGCCGAGATGTCGCGCAGCGGGTGGGCGGTGGTAGACGGGCTGGCGCGCGAGTACGTCCGCGGCGGCAGGGCGACAGGGGTGGAGCAGGCCCGCGCGGATGCGTTGATGGACCTGATCCATTCCCGCGCCACCGGCACGTTCGTCGTGCAGCTCGCCGTCCCCGCCGACCAGCTCGCCGCGCCGGACCAGCTGACCGCGCCCGACCGGCGCACGGTGACGCCTCACGAGTCCGTTGGCGACACGGCGCCCACCACGATCAGGCAGATGGCGGAGCCCCGCGGCAAGACGGTGCCGACCGAGGCAGGACCGGCGGTGGAGGCAGTTGCCGGGAGCGCAGCAGGTGCACGTGACGCCGACACGCTGGTGACGGTGGCTGGGTTGGGGATGCCGGGCACCACCCAGGTGCTGAGGTCGTGGCTCGACACCCTCGGAGACGCTGCTGACTCCCATCTCGACACCACGAGCCACACCACGAGCGACACCACGAGCGACACATCGAGCGACGGCGCTGCAGGCATCGCACCGACCGTGCGCCACGAGGTGGTCGCCTGCGACGCCAAGACCGGCGCCCTGTTGGCCGCGGCCACCGACCCCGACAGGACTGGTCGACAGCGTGTCATCGAGTCCAAGGCCTACCGTCCACCATCGGCGCTGGTCGACCTGGTCAGAGCCCGGGATGGGCAGTGCCGCTTCCCCGGGTGCACGGTGAACGCCCGCTTCTGCGACCTCGACCACGTCCGACCCTGGCCACTGGGGCCGACCGATGCGGCCAACCTGATGTGCCTGTGCCGCCGACACCACCGCATCAAGCAGACCGTCCGATGGCGGGTCCGCATCGAGCCCAACGCCACCGTCACCTGGACCGACCCGACCGGCAGAGTGCGCTCGACCCTCCCCACCGACTTCCTGCAACGCCTCGACGGCGAGCCACCGGCGCGAGTCACCCTGCTCAAGGGAGTCGGAGGGCCCGAGCGACGAGGGCCCGAGCAACGAGAACCCACGCCACCGGAACCAGAGCACCCAGAACGCCTGCACCCAGAACTCCAGCACCCAGAACGCCGGCCGCAAAGGCACCCGCATGCCAGAGTCGAAGCCGAGGCCGTGGGGCCGGTCGACGCGCCCGGAGTGCTCTGGTCGGTGTGGGAGGAAGAACTCGCCCACGAGCTGAGCCGGGCCGAACGCCACCGCAACAGGCGGCGGGTCGTGCCCGACCGTGCCGAGGGGCTCGCCACCCAGCTGACCACTGGACGGGTCCGCTTCACCCTCGACCGCGCCTACGCGCGCGGCTGCCCGGGTCGGACGTTGCGCCGACCGGCGAGTCTGGGAGACGACCCACCGTTCTGAGCCGGGATAGCGTGATGCCCATGGCATCGGAACCGGCCTCCCTGCGATCACGCCTGGCCCGTCTCTGGCGACGAGCATCAACATCCGCCCGCGACGCGGCCACGCCGACCCGCGACGCGGCCATGTCGACCCGCGACACACAGCGTCCCGCGCGAGGCACCACGACTTCCCCGGCCAGTGCCGCGCATCAACGAGCAGCCACCGGCTATCCCGGCGACTTCACCGGCACGCCGACCCTCGACTACGCCCCCAAGCCTGACGGCGAGCCCGACCCGGGCGAGATCGTCTGGACCTGGGTGCCCTACGAGGAGGACCACCGCCAGGGCAAGGACCGACCGGTGCTGGTCATCGGTCGCGACGGCGCGTGGCTGCTGGCTCTCATGCTGACCAGCAAGGACCACGACCGTGACCACGAGCAGGAAGCCCGACATGGTCGGTACTGGCAGGACATCGGCTCGGGCGACTGGGACCGCCAGGGCCGTCCCAGCGAGGTCCGGGTGGATCGCATCCTGCGCGTGGACTCCTCCGCTGTGCGACGCGAGGGCGCGGTGCTCGACCGCGACCGGTTCGACCAGGTCGCGGCGGCCGTCCGCGCCGCGAGCTGACCCCCGTAGGTGACCGGCCCTTCGTGAGGTGTGCCGTGGAAGGCGACTCGCGTCAGAGCGAGGCGGCCTTCTTCGCCATGGCCGACTTCTTGTTGGCGGCCTGGTTGGCGTGGATGACACCCTTGCTCGCGGCCTTGTCGAGCTTCTTGCTCGCGGTCGCGAGAGCGTCATTCGCCGCAGAGGCGTCGCCGGAGTCGACGGCTGCCTGGAACTTGCGGATCCAGGTCTTGAGCTCGCTCTTGACGGCCTTGTTGCGCTCGGTCGCCGTGCGGTTCGTCTTGATCCGCTTGAGCTGGGACTTGATGTTTGCCACAGGTGTGTCTCTCTTGGTTGGTCGGTGGTTGCCGTTAGAGGGCGGCAGAAGTCTCTCGGGACCAGGCTGGTGGGGCGCCTGTGGTTGAGAGGCTCTGGATGGTGCTGCATGCGCGCACGACCATGCGCGCACGCGAGGGGCAAATCTACCAGCGAGGAGCCCACTCCCCCAAAACGTGGGTATGCCGCGTGCTCCCGACGCGGTCAGGTCGCGCCTGGGTGCTCACCGGCCGCTGCGGGCCTGCGTGATCGTGAGGACGGCGCGTTCGACGGCGTAGACCGGGTCGCGGCCACCGCCCTTGACCTCGAAGTCGGCGTTTGCGACTGCCTGGATCGCGTCGGCGAGCCCCTCGGGCCCCCACCCGGACAACCCGCGCCGGGCCTTGTCCACCTGCCACGGGGCCATGCCGAGGTCGCGCGCCACATCCGCCGATCGCCCACGACCAGCTGCGCCCACCTTGACGAGCTGGCGCAGCTGTTGGGCGAGCACGGCCACGATCGGCACCGGGTCGACCCCCGTGGCGATGGCGTGGCGCAGCAGCCGGAGCGCCTCGCCGGCGTTGCCCGCGACAGCGGCGTCGGCCACCTTGAAGCCGGTCGCCTCGACCTTGCCTCCGTGGTACCTGGCGACCAGGTCCTCGTCGATGGTGCCGGTGGTGTCGGCGACGAGCTGCTGGCACGCGGAGGCGAGCTCGCGCACGTCCTTGCCGATGGCCTCGATCAGTGCGCGCACGGCATCGGGGGTGACGCGGCGCCCCGCCCGACGGAACTCGTGCATGGCGAAGTCGGTCTTGTCACGGTCGGTCTTGATGGCAGGAGCCTCGAGCACGCGCGCCTGCGACTTCTTGAGGAGGTCCAGGACCTTCTTGCCACGCTGCCCCGACTTGTGGGTGACCACCAGGGTCACCTCGGCGTCGGGGGCGGCGAGGAAGGCGAGCAGGTCTTCCTGGAGCTCGTCCGGCGCCTCGTCGAGGTCCTGGACGACGATGCACTTCTCGCCCCCGAACAGCGACGGGCTGGCATGCATGCCGAGCGCGCCCGCCTCGTAGGTCTCGGCGGCCAACCGGATGACCTCGAGCTCGGGAGCAGAGGCCCGGAGCTCGTCGAGGGTGGTGCTGAGCGCACGGTCGGCGATGACGGCCTCGGGTCCGCTGATGAGGACGAGAGGGGGCACGGTGCGCGTCGCGGTGGCGGTCACGGGGACAGCCTCCCATGCGCCGGGGACAGCCTCAGCCGCCCGGACAGTAGGCCTCACCCGCGGGGAGCCCCGGGTGGACCGGACCCTCACGGTCGCTCACCGAGCCCCCACCACTGCGTCCCGCGCGGACAGCGATCACCTCGGCCAGGATCGCCACCGCAATCTCCCCCGGTGCGTTGGCCCCGATGTCGAGCCCGATGGGCGCATGCACCGTGGCGAGCTCGTCAGGCGTCACGCCGTGGTCCAGCAACCAGCCGCGCCGCCGCTCCTGCGTCCGGCGCGAACCCATGCCCCCGATGTATGCGGTGCCGGCCCCCAGACCCGCCGCGATGGCGGGGCCGTCCACGTCGTCGTGATGGCTCGTCACGACGAGCGCGTCCACTCCCTCGGGGACGGAGGGATCGTCGCTCGACAGGGTCACCGACCAGCCGAGCGGGGTGGCGAGGGCGACGAGTGCCTCGGCCACGGGCCCGGCTCCGACGATGTGCAGGGTGCAGGAATCCGCCATCCCGTCAGTATCGCCCTACTCGAAGGCGAGGGTGGCGGCTCCGGAAGCCTCCAGGCCGAGGCCCTTGAGGCGGGATGCGACGACATCGGCGGGCAGCTCCAGGCTCTCGGCGAGCTCGTCGACGGACAACCCGAGCTCGATCCCGTCGCGCAGCTCCTCGTCGGACTCGGCCGTCCAGGCGTGGCCGCCGGTCACCGCGGTGCGCGTCGACTCTGCGGGTGGCGGCGAGTCGGCCACCGGTCGAGGATGCTCCGCCACGTCCTCCCCCGTGGCCCCCATGGACGGGCCGACCAGCGCGCCGGTGATGCCGCGGAGGGCCGGCTCGTGCACCTGCACCGGAGGCGCCGCCGTCTCGTCGAGCCGCCTCAGCGCCGCCAACACCCGCTCGCGGTCGGTGGTCGGCCAGAACGGAGGCAGCGAACGCTGGAGGAACCCGGCATACCGAGCAGTCATCATGCGGGAGTCCAGGAAGGCGACGACGCCACGGTCGTCGGCGCGGCGGATGAGGCGCCCCGCCCCCTGCGAGAGGCGTAGCGCGGCGTGGGTCGCCGACACGGCCATGAAGCCGTTGCCCCCCATCCGGGCGATGGCCTGTGAACGCGCCGACGAGAGGGGGTCGTCGGGGCGCGGGAAAGGGATGCGGTCGATGATGACGAGCTGGCAGGCCGAGCCGGGCACGTCGACGCCCTGCCAGAGGGTAAGGGTGCCGAACAGGCAGGTCTGCGGGTCTCGTGCGAACTGTCGCACGAGGGTCGTGATCTGGTCCTCGCCCTGGCACAGGAAGCCGATGTCGCCGTCGAACCTCTCCCGCATCGCCTCGGTGGCCTCCTTGGCCGCGCGCATCGAGGAGAACAGGCCGAGGGTCCGCCCACCGGCCGCCCTGACCAGCGCCTCGATCTCGTCGAGCGTCTGCTCGCTCAGGCCGTCGCGTCCCGGTGCAGGAAGGTGTTGCGCCACATAGGCAATCGCCTGCTGGGGGTAGTCGAAGGGGCTGCCGACATCGAGTCCGCGCCATTCCGGCGCGCCCTCGCCCCGCAGGCCCATCGTGCCGGCAACGGCGTCGAACGTCCCGCCCAGCTCGAGCGTCGCCGACGTCATCACGACAGTGCGGTCGCCAAAAACCTTGTCGCGCAACAGCATCGCCACACTCATGGGCGCCACACGCAACACCGAGCCGCGTCGCTGGTCGCGACTCACCCACACGACGTCGAGGTCGCGCTGCTCGAGGACGCGCGATGAGTTCTCGAACATCTCGTCGATGGCGGCCTGCGCCACCTTGCGGGCACCGTCCGGCTCGACGCCCTTCTCCGGCTTGAGCTCGGACTGCACCTGCCTCGTCGTGTCCCTCACCCTCGCGAGCGCGAGCGACAGCGAGTCGGGTATGCCGTTCAGCTTGCCTTCGGGGAGCTGGTCGAGGACCCCCTGGAGGAAGACCGAGGCGTCGTCGACGGCGTCGGTGGACTCGGCGAGGCGTGCGGCTCGCTTGGCCGCGGCCGCGACCATCGAGGGCGTGATCTCGTCGGTGATCGTGGACGTGACCCGGTCGACCAGCTCGTGCGCCTCGTCCACGATGAGCAGGTCGTGCTCGGGCAGCATCTGGCGCCCTTCGAAGGAGTCGATCGCCATGAACGAGTGGTTGGTGACGATGACGTCGCAGTCCTTGGCCGCGTCGCGCGAGCGCTCGACGAAGCAGTCGGCGAACGCCGGGCACTTGCTGCCCATGCACTCGTGGGCGCTGACCGAGACCTGTCGCCACGCCCGCTCACTCACCCCGGGCACCAGCTCGTCGCGGTCGCCGGACTCGGTGGTGTCGGCCCACTCGCGCAGCCGCACCACTTCCTGGCCCAGGCGCGAGGCCGCGCGGTCGACCTCGGCGACCTCGAACAGCCCTTCCTCGTCGTCAGGGAAGCCACCCTCGAGCTTGTGGGCGCACAGGTAGTTGCGACGGCCCTTGACCAGCCCGTAGGTGGGTCGCTTCCCGAGCAGGGGTGCGATGGACTCGGCCAGCCGCGGCATGTCGCGGTCGACGATCTGCGCCTGCAGCGCGAGCGTCGCGGTGGCGACGACAGCGGGCTTGCCGGTCTTCTGGGCATGCATGACGGCCGGGATGAGGTAGGCGAGCGACTTGCCCGTGCCGGTGCCCGCCTGCACGAGGAGGTGCTCGTCCCTGGCCACGGCGTCCTCGACGGCGTGCGCCATCTCGACCTGGCCAGGACGCTCGACCCCACCGACTCCCTGGACGGCGGCGTGCAGGAGGTCGTCGAGACTGGCCATTGGGTCAGCGTATGCCGTGCGCCGGCTCGATCCGTCGCCTGTCCCCACCCCTCGCAGCTGACAGCCGTGACCCCGGCGCCGCGGGCGCSGGGGTCACAGTGGTCGGTTCCGGGTCAGGTCACCTCTCGTCCACCCAGGCGGGTGCCGGAACCCCGTTGCCCGTCAGGTTGTCGCACCCGACGAACTGGCTGTCCACGCGCTGGATGGCGCAGAAGTAGGTGACCGTCGGCTCCAGAGGCGCGGGGCCGGCGTCCTGGCGGGCGGCGGCCGGGAGCGTGCCCAGTGCGACGAGGAGTGCTGTGGCGGTGATCATGGGGAGAATCCGCCGGGTCTGCTGGATGGTGTTCACGGTGTGCTCCTGGTGCTGAGAGGTGTGTGGTGCTGACCCCTCCACGGTCCGGCCGGGAGGCCCTGACCCACATCGGGTGCACCCCCTCAGAAGCACCGCCGAAACCCCTCAAATAACGGGTGTCGGCCCGACGGGCACAGGAACACACTGGGGACGTGCCCCCTGCGGACCCGCTCTCGAGCGACGGCTTCGTCGGCCGCTCCGGCGAGCTCGACGAGCTCSCCGCGGCCCTGGCATCGGCACGGGCGGGCCACGGGCGTGCCGTGCTCGTTCTGGGCGAAGCGGGGGTCGGCAAGACCAGGCTGGCGCAGCAGGCCTGCGCGCTGGCCCGGGACTTCCTCGTCCTCACCGGCGCCTGCCTGCCGCTGTCCTCGATGAGCGTTCCCCTCCTGCCGCTGCGCGCAGCGGTGGGTGGGCTCCCTGCCGAGCAGCGACCCGCCCTGCGGCGTGCTGCCGGTGTCGAGGCCGCTGAGGAGTTCGACCGGTGGCTCGAGGACCGCTGCACCCAGGGTCCGGTCGCCCTCGTGGTCGACGACCTGCAGTGGGCCGATCCCGCCACGCTCGACGTGCTGATGTGGGTGCTGGCCGGGCTGACCACCCGCCGCCTGGCCTTGCTGGTGACGGTGCGCCGCGGGGAGGCGGGTCCCGGCCATCCGCTGCAGCGCTGGTTGGCCGACGTGCGGCGCCTCCCGGGGTTCGTCGAGATGTCCCTCGGACCGCTCGACCTCGAGGAGACCCGCGCCCAGCTCACGGGTGTGCTGGGTGAGGTGCCGCACGACACCCTCGTGCGAGAGGTGTACCGCCGCACTGGAGGCAACTCCTACCTGAACCGACTGCTCGTCCAGGGCCTCTCCCCCACCGCGTCTGCGCTCGGGCCCAGCCTCCCGGAGGACCTCTCCTCAGCGGTCCTGCGTGCCTGGCACCGGCTGGACACCCCGGCTCGCGAGCTCGCCCGGGTTCTCGCCGTCCAGGGCCGGGTCGCGGGCGACGGTGCACTGGACCGCGTGGCCGCCCTGGCCGGCGTGACCGACCTGCGCTCCGCACTGCGCGACTGCGTGGACGGCAACCTTCTCGAAGCCGACGGGAGAGGCGGTTACTGGTTCCACCACCCCCTCCAGGCAGAGGCCTTGGCGGGCAGTCTTGGCCGGTTGGAACGCGAACACCTCCATGCCGCCTTTGCCGGGGCCCTCGAGCAGGATCTTGCCTCGGCTGTGGCCGGCGCAGTGTCGGCGGACGAGTCGACCCTCGAGACCCTCAGCCTCATCGCCGACCACCACCGCCAGGCAGGTCATGCCAGCGAGTCGTACGCCGTGGGGCTCCGCGCGGCCGAGCTGGCCCAGGACCTGGGCGCCACGACCATGCAGGTGAGGCTGCTGCGGCGCGCCCTCGAGGTCAGTGAGCAGCTCGACGGCAGTGCCCCGCAACCGGCTACCGCCCTGTGGGAGCGGCTGCGTCTGGCGGCCGAGTCCGTCGGTGACTTCGAGGAGGAGCTCCACGCGGTCGAGGCCCTGCTGAGCAGGCTCGACGAGGGACAGGAACCGCTCGCCGTGGCCGAGCTCCTGGTGCGCCGACAGCACCTGCGGTTCATGACCGGCCGCGGCTTCCTCGACCCCGCCGAGATGCGACGGGCCGTCGAGCTCGCGGGACACGAGCCCGAGTCATGGCAGCACGCGCTCGCCCTCGCCGAGCTGGCGCACGCCGCTCTGTGGCAGGACGACGCCTCCTCCCCTCAGCTCGCCACGGCTGCGCTGGAGCGTGCCCGAGCCTGCGGCAACCCCCGCGCGCTGACCTATGCCCTGACAGCCAACGCCATGCTGGCGGTGCACGAAGATCGTCCGGACGACGGGCAGCGGCTGGGACGCGACGCCGTCCAGGCGGCCGTCGAGGCCCGGGACGGGTTTGCGTTCGTGCACGCGACGCTGTGGGAGGCGAACTCCGTCGAGGGACCGATCAGCCCCGAGTGGATTGCCATGGTCGGTCGGCGCCGGGCCGAGCTCGCCGACCTGGGGATGCCGCACCCGGTGATGGCGTGGCTGGCGTGCAACGAGGCTTTCGGCCAACTCCACGCCGGCAACCTGGAGGCCTGCTCACAGCTGCTCCGGATGGCCCTGGGGTCCACACCGGGAACGCTCGCCGACGTCCAGACCCGCCTGAGCGCCGCCTGGATGGCAGCAATCCAGGGCCAGACGCACGAGGCAGAGGGTCACCTGGCCCGCGCGGACGAGCTGTTCGCCGAGACGTCGACCTTCCTGGCCTTCGAGTTCGACGCCGTCCGAGCCATGGTGCTGCTCTCGGGCGGGCACCTCCGCGCCGCGCTCGATGCGGCCTTGACGAGCGCGATGAACCAGGGGGCACCCGCCACCATGTGTGAGTGGCTGCTACCCCTCGCCGCACGGGCTCTCGCCGACCTGGTGCAGCAGGAGCGCGACACCGGTTCCGACCCTGCGGGTCTCCTTGCCGAGCTCGATGCACTCACAGCCAGGTTCCCGGAGACCCTCGCCGAGATGGGCGGGATGAGTCGCTTCTACGAGCGGCAGCTGGCCGGTCTCGGGGCGATGTACCACGCGGAGGTTGCCCGCGCCCGTCAGGCCGCTGACGAGCCCTTCCTGTGGGAGCAGGCGTCGAACGCCCTTCACCAGCTGCTGCCCTGGGAGGAGTGCTACTCGCTGTGGCGGCAGGCGGGATCGCTGTTGCTCGCAAGCCATGGCAGTCGCGACGACGGTGTCGACGCGCTGCGCCGCTCGTACGCCCTGGCCCGGACGCTGGGCGCGCAGCCCATCATCGCGGAGCTCGAGGCGCTGGCCCGGGGCACCCACGTCCGCCTCGCCGACCCGGTCACCAGCGGTCCAGCCACCGGGGACGCACGCCAGGTCGGCCTCACGGCGCGCGAGACGGAGATCCTCGGACACATCGTGGCCGGTCGCACCTACGGCGAGATCGCCAGGTCCCTCGTGGTCAGCGAGAAGACCGTCAGTTCGCACGTCAGCCACCTGCTGAGCAAGACGGGGTGCGCCAACCGCGTCGACCTCGCGCGCTGGGCCACGCGCACGTAAGCCACCGGCATACCCGAGGGTGGAGCCGGGCGTGGCCGCGGACCGGACCACGCCCTGCGAGGATGGCGGCGATGACTGTTGACCACGCGAGCCCCGAGGCCGCGAGCCCACCACTGCTCACCGACCTCCTCCCGGCCGGGGTCGCGGAGCCGGACGACGTGTATGCCGCGTTCGACGGTTGGGCGCGCGACCGTGGGCTGCCGCTGTATCCGCACCAGGACGAGGCCCTGCTCGCCGTCCTGGCCGGGGAGAACGTCGTCCTGTCCACGCCGACGGGCTCGGGCAAGTCGCTCGTCGCCACGGGAGCACACCTGGCCGCGCTGGCCACCGATCGGGTGAGCTTCTACACCGCCCCCATCAAGGCGCTGGTGAGCGAGAAGTTCTTCGCGTTGTGCGAGATCTTCGGCGCGTCAGAGGTCGGCATGCTCACGGGCGATGCCTCCGTGAACCCCGACGCGCCGATCATCTGCTGTACCGCCGAGATCCTGGCCAACCTCGCCCTGCGCGAGGGAGCCGACGCCGACGTGGGTCTGGTCATCATGGACGAGTTCCACTTCTACGCCGAGCCCGACCGGGGCTGGGCCTGGCAGGTGCCCCTGCTCGAGCTGCCGCAGGCGCAGTTCGTCCTGATGTCCGCGACCCTGGGCGACCTCACCGACCTCGCCGAGGACCTGACCCGCCGCAACGGCCGGGCGACGACCATGGTCACCGGTACCGAACGACCCGTGCCCCTGAGCTTCACCTGGGCCCTGACTCCGCTCTCCGAGACGATCGAGGAGCTGCTCACCACCCACCAGTCCCCCGTCTACATCGTCCACTTCACCCAGGCAGCGGCGCTCGAGCAGGCCCAGGCACTGCTGTCGCTCAGGGGCACCGTCAAGGCGGACAAGGCCGCGATTGCCGAGCGCATCGGCGGGTTCCGGTTCACCGCCGGCTTCGGACGGACCCTGTCCAAGCTGGTCCGCTCCGGGATCGGGGTGCACCACGCGGGGATGCTGCCGCGCTACCGGCGGCTGGTCGAGCAGCTCGCCCAGGACGGCCTGCTCAAGGTCATCTGCGGGACCGACACCCTCGGCGTCGGCATCAACGTGCCGATCCGCACCGTCCTGTTCACCGGGTTGGTCAAGTTCGACGGGTCCCGGCAACGGGTTCTGAAGGCCCGCGAGTTCCACCAGATCGCCGGACGGGCCGGACGCGCGGGGTTCGACACCAGCGGTTCGGTGGTCGTCCAGGCCCCTGAGCACGTCATCGACAACGCGCGGGCCATCGCCAAGGCCGGCGACGACCCCAAGAAGCTCAAGAAGGTCCAGCGTCGCAAGCCGGCCGACGGAGAGGTGTCGTGGACCGAGCAGACCTACGACAAGCTCGTCGCCGCGGAACCCGAGCCGCTGGTCTCCCGGATGCGGGTGGACCACTCGATGATCCTCAACGTCGTCCAGCGGCCGGGCGACCCGGTGCGCGCCCTCAGCCATCTCCTGCGGGACAACCACGAGACGCCGCGCGGGCAGGCCAGGCTGTCCCGTCGCGCCATCACGCTGGGCAGGAGCCTGCTCGACACCGGCGTGCTCCGCCGCATCTCGCCGCCCGACCCTGACGGGCGCACCATCGAGGTGCGTGGTGAGCTCCAGCACGACTTCGCCCTCAACCAGCCGTTGGCACCGCTGGCCCTGGCCGCGCTCGACGTGCTGGACCCGCGGTCCCCCACGTACGCCCTCGACGTCGTCTCGGTCATCGAGGCGATCCTCGACGACCCCCGCCAGGTCCTCATGGCGCAGCAGTTCAAGGCCCGTGGCGAGGCAGTGGGCGAGATGAAGGCGGAGGGAGTCGAGTACGACGAGCGGATGGCTCTGCTGGAGGACGTGACGTGGCCGCGGCCGCTCGCCGACCTGCTCGAGGCGACGTTCGAGATCTTTCGGCAGAGTCACCCGTGGGTGTCGGAGTCGGCGCTGTCACCCAAGTCGGTGGTCCGCGACATGTACGAGCGCGCCATGACCTTCACCGAGTTCGTCTCGACCTACCAGCTGGCCCGGTCCGAGGGCCTGGTCCTGCGCTACCTCACCGATGCCTACCGGACGCTGCGTCAGACGGTGCCTGACGCCCACCACAGCGAGCAGTTCGACGACCTCTTCGAGTGGCTCGGCGAGACGGTTCGCCAGACCGACTCCTCCCTCCTCGACGAGTGGGAGGCGCTGACCGACCCCGACGCCAACGAACGCCTGGAGGAGCTCGAAGGACTGGCAGCACACGGCGGCACCCGACCCACCCGCCCGATCACGTCGAACGAGCGTGCCTTCCGGGTGATGGTCCGCAACGCGATGTTCCGTCGCATCGAGCTCGCCAGCCGTGACCGGTTCGGCGACCTCGCGGCTCTCGACGCCTCCCAGGCAGCACTCCCCGAGCCGCCACGCCACCCCCTGATGGACGGGGAAGCGTGGGACGAGGCGCTCGGGGCCTACTACGCCGACCACGACACGATCGGCACCGACGCCGAGGCCCGCGGACCCCAGCTCCTGAGAATCACCCCGTCGCAGGGGCCCCCGCCGGGGGCGCTGGAACCGGAGACCGAGCACCGCCTCTGGAACGCACGACAGACCATCCACGACCCCGAGGGCGACCACGACTGGGTGATCGAGGCGGTGGTCGACCTCGAAGCCTCCGACGAGGCCGGCGAGCCCGTGGTCCTCACGACGGCGATGCGCCGCCTCTGACCTACTGCCGAATCACGGGGTGGTCGTGAGGTCCAGGGTCATGAACACGCTGAACTCGTCGGCGAGGTAGGGCCCGAACGGGCCGCAGGCCGTGAAGCCGTACGCGGCATACATCGTCCGCGCGGGGGCGAACTCCTCGGGCGAGCCTGTCTCGAGACTCAGCCTGGTGTAACCGCGCCGCCGGGCCTCGACCACGACGTGGTCGAGCAGCGTTGCCGCCACCCCACGCCGACGGTATGCCGGTGCGGTGCGCATCGACTTCAGCTCGCCGTGGGTGGAGTCGAGCTCGCGCAGGGCCGCGCAGCCGAGCACGTCTTCGCCGTCCCACAGGCTCCAGAAGCTCAGGTCCGGCGTCCGCAGCCGGTCGAGGTCGAGCGCGTGCACGCTCTCCGGTGGCGAGTAGCGCCGCATGTCTTCGACGTGCTCGGCCAGCAGGGCCTGGACCTGGGCCGTGTCCAAGCCGCCCAACCGGATGTCCAAGGCGCGTGACCGGGTTGAGCGCCTCAGGCCGCGAAGCCCGCGAGCTCGCTGGCGAGCTCCGGGTGGACACGAGCCTTGAGCAGGGTGCCGGTTCCGGTGTGCTCGCTCGAGAGCACCTCTGCCTCCTGGTGCAACCGGCTGACCAGGTCGCCGCGGTCATACGGCACCAGCACCTCGACGTCGATCGTGGGGCGAGGAAGCTCGTCGGCGATCAGCGCGCGGAGCTCGTCCAGCCCGGCGCCCGTGCGGGCCGAGACGACGATCGAGTGCTTCTCGTGACGCCGGATCCGGTCGAGCACCTCCGGGTCGGCCGCGTCGGCCTTGTTGACGACGATGACCTCGCGGACGTTGGCGGCCTCGACGTCGGCCAAGACCGCCCGGACCGCGCTGATCTGTCCCTCGGGGTCGGGGTGGGAGCCGTCGACGACGTGCAGTAGCAGGTCGGCGTCGGCCACCTCCTCCAGCGTCGACCGGAAGGCCTCGACCAGCTGGGTGGGGAGCTGCCGAACGAAACCGACCGTGTCGGCAAGGGTGTACAGGCGACCGTCCTCGGTCTCGGCACGACGGACGGTCGGGTCGAGGGTCGCGAACAGCTGGTTCTCGACCAGCACCCCGGCGCCCGTGAGGCGGTTGAGGAGAGAGGACTTGCCCGCGTTGGTGTAGCCGGCGATGGCGACGCTCGGCACCTCGTGGGCCTTGCGGCTGAGGCGGCGGGTGTCGCGGCTGGTCTTCATCTCCTTGATCTCGCGCCGGAGCTTGGCCATCCGGGTGTTGATGCGGCGCCGGTCGAGCTCGATCTTGGTCTCACCGGGACCACGCGACCCCATGCCCTGGCCGCCGGCAGCCTGGCCACCGGCCTGGCGGGACATCGACTCACCCCAACCACGCAGGCGCGGCAGGAGGTACTGCAGCTGGGCCAGCTCGACCTGGGCCTTGCCCTCCTTGGACTTCGCGTGCTGGGCGAAGATGTCGAGGATCAGGGCGGTCCGGTCGATGACCTTGACCTTGACGACGTCCTCGAGCGCGCGCCGCTGGCTGGGCGTGAGCTCGGTGTCGCAGATGACCGTGTCGGCGCCTTCGGCGATGACGATGTCACGCAGCTCGATGGCCTTGCCCGAGCCGAGGTAGGTGCCGGTGTCCGGCTTGGCGCGGCGCTGGACGAGCCCGGCCAGCACGGTCGAACCCGCGGTCTCGGCCAGTGCGGCGAGCTCACGCATCGAGTTGTCGGCGTCCTCGGCGGTGCCCTCGGTCCAGACCGCCGCGAGGACCACTCGCTCGAGCCGCAGCTGGCGGTACTCGACCTCGGTGATGTCCTCGAGCTCGGTGGACAGCCCCGCGACACGGCGCAGGGCAGCGCGGTCCTCGCGGTCGTACTGGTCGCCGTCGTAGCCGGGCCCGTCGCTGTCGAGGAATCCGTCCTCGGTCGCCAGCGCGGTGGCCTTCAGGTCAAAGATGTCTGATCGCTTCAGTGTCATGTCCCCTCAAGAATCTCATCTTTTCAACGGGCGCAGCGACCGGTTTATGTCCTTCCGTCTACCGTTGGCCCCGATGAGCACGCCAGACCACTACTTCACGGCCGCACCGGCGAGCCCCGCACAGCAGCGCACCATCACGGTGCGACTGGCCGGGAAGACCGTCGACGTTCGCTCGGCCGCGGGCATCTTCAGCCCCGGCGGGGTGGACCAGGGCACCGCCGTCCTGCTCCGGCACGCCCCCGCACCACCCACGCAGGGCGCCCTGCTGGACCTCGGCTGCGGCTGGGGCCCGATCGCCCTCACCTTGGCGCTCCGATCGCCCCAGGCGACCGTGTATGCCGTGGACGTCAACGAGCGTGCGCTGGACCTCCTGCGCACGACCGCGGCGTCGCTGGGACTGGACAGCGTGCACGCGAGCCAGCCGGACGGCATACCCGAAGAAGTGCGGTTCGACGCGATCTGGTCGAACCCGCCCATCCGGGTCGGCAAGGCGGTCCTGCACGACCTGATGCTCACCTGGCTCCCCCGGCTGGCGCCGGGCGGCGTCGCCTACCTCGTCGTGCAGAAGAACCTCGGCTCGGACTCGTTGCAGCGCTGGCTGGTCGAGAACCTCGACCCCCACGTGCATGCCGTGTCGCGGTTCACCTCGGAGAAGGGCTTCCGGATCCTCGAGGTGCGTCGTTCGCCTGCCGACGCGGCAGGCGCCTAGCGACTCGGCCGCACCACCATCGCCGACCCACCGCCACGCCGCGTCGTCTCGGCCGCCGCCTCGGCCTTGCCGTGGCCGAGGAGCCGGATCGCCACAGCGTTGCCGATCGGGTCCTGGAGGGCGAGCACGTGGCCCTGGGCGCGGAGCGCCGCGGCCTCGGGCGAGTCAAGCAGGGCCTGCTCGGCGTTCTCGGTGCCGTTGCGCGAGGACAACCGTGGTGCCGCGATGGCGTCGACGAGGGACAGGTCACGATCGAGGTACTCCGTGATGATCTGGGCGACGGTCGTGATGATCGTGGCGCCGCCGGGGCTGCCCACGCTCAGGAACGGCTTGCCGTCCGCGAGGATGATCGTCGGGCTCATCGACGAGCGCGGGCGCTTGCCGGGACCAGGCAGGTTCGGGTCCGGGACCCCTTCCTTGAGCGGCGCGAAGTTGAAGTCGGTGAGCTCGTTGTTGAGCAGGAACCCGTAGCCCGGAACGGTCAGGCCTGAGCCGCCGTACTGCTCGATCGTCGTCGTGAACGAGACGACGTTGCCCCAGCGGTCGGTCACCGAGAGGCTGGTCGTCGAGCGGCCGTCCGGCGCGGCCGGCGTGCGACCCGCGCCCGGGGCGCACGAGGCATACGAGCCGTCCGGCGACCCGAACGGGACGGGGCGCGTCATCGCCGTCGCCTCGGAGAACAGGCAGGCGCGCTCGTTGGCGAAGCCCTGGCTGAGCAGCTCCCGGGTGGGGACGTCCGAGACGTCACCGACCCAGCGGTTACGGTCAGCGAAGGCGGTGGCGGAGGCCTCGCTGAAGCGGTGCAGGTACTCGGCGTTGCTCACCTGCGACAGGTCACGCCCGGTCTGCCGGTCGTAGGCCTCAAGCAGGTTGAGGATCTCGCCCACGGCGATGCCACCGGAGCTCGGAACGCCCATGCCGTAGACGTCGAGCCCGCGGTAGCTGGCATGGGTGGGCTTGCGGTCGAGGGCCCGGTAGGCAGCGAGGTCGCGCAGCGTGATCTGCCCCTTCAGGACGGTGTCGCCCGGTGCGGTGCTGGGGTTGCGCGCCTCGTCGACGATGGCCCGCCCGAGCGTGCCGCGATAGATCGACTCGACCCCGTGCAGCCGGATCTCGCGGTAGGCCTTGGCGATGTCGGGGTTGTTCCATCGGCTGCCCACCGCCGGCGCCTTGCCACCGCGCAGGAAGACTCGGGAAGTCTCGGGGAAGCGCGCGAAGCGGGCCTCGTTCTCAGCGGTCAGGTCGTGGAAGGACTGGTCGACGACGATGCCGTCGACGGCCTTGCGTTCGGCTGGTTCGAGGAGCCGTCCCAGCCGCATGGTGCCGTGCAGGTCGAGGGCGCGCTGCCACAGCGCCGGGGTCCCCGGCACCCCCACGGACAGGCCGGAGTTGACCGCCGTGGCGAACGGCAGTGGAGCTCCCGTGGCGGGGTCGATGAACGACTCCTCGGTGAAGGTCGCGGGCGCGGCCTCCCGGCCGTCGATCGTCGAGACCTTGCCGCTACGCCCGTCGTGCCACACGAAGAAGCCACCTCCACCGATGCCGGAGGTGTAGGGCTCGACGACGCCGAGCATCGCCGCCACGGCGATCGCGGCGTCAGCGGCGTTGCCCCCGCGTCGGAGCACGTCGATCCCGGCCTGGCTGGCGTCGCGGTCCACCGACGAGACTGCACCGCCGTAGCCGGTCATCTGCGGCACCTTGGGCAGCTGGGCAGCACCTCGACCAGCGTGGTGTTCCGGCCCGGCCGACGCCGCCACGGGGGCGACCAGGGCGACGGCTGCGGTGAGGGCTCCGACGAGCGCGGTGGAGAGCAGGGTACGGGGACGCTGAGGGCTCATGAAACGACCGTATTCCGGCATTTCGGGCTTCGCACCTCGGGGCGAACGTGGGGCACCAGGACCAGCCAGAGCCGTCAGGCCGGCCAGAGCAGCCGGACGGGCCAGAGCAGCGGGTCAGACCAGGTCAGTGGTGCCGTCGGCGACGAGGGCAGCGGGGCCGGCCAGCTCGACGTCGTGGCCAGGGAGGGCCCGCACCCTGAGTCGGCCACCGGGGACGTCCACGGTCCACGTGTCCGTCACGTCGCCGGCCCAGAAGCGGGTGGCCAGGGCTGCGGCGGCCCCCCCCCCCACGACCGGGTCTCCCCCACGCCACGCTCGTGCACCCGCATGCGGATGTGCCCGACGCCCATGGGCCGGACGAACTCCACGTTGCTGCCGTGCGGAGGAAGCGGGTTCACCAGCGGAAGCCGGTGCAGGTCGAGGGAATCCAGGTCGATCTGCTCAGGCAGCGCGACCACGGTGTGGGGATTGCCGAGGTCGAGGCTGAGCGCAGAGAGGGGCTCGTGCCCGTCGAGGTGGACGAGTGCGTCGAACCCCTCCTCGTCGGCGATCACCTGCTGGGCCAGGCGCCACGGCCCGAGGTTGACCGCGATGAGGTCGGGCGACTCGAACCGGACCAGCTTGGTGCCGGCCCTGGTCGCAATGGAGAACTCGTCCGCCGTCTCGAGGCCCTCACGGCGCAGGTACGCCGCGAAGACCCGCGTCCCGTTGCCACACATCTCGGCGACGCTGCCATCGGCATTGCGGTAGTCCATGAACCACCTGGCAGCCTGAGCCTGCGCCAGGATGCCGCCCTCGGTCGCCAGGGCAGTCGGCACCACCCGGATGACGCCATCACCACCGATCCCCGCGCGCCGGTCGGCCAGCCGGGCCGCCTGCTGCGCGGTCAGGTCGCGGACACCCTCGAGGTCGGGCACGAGCACGAAGTCGTTCTCGGTCCCGTGGCCCTTGGTGAAGGGGGTCTGGTCAGCCATGGGCCCCATTGTCCCTGATTGCCGCCCGGACCAGGGCAGCTGCCTGGTCGGTCACGTCGGGGGCGAGCGCATCGAGCCACGTGATGCGCGGGTCGGGGTTGAACCACGACTCCTGACGGCGGGCGAAGCGTCGGGTCAGCGCGGTCGTCTGCTCCTGCGCCCGCTCGGTGGTGAGGATCCCGTCGAGCTCAGCCAGCGCCTGCGCGTAGCCGAGCGCGCGTGAGGCCGTCCGGCCCTCGCGCAACCCCAGCGACTCGAGGTGACGCACCTCCCCCAGCAGCCCCTGCTCCCACATGTGCCGCACCCTGGTGGCGATGCGTTCGTCCAGTCGGGCGCGCGGCATTCGCAGGCCGACCATGACGGCGGGCTGCACGAAGGTGCGCGTGGGCATCGTGGCCGAGAACGGCCGCCCGGTCAGCTCGATGACCTCCAGGGCGCGCACGATCCGTCGCAGGTTGCCTGGCTCCATCGCCTGTGCCGCAACGGGATCCAGCTCTTCGAGGCGAGCATGGCTCGCGGCAGCACCGACCGCGTCGGCTTCGGCTTCGAGCCTCGCGCGCACTGCGGCGTCTGTCGGGGGGATGTCCAGGACGTCGAGGGCAGCCCGGACATAGAGTCCCGAGCCGCCTGCCAGAACCGGGTGGTGCCCGCGGCCCTGGATGGCGGCGAAGTCGGCTCGAGCCGCCGCTTGGTAGGCGGCAACGCTCGCCTCCTGCGTCACCTCGAGCACGTCGAGCTGGTGATGGGGTATGCCGCGGCGCTCGGCGAGCGGGACCTTGGCCGTCCCGATGTCCATCCCGCGGTAGAGCTGGCTGGCGTCCGCACTGACCACCTCGCCACCAAGGGCTTCGGCCAGGTCCAGCGCGAGGTCTGACTTGCCGGTCGCGGTGGGCCCGACGACGCCGACGACCATGGGGGTCATCGGGTCACAGGTCGTGCTCGTGGTCGTGCCAGTGCGCGCTATCGGGGTCGTCATGGTCGTGGTCGTGGCCGAACGGATCCGGGTCGACACCGGGGTGCCATGCGAACCCGGGCTTGCCCCATCCCTGCTTCTTGACCGCCTTGCGCGCCTTCCTGGCCCACCGCTCGCTCAGTCGGTCGACATAGAGGAACCCGTTGAGGTGGTCGTACTCGTGCTGCATGCAGCGGGCGAACCAGCCGGTGGCCGAGAACGAGAGCTCCGCACCATCGACGTCGAAACCGGTCACCGTCGCCGACTCGCCGCGCTTGAGCGGGAAGCTCTCCCCTGGCACCGAGAGGCATCCCTCGGCCTCGTCGTGCGGGTCCGGCTCGTCGAGTGAGGGCTTGGTGGACGTGAGGTAGGGGTTGACGATGGCCCCCCGCGCGGGGACGCCGTCCTCGTTGTCCATCTGCCAGGTGAACACGCGAAGGCCGACGCCGATCTGGGGAGCGGCCAGGCCAACTCCGTGGGCAGCGTCCATGGTGTCGAACATGTCCGCGACGAGGTCGCGCAGGTCGTCGTCGAACTTCGCCACGGGTTCGGCCCGGCGGTGGAGCACGGGCTCGCCGGTGATGACGATGGGGCGGACGGTCATGCCGGGAAGTCTTCCAGACGGTGCCGGCCGCACCGGATTCCGGGTGGCGCCGCGCTCAGCCGCACGACGGCGCCGGGACCGCGGCCGGTCGACCCACACCCGGCATACCCAGGGACACACCCGGCTTGCCCGGGACCGGCGCGTCCTGCAGGGCGGCCCAGGCGTCGCCACCCGCGGTGCGCCGCACCGAGTAGGCGCCACCCTCAAGGGCGGCATCAGCAACGAGGTGGTGGGGCGCGCCGTAGGTGACACCGACAGTGACCATGTCGCCGGGGCGAGGGCGTTCGGCACCCTCCGGCACGGCGAAGTGGACCAGACGGTTGTCGCGGGCGCGGCCCGAGAGGCGGTGGGTCGCGGTGTCCTTGCGACCTTCGCCGGTGGCGACGAGGACCTCGACGTCCCGACCCTCGACGGTGCGGTTCTCGGCCCAGGAGATCTCCTCCTGTGCGGCGATGAGCCGTTCGTACCGCTCCTGGACCACGGCCTTCGGCACTTGGTCCGCCATGGTCGCAGCCGGGGTGCCCGCGCGGATCGAGTACTGGAAGGTGAACGCGCTCGCGAACCTGGACTCGCGCACCACCCGCAGCGTCTCCTCGAAGTCCGCCTCGGTCTCGCCCGGGAAGCCCACGATGATGTCTGTCGTGATCGCGGCGTCGGGGATCTGCTCCCGCACGCGGTCGATGATCCCGAGGAACTTCTCGCTCCGGTAGGACCGGCGCATCTGCTTCAGGACGCTGTCCGACCCCGACTGCAACGGCATGTGCAGGCTCGGCATGACGTTGGGGGTCTGCGCCATCGCGGCGATGACGTCGTCGGTGAAGGCCGCCGGGTGCGGGCTCGTGAAGCGCACCCGCTCGAGTCCGTCGACCTCGCCGCAGGCCCGCAGGAGCTTGCCGAACGCGAACCGGTCGCCGAACTCGACGCCGTAGGTGTTGACGTTCTGCCCCAGCAGGGTGATCTCGACGACCCCCTGTTCGACCAGGGCCTGCACCTCGGCGAGCACGTCACCGGGGCGCCGGTCGGCCTCCTTGCCGCGCAGGCTCGGAACGATGCAGAACGTGCAGGTGTTGTTGCAGCCCACCGAGATCGACACCCAGCCTGCGTAGGCAGAGTCGCGTCGGGTGGGCAGGGTGCTGGGGAACACCTCGAGGCTTTCGAGGATCTCGACCTCCGCCCGTTTGTTGTGGCGGGCCCGGTCGAGCAGGGCGGGCAGGCTGCCGATGTTGTTGGTGCCGAACACGACATCGACCCAGGGGGCCCGCTGCACGATGGTCGAGCGGTCCTTCTGGGCCATGCAGCCGCCGACCGCGATCTGCATGTCGGGGTTCCTGGTCTTCGCGGGACGCAGCTGGCCGAGGTTGCCGTAGAGCTTGTTGTCGGCGTTCTCACGCACCGCACAGGTGTTGAAGACGACGACGTCAGCCGCCTCCGGCCGCGTGGTCGCAGGCAGGCTGTTGACGTCGACGTAGCCCGCGGTCTCGAGCAGGCCTGCGAGCCGCTCCGAGTCGTGCACGTTCATCTGGCAGCCGTGCGTGCGGACGTCGTAGGTCCTGGGTGCAGTCGTGGTGGTACTCATCGCACGCCAAGGGTACGTGGTGAATGCGCCAGCTCAGTCTCGCTGGTGCTCGGGGGCGTCGGCGATCGCCTCACGGATCACAGCCATGGCCAGGTCGGCGGGGTAGCCCTTGCGGGCCAGCATCCCCGCGAGCCGGCGTTTCTGGACGACGGGGTCGAGCCCGTGCATCGACCTGAGCCGCTTGGTCACGAGCTGTGCGGCACGGTCCCGCTCGTCCTCCGGGTTGATCGACTCGAGCGTCGCCCGGGCCGTCTCGTCGTCGACGCCCTTGGTCCGCAGCTCGCGGGCCAGCGCGCGCCGGGCCAGTCCCCGACCGGCTTGCTGCGACCGGACGAGCATCCCCGCGTAGGCCTCGTCGTCGACCAGCCCGACCGAGGCCATCCGGTCGAGCACTGCTTCGGCGATGTCGTCGGGGCAGTTGCGCTGGCGCAGCTTGTCACGCAGCTGCTGGCGACTCTTGGGCGACAACGCGAGCTGTCTCAGCACGATCTGGCGCGCGACGTCGTAGGCATCCGGCTCGCCGTCACGGGTCTGCAGGTCTGCCTCGGGGCCACCGGGGATGGGCTGCCAGGCCCGTGGGCGTGCCGATCTCGGCTGCCGCTCGTCGGCCGGAGCGGTCGCGGACGTCGCGGCCAGGGCCGCCTCGAAGGCTGCCCTGGCCGCGTCGTGTCGTTCAGTCATTCGGGATCACTCAGTCGGGATCAGTCGGGATCAGTCGGGATCAGTCGGGATCAGTCTGGATCGCTCAGTGGTGGGTCGCCCGAGCCGTGGCTCAGAACTCGACCGGCACCTCGGGGATCGAGTCGGCCGGCTTGTCGACCTGCGGGCCGATCCCGAGCTTTTCCTTGATCTTCTTCTCGATCTCGTTGCCGAGGTCGGGGTTGTCCTTGAGGAACTGACGAGCGTTCTCCTTGCCCTGGCCGAGCTGGTCACCCTCGTAGGTGTACCAAGCTCCGGCCTTGCGGACGAAGCCCTGCTCGACGCCCATGTCGATGAGCCCACCCTCACGGGAGATGCCCTGGCCGTAGAGGATGTCGAACTCGGCCTGCTTGAACGGCGGCGCCACCTTGTTCTTGACGACCTTGACCCGGGTGCGGTTGCCGACCGGCTCGCTGCCGTCCTTGAGGGTCTCGATGCGACGCACGTCCAGGCGCACGGAGGCGTAGAACTTCAGCGCCTTGCCACCCGTCGTCGTCTCGGGCGAGCCGAACATGACACCGATCTTCTCGCGCAGCTGGTTGATGAAGATGGCCGTCGTGCCGGTGTTGTTGAGGGCACCGGTGAGCTTGCGCAGGGCCTGGGACATCAGCCGGGCCTGCAGACCGACGTGGCTGTCACCCATCTCGCCCTCGATCTCGGCACGTGGCACGAGCGCGGCGACGGAGTCGATGACGATGATGTCGATGGCGCCCGAGCGGATCAGCATGTCGGCGATCTCGAGCGCCTGCTCCCCCGTGTCGGGCTGGCTGACGAGGAGCGCGTCGGTGTCGACCCCGAGCTTCTTGGCGTAGTCAGGGTCGAGGGCGTGCTCGGCGTCGATGAACGCCGCGATGCCGCCGGCCTTCTGCGCACTGGCCACCGCGTGCAGCGCGACCGTCGTCTTGCCCGAGGACTCCGGGCCGTAGATCTCCACGACGCGACCGCGCGGGAGGCCACCGATGCCGAGCGCGACATCGAGCGCGATCGAGCCGGTGGGGATCACGTCGATGGGGGGCCGGACGTCGTCGCCGAGGCGCATGACCGCGCCCTTGCCGAACGACTTCTCGATCTGCCCCATCACGCTGTCGAGGGACTTTGCCTTCTGGTCCACAGTGGGAGTGTTCGCTCCAGCCATTCTGGCCACCATTCCTTCTTTCGCTTCGAGTCGGGCGCGCCTGCCTTCGACCCTGGGGCAGCTGATCGCTTGTCGGGTCAGACGCTAGGTGTCGGCACCGACAGCCGTCCGGGGCCGCTCGCACGGCCTGTGGACGGTGGGTCTGTCGTGGTTCCACCTGTGGACGAACATACCGAACACCTGTTCGAAATACGGCATCCGGCACGCGACACGCCGCGGCGAGTCCGATCAGCCTTCAGGGCGAGGCAGGGCGGCGCGTCGGCGTGTGCGGAATGCCGTCCTCCACGAAGCCGCGCCCGCTGGGTGCGAAGCCGAACCCGGCATACCAGTCGACGAGGTGCGACTGGGCGTCGAGCACCACAGGCCGCTCCCCTGCCGCCTCGAGCGCGGCGCGCATGAGCAGTGCGGCCCGGCCCTGGCCGCGCGCGTGCGGCGCGGTCGCCACCCGGCCGATGCGCAGCGCCTCCCCGTCGTCCAGGACTCGCAGCGTGGCCACCGGTGCGCCGTCCTGCTCGACCCACAGGTGACGAGTCGCCGGTTCGAGGTCACGGCCGTCGAGATCCAGGTAGGGGCAGTCCTGCTCGACGACGAACACCTGGGCGCGCAGGGCCCACAGCCGGTAGCCCGTCAGCGGGTCGAGGTCGGCGAAGCCGGCCGATCGCACCGCGCCAGCGCCCACCACGACCCCGTCCGCAGGCTCCACCATGATCCCGATGCTAGGCGCCCGAGGGACTACGAGAGCAGGAGCTTCTCGAGGCGACGTGCCGTTCCCACGACGCCGATCCCACCCAGCACCACGAGGTAGCCCACGTGCACGAGCACCCCCCAGCCGACATCTCCGAGCATCAGCGCGCGTTCGAGGGCGACCCCGTGGTAGAGCGGCGTGACCCGCACCAGCCACTGGAGCGCCTCGGGATAGGTCGACAGCGGGAAGAAGGTCGCCGAGAAGAGGAACATCGGCTGGATTGCCAAGGTGATGTAGTCGAAGTGCACCCAGGACTTCATGAAGGTGGTCGCGAACATCCCCAGCGCGGCGAAGGCGAACCCGATGAAGATCGCCGCCGGCAGGGCCAGCAGGGCCCACCACGACCCGACGGCCCCTGCGAGCAGCGCGACGACGAGGAAGGCAGCGGAGTAGAGACCACCACGGATGAGGGACCACGCGATCTCGCCGACGGCGATGTCACGCGGACCCATCGGTGTCGCAAGCACCGCGTCGTAGAGCTTGGCGTAGCGCAGCTTGAAGAACACGTTGAAGGTCGAGTCGAACACTGCGCCGTTCATCGCCGAGGCGGCCAGCAGCGCGGGCGCCACGAACTGGGGGTAGGACACCACTGCCCCCGAGTCGGTGGTGACGGTCTTCACGAGCGCACCGATGCCGATGCCGAGGGAGAACAGGTAGAACACCGGCTCGGCGAACCCGGTCACCAGCGCGATCCAGCCGTGGCGGAACGACGTGACGTTGCGTTCGATGAGCATTCTGGCCAGCCCGGCCCCGGCAGGCATCGGCACCAGCCTGGCCAGCCGCGCCGACGCCTGCCCGCGGACGGGCCCCGACGCGGGACCGGACGCGGGCCGGGGGTTGGAGGTCGAGGTGCTCACGGGACCAGCCGCCTCGCGAAGGACTTCTCCGCGAGCCACCAGCCCACGGCGGCATACACGGCCAGCACGAGCAGGTGACCGAAGAACGGCGCGCCGACCGCGGCACCCGTCGCCACTGCACGACACGCCTCGACCCCGTGCCACAGCGGAGTGACCCACGCGATGGGCTGCATCCAGCCGGGCAGCTGCTCGATGGGGAAGAACGTGCCGGAGAACAGCATCAACGGCGTCACGATCCAGCGGAACAGGATATTGAAGCCGTCATCGCCCTCCTGCCTGGCGGTGAAGGCGAAGATCGGGGTGGTGAACGCCATCCCCGTGAGGATCGCGATCGGCAGGCAGAGGACTGCGAACACGGACCCGAAGCCACCGAACAGGGACGCCACCGCCATGAAGATCGCCGTGGCCGTCGTGAGGTGGGCAGCCACCGCGAGGAAGTGGCCCCGCAGCACGTCGCGTACGGACATCGGGGACGCGAGCATGGCGTGGTAGCCCATGTTCCACTTGATGTAGCCGAGGACCTGGTAGGTCGACTCCCCCATCGCGACCCACATCGTCTGGGTGGCGACGATGGCCGGGACGACGAACTGCAGGTAAGGCAGGCCCCCGACTCCGCCCACCCGGTCGTCGACGAGCGAGCCCAACCCGATGCCCATCGCCAGCAGGAAGAACAGCGGCGACAGGAACCGACCGATGATGCTCCCCCGCCACGTGCGTCGGTAGACCGTGAGGAAGTACGTGAAGACGGCCAGGACCCGCTCGGCGGCAGACAGCGGCTGGCGGATGCCATGGTCCGCCCGGGACTGGTGATGAAGCTGCGGGTGCGGCTGCTGGAGCGACATCAGTCCACCAGCGTTCGGCCGGTGAGGTGCAGGAACACGTCCTCGAGCGTGGCTCGGCGCACGAGCGAGGACAGGGGTGCGATCCCGCGCGAGTGCACCACCGCCGCGGCCTGGTCACCGTCGTCGGCGTAGACGAGGAGCCGGTCGGGCAGCACCTCGACCCGCTCGCCGATCCCGGTGACCTGCTCGGCGAAGTCCTTGTGGTCCTCGGCGTCAAAGCGCAGCTCGAGGACCTCTCGCGTGGAGAACTCGTCGATGAGCGAGCGCGGCGACCCCTCGGCGACGATCCGTCCGTGGTCCATGACGACGAGCCGGTCGCAGAGCTGCTCCGCCTCGTCCATGTAGTGGGTGGTCAGCACGAGCGTCACGCCCGACCGCTTGAGCCGGAACAGCCTGTCCCACAACACATGTCGGGCCTGTGGGTCCAGACCGGTGGTCGGCTCGTCGAGCAGGAGGATCTCGGGTGAGTTGATGAGGGAGCGCGCGATCGTGAGACGTCGCTTCATCCCGCCCGACAGCGGCTCGACCTTGTCCTTGGCGCGGTCGGTGAGCTGGGCGAAGTCGAGCAGCTCAGCCGCCCGCGAGCGCACCTCCTTGCGGGAGAGTCCGAAGTAGCGCCCGTAGATCCGGAGGTTTTCCTCGACGGTGAGCTCCTCGTCGAGCGTGTCGCGCTGCGGACAGTTGCCCAGCCGGGCCCGGATGGCGGGGCCGTTGCCGGCCGGGTCGAGCCCGAAGAGGCGCAGCTCGCCGCTCGTCACCGGGGACACGCAGCCGACCATTCGCATCGTGGAGGACTTGCCGGCGCCGTTGGGCCCGAGGAACCCGAAGCACTCGCCCTTGCGGACGGCGAAGTCGATCCCGTCCACCGCCGTGAACTCCCCGAACTTCTTGGTCAGTCCGGTCGCGCTCAGCAGGATCTCGTCGTCACCACTCACTCGCCCCAACCTAGCGAGGTCCACCGACAGACTCACGCGCATTTCTGTCAGGTGGTCCAGGCCGTCAGGTGGTCTGGGTGGCCTCGAGCTCGGCGACGAGGGTCCGGGCAAGCTCGGCCGCCGGCAGCCGGCGCAGCCGGCCGTGGCCCGTGCCGGCCCACAGGTTGACGAGCTCGGCCTCCCCAGTGGCCTTCCCGTGCGCCCGCAAGGGCGCAGTGAGGTGGTGGACGTGCGGGTATGCCGCGGGCGCGGCCTCGGTGAACAGCTCGGTCCACGTCGTGGTCAGGGCACGGGCACTGCGTCCGGTGAAGGCGCGGGTCACGGTGGTGCCGGTCCGATGGGTCAGGGCATGCCGGTGCACTGGTGCGGTCCCGGCCTCTGGGCAGTCCAGGAACGCCGTGCCCAGGGCCACCGCAGTCGCGCCGGCGCGCAGGACGGCGGCTGCGTCGGCCCCGGTCATGACCCCTCCAGCGCCCATCACCGGCAGTGAGGTGTGGCGGACCATCTCCTCGACCAGGGGCAGCAGCCCGGACTGGGTGGCGCCGGTGTCGACCGGGCCGCCGCGGTGACCTCCCGCCTCCCAACCCTGCACGACGAGGCCGTCCACGCCGAGCTCCTGCGCCCACTCGACCTCCGTGGCCTCGTTCACGGTGACCCACACCGCGACCCCGGCGGCCTGCAGCCGCGTGACCACGTCCGCAGGCGGCCACCCGAAGGCAAAGCTCACCAGGGCGGGCGACAGCTCCACGAGGAGGTCGACCTTGGCCTCGAACGCGTCGTCGTCGTAGCGCGGTGTCCCCAGCTCGACGCCCGCCGACGCCGCCCACGGTGCGAGCAGCTCGGCATACTCGAGGGTTTCCTGCTGCATGGACGGGCTGTCCGGTGACGGCGCAAAGATGTTGACCCCAAAGGGATCTGACGTCATTGCCCGCAGGGCGACGACGTCGTCGCGAAGGCGTTCCGGGGTGAGGTAGGCGCCCGCGAGGAAGGGGAACACTCCGCCCTCGCCGGCTGCTGCGGCGAGGGCGACGGTCGACGGCCCGCCGGCCATCGGTGCAAGGACCAACGGGTGGGCGGACCAGTCGACGGAAGTCACTTCGCCGGTCTCCGCTCGATGCCGAGCCGACGGGACTCGGGCACGTCCATCGCGTCGCAGAGCGCGAGCCAGACCCGACGAGGGCTCTCCCCCGCCTCGAGAGCCTGGACCACCGTGCGCTCGCCGAGGACCCCGAGCACGAGGTGCTGCGCGAGCGAGGAGGCGTAGCCCTCCCCGAACTCGTCGTTCATCAACACCCAGAAATGGCTCAGCCGCACGCAGTGAGTGTAGGCGGCGTCGGCCCAGCCCAGGCGACGCAGGCTCAGCCGGGGTTGGTGGCGGAGTCGCTGTCCAGGGGGAGGTCGGTGACGAGGTCGTCGGGTGCGCGCATCAGCCAGGCGTCGGTCACGAGCTCGCGGAGGCGTTCGACCCCCACCTGCGCCAGTCGCAGCATCACCAGGGGCGCGTTCTCGTATCCGGGGGCGGTGAAGAACACATCGGGCTCACCGAGGAGCAGTGCCTGCTTCTCACCCTCGTCGCCGACGAAGAGCACCGCGATGTCGGTGCGGATCAGCCGCGGCCTGCCGGGCCGACGCTCCGGATAGGACCAGATGAAACCCTTGTCGCCCACCCGGAAGTCGAATCCTGAGCTGGGGACCTCCACCACGTGGGGCAGCGAGGTGGCCAGTCTGCGGACGTCCTCGGCGTCAGCCAACGCAGCCGCCGTCCGACCACACCGTGCCCATGCCGTAGAGGTTACGGGGCGGGAGCCCTCGCCGGTCGACGAGCCCCCCGCCCCGATTGAACGAGCGCAGACCTTCACCTCAGGCAAGGGCCGGAGTACAGTGGTGGCGCTGCCCCGGACCATGGTTGCGAATGAGTGACTGTCCGGGGCTCGTGCGCATCCCCAGACTCTCATCGCGACCCGAGGCAGGTCACCGCGCGCCCCTCCCTTCCGCCCCCGAGGGTCGAGGGGCGCGCGAATCAACGCCGACGCTCGATGCGCTCCTCTCACATCGGGCGTCGCGCACGCCTGCGCGACGCTCTACCGGGGACCTGTCGGTGCGGGGTGAGAGGCTGTAGCCCTCATGGCAACGGACGTCCTCGACCGCTTCTCCCCAGCCACTGCCGAGTGGTTCAGGGGCTCGTTCAGCGCGCCCACGGCCGCACAGGCGGGGGCTTGGGATGCCATCAGCTCCGGCCACCACGCCCTGGTCGTGGCGCCGACCGGATCAGGCAAGACGCTGTCGGCGTTCCTGTGGGCCCTCGACCGACTCTCGGCCGAGCCTCCCCCGGTCGACAAGATCAAGCGCTGCCGGGTCCTCTACGTCTCGCCCATGAAGGCACTGGCCGTCGACGTCGAGCGCAACCTGCGCTCGCCACTGGTCGGGATCGGGCACGCGGCGACCCGGCTCGGGCTGACGCCGCCGGCCATCACCGTCTCGGTGCGGTCCGGCGACACCCCTGCCAGCGAGCGGCGGGCCTTCGCCCGCACCCCCACCGACGTGCTCATCACCACACCCGAGTCGCTGTTCCTCATCCTCACCTCGCAGGCGCGAGAAGCGCTGGCCGGTGTCGAGACCGTCATCCTCGACGAGGTCCACGCCGTGGCCGGCACCAAGCGGGGCGCCCACCTCGCGCTGTCCCTCGAGCGCCTCGACGCCCTGCTGGACAAGCCGGTCCAGCGGATCGGCCTGTCCGCGACGGTCGAGCCCGTGGCCGAGGTCGCGCGCTACCTCGCCGGAGGCCGACCCGTCGAGATCGTGCGGCCTCCGTCCACCAAGGAGTGGGACCTCGAGGTCGTGGTCCCCATCGCGGACATGTCGGCGCTCGGGGAGGTCATCGAGGACGACCTGTCAGGACCCGCGTCGGGAGCCGAGCGCCGGGCCTCGATCTGGCCGCACGTGGAGGAACGCATCGTCGACCTCATCGCCTCCCACCGGTCCACGCTCGTCTTCGCCAACTCGCGTCGCCTCGCCGAGCGGCTCACGGCTCGGCTCAACGAGATCTGGGACGAACGTCTGGAGACCATGCGACAGGCCCGAGGCGACGAGCCGCCCGAGCCGGCCACGCGGCATACCGGCAACCGCACCCCGGCCCAGCTCATGGCGCAGTCGGGGGCGTCGTCCGGCGCGCCCGCGGTGCTGGCCCGCGCCCACCACGGTTCGGTGAGCAAGGAACACCGTCAGCTCATCGAGGAGGACCTCAAGGCCGGGCGGCTGCCCGCCGTGGTCGCCACGAGCTCGCTCGAGCTCGGCATCGACATGGGCGCGGTCGACCTCGTCATCCAGGTCGAGTCACCACCGTCGGTGGCGTCTGGACTGCAGCGGGTCGGTCGGGCCGGCCACCAGGTCGGAGCGGTGTCGAGGGGCGTGTTGTTCCCCAAGTTCCGTGGTGACCTGGTCCAGACCGCAGTCGTCGTCGAACGCATGAGAGCCGGCGCGATCGAGTCGCTGCGCGTCCCCGCCAACCCGGTCGACGTGCTCGCCCAGCAGGTCGTGGCGATGTGCGCCCTCGACGAGTGGTCCGTCGACGACCTCGAGTCGGTGGTCCGCAAGGCGACGCCGTTCGCCTCACTGCCGCGATCGATCCTCGAGTCGGTGCTCGACATGTTGTCGGGGCGCTACCCCAGTGACGAGTTCGCCGAGCTCCGCCCGCGCATCGTGTGGGACCGCGTGACAGGGGTTCTGACGGGGCGTCCGGGCGCCCAACGCCTCGCCGTCACCTCGGGGGGCACCATCCCCGACCGCGGTCTGTATGCCGTGTTCCTCGCCTCCAGCGAGGGTGCCGGGCGCCGGGTCGGCGAGCTCGACGAGGAGATGGTCTACGAGTCGCGGGTGGGCGACGTGTTCACGCTGGGCACCTCGACCTGGCGGATCGAGGACATCACCCACGACCAGGTGCTCGTGACTCCGGCGCCGGGCCTTCCGGGGCGTCTGCCCTTCTGGAAGGGTGACCAGCAGGGCCGGCCCGCCGAGCTGGGGCGAGCCGTGGGGGCCTTCGTTCGCGAGGTGGTCGGACTCTCGCCCGCCAAGGCGAGGGACCGGGTCACCGCCGCAGGGCTCGACGAGTGGGCGGCGGACAACCTGCTCGGCTACCTCGCCGAGCAGCAGGAGGCGACCCGCCACGTCCCCGACGACCGCACCATCGTGGTCGAGAGGTTCCGCGACGAGATCGGTGACTGGCGGGTGGCGGTGCACTCGCCCTTCGGGGGGCAGGTGCACGCCCCTTGGGCGCTGTGCGTGTCGGCCCGGATGCGCGAGCGCTACGGCGTCGACGTCCAGGCGATGCACGGCGACGACGGGATCGTGTTCCGGCTTCCCGACCTCGAGTTCGAGGACGACGGCGGTTCGGGTCGCGGCGTGGGCGCCGAGCTGCTCGAGCTCGTCCGCCTCGAGGCCGACGACGTCCATGACCTCGTCACGTCCGAGATAGGCGGATCGGCGCTGTTCGCCGCGCGGTTCAGGGAGTGCGCGTCGCGTGCCCTGCTGCTGCCCCGCCGGCGTCCCGACCGTCGCCAACCCCTGTGGCAGCAACGGCAGCGGGCGGCTCAGCTGCTCGAGGTCGCCAGCCAGTACGCGTCGTTCCCGATCGTCCTGGAGACGGTCCGCGAGTGTGTCCAGGACGTGTTCGACGTGCCCGGACTGACCGCCCTGATGCGCTCGATCGAGTCACGCGAAGTCACCCTGGTCGACGTCGAGTCGGCCCAGCCGTCCCCCTTCGCCCGGTCCTTGATGTTCGGCTACGTCGCCCAGTTCCTCTACGAGGGCGACTCCCCGCTGGCAGAAAAACGCGCCGCCGCCCTGGCGCTGGACCCGACCCTGTTGGCCGAGCTGCTGGGCCGTGGCGAGGGCCTGTCCCTGCGCGACCTGCTCGACCCGGCGCAGGTGACCCGCACCGAGTCCGAGCTGCAGCGCCTGGTCCCCGAACGCGCCTGCCGCGACGCCGAGGACGTGGCCGACCTGCTGCGGGTCCTGGGGCCGCTCCCCCTCGACGAGATCGTCCGACGGTCGCAGGAGTCCTTGGCACGCAACGAGATCGGCGCGTGGTTGGTGGACCTCGAGGGGGCCCGACGCCTCATCCGCGTGCGTGTCGCCGGCCAGGAGCGCTGGGCTGCGATCGAGGATGCCGGACGCCTGCGTGATGCCCTGGGCAGCTCCCTGCCGGTCGGCATACCGCAGACCTTCCTCGAGTCCGTGCCGGACCCGCTGGGCGACCTGGTCCGCCGCTACGCCCGCACCCGCGGCCCCTTCCCCGCCGCGGCGGTGGCCGCCTGGTGGGGCATCGGTCCGGCGGTTGCCCTCGACGCCCTCCGCCGACTCGTCTCCTCAGGTCGCGTCGTCGAGGGCGAGCTGCTCCCCACCGAGAACGGTGGTGGGCTGCACGGCCTCGACTACTGCGATGCAGAGGTGCTGCGCCTGCTACGCCGTCGCTCCCTGGCCGCGCTGCGCGCCGAGGTCGAGCCGGTCCCCGCCGTCGAGCTGGCCAGGTTCCTCCCCCAGTGGCAGTCGGTGGGTGGAGGCCTGCGCGGTCGCGAAGGTCTGGTCCGCGCCGTCGAGCAGCTGGCGGGAGCCGTGCTCCCGGCAAGTGCCCTCGAGAGCCTGGTCCTCCCGAGCAGGATCGTGGACTACTCCCCCACGCTGCTCGACGACCTCACGACCAGCGGCGAGGTCCTCTGGCGCGGCCACGGGGCACTACCCGGCGACGACGGCTGGGTGTCGCTGCACCTCGCCGACACCGCCCACCTGACCATGGCACCTCCCCCTGACCGGACGCTCACCGACGGTGAGCAGGCGATCGCCGAGGCCCTCGCGGGTGGCGGGGCATACTTCTTCCGCACCCTCGCCGAGGCCGTGGGCAGCAGCGACGACGAGTCCCTGCTCGCCGACCTGTGGGCACTCGTCTGGGACGGCCGAGCCACCAACGACACCCTCATCCCCCTTCGCGCCCTGCTCGCCGGCGGCCGCACCAGCCACAAGCGCAGCCGTCCCGGCCCACGCACCACCAGGTATGCCGGACGACGTGGCTCGCTCGGTGCCCTCTCGGGACAGCGTGGGCTGGGTCGTCCCACCGTGCCGACCCGCAGCGGGCCGCCCGCTGGGGCCGGACGCTGGTCCTTGCTTCCTGAGGTCGAGCTGGACGCCACCGTCCGCGCCTACGCCACGGCCGAGGTCCTGCTCGACCGCTACGGCGTGGTCACGCGCGGCTCGGTCGTCGCAGAGGACGTTCCGGGCGGGTTCGCCGGCGTCTACCGCGTCCTGGCGGCTGCCGAGGAGTCGGGGCGGGTCCGCCGCGGCTACTTCGTCGAGTCCCTGGGCGCCTCCCAGTTCTCCACCACCGGATCGGTCGACCGGCTCCGGGCCGGCGCCCGACCAGTGGGCGACGATGCCGACCGAGCCGTCCCGGCGATGGTGCTCGCCGCCACCGACCCGGCCAACGCGTACGGTGCGGCCCTCCCGTGGCCTGACCGGGCGACGGGTGCGGACGACCCGGGCGACGGCGCGTCGGCCGGAGGGCCCTCGGTGGCTGGTTCCTCGGGCATCGCATCACCAGCCGGCAAGACCCCAGCCGGCACGTCTGCCGCCGGCACGTCTCCCGCCGGCAAGCGTGGACACCAGCCGGCCCGCAAGGCTGGGGCCCTGGTGGTCCTGGTCGACGGCGAGCTCGTCCTGTACGTCGAGCGTGGCGGCAAGACGCTTCTCTCGTGGACGGACGACGAGCAGTCCCTCCAGGGCGCGGCCGATGCCCTGGCACTCGCCGTCCGCGAGGGTGCACTGGGCCGGCTCACCGTCGAGAAGGCCGACGGCGGCGCCGTGCTGGGGTCTGCCCACCCGCTCGCAGCCGCCCTGGCCAGGGCAGGCTTCCACGCCACCCCGCGCGGCCTGAGACTGCGGCGGTGAGGTCCACAGCCGCTGCCATCGGGGTCCCTGGTGCCTGAGGGCGACACGGTCTGGCGCACCGCCCAACGACTGCACAAGGCGCTCGCCGGCGCAGTGGTCGTGCTGAGTGACCTGCGGTTCCCCGGCGTGGCCACGGCCGACCTGCGCGGAGCCAGCACCCTCGAGGTCGTCAGTCGTGGCAAGCACCTCCTCCACCGTTTCGACAGCGGGCTGACCCTGCACTCACACCTGCGGATGGAGGGTCAGTGGCGGGTCGCGGCACCGGATGACACCGCCGGCTGGCTGCGTCGCGACGACCTGCGCGCGGCGGTCGGCACCTCTTCGTGGACCGCCCTGGGACTGCGGCTCGGGCTGCTCGAGCTGCTCCCGACCGGCCATGAGGCGACGGTCGTGGGCCACCTCGGACCCGATCTGCTCGGGAGCGACTGGGACCTCTCGCGGGCACTGGCCAACCTGCGGAGGTCGCAGACCTCGATCGGGGCCGCGCTCCTCGACCAGCGCAATCTTGCGGGCATCGGCACCCTGTGGGCGTGCGAGTCGCTCTTCGTGTCGCGGCTCGGGCCCTGGACTCCTGTATCGGAGCTCGCGGACGAGGAGCTCGAGCGAGTCGTCACCCGCGCTCAGCGGCTGCTCGACCAGGCTCGACACGATGGGATCCAGTCCAGCACCGGGATCCGGCGACGTGGGGAGGAGTCGTATGTGCATGCCCGCTCGGGTCGGCCCTGTCGACGGTGCGGCACGACTGTGCGCGTCGCGATGATCGGCCCCCCGATGCGGGAACGGACGATGTTCTACTGCCCTCGCTGCCAGGACGGCCTGGCGCCCACCGACGACGGTCGACCCCAACGCCCGCTCGGCTCGGCACGGGGGACCAGCCGGACCACGGGAAAGCGTCGCACCTGATCGGGCTCCCACCAGGGCAGAGGGTGCCAGCCGTCCGGGCGATCAGGCAGCAGAGGCGGAAACCATGGCCGTCGCCGGAAGCGGCAACGAGACCGGCGCGGTGAGCGCCTCCGTCTCGGCGACCCGCTCGGACACCTGGCCGAGGACCTCGGACAACGGCAGACGCAGCGCCCCGCAGATCGAGGCGAGCAGCTCGGAGGATGCTTCCTTCTCGCCGCGCTCGACCTCACTGAGGTAGCCGAGCGACACGGATGCGGCTGCGGAAACTTCGCGCAAGGTGCGTCCCTGCGACTGGCGTTGCTCACGGAGCACGTCACCAAGTTCACGACGAAGCAGAATCATGACGCCCTCCTTCACTGCTCGACTTGCCGGTTGCAGGGCACCAACGTTACCCCGAGCCCCTGACGCTGCGCGCGCGGGAACGCAGAACACGCGGCACGACGTGGTCAACGGTCCACGGCGTGAGAATCTTCCGCCCCACCGATCACAGCAGCCACGACGGCAGTCGCCGCGGGGCGTCCGTGAGGCGTGCGTGGTCGGTCCAAGGGGCGTCCGTGGGTCTGCGCAGGTCAGCGCCCTGCCGTGGTCAGGCCCTGAGATGCGGATCGTTGGCGGCCGCGCGCAATATCTCGGTCACGAGCGAGAGGGCATGTGACACCGTCTCCCGCCGGATCGACTGACGGTCGCCGGTCAGCGCCAGCTCCCGGACCGCCACCTCGCCGTCGAACGCCACCGCGACGAACACGGTCCCGACCGGGCGGTCGTCCTGCGGGTCCGGCCCGGCCACACCGGTGGTGGCGACGCCGACGTCGGAGCCGAGCACGCGGCATACCCCGGTGGCCATCTGGCGGGCCACCTCGGCCTGGACCGCACCACCGGTCGCAAGCAGGCCGGCGTCGACCCCGAGAACCTGGGTCTTGAGCTCGGTCGCATAGGCCACCACGCAGCCCCGCACCACGGCTGAGGCGCCGGGCACGTCGGTGAGCGCCGCGCAGACCAGGCCACCGGTGAGCGACTCGGCGGTCGCGATGCTGCGCGAGGCCGCAGCCAGGGCGGCCACCACCTCGGGAGCGATGCTCATCCGTGTCGGGCGGCTCGGCGCGCGCGCTTCATCGCCGAACGTTCGCTGGTCTGCCGCAGGCGCAACGCCTTCAGCGCGATGTCCAGTCCGGTCACGACGGTCACGACGACCGCGAGCCCCAGCACCACGTCCGCGACGAGGTTCCAGGCGTCCGCTCCGGCAAAGGACGACAGCGGCAGCGTGAACAACAGCAGGCCGAAGAACTGAAGGGCCGTCTTGACCTTGCCGCCCCGACCCGCGGGCATCACGCCGTGGCGGATCACGAAGAACCGCAGCACCGTCACTCCCCATTCGCGCACCAGGACGACGACGGTGACCCACCACGGCAGCTCACCGAGGACCGAGAGCCCGACGAAGGCCATCCCCATCAGGGTCTTGTCGGCGATGGGGTCGGCGATCTTGCCGAAGTTGGTGATCAGGCCGCGACGCCGGGCGATGTCGCCGTCGATGCGGTCGGTGAGGGTCGCAAAGATGAACACCACCGCCGCCGCCCAGCGCATCAACGGACGGTCCCCACCGTCGACCAGCAGCAGCCAGCCGTAGACCGGCACGAGCAGGATCCGGGTGACCGTGAGGGCGTTGGCGATGTTCCAGGAGCTCGGGGGCGGGACCGCCACCGGCGCCGCGGCCGGGTCGGGGGCCGGGGCCGACTCGCTCAGCATGGCACGGCCAGCAGGTCGATCCCCTCGGTCCCGGTCACGACGGCCCGCACGATGTCGCCGACCACGACGTCGGGGAACTGGGAGGGATCGAGCATGGTCACGCCGTCGACGTCGGGTCCCTGGTGGGCCGCCCTACCCACGACGGACGTCTCCTCGTCCTCGTCATCGCCCGTGGGCACCGACTCGACGAGGACGTCCACGATCTCACCGATGCGCTCTTCGGCACGCTGGAGGTTCAGTTCCTCGATGAGCGCTGTGAATCTCGAAACACGTTCTGCGACAACATCATCGGGCAGCTTGTTGCCATAGGTCTCGGCCTCGGTGCCATCCTCGTCCGAGTACCCGAACACACCGACGACGTCGAGTCGGGCAGCCAGCAGGAACGCCTCGAGCTCGGCGAGGTCGTCCTCGGTCTCACCCGGGAACCCCACGATGACATTGCTCCGGATGCCGGCCAGCGGCACCCGGGCGCGCACCTCGTCGAGGAGTCCGAGGAAGGCCTCGCGCCCGCCGAAGCGCCGCATCGAGCGGAGCAGTCCGGCCGAGGCGTGCTGGAAGGAGATGTCGAAGTAGGGCACGACGCCCGGCACGGAGGCCATCGCGTCGAGCAGTGCGGGACGGATCTCGGCGGGCTGCAGGTAGCTCACCCGGACGCGCTCGATCCCCGGGACCGCAGCGAGGTCGGGCAGGATCTTCTCGAGCAGCCCGATGTCCCCGAGGTCCTTGCCGTAGGACGTCGAGTTCTCACTGACGAGGAACAGCTCCTTGACGCCGCGCTCCCCCAACCAGCGCGCTTCGGCGACGATGTCGTGCGGCCTCCGCGACACGAACGCACCGCGGAACATCGGGATGGCGCAGAACGCGCACCGTCGGTCGCAGCCACTGGCGATCTTGAGGGGAGCCCAGGGGCGACCGTCGAGACGGGCGCGGATCACCCGCGGGCCGGACGCCGGGACCGGTCCGTCCACGGTGACGTCGACGGGCTCGGTCGAGACCTGCTCCGGTGAGGTGGGGTCAGTGGGGATGCCGTGTCCGGGCAGTGCCACACCGGCCGACCCGTCCTGCCGCTGGACCGGGGACAACGGGAGCAGCTGGCGTCGGTCGGACGGGACGTGCGAGGCCGGCGCGTGACCGTCGAGGACGGCCCGCAGGTGGCTCGACATGTCCGCGTAGGAGTCGAACCCCAGCACGGCGTCGGCCTCGGGCAGCTCGTCTGCCAGCTGCTGGCCGTAGCGCTCGGCGAGGCATCCCACCGCGACGACCTTCTGGGTCTTCGAGTGCCCCTTGCGAGCCGAGGCCTCGAGGAGCACGTCGATCGAGTCCTTCTTGGCCTGCTCGACGAACCCGCAGGTGTTGACCACCGCGACGTCCGCGTCGTCGGCGTCGTCCACGAGCAACCAGCCCTCGGCGGCCAGGCGGCCGGCGAGCTCCTCGGAGTCGACTTCGTTGCGGGTGCACCCCAGTGTGACCAGGGCGACGCTGCGCTGCGTTGTCGAACTCATGTCCCCACTCTAGAGGTGGGTAGCGTGGCGTCATGACCGCGACAGCCGATGCGACCACCGCCCGGATCAGCGCCCTGCTGGCGCGCCATCCGGTCATCGACGGGCACAACGACCTCTTGTGGGAGGCGCGCGAGAAGGTCGGCTACGACTTCGACCGGCTCGACATCGAGGCAGGGGGGACCCCGACGCACACCGACCTGCCCCGCCTCGCCCAGGGTGGCGTCGGCGGCCAGTTCTGGTCGGTCTTCGTGCCTGCCTCGCTCCAGGGTGACGACGCCGTGAGCGCCACCCTGGAGCAGATCGACGCGGGCCACCAGATGGTGGCGAGGTATGCCGGCCGGCTGGCTTTCGCCCGCACCGCGGACGAGGTGGCGGCCGCCTGGGAGTCGGGGCGGATCGCCTCCCTGCTGGGGGCCGAGGGCGGGCACTCGATCAACAACTCGCTCGCGACCCTGCGCATGATGCACGTCCTGGGCGTCCGCTACCTGACGCTGACCCACAACAGCAACGTCGACTGGGCCGACTCGGCCACCGACGTGACGGTGCACGGAGGTCTGTCGGCGTTCGGCGTCGAGGTGGTGCGCGAGATGAACCGGATCGGCATGCTCGTCGACCTCAGCCACGTCTCGGCCGACACGATGCGCGACGCCCTGCGGGTGGCAGAGGTACCGGCGATCTTCAGCCACTCCTCGGCGCGGGCGGTCTGTGACAGCCCGCGCAACGCGCCCGACGACGTCCTGGAGTCGTTGCGGGACAACAACGGCGTCTGCATGGTGACGTTCGTGCCCACGTTCGTGAACCCCGAGGCGGCAGCCTGGCGCGAGGAGCTGAACGCGGCGGCGGCGGCAGAGGGGATCACGCCGGCCGACGCCGCGGCATACAGCCCGTTCTACGACGAGTACTGCCTCAGCCGGCCCACACCGAAGGCCACGCTCGCCGACGTCGTCCACCACGTCGAGCACGTCCGCGAGGTGGCCGGAGTCGACCACGTCGGGCTGGGTGGCGACTACGACGGGGTGGCCACGCTGCCCGAGGGGCTCGAGGACGTCACCGGCTACCCCCGGTTGCTGGCCGCGCTGGCCGACCGCGGATGGTCCGACGACGACCTCGGAAAGCTCACGAGCGGCAACATCCTGCGCGTGATGAGGGACGCCGAGGCAGGCGCGAGGTCGCTGCAGGAGCAGCGCGGGCCCAGCCTGGCCACCATCAAGGACCTCGACGGCGTGCCGGTCTCCGGGTAGTCGTCCTGCTAGTTGCGCCAGCGGGAGATGGTCAGGCCGACGACGCGGGCGATGATCAGCGCGACGTACATGACGCCGGCCACCTGCTCGATGATCACGACCGAGCGCGCGAAGGGCAGGACGGCGGTCACGTCGGAGAGCCCGACGCTGGTCAGGTTGGCGAAGGACAGGTAGAGCAGCTCGAGGAAGGTCCGGTGTCCTTCACCCTGGTAGGCCGTGAACGACCCCGGATAGACCACCTGCACGGCCATGAACAGGTGGGCGAACATCCACGACACGACCGTGAAGTTAGCTCCCACCGCGAAGATCTCGTCGCGGGTCACCCAGGAGTCGTCGAACAGGTAGCGGATCAGGCCGTACCCGGTGTAGCCGTAGAAGGCCGCGTGCAGGATGGCTGACCAGAAGACCACCTGGTGGTTCGCCGGGGCCAGCCCCTCGGCGACGGTCAGGGCCACGACTGGCACGCCCAGCACCACCGCGACCCACGTCAGGGCCGGCGTCGCCCTGACGGCATAGACCGCGATCGAGAGCACCAGCACGCCGAACACCCCGATGAGCGTGCGCCCGAGCGGCGTGTCCCCCGCAAAGGGGTACGCCAGCACCTCGAGCAGCTGCGCCGCGAGGAGCACCCCACTGGGGTGCCCCTTGACGGCGTTGAACCATTCACGCATGGCGACACCCTAAGGGTGTGCGCCGAGTCCCAAGGGTCTCCGAGTCCCCAGGGTGGGCGCCGAGTCGTCAGGTGGCGTGCTTCAGTTCGTGACGACCCTCACGCGCAGCGTCCGGGCGGCCACCACGGCCGCGAGGCAGGCAGTGACCGCCATGACCAGCGCCATCGGGACGGCTGAGCCCGAACCCATCGCGCCGATGAGGGGGGCGGACACACCACCGATGACGAACTGCGACGCGCCGAGCAGGGCAGCAGCGGTCCCCGCGGCCTCACCGTGCCGGGTCAGGGCCAGTGCGGGGGTGTTCGGCAGGGTGAGACCGCACGCGAACAAGAGGAACCAGAGCGGCACGAGGACCGTGGTCAGCCCACCGACACCCGTGATCGCCGACGCCAGGAGCACCAGTGCGGCGACCGCACCGATCGAGACGCCCGCCCGGACCAGCTGGCGCGGCTGGAACCGCTTGAGCAGGAAGGGGTTCGCCTGCGACCCGGTGAGGAAGCCCAGCGAGTTGAGGCCGAAGGCCAGCCCGAACTGGGTCACGCTCAGGCCGTAGATGTCCTGCAGCACGAACGAGGAGCCGCCGATGTAGGAGAACAGCGTCGCGAACATCAGGCCGCTGATGAGGACGAGCCCGACGAAGGTGCGGTCGCGCAGGAGCATGCCGTAGGTGTTGAGCACCGGGCGGAGGGCCAGCGGCCTGCGTCGCTCCGCAGGAAGCGTCTCGCGCAGGGCGAGACTGGCCAGTGTCACCAGGAGCACACCCGCCACGGCGAGGATGACGAACACCCCGCGCCACGAGGTGAGCCGGAGGATGAAGCCGCCCAAGGTCGGGGCGAGCACCGGCGCGAGACCCATGACGAGCATCAGGCGGGACAGCATCGTCGCGGCAGCCGACCCCGCGAAGAGGTCGCGCACCATCGCCATGGCAACCACGGACACGGCCGCGTTGCCCAGCCCCTGGATCGCCCGGCCGACGGTGAGCAGCTCGATGGTCGGGGCGAACGCACAGAACACCGAGGCCGCGATGTGCAGCGCCAGCCCGGCGATGAGTGGTCGGCGGCGTCCGATGGCGTCCGCAAGCGGCCCGACGAGGAGCTGCCCGAGCCCCATGCCCAGCAGGATGCCGGTCAGCGTGCCCTGCACGGCCGACTCCGACGCCGCGAGGTCGCGGGTGATCGACGGCAGCGCCGGCAGGTAGGTGTCGATGGTCAGCGGACCGATCGCGATCAACGCGCCGAGCACGAGGACGAAGCGGAGGTACGAACGGCCCGTCGGGGCCGGCTGGACACCGGTGCTGGGATGCGGTGACGGCCTGCGCGTGGAGGTCGCGGTCGAAGTCGGGGCTGTCGGAGTCGGGGCGGTGGCGTCAGTCAGGGTCTCGGGAGCGGCAGTCACCTCTGCGCAACGACGAAGGGCACAGGTCTATTTCATCCCGCGCCCTTCATCTCTGGGCTGGTCAGTCCCTGCCGGTGAGCTCCCAGGCGTCGAGGGACTCCTCGACTTCCTCGCGACCGGCGAGCCCTCTCGCCACCGGGTCGTTGTCGTAGCGTGAGTCGGGCGCGTAACCGGGCGTGTAGCCGGAACCCGCAAGGGCGACCTCGTCCGTCCGCTCGACACCCGTGTCGTCAGGATCCGCCGCCTGTCCGTCGAACACCGGCTCCATCTCGGGCACCTCGTCCCCACGCATGAGCGCCAAGGTCATGGGCAGGTCGTCGAGCTTGATCAGCACGTCGCGCGCCTTGGAACCCTCGGACGGACCCACCACCCCGCGGGACTCGAGCAGGTCCATGAGCCGACCTGCCTTGGCGAACCCGACGCGCAGCTTGCGCTGGAGCATCGACGTCGAGCCGAACTGGGTCGTCACGACGAGCTCGGTGGCCTGGAGCAGCAGCTCGAGGTCGTCGCCGATGTCGTCGTCCACCTGCTTCTTGGCCGCCACCACGGTGACGTCGTCGCGGTAGCTGGGCTTGAGCTGGCCGGTCACGTGCTTGACGACCTGCTGGATCTCGGACTCGGTGACCCACGCACCCTGGACGCGCATCGTCTTGGAGGAGCCCATCGGCAGGAACAGCGCATCGCCCTGACCGATCAGCTTCTCGGCACCGGGCTGGTCGAGCACGACCCGGCTGTCTGCCAGCGACGAGGTCGCGAACGCCATCCGCGACGGCACGTTGGCCTTGATGAGGCCGGTGACGACGTCGACGGACGGGCGCTGGGTCGCCAGCACCAGGTGGATGCCCGCGGCCCGTGCCAGCTGCGTGATCCGGACGATCGACTCCTCGACGTCCCGGGGCGCGACCATCATCAGGTCGGCGAGCTCGTCGACGATGACCAGCAGGTACGGGTACGGGTGGATGACCCGCTCCGAGCCCGCCAGCGGCTTGACCTTGCCCGCCTTGACCGCCTTGTTGAAGTCGTCGATGTGCTTGAAACCGAACTGCGCGAGGTCGTCGTAGCGCGTGTCCATCTCACGCACCACCCAGGCGAGCGCCTCGGCGGCCTTCTTGGGGTTCGTGATGATCGGCGTGATGAGGTGCGGGATCCCCTCGTATGCCGTGAGCTCCACCCGCTTGGGGTCGACCAGGACCATGCGCACCTCGTCGGGCGTGGCCCGCATGAGGATCGAGGTGATCATCGAGTTGACGAAGCTGGACTTGCCCGCGCCGGTGGCGCCCGCGACGAGCAGGTGCGGCATCTTGGCGAGGTTGGCGATGACGTAGCCGCCCTCGACGTCCTTGCCGACGCCCATCACCATCGGGTGCTCGTTGCCCCGCGCTGCCTGGCTGCGGAGCACGTCGCCGAGGCTGACCTTCTCGCGGTCGGCGTTGGGGATCTCGATGCCGATCGCGGACTTGCCCGGGATCGGCGACAGGATGCGGACGTCGGCCGAGGCCACGGCATACGCGATGTTCTTGGAGAGCGCGGTGACGCGCTCGACCTTGGTGCCACGGCCGAGCTCGACCTCGTAGCGGGTGACCGTCGGTCCACGGCTGAAGCCGGTGACCTGGGCATCGATGTCGAACTGCTCGAGCACCTGGCTCAGCGACTCGACCACGCGGTCGTTCGCGGCACTGCGGGTCTTGTGCGGGGAACCCGGCTCAAGGATGGCGTTGTCGGGCAACGTGTAGGTGATGTCGCCGGCGAGCGCGAGCTGCTCGACTCGCTGTGGCAGCGGGGTCGTCGGGGGCGCCTCGAGGGCGGCCTTGACCTCGATGGCCGGGCCCTTGGCGGGCGAGGTGGTTTCGGCAGTCGCCGAAGGGGCCAGAACGCCGGGCGAGGTGGGGCGCTTCTCGCCGGGGCGGAACCGCCGACCGTCGGGTGCCACGAGAGCGGCCTGCTCGAACGCCTCGTCCCCCTCGAGCGGACCCTCCGGGTCGATCACGCGGCGACGACGCCTGGGCTTGTCCTCGACCGCGTCGGCGAGCGGGTCCTTCCCGGCGTCGACCGTCCCCCGGTGGAGGAGGTGGTCGCGCAGCTCGGCGAGGCGGGTGGGGACCATGTGCACGGGCGTCGCGGTCATCACCAGGAGGCCGAAGAAGCCCACCATCAACAGGATCGGCACGGTGCCGTAGACCGACACCGCCGCCTCGAGCGGGCTGGATGCCAGGAACCCGATGATGCCGCCACCGTCACGCATCCCGTCGGCGCCCTGGGGCGGGGTGGGGATGTCGGCGGCGACGTGGGCCAACCCCGAGGCGGCGAAGGCGAGCGCGCCGAGACCGACACCGAGGCGGGAGTTGGCCGAGTCCTCTTGCGGCGCGCGCAGGAAGCGGATGCCCAGGAAGAGCAGGGCGAGCGGCACGGCATAGGCGACGCGTCCGAAGGTGCCTGCGACGACGGCGTGCACGACGTCGCCGAGGGCGCCCTCGAAGGCCCACCACTCCCGGGCGGCGACGAGGATCGACAGTCCGATGAGGAAGAAGCCGAGCCCGTCACGTCGGTGCTCGGGCTCGAGCTCACGGGCGCTGGTGCCGACCCGGCGCACCGCGCCGCCGGCCACGTGTGCCATGCCCATCCAGGTGCCGCGGACCGCGCGCAGGGGCAGCGGCAGTCCGCCACCGCTGGCCTTGCCACGCGCTGGGGACTTGCGGGGTGTGCTGCTCTTGCGGTTGGCGGGGCGTGTTGCGGTGCCCCGGCTCCCCGACGAGCGCGACCCTGCATTTGATCGTGCTGGGGTGGACGGACGTGTCGCCATGCTCCGCAGGCTACGCGAAGGTCACACGGGACACACGCGTCACACGCGTTCCACCCGCAGGCAATGTGTCCGGATCGCCCTGGCCCGAACGGCCGAGTTGCCCTCCCCGATCGGGTACGAAGGGCAGGTAGCCCTTACCAGGGCGCACGCCCGGTGGGACGCTGGGCCTTGCGTCTGGCGGGGCCTGTGCCGACGACCAGCAGTGGTCGTCGGCACAGGCGCGCACAGGGGGAAGGGTCGCGTGGGGACGGCGATGCCGACCCGCCCCGCCAGATCGCTCGGCCCTGCCTCCGGCCACCTGGCGGTCACGGACTTCCGCCATCTCAGATCGCGGGAACCCACGCCCACGTGCTGGATCCCGCTCGACCCGTGCCGCTACCCTCGACGACAGGTCATGAGTGTCAGCGCACAGCCCCGGCTTGCTGACCAGCAACCCTCCTCCGCGGTGGGGTGCTCCGGGTGACGACCGGGCCGACTGCACCCGCAGCCGGCAAGCGCGGACTCGGGAGCTCTCGGGTCCCACCCGGACCAGGAGCTCTACCCATGTCGATCGCGAGCACCCCGCCACCAGCCTTCCGTCGCAGCGCCCCCCTCGCGCACGCCCGCACCCAGAGCCACCTCCGCCCTGTTCCCGATGCCCGGTCACTGGGCGAGGTCGGCCCGCTGCCCGCGGTCGTGTCGGAGTCGCTGCTCGTGCCGACGCTGGACGGGGCCGTGGACTACGCCAACTTCGACCACGCGGCGTCCACGCCGGCGCTGGTCAGCGTCAAGAAGGCCGTCGACACGGCGGTGCGCACCTACTCCTCGGTCCACCGCGGCAATGGCTGGGCCTCCCGGGTGACCTCGTCCTGGTACGAGCAGGCGCGGGCCGAGGTGCGGTCGTTCGTCGGGGCACGCGAGGGCGACGAGGTCGTCTTCACCCGCAACAGCACCGACTCGTTCAATCTCCTGGCGCGATGTCTGCCGCGCCACACGCAGGTCTTCGTCTTCGAGTCCGAGCACCACGCCGCGCTTCTGCCGTGGCCCCACCAGCGCACCCACCGGCTTCCGGTCCCCGGCAGCATCAGCGACGCGAGGGCGCTCCTGCGGACTGCGCTTCGCGACCACCCCGGCCGCCATCGGTTGGTCGTGCTCGCCGGCGCCTCCAACGTCACGGGAGAGATCTGGCCGGTCCGCGAGCTGGCGGCGATCGCCCGCCAGGCGGGCGCGAGGGTGGTCCTCGACGCCGCGCAGTACGCCCCCCACCGCCGCGTGGACCTGGACGACCTCGGTGTCGACTACGCCGTGCTGTCCGGCCACAAGCTGTACGCACCGTTCGGCACGGGAGTCCTGGCAGGCCGGGCGGACTGGCTCGACGCTGCGGCGCCCTACCTCGCCGGCGGCGGCGCCACCAAGTCCGTGACCGAGCGCGCAGTCGTGTGGCAGAAGGGGGCCGCACGCCACGAGGGCGGCAGTCCCAACGTCATCGGCGCGATCGCCCTCGCTGCCGCGTGCCATGCCCTGCGGGCGCACGCGGACGCGGTGGAGGAGCACGAGCGCACGCTGGGCCAGCGTCTGCTCGACGGTCTGGCCGCCATCGACGGCGTGCAGACCTACTCCCTCTTCAGCCCGGACCACGAGCGCGTTGCCGTGGCGACCTTCACCATCGACGGGGTCGACTCGTCACTGGTGTCCGCGGCCCTGTCGGCCGAGCACGGCATCGGGGTCCGGGACGGCAAGTTCTGTGCGCACCTGTGCGTCGACGCCCTGCTCGACGACCCCCACGCCGTGGGGTCCACGACCGCCGTCCGCGCCAGTGTCGGGCTGGCCACGACCGCTGAGCACGTCGAGCGGTTGCTGTCAGCCGTGGCCGAGCTCGCCGAGCACGGACCCCGCGCCGACTACGTCAACGGACCGCAGGGGTGGTTGCCGGTCGGCGACCCGCGCGCGCTCGACCTCGCGCGCCCCTGGTAGCCGCCCCCGCGGCATACCCGAGCCCCACCTGCCGCACCTTTATCGGGTGACCCGATAAAGGTGCGCTTCACCCGGAAACGGTTCTCGGGTGAAGCGCGCCCTTCTCGGGTGGAGCAGGCGCAGGCTAGGCTTGGATGACGACCGGGATGATCATCGGGCGGCGACGGATCTTGCCGCCGACCCAGCCACCGATCGCGCGACGCATGACCTGCTCGAGCTGGTGGGAGTCGGTGACGCCGTTGCCGGTGGCCTCGGCGAGCGCCTGTTCGATCTTGGGCCGCACCTGGCTGAAGATCTCGTCGTCCTCGGCGAAACCCCGGGCCTGGATCTCCGGTCCCGCGGCGATCTTGCCCGTGGCGGAGTCGATCACGACGATGACCGAGATGAACCCCTCGTCACGCAGGATCCGGCGGTCCTTGAGCAGCGCCTCGTCGAACTCACCCACCGAGGACCCGTCGACGTAGACGTAGCCGCACGGGACCGCCCCGACGATGCGCGCGACGCCGTCGACGAGGTCGACGACCACGCCGTCCTCGGCCAGCACGACCTGTTCGCGCGGCACACCGGTCTGGACCGCGAGCTCGGCGTTGGCGACGAGGTGTCGCCACTCGCCGTGCACCGGCATCACGTTGCGGGGCTTGACGATGTTGTAGCAGTAGAGCAGCTCACCGGCGCTGGCGTGGCCGGAGACGTGCACCTTGGCGTTGCCCTTGTGCACGACGTTGACACCGAGCCGCATGAGGCCGTTGATGATGCGGTAGACGGCGTTCTCGTTGCCGGGGATGAGCGACGAGGCCATCAGGACCGTGTCGCCCTCTCCCACGTCGATGCGGTGGTCACGGTTGGCCATCCGCGACAGGGCCGCCATCGGCTCGCCCTGCGACCCCGTGCAGATCAGGACGACCTTGTCGTCGGGGAACTTGTCGAGCTTCTTGACGTCGACGAGCACGCCGTCGGGCACGTGGAGGTACCCCAGCTCGGCGGCGATCCCCATGTTGCGCACCATCGACCGGCCCACCATGGCGACCTTGCGGCCGGCCGTCTCGGCGGCGTTGAGCACCTGCTGGACGCGGTGCACGTGCGAGGAGAAGCAGGCCACGATGATCCGGCGCTCCGCGTCGCGGAAGACCTTGTCGATGGCCGGCGCGATGTCCTTCTCCGGCGTCGTGAAGCCGGGCACCTCGGCGTTGGTCGAGTCCGTCATGAACAGGTCGACGCCCTCCTCCCCCAGCCGCGCGAACGCGCGCAGGTCGGTGAGCCGGTTGTCGAGCGGCAGCTGGTCCATCTTGAAGTCACCGGTGTGCAGGATCGTTCCGCCGGGTGTCCGGACGAACACCGCGAGGGCGTCCGGGATCGAGTGGTTGACCGCCACGAACTCGCAGTCGAAGACGCCCAGCTTCTCGCGCATCCCCTCTCTGACCCCGAGGGTGTACGGCGTGATCCGGTGTTCCTTGAGCTTGGCCTCGATGAGCGCCAGTGTCAGCATCGACCCCACGATCGGGATGTCGCGCTTCAGCTTGAGCAGGTAGGGCACCGCGCCGATGTGGTCCTCGTGGCCATGGGTCAGCACGATCGCCTGGATGTCGTCGAGCCGGTCCTCGAGGTACTCGAAGTCGGGGAGGATCAGGTCGACGCCGGGGTGGTGGTCCTCAGGGAACAACACGCCGCAGTCGATGACGAGCAGCTGGCCGTCGTGCTCGATGACCGCCATGTTGCGGCCGACCTCGCCGAGACCGCCGAGCGCGATGATGCGCACGCCGTTCTTCGCGAGCGGCCGGGGCAGGTTCAGCTCGGGGTGGGGATGACTCACAGCAGGCCAGACTCCTTGAGACCGGCGCGCAGGATGTCCAGGTGCTCCGGTGGTGACTCGACGAGCGGCAAGCGCACCGTCGCGTGGTCGATGACGCCGAGCTCGACGAGCGCGGCCTTGGCCATGATCGCACCCTGGGAGGTGCTCATGATGGCGTCGACGGCGGGGACCAGCCGTCGGTGGATGTCTCGGGCGCCGTCGAGGTCGCCGCCGTCGACGGCTGCGACCATCGCGGCATAGTCCTTGCCGGCGACGTGGCCGACGACGCTGACCACCCCGATGGCACCGAGGGCGAGCCAGGGCAGGTTCGCGGCGTCGTCGCCGGAGAAGTAGAGCAGGTCGGTCGCGGCCATGACCTTGGTCGAGGCCCACCCGTCGCCCTTGGCGTCCTTGACCGCGACGACCCGGTCGTGGGCGGCGAGCTCGAGGAGCGTGGCGGTGTCGAACGGGATGCCGGTGCGGCCCGGGATGTCGTAGAGCATGACCGGCAGGTCGGTCACGTCGGCCACCGCGTGGCAGTGCGCGACGAGCCCGCGCTGGGTCGGCTTGTTGTAGTAGGGCGAGACGAGCAGGAGCCCGGTGGCGCCGGCCTCCGCCGCACGACCGGCCATCTCGACGCTGTGTGCGGTGGCGTTGGAGCCGACCCCGGCGACGACCGCCGCGCGACCGTCGACGGCCTCGGCGACGAGGCGCACCATCTCGATGGACTCGTCGTCGCTCAGGGTGGCGGACTCACCGGTGGTGCCGTTGACGACGATGCCGTCGTGGCCGCTGTCGAGCAGGTGGGCGACCAGTCGGCGGGCGCCCTCGAGGTCGAGGCTTCCGTCGGGCTTCATCGGGCTGACCATGGCGGTCAGGACGCGGCCGAACGGGGACGAGGTGCTCATGCCTGCAGGCTATCGCCCCGCAGAGCACGCCCCGCGCGGCGGACACCGACCGGGACGCAATTTGGCGGGAAGGTGACGCCGAGCTGGCGGCATCGACGCGGCGACCGAGGTATGCCGCGGCGCCGGCCACGCGGCATACGCTGCGGTTTTGGTCTGCTTCGGTGCCCTGTCGCCGCCCGGCGTTACGCTGCGTCCGTGCAGCAGTATCTCGACCTCCTCGACCACGTCATGACGACCGGGACGGACAAGTCCGACCGCACCGGCACCGGCACCCGCTCCGTGTTCGGCTACCAGATGCGGTTCGACCTGTCCGAGGGCTTCCCGGTGCTCACGACCAAGAAGCTCCACCTCAAGTCGATCATCGGCGAGCTGCTGTGGTTCCTGCGCGGCGACTCCAATGTGCGGTGGCTCCAGGAACGCGGCATCACCATCTGGGACGAGTGGGCGGACGAGAACGGCGACCTGGGGCCGGTCTACGGCTACCAGTGGCGGTCCTGGCCGACCCCGGACGGCGGCCACGTCGACCAGATCGCCAAGGTCATCGAGTCGATCCGCACCAACCCTGACAGCCGTCGGCACATCGTGTCGGCCTGGAACGTCGCCGACGTCGACTCGATGGCGCTCCCGCCGTGCCACACGATGTTCCAGTTCTACGTGTCCCCCGCGGTGGACGGGCACCGGCCCAAGCTCTCCTGCCAGCTCTACCAGCGTTCGGCCGACATCTTCCTCGGCGTCCCGTTCAACATCGCCTCCTACGCGCTGCTCACCATGATGGTGGCGCAGGTCTGCGACCTCGAGCCCGGTGACTTCGTGCACACCCTCGGCGACGCCCACCTGTACTCCAACCACGTCGAACAGGCCACCCTCCAGCTGACCCGAGAGCCCCTCCCCCTGCCGCAGATGAAGATCGCGTCCGGCAAGGAGATCGACCAGTTCGACCTCGGCGACTTCGAGCTGGTCGGCTACCAGGCGCACCCCTCGATCAAGGCGCCCATCGCGGTCTGAGTCAGGCCGCGGACCGTGCGGGCCCGGCGGTGACCTCCGCGTGGTCGCTACCCTGTGCCCATGACCAACGTGACGCTCATTGCCGCGGTCGGCCGCAACGGCGTCATCGGGGCCGACAACGACATGCCGTGGCACCTGCCCGAGGACTTCGCCTACTTCAAGCGGACGACCATGGGCCATCCGATGGTCATGGGACGCAAGACCTTCGACTCGATCGGCCGGGTGCTGCCGGGTCGCCGGACCATCGTCGTGACCCGCCAGCCCGACTGGAGCCACCCCGACGTGGAGACGGCCCACTCGCTCAGCGAGGCGTTGTCGCTGGCCGGTCCCGCGGCCGAGGTGTTCGTCTGCGGCGGTGGGCAGGTCTACACCGAGGCGATGCCGTGGGCGCACCGGTTGCTGATCACCGAGGTGGACCAGTCGCCCCAGGGTGATGTGCGCTTTCCCGACATCGACGCGAGCCACTGGCACGAGGTCCGGCGCGAGCGGCGCGACGGCTTCAGCTGGGTGACGTACGAGCGCGCCTGACGAGGTTCGAAACACCGATGGCAGGATGCAGGCCATGGCTCACCAGCACGACCACGTCGGTCACACCTCCTCCCCCGGACCACTCGCCGACGCCAGCGTCAGGGTGGCGCGCGAGACCGACACCCCCGCCGTCGGGCTCGTCCAGGCCACCGTGTGGCGCGAGGCGTATGCCGCGGTGCTGCCGGCGGAGGTGCTGGAGACCTTCGAGCCACAAGCCTTCGCGGCCGTCTGGCGCCAGTCCCTTGCCGCGCCTCCCCCAGGGGTCTACCGGCTGCTCGCGGCCTGTGCGGGCGACCAGGTCGTGGGGTTCGCGGCCATCGGCCCGAGCCAGGACCCCGATGCGTCCCCGGGCACCGGTGAGCTGTCTGCGCTCGCGGTCCACCCGCAGGCGCGTCGGGTCGGCCACGGGTCACGGCTGCTGAACGCGGCCGTCGACACCCTGCGCGGCGCCGGCGCCGACCGGTTGCACACCTGGGTGCTGGCCGGCGACGAAGCCACTCGGGCGTTCCTCCTCGATGCAGGGCTGAACCCGGACGGCGCGTTCCGCGACCGGGTGGTCTCTCCCGACGGTGGGACCGCGCGCGAGGTCCGCCTGGTCGCCGACATCACGCCGGAACCTCCGGGCCCGTGAGCTCGACCCTGACCCCGGAGCGACGTTCCCAGGTCGTGCGCCAAGCCCTGTCGGTAGCGGTGGCAACAGGAACCTACGGCGTCAGCTTCGGCGCCCTGTCGGTGGCTGCGGGTCTGTCGATCCTCCAGACGCAGGTGCTGTCGCTGCTGCTGTTCTCGGGGGGTTCGCAGTTCGCGTTCGTGGGGGTCATGGCCGCCGGGGCGGCCGGGGGGCCCGCCGCCATCGCCACCTCCACGCTCCTCGGCGTCCGCAACGGCCTGTACGGGCTGCAGGTCGCGCGGATGCTGGACGTCCGGGGACTCCGGAAGGTCTTCGCAGCCCAGTTGACGATCGACGAGTCGACAGCGGTCAGTGTCGCGCAGCCCGAGACGGTCGCCGCGCGACTCGGCTTCTGGGTGACGGGCGCAGGGGTCTTCGTGCTCTGGAACGCGACGACGCTGGTCGGCTCGCTCGTGGGCGATGCCATGGGCGACCCCCGCCGCTATGGACTCGACGCCGCCGCGGCCGCAGCCTTCTGCGCCCTGCTGTGGCCGCGGCTGAAGTCGAGGGATGCCGTCGCCATCGCAGTGCTGGCCGCACTGATCGCCGTGCTCGTCGCGCCGCATGCTCCCGCCGGTGTCCCCGTCCTGGTCGCCGCCTGCACCGCACTCCTGGCGGGCGTGTGGCGACGCGCCCACCACGACCCACCGCCGCCGCACCAGTGGCCCGACGAGGTGTCGCCGCGGACTGGCAACTCCGGGCCGGGGACCGCCAGGCCGGGGGGCGCGAGGCCGGGGGCCGCGAGGCCGGGGGGCACGCCATGAGCACGTGGACCGCGCTGCTCATCGCGTGCGGGCTGGCCTTCCTGCTCAAGTACCTCGGCTACGTCGTGCCGACGTCGTGGCTCGAGGGCGAACGCACGACACGGATCACCTCGGCGTTGCCCATCGCCTTGTTGGCCGCCCTCGTCGGCGTGCAGACGTTGACCTCGAGCTCGGGCGCGATCACCCTCGACTCCCGCGCTGCCGCCGTCGGTGTCGCCATGCTGGCGCTGCTGCTGCGGGCGCCCTTCATCGTCGTGGTGGTGCTGGCCGCCGCGGTCGCGGCTGGGCTGAGGCTGCTCGGTCTGCCCTGACCGCAGCGGTCAGGGCCACTCCCGCGCATCCTCGAGGAACCGGTCGCCGGTCTGGATCCCGACCACACAGAAGATCACCCCACCCGGATCGGCCATGATCACGTAGCGTTCCCGGTCGTCCACGGTGGTCGCGCCCAACGCCGTCAGTCGCGCGACCTCGGCGCGGACGTTGTCCGTCTCGATGTCCAGGTGGACGCGCGGCGGTCCGTCCTCCAATCGCTGGACCTCGAGGTTCAGCGACCCGATCTCGCCGACGCTGGCATAGGGACCGTCCTCGACCGGACGCACACCCTGGGCACCGGCCCAGAAGGCGAGGCCCGCGTCGTAGTGCTCGCCCGGGTGGTCGATGAGGACGATGCCGATGCGCGAACGGTGCATGCCACCACGGTATGCCGGGTGCGTCAGGGACGCGAGGTCCGCCAGGCCCTGACGGCGGCGCGGTAGTGCGCCTGCTCGCCCTTGCGATCCCGGGCGACCCGGCAGGCCTCGGCCTGGTGGAGCTCGTCAGCCCACGCGCCGTGCGCGCCGGACTCCCGGGCTTGGGTCATCATCCGCGATCCGTCGCGGGCGAGCCTGACCAGCGGCACCATCGCCAGCAGGGCGACCACGGGGATGAGGATCACCGCGACGCCGAACAGCACAGCGACCGGACGCCCGTCCCGGACCAGCTCGACCCCTCGCCAGCCGATCGTCGCGGAGTAGAAGCCCAGCACCACGAGCAGGACGACAGCGGTGACCTTCTCGCGCACTCAGGCGTCCAGGCAGAGGTAGTGCTCCAGCCCGACGGTCAGCCCGGGGTGGGCGCCGACCTCCCGCACCCCCGCGAGGACACCGGGCATGAAGGAGGTCCGGTCGAACGAGTCGTGGCGCAGGGTCAGCAGCTCGCCCTCAGCACCGAGCAGCACCTCCTGGTGGGCGACCAGCCCGCGCAGTCGGATCGAGTGCACCGGTATGCCGTCGACCCGCCCTCCGCGTGCCCCGTCGGGGTCCTGGGTGGTGGCGTCCGGGACTGCACCGAGGCCGGCGTCGGCGCGGGCCGCGGCGATGAGGCCGGCCGTGCGGGCTGCGGTGCCCGACGGCGCATCGACCTTGTCGGGGTGGTGCAGCTCGATGACCTCGACCGACTCGTAGAAACGCGCGGCCTGCTGGGCGAAGCGCATCATCAAGATGGCGCCGATCGCGAAGTTCGGGGCGATGAGCACGCCCACTGACGGGTGCTGGGCGAGCTGGTCGCGCACCGTCGCGAGGCGCCCCTCGTCCCATCCCGTCGTGCCCACGACGACGTGCACGCCGCGGTCGACGCAGTGCGCCACGTTCGCCGGGGAAGCGGACGGGACCGAGAACTCCACGACGACACCGGCACCGCCGAGGTCGCCGAGGTCGTCGCCCTGGTCGAACCGCCCCACCAGCTCCAGGTCGGGCGCGTCGGTGACCGCCCGGCACACCTGGCCGCCCATGCGTCCTGCCGCACCGATCACGGCCACCTTGATCGTGTCACTCACGGTGGTCAGCGTAACCACCCGTCCACGACGACGGGCCCGGTCCCCCACTCGGGAGACCGGACCCGTCGCTCGCGGCGCTGGTTCGACTACTTCACGAAGGCCGTGAGGCCGAGGACCACCGGGTCGTGGTCGGACGACCGGTACGGGCCCGGGTCGTGGAAGTCGGTCGAGTGGTAGTTGTACCGGCTGTACTCCATGGCCACCGACTCACCGGAGTTGATGTTCCAGTGGTCGGCCCCGGTCGACATCCGCAGCGCGAAGTCGTTGACGAGGATGTGGTCCAGCGAACCGGAGAGCCCGCTGAAGGAGTACGAGTAGCTGTTCGGGTCGAAGCGGCTGCCCACGTCGGTGTAGCCGGCCTTGTAGAGGACGTCCAGCGGGTCCTCCATGGTGTAGGAGTTGTAGTCACCCGCCATGACGATCCCCTTGGCGCCGTACTCGGCCGCGACGCCGGGCACCCAGTCGCGCAGGGCCTGCGCCTGCAGGATGCGGCTGGTGACCGACGCACCCTGGCCGTCACCGCTGTCAGCGTCACCCGGGAACGGACCAGCCGAACCCTTGGACTTGAAGTGGTTGACGACGAAGAGGAACTTGTCGCCCTTGCCGGTCTTCTTCCTGAACGTCTGGGCGATCGGCTCACGGGCATTGCCGAAGGCCTGGCCGTCCTGGCTCTGGTCGCCCAGGGCGCGCGACCGGTCGACGCGCATGACGTTGGCCGCCTTGTAGATGATGGCGCTGGTGATGAAGTCCTGCTCGTCCGGTGAGGGCAGGTCGGTCGAGGACGGGACGAAGGCCCAGGTGCCCGCTCCCGCCTTCTCGTTCAGCGCGGCGACCAGCGCTGCCAGGGCAGCGTCACGGTCGTGACCGAAACGTGCGGAGTTCTCGATCTCCATCAGCCCGACGACGTCGGCGTCGAGGGCGGTGATCGCCGACACCTCCTTCTCGGTCTGGCGCGCGAGGTCAGCCGCATCCCAGGCACCACGGCGGGTGCAGGGGCTGCCGTCGACGCCGCGGACCGTGTCGCCGTTGTCGTCGCGGTCGTAGAACGCCACGCAGGTCGGGTCGGCGTCACCGAGATCGGTGAAGTAGTTGAGGACGTTGAACGACGCGACCTTGAGGTCGGGTGTGCCGAGCTGGTTGATGTCGGCAGTGTCGGGCGCAGCCGTTCGGGTGTTCTCGAACGCCACCGGCGACGTCGCGTTGTCGGGCCCGACCACCTGGGCCGTCGGCTGGAAGCGCCACAGGTTGAACCGGTAGTCCACGACGACAGGAGCGCTGAAGGTGGCCGCCTCGCCGACCCTGACCGGCTTGGTGTTCGAGACGTACGCAGGCGTCAGGTCGCCGTTGAGCAGGCACGGGATCGGGCGGCCGGCGCACGTCGCCGGGCTGAAGCTGCTCGCCGTGAAGTTGCTGGAGGCACCGTCGTCGAGGGTGACCGCACGCCTGGCGTTGTCGGCCACCACGGCGGCGGCCTCGGGGCTGCCGGGGGCGCCCACCTCGGTGTTCTGCAGCAGCGGGTGGTCACCCACGGCCAGGCCGACCTCGCCGAACTGGTTGGTGCCGAAGGTGTTGGTGACGGTGTAGTCGCCGAGGGGCTGGAAGAGCATTCCCTCGATCGACTCACGCCCTGCATCGGTGGTCGGCCACGGCACGGTCAGCGCCTGGACAGGGCTGAACTCATCGCCGGCGTCGCTGATGTTCGAGGCCGACGCGGTGATCTCGGTCAGGGTCCCCGGGTCGGAGGACGAGCTGCGGAACTCGCTGACGGCACCGGTCACCTGGATGTAGTTGCCGACCTCGACGTCGGGGTCGAGGGGGCTGCCGGAGCCACCCGTCTGGAAGACGAAGAGGCCGTCCGAGGCGCCCGAGGAGCTCGGCTCGGGACCGGTCCCCTGGGTCTGGAGGTAGAAGCCGTGGAACCCACCCGTGGGGTAGGCCGCCGTGACGACGCCCTTGGTGGTCACCGTCTGCCCAGACAGCTGGGTGCTCGGACCCGTGCCCTGGATCTCGGCGATCGTCTTCTCGGCCGGGGCGGGCGGGGTGGTGCAGGTGGTGCCGCAGGCCGTCGGGCTCGGCGCCCCGGCCACGAAGTCGGCAGCATTGTCGGCGGTGTTCTGCGGACCGGCCTTGCGGCTCACCGACACCGTGTTGCTGGGCGCGGCCGTCGGTCCGGTGCCCGCGTAGTCGTTCGCCGTGCCGAAGCCGACGAAGTCGACGACCGAGGGCTGGGCCGAGCACGGGTTGGTGCCGGACTTGGCGGTGCAGGGGTTGGCCGTCCCGCCGAGCGCTGTGACGTTGTTGACCAGCGCCACCTTGCCTGCGCCGCCGGCCATGGCGATGGTTCCCGAAGCGTCGAAGGGGACCTCGGTGGAGCCGCCGGTCCCAGCAGCCTCCCGGACGACGTAGCTGCCGCCCGCCGGCAGGAACCCGGCGAGCCCGGTGACCTGCCACGAGACCCCGGTCGAGCCGGCGTACTGCACCGACCAGCCGTTGAGGTTGACCGTGGACGCGCTGGTGTTGACCAGCTCGATGAAGTCGTTCCGGTACGTCGCGCCGGTGTTGCCGCCGCCTCCGTAGACCTCGTTGATCACTACCGGCGCACCGACCGAGGGCGCTGCCAGCGCACTCATCGGGGCGACGGCAACAACTCCAGCGGTGAGGGCTATGGCGCCCACCGCTCCCAACACGTGCTTGCGGGGTACGCGCACAGCAGTCCTCCACGAACTCAGGATTGACAGCCCTGGGACGGTGGTCCGGGCCGATGGAGCATCACACCACGCCGACGGCGAATGCGAAACGGCTGGGACAGGTCCGGAAGGTAAAGGTCAGGTCAGGGTTTCGCGCCCAGCTCGTCCAGCGGGACCCCAGGGTCTGCCAGCCGGTCAGGCGCGACGACGGCCTTCGACCGGATCAGGCCCTTCACCGCATCACCGACGTCCCACACGTTGACGTTCATCCCGGCGGTCACCCGCCCGTCGCGCAGCCAGAAGGCCACGAACTCCCGCGCCGACAGGTCGCCGCGCACGACGACCTCGTCGTCCGGGCTCCCGAGACCGTGGTACTCCATCCCGAGGTCGTACTGGTCGGTGTAGAAGTAGGGCAGCTCCGCCTCCGGCCCCTCCTGGTCGAGCATGGCCGCTGCCACCAGCGAGGGCTGGTTGAGGGCGTTGGCCCAGTGCTCGACGCGAATCCGCTGCCCGAGGAACGGGTGCTCGACGTTCGCGACGTCACCCACCGCGAAGATGTCCGCGTCGCTCGTGCGCCCCACCGCGTCCGCCGTCACGCCGTTGTCGACGTCCAGGTCCGCAGCCTGCGCGAGCGCGACGTTGGGCGTTGCCCCGATCCCCACGACGACGGCGTCCGCCGGCACGACCGAACCGTCCGCGAGCCGCACCCCCGTCACGGCAGACTCGCCCTCCACGGCCTCGACGGTGACCCCGGTACGCAGGTCCACCCCGTGCGCTCGGTGCAGGTCCGCGAACACCTCGGCGATCGTCGGGCCGAGCACCCGCACCAGGGGCAGGTCGAGCGCCTCCAGCACCGTGACGTCGGCACCGGCCTCGCGCGCCGCAGCCGCCACCTCCAGTCCGATCCAGCCGCCACCGATGAACACGATCCGCCGTCCCGGCACGAGCACCGCACGGATCGCCTGGCTGTCCTCGATGGTGCGCAGCGAGTACACCCCGTCGAGGTCGGCACCGGGGATGGTGAGCCGTCGCGGAGCGCACCCGGTCGCCAGCACCACGCGGTCGTATGCCGTGCGCTCACCTGTGTCGGCCACCACCTCGTGGTCGTCGCGGTCGATGCTGGCCACCGTGGTGCCGGTGCGCACGTCGATGTCGTGACCGGCATACCAGTCCTCGTCGTGGACGAACACGTCCTCGAGCTTCTCCCCCGTCTTGAGGTAGTCCTTCGACAGCGGCGGTCGCTCATAGGGCAGGTGCGGCTCGCCCGCGAAGAGCACCACCCGCCCTTCGAAGCCCCGCCCTCGCAGGGCCTCGGCGGTCTTGGCGCCCGCCAGCCCGCCACCGATCACGACGAAGGTCCGGTCGTCAGTCATGCGTCATCCTCTGGCTCGGCTCTCTGCTCGGCTGTCTGCTGGACTACCCGACTACCTGCTGTACTTTCTAAAACAGTGTTAGATTGACTTTAGGAGCGGCGTCCCCGTTAGTCAACGAGTCGCTCGAGGAGCCTGATGTCGCCGGAAGCGCACGACGTGCACGACAGCATCGGGTCCGTGGGCGCCCTCGCGGAGCCGTCACGACGGGCGTTGTACGACCACGTGTCGCGGCAACGCACGGCGGTCAGTCGTGAGCAGGCGGCCGAGGCCGTGGGGCTGCCACTGCACTCCGTGAAGTTCCACCTCGACCGGCTCGTCGACGAGGGCCTGCTGGAGGTCGAGTTCCGCCGCCTGAGTGGTCGAGCGGGCCCCGGCGCCGGCCGGCCGTCCAAGCTCTACCGGCGCGCCCGTGCCGAGGTGTCGGTGTCGCTCCCGGCTCGGCACTACGACCTGGCCGCCGCGGTCCTCGCCGATGCCGTCGAGCGGGTCGGGCGCGACCGGGTGTCGCTCGACCGGGCGATCGACGACGCGGCCACTGACGCGGGTCGAGCCCTGGCAGCGGGCAGCCCGCTCCCACGCGGCCCGCGCGCTGAGCTGCGCGCCGTGTCAGAGCTGCTCGCCCGGCACGGCTACGAGCCCTCTCCCACGGACGACGAGCGTGAGCTCGAGCTGGCCAACTGTCCGTTCGACCGGCTCGCGCGGGACCACACCGACCTCGTCTGCGGGATCAACCTCGCCCTGGTCACCGGCGCCGTCGAAGCCCTCGGGTGCCGACACGTGCAGACCCGCCTCGAACCTGCCGCAGACCTCTGCTGCGTGCGCGCCCGCCAGGTGCCCTGACGCGCGTGGCGCATCGCCTCCTCGCCCACCGGGGGCAAAGCCAACGGGCCGACACACCCTGAGGTGTGCCGGCCCGCTCGTCAGGCTGGTGTGCGTCGGCTCAGCCGGCCGCGTCCTCCGAGGTGGCCGGAGCCGCGCTCTCGGGCGCGTCGCCGCCACGGTCCTCGCCACCGCGCTCGCCACGGCCGCCACGACGGCGGTTGCGACTGCGACCACCCTCACGACGCTCGCCACGGTCGTCGGTGGACTCGCCGGCCTCGGCCTCGGGGGCGTCGCCCTCGGTGCTGCTGGCCTCAGGCGCGTCACCCTCGGCGGCGGGAGCGTCGCCGCCCTCGCCCTCCGCGAGCACCGCCGCCAGCGACAGCTTGCCGCGCGGGTCGATCTCCTTGAGCTCGACCTGGACCTTCTGGCCCACGGCCAGGACGTCCTCGACGGCTTCGATCCGCTTGCCACCGACGAGCTTGCGCACCTCGGAGATGTGCAGCAGGCCGTCCTTGCCCGGCAGCAGGGAGATGAACGCACCGAAGGTCGTGGTCTTGACCACGGTGCCCAGGAAGCGCTCGCCGATCTCCGGCATCTGCGGGTTCGCGATGGCGTTGATCTGCGCCCGGGCGGCCTCGGCCGAGGGGCCGTCGGTCGCACCGATGTAGATCGTGCCGTCGTCCTCGATCGAGATCTGCGCGCCGGTCTCGTCCTGGATCTGGTTGATCATCTTGCCCTTCGGCCCGATGACCTCGCCGATCTTGTCGATCGGGACCTGCACCGAGATGACGCGAGGAGCGAAGGGGCTCATCTCGTCGGGTGCGTCGATCGCCTCGTTCATGACGTCGAGGATGTGCAGGCGCGCGTCGCGAGCCTGGGTCAGCGCGCCGCCGAGCACCGAGGCGGGGATGCCGTCGAGCTTGGTGTCGAGCTGGATGGCCGTGACGAACTCGCGGGTTCCGGCGACCTTGAAGTCCATGTCACCGAAGGCGTCCTCCGCACCGAGGATGTCGGTCAGCGCGGCGTACTGCGTCTCACCGTCGACCTCCTCGGAGATGAGGCCCATCGCGATGCCGGCGACCGGGGCGCGCAGCGGCACACCGGCGTTGAGCATCGACAGGGTGGACGCGCAGACCGAGCCCATCGACGTCGAGCCGTTGGAGCCGAGAGCCTCGGACACCTGGCGGATCGCGTAGGGGAACTCCTCGCGGGTCGGCAGCACTGGCATCAGGGCACGCTCGGCGAGCGCTCCGTGACCGATCTCGCGACGCTTCGGCGAACCCACCCGACCGGTCTCACCGGTGGAGTAGGGCGGGAAGTTGTAGTTGTGCATGTAGCGCTTGCGCGTCACCGGCGACAAGGTGTCGAGCTGCTGCTCCATGCGGAGCATGTTCAGCGTGGTGACGCCCATGATCTGGGTCTCGCCACGCTCGAAGATGGCCGAGCCGTGCACGCGCGGCAGCACCTCGACCTCGGCGCCCAGGGCGCGGATGTCGGCGAGGCCACGGCCGTCGATGCGGACCTTGTCGCGCAGGATGCGCTGACGGATCAGCTTCTTCTGCACGGACTTGTAGGCCGCGGACAGCTCCTTCTCGCGGCCCTCGAACTCACCGGCGAGCTTCTCCTTCATGGAGTCCTTGAGCTCGTCGATGCGGTCCTCGCGCTCCTGCTTGCCGGCGATGGTGAGCGCCTGCGCCAGGTCGTCCGAGGTCGCAGCCTCGACGGCGGCATACGCGTCGCCCTCGTAGTCGAGGAAGATCGGGAACTCCTGGACCGGCTTGGCGGCCTTGCTCGCCAGGTCGGCCTGGGCCTCGCACAGGACCTTGATGAACTTCTTCGAGGCCTCGAGGCCCTCGGCGACGACCTCTTCGGTCGGAGCCTGCTTGCCCTCGTTCTTGACGAGGTTCCAGGTCGACTCGGTGGACTCGGCCTCGACCATCATGATCGCGACGTCATCGCCCGCGATGCGGCCGGCGACGACCATGTCGAAGGTCGAGCGCTCGATGTCCGAGAAGTTGGGGAAGGCAACCCACTGGCCGTCGATCAGGGAGACGCGGACGCCACCGATCGGACCGGAGAACGGCAGACCCGAGATCTGCGTGGAGGCGCTGGCCGCGTTGATGGCGAGCACGTCGTACTGGTGGTCGGGGTTGAGCGCGAGCACCGTGATGACGACCTGGACCTCGTTGCGCAGACCCTTGGTGAAGGTCGGGCGCAGGGGGCGGTCGATCAGCCGGCAGGTGAGGATCGCGTCGGTGGACGGGCGACCCTCGCGGCGGAAGAACGAGCCGGGGATCTTGCCCGCGGCATACATCCGCTCCTCGACGTCGACCGTCAGGGGGAAGAAGTCGAAACCTTCGCGGGGGTGCTTCCCGGCGGTGGTGGTGGAGAGGAGCATCGTGTCCTCATCCAGGTAGGCGGCAACTGCGCCACCGGCCTGCTTGGCCAGGCGTCCGGTCTCGAACCGGACCGTGCGGGTGCCGAACGAACCATTGTCGATGGTCGCTTCGGCGAAGTGGATCTCTGGACCCTCCATTGGGCCCTCCTTTTTTATCTGTAGTCCCGGTGCATCGTCGTTGTGCACTGGTTTCTGTCGTGCTGGGCGGCATCAGTGCCGGCCCCATGCGAGAGGGACGGCCCTCATGGAGGACCGTCCCTGTCGAATGCTTAGCGGCGCAGACCGAGGCGCTTGATCAGCGAGCGGTAACGCTCGACGTCGACGCTCTCGAGGTAGCGCAGGAGCCGGCGACGCTGGCCGACCAGGAGGAGCAGGCCGCGGCGGCTGTGGTGGTCGTGCTTGTGCTGGCGCGAGTGCTCGGTGAGGTCGAGGATGCGCTGCGTCAGCATCGCCACCTGAACCTCGGGGGAACCGGTGTCGCCCTCGTGCGTGGCGTACTCGGACATGATCTTCTTCTTGACGTCGAGGCTCAACGGCATGAGTCGGCACTGCTCCTTTGTGTGATCGTTGCGCGGTGCGCCAGGGCTGGTTCACCTGGGCTCTCTGGATCCGCGGCCGGTCTACGGCGGTTGCAAGGTTACCAGCGGGCGGGTTGGGCCCCTAATCGCCGCCGATGCACCGCCGATGCACCGCCGGTGCACCGCGCGTGCGCCGCTGCAGGCTCCCCCAGCCGGCGCAAGCAGTGTTGGATGGGGACATGCAGATGCCCAAGCACAGTGACGAGGCCAAGACCCGCTTCCGCAGCCTGATCAGCGACGCGCCGGGCGTTGAGGTCAAGCCGATGTTCGGCAGTGTCGGCGCGTTCGTCAACGGCAACATGTACGCCGGGTTGTTCGGTGAGGACGTCGGGGTCAAGCTCGACCCCGCGGGGCTGGAGGAGCTGCAGGCCCTCCCCGGCAGCGGCCCGTTCGGACCCGCCGAGCGCCCCATGAACGGATGGCTGTCGCTGCCCTCCGACCTGTCCGACGAGGAGACGTCCACCTGGACGGACCGGGCGCGGGACCACATCGCCACCCTGCCGCCCAAGGCCAAGAAGGCAACCGCCAAGAAGGCAACCGCCAAGCGGGCAACCGAGCCCACGACGTAGGCCGCTCAGCCGTGGGCGCCCACGAGTTCGGGCTCACGTTCGGTCTGGGCTTCGGGCGCCGGGCGGGTCGCGGACAGCGAACGCGCGTGCAAGAGCGTGCGCGCCGGGCGTTCGACCACGACGTGCATCAGCCAGGCGGCGCCCCCGAGGACGAGCACCACGGCCACAACTGCCAGACCCGCCGTCCACCACGCGTCGTCGCCCCACTCGCGCAGCCCAGTGACGACAGGACGCATCAGGTAGTGCGTCATGTAGAGGCAGTACGACACCTCCCCCGCGGCCACCATGAGCGGCGTGGACAGCCAGCGCCCGACCGAGCCGCCGGCCGTCGCCACGACCGCCACGACCAGCCCCATCACCGGGGCCATCCAGTAGTCCCCTGAGGCGACCGCCGGGACCAGGGCCACCACGAGCACGACGGACGGCAGCAGCGGAGCCAGTCGTCCGAGGGCCACACCGCCACGCACCCAGGCGAGGCAGAGGAAGATCCCTGCGACGAACTCCCCCATGATGCGGACGTAGAACATGTGCTCGAGGTTGCCGTTGGGCAGGGCGAACGCCGCGAAGACGGTGAGCATCACGGCATACGACAGGGCGGCGAGCAGCAGGGAGCTGCGCGCCCTGACCACGCGCGCCGCGAGCACGAAGAGCGCCGGTGCCACGAGGTAGGCGAACCACTCGGAGCCGATCGACCACGCCGGACCGTTGAAGCTCGGGCGGTCGTTGAACCAGTTCTGCACCATGAGCACGTTCTGCCCGTATGCCGCGGGCGTGCGCCGCTGCCCGCCCTCGCCGATCCCGAGGGTGCCCATGGCGACAGCCATGCCCAGGTCGATGTTGAGCGCCACGAAGTGCACCGGCCAGACGCGCGCGAACCGGCTGCGGATGAACGACACGGTCGACTGCCCGGAGAAGGCCCGCATGGAGTCGGCGTAGTTGTAGGCCAAGATGAAACCGCTCAAGGGGAAGAACAAGTCCACGCCGAGGTACCCCGCACGCATCAGGGTGTCGGCAGGCACCGTCCACGGAGCGAGCGCCTCGAGGTCGGGCCGGTAGTGGAACAGCACGACCCACGCCGCGGCCAGGACGCGCAGTCCGGTCAGCGCGGGCAGCGGCGAGCGGCGCTCCGAGCTCGGCGTCGGAGTCGCCCTCGGGGAAGTCAGGAGCCGGCCCCAGCACCCTCTGTCGCCCGGCCCGACCACTCGTCGGCGCGGAGCGCATAGATCGCCAGGTCGGTCCACTGCTCCTTGAACCAGGAGGCCCTCTCGAACAGTGCCTCGCGTCGCATGCCCAGCCGTTCGCAGATGCGCGACGACGCGGTGTTGACAGGCTCGAGCTGGGCCCACACGCGGTGGACCCCGACCTCTCGGAACGCGGCCTCGGTGATGGCACGGGCCGCCTCGGTGGCGTACCCCTGACCCGCCACGTCGGGGGCGAACACCCAGCCGATCTCGGCCTGCCGTCCGTCGTGGCCGTCGAGTCCGTCGAGGTGGATGAGCACGTCGCCGATGACGCGCCCGTGCAGCTCCACCGCGAGGGTGAGGATCGGCGACTTCTCGTCGAGCCGGCCAGCCGTGGCCCGCTCGGCCACCAGGTCCGCCACCTGCTCGCGGGTCTTGGGCTCGCCCGGGATGTACCTCACGACCGACGCCACCGACCGGTAGGTGAAGACGTCGTCCTCGTCACCGGGACGGAAGCTGCGCAGGACGAGCCTCTCGGTCGTGATCGGCAGGCTCACGCGCGGCATACCGGGAACTCCGAACTGTCCGTGAGCGGACGGCGAGACGACAAGGATCGGCGAGGTGGCGATCAGAGGTTGATCATGTGGCCGGCGATGCCCTCGACTGCTTCCTTGACCGCCTCGGAGAGCGTCGGGTGGGCGAAGACGTTGCGGGCGACCTCGTCTGCGGTGAGGTCCCACTTCTGGGCCAGGGTCAGCGCGGGCAACAGCTCGGTCACCTCGGGGCCGATGAGGTGGGCGCCGATGATCTCGTTGTGCTTCGCGTCGGCCACGACCTTGACGAAGCCGACGGCGTCGCCGAGTCCCATCGCCTTGCCGTTGGCCGAGAAGGGGAACTTCGCGACCTTGACGTCGAAGCCCTTGCCCCGGGCCTGCTCCTCGGTGTAGCCGAACGAGGCGATCTGCGGCTGGCAGAACGTCGCCCGGGGGATGAAGTCGTACTCGACCGGCATGGTCTCGGCCCCGGCCATGGTCTCGGCCGCGACGACACCCTGCGCCTCGGCCGTGTGGGCCAGCATGAGCTTGCCGGTCACGTCGCCGATCGCATAGACGTTGTCGACGTTGGTGCGGCAGTGGTCGTCGATGACGATGGCTCCGCGTTCCGTGGCCACGCCGAGGGACTCGAGGCCGTAACCCTCGAGGCGCGGGGCGAAGCCGATGGCCTGCAGCACCTTGTCCGTCTCGATGACCGTCGACTCACCACCTGCGGCGGGCGACACCGTGACCTTGACCTTCTCGCCGCTGTCGTCGATCGACTCGACCTTGGTCGACAGCAGGACCGTGACCCCGAGCTTCTTGTAGTGCCTGAGCAGCTCCTTGGACACCTCGGCGTCCTCGGTCGGCACCATCCGGTCGAGGAACTCCACGATGGTCACGTCGACCCCGAAGTTCTTCATGACGTAGGCGAACTCGACGCCGATCGCACCGGACCCGGCGATGACGATCGACTGGGGCAGCTGGTCGGTGAGGATCTGCTCCTCGTAGGTCACGACCCGGTCCGAGAGGGACGTACCGGGGATGAGCCGGGTCGTGGCACCGGTGGCGATGATGAGCTTGTCGAAGGTGACCGTCTGCTTCTCGCCGGAGCTGAGTGCGACGTCCATCGAGGTCGGGCTGGTCAGCGTGCCCCAGCCGTCGATCTCGGTGATCTTGTTCTTCTTCATCAGGAAGTGGACGCCCTTGACGATGCCGGCGGACACCGCGCGCGAGCGGGCGTGGGCCGGGCCGAACGCCATCGTTGCGTCGCCCTCGATCCCGAACTTGTCCTTCTCGTGCGTCAGGATGTGGGACAGCTCGGCGTTGCGCAGGAGCGCCTTGGACGGGATGCACCCGACATTGAGGCAGACCCCGCCCCAGTACTTGGACTCGACCACCGCGGCCTTGAGACCGAGCTGGGAGGCGCGGATCGCCGCGACGTACCCGCCAGGACCAGCACCGAGAACTACGACATCGAAGTCAGCCATGGCGGTCAGCCTACTGACTGTCCTGCCATCGCCCCACTTCGCCCATCCCTACCTCAGGGTGCGCAGGACCTCGTGGATCCGCCGGGCAACGGGTGCGGCCCCCTCGCCTCCGGTGCCCCCCTGCGAGACCACCACCGCCACGGCATACCGAGGTCTGGTGGCCGGTGCGTAGGACACGAACCAGGCGGTGTCCTGCTTGCCGAACGCCTCTGCGGTCCCGGTTTTCCCCGCCACTGGCCACTGGTCGAGCGGGAAGCCGGCGAACGCTCCCCTGGCGGTGCCCGAGGTCACGACCCCCACGAGCGCGCCCCGGAGGAAGGACAGCGTGCCGGCGGGGAAGGGCACGGTCCCCGTCCTGACGGGAGCGACCCGCTCGGTGGCCCCGCCCGTTGACCCCCCAGGAGCGACGAAGGCGCGCGCGACCTCCGGCTTCCAGAGCGTTCCACCGTTGGCGATGGCTGCATAGACCTGAGCCATCTGCAGGGGCGTGACCGTGATGTCACCCTGCCCGATCGCGAAGTTGGCCGCGTCCCCGGCACGGAACTGGAAGCCGCTCTGGCAGTTCTCGACGGCAAGCCCCTTGAGGTATGCCGCGCGGCTCGGGTCGGTGGCCAGCAGTTCCGGGTAACCGGACTTGGCGTGCCTGCAGGTCTCGGTGCGGGTCTGGTCCCACTGCCGCTGCTTCCACGTACGGCCGGGGATCCGCCCGGCCTGTTCGCCGGGCAGGTCGATGCCCGTGGCCCGTCCGAGGCCGAACGCGTCGGCCATCGCGACGAAAGGGTCCCTGGCATCGGACTTCGCCGCGAGCCCGCCCTGCGCCAACCAGGACCGGTAGGCGAAGTCGTAGAAGATCGTGTCGCAGGAGACCTCCACCGCCTTGCGCAGGGAGATCCGCCCATAGGCGCGGGACTCGAAGTTGGCGAACCTGCGGTTCCCGATCGTGTAGCCGGACGTGCAATTGTAGGTCCCGTCGAGCGAGTTCCCGGCCCTGACAGCGGCAGGCAGGCTGACCACCTTGAAGGTCGAGGCGGGCGAGAACGCCGCCGAGGTCACGCGGGAGACGAGCGGGGTCCCGGCTGACGCGTCGGTGAGTCGCGCGAGCTCGGCCGGGGTCACGCCCCCCGTCCAGACATCCGGGTCGTAGGACGGGTAGCTCGCTGCCGCGACGACACCACCATTGGTGACGTCCAGGACCACCGCCGCCGCGGAGTCAGCCCGGTGACCGTGCTTGCGCGCCGAGGCGACGGCCGACGCCAGGGCAGCCTCCGCGGCGGCCTGCACCCTGGCGTCGAGGTTGGTGACGACGTCCCGACCGGGAACGGGGTCGGTCTGCCCGAGCGTCCGGGTGACGATGCCGCGGGGGTCGACTGCGACCGTGCTGGTCCCAGGGGTGCCGCGGAGCTGGGTGTCGTACTGCTGCTCCAGCCCGGACCGACCCACCAGGTCGAGGTCGCCGATCGCGCCCCTCGACGCCGCCACGTCCTCGGCGTCCGATCGAGCGAGGTAGCCGAGCACGTGAGCCGCGTTGACGGTCCGCTGGGCGGGGTAGTCCCGCACTGGCTGAGCCGAGACCCCCACTCCCGGAAAGAGATCCGGACGTTCGAGGAGACTCAGTGCCCTGCGGGGATCGACGCCGCTTGCCAACGGGATCGGCACGTAGGCGGATCCGGCCCAGCAGACCGGCGCCGGTGGCGCGCCCTGCACCCCGCAGAGCTGGGTGCGCCCCCACAGCTGGTCGAAGTCCGCCCCCAGCACACGGGCCACGCGATGGACGAGGTCGCGCCCACCGTCCTCTGACTCGACGAGCTGTCCCCGGTCGACGGTGACCACGGTCTCGGTCGTGTTGTCCACGAGGGGCAGACCGGTGCGGTCGAGGATGCGGCCCCTGACGGCAGGTTCGGTCACCGTGCGGGTGTTGAGGGTGGCCGCTGCCCGCTGGTAATCCTCGTGGCCCACGATCTGGACCTGCCCCAACCGACCGAGGAGCGTGCCCATGAAGCACAGCACCACGAGTCCGAGGACCCACACCCGAGGCGAGTGGTCCCGCGCGATGCGCGAGCGCCTCACGCTCGCCACCCGCGCTTCATCGTCGTCCTCGGGCCAGTCGCCGCTCGAGGTTGACGAGCACGGGCACGAACATCGCGCAGAGCAGCGCGGTGAGCACTAGGCGCAGCCCGACGACGTGCCAGTCGACAGCCGCCCCCGACAGCATCGCGACCACGAGCCGTCCGGTCGCGACGAGTGCGGCGCTACCCAGTCCCACGACGGCGACCCAGCCGAACGGCGTCTCTCCCTCGCGCCTTCCGGCCCCGGCGAGGAGCCCGGCCGCGGCATACACCAGGGCTGCGGTGCCGAGCACCGCCGAACCTGGTGGCATCAGGTCGACCAGCCAGCCACCCGCCAGGCCGAGCAGCGCACCGCGGGCGGCGCCGGTGCGCAGGGCGCCGGCCACCACGACGGGGAGGACCAGGTCGGGCAGGACCAGCTGCGAGCGGGCAGCCAGGGTCACCGTGGCCACGGCGGCGACCAGCAGCAGGAGGCCACGAAGGGTGAGGGCGAGGCTGGGCACGGGCACGGTCAGCCCCCACCCGTGACGGCCGGCCTCGGCGTGGAGCGCGGACCGGTGCGCAGGATGCCGACCACTCCAAGGGTGGTCACGTCGGTCGCGGGGCGGACGGAGGCCGTGGGCGTGAGGTCGCCGGGGGCGTCGTCGACGCGCTCCACGGTGCCCACCCTCAGCCCCGGGGGGAAGGGCGATCCTCCGACGCTGCCCAACGTGGTCACCGCGTCACCCGTCCGCACCAGACCGCGCTCGACGACGGTGAGGTTGAGCTCGCCCGCAGGACGACGGTGTGCGCCCTGGGCCCCGCTGCCCACCGCGCCCAGGGTGCCGGCCGCTCCGACCCGCACGCCCACGAGGAGGTCAGCGCTGCCGACGAGCAGCACGTCGCAGGTCCACGGGGAGACCGTCACCACGCGCCCGACCAGACCGTCGACGCCGACCACGGACAGGTCGGTCCGCACACCGTCGCGCGACCCGGCGTCGAGCGTCACCCGCTCGGGTCCCGCTGCCCCCTCGCGGCCGACGGCGACGACCCGCGCGGGGACGAACGCGCCCCCGGCCAGGTCGGGCGAGTCCAGGAGCCCCTGGAGCTGTTGCCCTGTCACGGACTTCTGCGAAGCCTGGGCGCGCAGGACCTCGTCGCGCGGGACGCGGGCATCCACGATTTCCTGAAGGTCGTGGGGGTCCTGAGGGTCCCGGGTGCCCTGGGGGTCCCGGGCTGACAGGAGGCGTTCGAGCGGCCCGAGCACCGTTCCACCCGCCGACCGCAGCGGTGCCACACCCCGGCCACCGGACACGTCGACGCAGAGGGCGACGACGGTCAAGACCACCAGCACCACCAGGAGCCTGAGTCGGGAGGGGGCACGCATCGGTCAGAAACGGCGGGTGTCGATGAGGACCCGCTGGAGGGTCGAGAACTCCTCGATGCATCGTCCCGAGCCGCGCACGACGGCCCGCAACGGGTCGTCGGCCACCCGCACCGGGACGCCGAGCTCGTGCCGGAGTCGCTCGTCGAGTCCGCGCAACAGCGCTCCCCCGCCCGTCAGCGTGATCCCGTTGTCGAGGATGTCGCCTGCCAGCTCCGGTGGGCAGACGTCGAGCGTCGCCCGCACGAGCTCGACGATCTGCAGCACCGGCCCCTCGATCGCTCGGCGGACCTCCTGGCTGGAGATGGTGACGGTCTTGGGCAGGCCGCTGACCAGGTCGCGGCCCCGGACGCGGGTACTCGTCTCCTGACTGAGGGGAAAGGCTGATCCCGCCGCGACCTTGATGTCCTCGGCGCTGCGCTCCCCCAGCAGCAAGGAGTACTCGCTCTTGACGTGCGCGATCACCGCCTCATCGATCTCGTCGCCACCGACGCGGACCGAACGGGCCGTCACGATCCCTCCGAGGCTGATGACGGCGACGTCGGTCGTGCCACCGCCGATGTCGACCACCATCGAGGCCGAGGTCTCGTTGACCGGCAGGTCCGCCCCGATGGCGGCAGCCATGGGCTCCTCGATGACGTAGACCCGGCGAGCGCCCGAGCGCACCGCGGCGTCCTCGAGGGCACGGCGCTCGACTCCCGTGACCTCACTCGGGACGCAGACGACCATCCGGGGACGGACCAGTCGGGAGGGACGCACCTGGTCGACGAAGTACCGCAGCATCTGTTCGGTCACGTCGGCGTCGGAGATGACCCCGTCGGCCAGCGGCCGCACCGCTCGGACGTGGCCCGGCGTGCGACCGAGCATCTCCTTGGCCCGCGCGCCTGCGGCGATCAGCTTGCCCGTGGCTGCCTCGACGGCCACGACCGAGGGTTCGTCGAGGACCACGCCGCGACCCCGCTCGTAGACCAGGGTGTTGGCGGTGCCCAGGTCGATCGCCAGGTCTCGACCCCACGTCATCCAGCCGCCAAACGGGAGTTGCAACTCCCGGGTTGCGTCGCAACGGCCGTTTTGCGGGTGGCAAGGTGAGGTATGCCGCGTGGATCAGGCTGCCAGCTCGGCCTCGACGCGGCGCGGCACGGCCGACCGCCGTGGGCGCATCGCCACACGCAGCCGCCAAGCCCCGAACACGGCGAGCAGGCTGATTGCCACGTGCAGGCCGATGAACAGGCCTCCGAAGCCCGCCCCGAGCACCACCCCAGCCACCAGCGGGCCGGCGGCCGAGAAACCGGTCTGCAGCGCAGTGAACAGGCCGAGCGTGGTGCCGACGAGGCCGGACGGAGCCAGGCTGGCGGTCAGCGGGTTGAGCACGGGAGCATACATCGTCTCGCCGACCGCGAAGATCCCGAACGTCGTGACGAACAGGGCCGCGGACAGCTCAGGGGCGAGCGAGGAGGCGGCGAGCACCAGCCAGGACAGCGTCCAGATGGCGCCCACACCCATCAGCAGGGTCGCCCCGCTGCGCTTGGCCGTCAGCCTGACGACCAGCATCTGCAGCGCGATGATGACGACGCAGTTGACGGCGGCAGCCAGGCCGATGGTGGTCTCCTCCACGTGCAGGACCGTGAGGGCGTAGGCAGGGAGCCCCGACTCGAACTGGGCGTAGAAGCCCAGGGCCAGCGTGACCGTGACCAGCGCCGTCCAGCGCAGGGCCGGAATGGCCCAGATGGCGCGCAGTGCCTCTCGCGGGCCGGCCGAGCCGACCCCCTCGGAGGCAAGGCCGGGCTCGTCGAGCGAGCCCACCGGCATACCCCATCGCCTGGCACCTGCGGCCAGCAGGAGGAGGCCGGAGACGAGGAAGCCGGCAGCCGCGCCGGCGAAGGCGGGCCACATGCCGGAAGCGCGGTCGAGGTCGACGACGTAACCGGCGCCGAACGCCCCGACGGCCATGCCGAGGGCCTGGCCGGTGAACTGCCACGCGAAGACCCGGCGGCGGTCGGAGCCGCCCACCCAGCGCAGCACGAGCACGGACTGGGCGGGACCCGCGGCGGTGATCCCGAGGCCGAACACGAACATGCCGACGAGGAACGACACCGGGCCGTCCGCCCAGATGAGGGAGGCGGCACCAGCCGCGGCGACCACCTTGGCGCCCACCGCGACCATGACGGGCGACATGCGGTCTGCGAGGCGGCCAGCCACGGGAGCGGCCAGGAGCGCGCCCACCGAAAACAGGCTCGATGCTGCCGCCGCAACCAGCGACCCCCAGCCGCGCGTCGTCGCGGCGTAGGCGTACTGGTAGGGCAGGACAGTGCCCCAGCCGAGCATGGCTACGGCAGAGGCGAGGATCAACAGACGGGCGCGCATGGTCACTTCAACAGTTCTTCGAGTTCGAATATTTTGATATCGAAATCTTAGCATGCGAAGATGACGGCATGCCCCCGAGGTCCAAGAACGTGAAAGGCGCCCAGAGCGCCCAGGAGCAGTACCGGGAAGCCGTGGCGACCTACGTCGCGGCAGGCGGCGACGAGTCCGTGCAGCGCGTGATCACGGCGGTGAACTCCCTGGGCCGCAAGCTCGAGCAGTGGTACACGCGCCAGCTCGTGGACCTCGACCTCTCCCACGGCGAGTGGTCGGTGGTGGCACAGCTGGCCACGGCGGACGGCACGCTGACGCCGAGCCGGCTGGCCGACGCGACGAACGTGGCCGCGTCCTCGATGACGCACCGGCTGGACCGGATGACCGAACGCGGTGTGGTGCGCCGCTCCCCCGATCCGGAGAACCGCACCCGAGTCCTCGTCGAGCTCACCGAGCAGGGCTGGGAGCTGTTCGAGGCGGCGGTGCGCGAGGCCAACGTCGTCGAGTCCGACATCCTCGCCGGCCTGACCCGCGAGGAGCGCGACCAGCTGGCGGCGCTCCTCGAAGTGGTGATCAGCGGTCTCGACGACCTCGAGACGTCCTAGCCCTCAGTGCTTCCAGGGCTTTGAGGCTTGTCCGGGCCCCAGCGACTACAGGTTCGGGAACCAGATCGCGATCTCGCGGGCAGCCGACTCCGCGGAGTCCGAGCCGTGCACGATGTTCTCCTGGACCTTCTTGCCCCAGTCACGGCCGAGGTCACCACGGATGGTGCCGGGCAGCGCGGCCGTCGGGTCGGTGGCTCCGGCGAGCGCACGGAACCCCTCGATGCAGCGGTTGCCCTCGATGACGACGGCGGTCACCTGACCGCTGGACATGAACTCGACGAGCGGCTCGTAGAACGGCTTGCCCTCGTGCTCGGCGTAGTGCTCGGCGAGCTGCTCGCGGGTGGGGGTGGTCACCGCGAGCGCGGCGAGGGTGTAACCCTTCGCCTCGATGCGGCGAAGCACCTCGCCACTGAGGCCGCGGGCGAAGCCGTCGGGCTTGACCAGGACAAGGGAGCGTTCGGTCTGAGTCGTCACGGCCGCCAGCCTACCGAGCAACGGCAGGGACTAGCGTCGCGGTGTGCAAGAGGTGGCGGGGACGAGCAAGGACGTCAGGTATGCCGCGTGGCTGGTCCAGCCTGCCTACCTCGTCATCGAGGTTGCGCTGGCTCTCCTCGCGGGCGTGCAGTACTCGCTGGCCGACGACACGATCAGCGCCCTCGGCACGTCCTGCTCGCCCCACGAGGTCGGGTGCTCGTCCGCCCCGGTGCTGATGGACCTCACGTTCATCCTCTTCGGGATCCTCCAGGCACTGGGCGCCCTCCCGCTGCTCAGGGCGCACGGACGACCCGCCTTGGTCGGCTGGCTGTGGGTCGTGGCCGGGCTGGGTTCGGTCGGCGTCGGGCTCCTGCCCGTGGACACCCACCCCCTGGCCCACTCCCTCGTGGCGCTCCCGGTCTTCGTGGCGCAGCCGCTCGCCCTGCTGCTGCACGCGCGGTTGTCGACGCCTGGCCGACTGCGCAGCGCTGGCCTGGTCCTCGCCGGCGTGGCCCTCGCTGGCGTCGTCACCTTCGCGGGACTGCTCGGCGCCGACCACTGGTCGGGGCTGGCCGAGCGCGCCGCCATCTGGCCGGCGAAGCTGTGGCTCCCGCTGGCCCTCCTGGCAGCTGCTCCTGCGACCGGTGCTGCGACCGGTGCTGCTACTGCTGCTGGGCGACGTCGGCCCGCTGCCGCGCCGCCACCTGCTCCTCCACCCGGTGACACAGGACCAGCGAGCCCACCCACAACGCCAGGAAGATGAGCCCGACACCGAGCATCGCGGGCACCACCACCGCGCTGGCGAAGGTCAGCACCTGGATGAGCCACCCCAGCGTCACCCCCCACGGCCGACGCATCATCCCGGCGGCGAGCCAGCACAGCACTGCGAGACCGACACCGGTCCACAACCAGGCATGGCTGCGGTCGTCACCCTCGGCGCTGGCCAGGCCACGGGCCACCAGCGCGCCGAGGAACACCACGACCCCCTGGCTGCCGAGCACGGTCGCGAGCATCCGCCAGGTGAACTTGCCGAGCGCGCCGTAGAAGACGATGCCCTTCATCGACCGCCCCGGTGGGAGTCACGGAACCTGGTGAGCAGCCAGAAGGCCACGGCGACCACGATGGCGAGGACGATCAGCTTCCCGAACATGCTCCGAGCGTATGCCGTGTGGCCGGGCCGAGAGCGCCGGACCTGGCGTACTGTCACAGAACGGAGTCATTCAGGCTTCCTAGCGCTGGGAGCACCACCATGGCCGACAAGTCACCTCGACAACACCTGGCCAAGAAGGCCGGCAAGTCCATCAAGGAGAAGCGCGCCGAGAAGCACGCCAAGGCCGACGCAAAGACCCACCTCGACGTGGGGCAGATCGGCAAGAAGTAGCCGTACCCACACGCTGTCGGCGCGACCGGCTCAGACGTCGGTCGCGCCGAGCAGCATCCGCACCTCGGCGGCAGTGGTGACCGAGCCCGTCGCCAGCACACCGCCCCCGACGCCGCCCTCGTCGGCGAGTCCCGCCGCGACGTCCAGGGCGTCGGGCAGGTCCTGGACCACCGTGACCCGGTCCTCGCCGAAGATGTCCACGGCCAGCTCACCCAGGTCGTCAGGCCTCATGGCGCGGGGCGAGGTCGTGCGCGAGACCACCACGTGGTCGAGCACCGGCTCGAGGATCTCGAGCATCTCGGTGGCGTCCTTGTCCTTGAGGATGGCGATGACTCCCACGATCTTCGCGAAGTTGAACGAGTCCTCCAGGGCGTCCCGCAGTGCCATCGCGCCAGCGGGGTTGTGCGCTGCGTCCACGATGACGGTCGGTGAACGCCGCACGATCTCGAGGCGACCCGGCGAGGCGACCCGGGCGAGGCCCGCCCGGACGATGTCGGGATCCAGCCGCTGCTCTCCCCCACCGAAGAACGCCTCCACGGCGACCAGGGCCTGCGTGGCGTTGTGCGCCTGGTGCGCGCCGTGGAGGGGCAGGAACAGGTCTTCGTAGTCGCCACCCAGACCACGGATGGCGATCTGCTGCCCGCCGACACCCACGTCCCTTGTCAGCAAGCCGAAGTCGTTGCCCTCGAACGCGATCCGGGCGCCGACCTCGGCCGCACGGTCGGCGAGGATCTGGGCGACGTCCGGCTCCTGGACACCGATGACCGCCACGGAGTCGGGCTTGATGATGCCGGACTTCTCGGTGGCGATGTCGACGACGTCGTTGCCGAGGAAGTGCTGGTGGTCCAGCGCGATGGGAGTGACGACGGCGACCGAACCGTCAGCCACGTTGGTGGCGTCCCAGCTGCCGCCCAAGCCCACCTCCACGATGGCGACGTCGACGGGGGCGTCGGCGAACGCGGCATACGCAACGGCCACGAGGACCTCGAAGTAGGTCATCCGCGGCCCCCCGTCGGCGACCGACCGGGCATCGACGATCTCGATGATGGGCAGCACGTCGTCGTAGGCCTCGAGGAACTTCTCGGCGCTGATCGGCTCGCCGGAGAAAGCGATCCGCTCGCGCACGCTGTGCAGGTGGGGTGAGGTGAACCGCCCCGTCTTCAGGCCCATCTCACGCAGCAGCGAGTCGATGATCCGGGTCGTCGACGTCTTGCCGTTGGTCCCCGTGAGGTGGATGACCGGGTAGGTGCGCTGGGGGTCGCCGAGGAGCTCCATGACCGCGGCGATCCGGTCCAGGCTCGGTTGCAGGTCGTGCTCGGGGGCGCGGGCGAGGATGGCCTCCTCGGCCTCTCGCATCGCCTTGATGACCTCGAGGTTGTGCGCGGCCTCGCGCTGGGCGGCATCAGGGGCAGGCATGGGTTTCAGTCTTCCTTCCGTCAGAGCTTCATGACCTTGATGCGCACCGGCTCGCCGTCGCCGACCGTGGCCTCCGCGACGTCCTCGCGCTGGGGCAGCGCGTCGAGCTGGGGGGCACTGCCGAACTGGGTCGCCAGGGTCTCCTCGACGATCAGGGCCTGGTGGGCCACAGTCGCCTCCCAGACGGCCGGGGACCCCGTGACGGTCAGCGAGATCCGGTCCGACACGTCGAGACCGGCCTCACGGCGGGCCTGCTGGACAGCCCGCACGACGTCACGTGCGAGACCTTCCTGGGCCAGCTCGGCGGTGACCTCGGTGTCGAGCACCACGAAGCCGCCACCGGGCAGCATCGCCGTGGCCTTGGCCCCGCCCTGCTGCTCCGAGTCGACCACCATCTCGAGGGTGTACTCCCCCTCGACGAGGTCCAGCCCCCCAGCAGTCACCGTGCCATCGGGCGCCACGGACCAGTCGCCGGACTTGCTGCCCTTGATGGCCTGCTGGACGTCACGCCCGAGCCGCGGACCGGCTGCCCGGGCATTGACGGTGAGCCGCTGCGTGATGCCGAAGTCGGCCTCGCTGGCGTCGCCGAGGTCGCGGAGGGTGACAGTGCGCACGTTGACCTCGTCGGCGATGATCCCGCCGAAGTCCTTGAGCGACAACGCGTCTGACGTCACGACGGTGAGGTCCTGGAGTGGCAGTCGCACCCGCAGACCACCTGCCTTGCGCAGGGACGACGCCACGGAGCAGACCTCGCGGGCCCGGTCCATGGCCGAGACCAGGGCGTGGTCTGCCGGCAGGTCGGTGTGGTCCGGCCAGTCGGTGAGGTGCACCGAACGGCCGCCTGTCAGTCCTCGCCAGATCTCCTCGGTGGTGAGAGGAAGCAGGGGCGCCGCCACGCGGCAGACGACCTCGAGGGCGGTGTAGAGGGTGTCGAACGCCTGCTCCGCACCGCGGCCTTCCGAACCCGAGCCCGTGCCCGTCCCGGTGTCCCAGAAGCGCTCGCGCGAGCGGCGGACGTACCAGTTGGTCACCACGTCGAGGAAGCCACGGGTCGTCTCGCAGGCGTTGGCGACCTCGTAGCCGTCCAGCTGCTCCTGCATGGTGCGGACGTACTCGCCGAGCTTGGCCAGCAGGTAGCGGTCGAGCGGGTCGGTGGAGGCCGTCGACCACTTCGCCTCGTAGCCCTGTCCGCCACCAGCAGCGTTGGCGTACAAGGAGAAGAAGTACCAGGTGTTCCACAGCGGGATGAGCACCTGGCGCACGCCGTCACGGATGCCCTGCTCGGTCACGACCAGGTTGCCGCCCCGGAGGATGGGGCTCGACATGAGGAACCACCGCATGGCGTCGGCGCCGTCGCGGTCGAAGACCTCACGCACGTCGGGGTAGTTGCGCAGGGACTTCGACATCTTCTGGCCGTCCGAGCCGAGCACGATGCCGTGGCTCACGCAGGACGAGAAGGCAGGTCGGTCGAACAGCGCCGTCGCCAGGACGTGCAGGGTGTAGAACCACCCCCGCGTCTGGCCGATGTACTCGACGATGAAGTCACCCGGGAAGTGGTGCTCGAACCACTCGGCGTTCTCGAACGGGTAGTGCACCTGCGCGAACGACATCGACCCCGAGTCGAACCAGACGTCGAGGACGTCCTCGACCCGGCGCATGGTGGACTGCCCGGTCGGGTCATCGGGGTTCGGCCGCGTGAGGTTGTCGATGAACGGCCGGTGCAGGTCCGTGACCTCCACGCCGAAGTCGGCCTGCAGCTCGGCGAACGAGCCGTAGACGTCAAGGCGTGGGTACTCCGGGTTGTCCGACTTCCACACCGGGATGGGGCTGCCCCAGAAGCGATTTCGTGAGATCGACCAGTCGCGGGCGTTCTCGAGCCACTTGCCGAACTGGCCGTGCTTGACGTGCTCGGGCACCCAGGTGATCTGCTCGTTGAGCTCGAGCATCCGGTCCTTGAACTTGGTGACCTCGACGAACCAGCTCGAGACAGCCATGTAGATCAGCGGCTGCCGGCAGCGCCAGCAGTGCGGGTAGGAGTGGTCGTAGGTCTCCCGGCGCAGCAGGACGGTGCCCTCGGTGACCGAACCAGTCTCGCCCTCACCGCGCGTCCGAGCCTTCAGGTGGTCGATGATCATCGCGTTGGCGTCGAAGACCTGGACACCCTCGTAGTCGGTCACCGGGTAGGTGAAGCAGCCGTCGGGACCGACGGGGATGACCGGCTCGATGCCGGCGGCATCGGTGACGATCTTGTCCTCCTCACCGAAGGCGCCGGCCGTGTGGACCAGCCCGGTGCCGTCCTCGGTGGTGACGAACTCCGCCGGGAAGACCCTGTGCGCACGCTCGTGGCCCAGGTAGTAGGAGAAGGGCGGGGTGAACGACCGGCCGACGAGGTCGCTGCCCTTGAGCCGCTCCACGACGCGCGACTGCGGGTCGACCGGGTCGGTGCCGTCGGAGGTGTCTGCGCCGAACAGGTCCTTGGCGTAGGCCGCGAGGCGCGCCTCACCGATGAGGTAGCGCTCGGTGGTGCCGGTGACGTCGGACTCGACCACGACGTAGTCGATGTCGGGGCCGACCATGATGCCGAGGTTCGCGGGCAGGGTCCACGGCGTCGTCGTCCAGACCAGCGCGAGCTCGCCGGTCTCCAGGCGCAGGCCCACGGTGACAGCCGGGTCCTGGCGGTTCTGGTAGACGTCGTCGTCCATGCGCAGCTCGTGGTTGGACAGCGGGGTCTGGTCGTTCCAGCAGTAGGGCAGCACGCGGAAGCCCTCGTAGACGTAGCCCTTGTCGTACAACGCCTTGAAGGCCCAGATGACCGACTCCATGTAGTCGGGGTTGAGGGTCTTGTAGTCGTTGTCGAAGTCCACCCAGCGCGCCTGACGGGTGACGTAGTCGCGCCACTCCCCCGTGTACTTCAGCACGGACTCGCGGCACTTGGCGTTGAACTTCTCCAGCCCGAGCTCGAGGATCTCGTCCTTGGTCTTGATGCCGAGCTGGCTCATCGCCTCGAGCTCCGCGGGGAGCCCGTGGGTGTCCCACCCGAACCGTCGCTCGACCCGGCGTCCGCGCATCGTCTGGTAGCGCGGGATGAGGTCCTTGACGTAGCCGGTCAGCAGGTGGCCGTAGTGCGGCAGCCCGTTGGCGAACGGCGGCCCGTCGTAGAAGACGAACTCGTTGTCACCGTTCGTGCCCGCCGACCGGTTCTCCACCGACGCGACGAAGGTGCCGTCCTCGTCCCAGTACCTGAGGATCCGCTCCTCGATCTCGGGAAATCGGGGCGAGGCGGGCACGCCAGAGGGCTCGGTGTGGCTGGAGACCTTCGGATAGGTCATGGTGTCGGCGGTCCTCACATCACTCGTGTTCTTCACACGAGGACGACATCGCCGGGATTCCCGGCGGCACCGCGGTACCACCTCGCTTGCCGCACCCACGCGCCCGAGGAGGCCCGCGGCATACGACCGCTCTTGCTCGAGGTTGTGACGGACCCACCCGTCCGGTTCTAGTGAGCCACCACCCCGCGCGTATGCCGCGTGGCGCCGTGACCGTTCTTCCGGAGGCTCCCCGGTGATGGCCGGTTCAGTGCCTGTGCACCCAAGTCTAGCGGGCCGTGACGAAGGGCACGTCCGCGCGGCGGAAGGGCACCGTGCTGCGGTGTAGTCTGAGCGGCGTTGCCCCAGGGCAACACCACGACGCGACACCAGGGGAAGCCGGTCCAACTCCGGCGCTGACCCGCAACCGTAGGCCGCAGTGAAACGCGGCGAGCCGGAACACCTGGATCGCGAAGCGGCTCCATTTCCGTCGAGGTACGCGGGGCGGAGCCCGGACACCAGGTCCGAGGCCGCCCCCCGATGTCGCTCCAGCGACGCCGGGGGTCTTTCACGTTCTGGTGCCGGTGCACCCGTCGCGACACCGTTCGCAGTGAAGAGGCACCATGCACCGCACCCTCCGCAGCGCCCGTCCGGCCGCTGCACTGGCCCTGACACTGGGGGCAGCCCTGGTCCTGCCCGGCGCGGCGTTCGCCGGGACGACCGAGCCCACCCCGGTCAGCACCACGAGCACGACGAGCACCGGGACCACGAGCACCGGGACCGGCAGCGCCACGAGCGAGCCCACCGGCTCGACCTCGGCCACCACCACGACCCCGCCCCCCAGCGACACCTCGACGACCACGTCCGCCACAGGCTCGACCACCACCGGGACGAGCACCCTTCCCAGCACCACGACCGCCACCACCGGGTTGACCAAGTCGAGCGCCGCCAAGACCACCTCCCCCACCCTCGGACTGGTCCCCGGCGGCCGGGCGGGCCGGTATGGGCTGAACGCTGCCGCCGTCCTCCCCGAGACCTCCACCGACCCGGCCCTGGTCGCCGCCGGCTACCTCGTCAGGGAGCTTGCCGCAGGCCAGCACCACTTCTCCACCGTGGTCCCCGGCTTCGGCACGTTCGCCGACTACGGCGTCACCGCGGACGCCGTGCTGGCGCTCGCGGCAGCGGGGGCCGGGCAGGATGAGGCCGCCCTGACCACCGCGTACCTCGCCAACCACGTCCTCGACTACGTCGGCTTCGGCGATCCCAATGAGATCGCGGCGGGCGCGGTCGCGAAGCTCCTCAACGTCGCCATCGCGCAAGGTGTGGACCCGACCGCTTTCGGGGGTCAGAACCTCGTCGCGACCCTGCAGGCGCGAGAGGCACAGAACGGCCGGTTCTCGGACCAGTCGCAGTACGGCGACTTCTCGAACACGTTCGGCCAGTCACTCGCCCTCATCGGACTGCACCGGGCCGCCGTCACCACGAGCGCCCCATCGCGGGCGTACCTGCTGACCCAGCAGTGCTCGAACGGTGGCTTCCTGCTGTTCATGACCGATGCCGGCTGCACCGATCCTGCCTCCGCGGACCCGGATGCCACGGCCATGGCCGTCCAGGCCCTGATCGCGATCGGCGGCGCGACGGCTCAGGTCAGCGCAGGCCTCGACTACCTCGCCACGCGCCAGGCAGCGTCGGGGGGTGTCGGAGGCGGCGGACCCCAGACAGGACTCAACGCCAACACCACCGGTCTCGCCGGACAGGCCTTCCTGGCAGGTGGACGCAGCGCCAATGCTCGTCGCGCCGCATCGTTCGTCGCCGCACTGCAGTACGGCTGCACGTTCCCGGCAGGCGTTCGCGGTGGCATCGCCTACGACCAGACCGCCTACGACGACCAGGCAGACGCCGGAACCGCCGCAGCCCCTGTGGACCAGGACCGTCGTTCGACGTCGCAGGCCGCCCTCGCACTCGCCGGCACGCCGCTGTACGCAGTGTCGGCCGTCGGCGCCGACGCCACGGCGCCCGAACTCGACTGCCCCGCGGTCACGACCTCCACCACGACCTCCTCGACCAGCTCGACGAGCTCGAACAGTGCCGGCACCAGCACCACCGCGGCCGCGCCGGCGCCGGCCGACCCCTCCGACCCCGGATCGGCCGTGCCCGGCAACCTGGCCTTCACCGGTGCCGATGTGGCGGCGGCGACCCTCCTCGGAGCGCTGCTGCTGCTCACCGGAGCAGGGGCCATCGTGCTGGCACGGCGCAAGGGCGTGCACGCCTGATGCGGCTGCTCGCGCGCCTCGTCGCCGTCGCCGGACTCGTCGTCGCCGGCGGCCTCGCCCTCCCGGGCGGGGCCGCCCAGGCGGCGGCGTGCTCGGGCACGTCCGGGGTCACCGTCGTCATCGACTACGGATCCAGCTCGTCAACGTCCTGCGCGCCTGGCGATCCGGCGTCGGCCATGTCCGCCCTCAAGGCCGTGGCCACGGTGGTGAGCCCCCAGCGCTACCCCGGCACCGTCGTGTGCCGGATCAACGGGACACCGGCCAGCGACCCGTGCGTCCAGATGCCGCCGGCCAACGCCTACTGGGCGTTCTTCCATGCCTCGCGCGGTGGATCGTGGACCTACAGCAGCTCGGGGGTGGCCAGCTACAACCCCGCCCCGGGCACCGTGATCGGGTTCGCGTTCGGGTCCGGCGGCGCCCCCAGCAGCCCGCCTCCGGCTGCCAGCCCGAGCACGCCCAAGCCGTCGCCCAAGCCGAGCGCCTCCAGCTCGTCGAGCAAGCCACCCGCACCCAAACCCGCGGGCACCACCCCGGCCCGGCCCAGCAGCTCCAGCACCTCCGGCTCGACCCCCGCGGCCGGCGCCGGTGCCGGCACAGGCGCTGGCGCCGGCACCCGGCCGGGATCGCCGAGCAGCGCGACTCCGGGCGCCAAGCCGTCGACCACCACGACCTCGCCAGGCACCACCACGACCTCCGCGACGTCATCGGGCACCACCTCCGCCGGCTCCACCGGCAGCGGTGAGTCGGACAACGCAGCATCGGCCACGCCCGACTCCGGTTCGCCGCTGACCCTGCTCGCTGGCCTCGGTCTGGTGGGGCTGGTCGGTGCCGGCGCGGCATACCTCGCAGTGCGTCGTCGAGGAACCGCGTAGCCGCTCGTGCGCGCCGCCGGCACACCGCTGTCCCGTCACCTGCACCCCGTCGCCTGGTGGGTGTGGGCGATCGGGCTGGCGGTGGCCTGCTCGCGCACGAACAACCCGCTCCTGCTGCTGCTGGCCGTGAGCGTGGCCAGCCTGGTCGTCGCGGCCAGGCGCGGCAGCTCGCCGTGGTCGCGTGCGTTCCGGCTCTACCTCGTGCTCGGCGGGTTCATCATCGTGCTCAGGGTGGTGCTGCACGTGCTGGTGGGCTTCAAGTTCGGCACCACGCGGCTCTACTGGCTGCCGAGCGTCGAGCTCCCCGGCATCACGGTGCTGGGCCCGCTCTACCTCGAGGGCGTCCTCGCTGCCGCCGCCGAGGGGCTGCGCCTCGCGAGCCTGATCGCGTGCATCGGGGCCGCCAACGCGCTGGCCAACCCCAAACGGCTGCTTCGCGCCCTGCCCAGCGCCCTGCACGAGATCGGCACCGCCGTCGTCATCTCCGTGACCGTGGCCCCGCAGCTCGCCGAGAGTGTCCAACGCGTGCGTCGCGCCAGGGTGCTGCGCGGCGAGGGCGGTGGCGGGATCAGGTCGGTCGGCCGGGTCGCCCTGCCCGTGCTGCAGGACACCCTCGACCGGTCGTTGTCCCTCGCCTCGGCGATGGACTCGCGCGGCTACGGCCGACGCTCCGAGCAGTCGGCCGCCACCCGCCGCCTCACCGGGGCGCTGACCCTCTCCGGGCTGATGGGCGCCGGGGTCGGCATGTACGGGTTGCTCGACGGCACCGCACCGGCAGTGATCGGGATGCCGATGCTTGCCCTGGGGCTGGCCCTGTCCGCCATCGGCGTGCGCGTCGGTGGCGCAAGCGTGCAGCGCAGCGTCTACCGGCCCGACCCGTGGGCCCTCCCGGAGTGGCTGGTCGCCGGGGCCGGGGTGGCGGCCGCTGCACTCATGGTGGTCCAGGCCGGGCGAGCACCCGACGCCCTCGCCCTGCCGATCCAGCCGTTGGCGGCACCGGCGCTGCCACTCCTCGCCGTGCTGGGGATCCTGCTGGCCGCCGTGCCCGCCCTCGTGGCTCCGGCCCCTCCGGCAGCCCGAAGGAGTGGTGGTCGATGAGCACCGACCCCAGGGCGCCGGTCGTGTTCGACGCCGTGACCATCCGGTATGCCGGCAGCCCCCGCCCCGCCCTCCGCGAGGCGTCGTTCGTGCTCGAGGAGGGGGAGCTCGTCGTCGTCACCGGCCGCACGGGCTCGGGGAAGACCACCCTCCTCGGCGCCGTCAACGGAACCGTCCCGCACTTCACCGGTGGCCACCTCTCCGGACGGGTCACCGTCTGCGGTCGGGACACCCGCACGCACCGTCCGAGGGACCTCGCCGGCATCGTGGGGGTGGTGCGGCAGGACCCGCTGGCCGGCTTCGTGACCGACACGGTGGAGGAGGAGCTGGCCTACACGCTCGAACAGCTCGCCCTCGATCCCCCGGCGATGCGACGCCGCGTCGAGGAGGTGCTCGACCTGCTCGGGATCGCGGACCTGCGGGATGCGCCCTTGCGCGACCTGTCCGGTGGCCAGCAGCAGCGCGTCGCCATCGGCTCGGTCCTCACCGCGAGCCCCCGGTTGCTGGTCCTCGACGAGCCCACGTCGGCGCTCGACCCGACGGGAGYCGAGGAGGTCCTCGCGACGCTGTCGCGCCTGGTCCACGACCTGGGCCTGACAGTGGTGCTGTCCGAACACCGGCTCGAGCGCATCGTCGGCACCGCGGACCGCGTGATCCTGGTGGCGGACGACGGCACGGTCAGCGACGGCCTCCCGCGGGACGTCATGGCCACCGCTCCGCTCGCCCCACCGGTCGTCCACCTCGGTCGATGGGCCGGCTGGCAACCGCTGCCCTTGACGGTCCGTGACGCCAGGCGGGCCGCGACCACCCTTCGACGGGACCTGACCCGCGCCGCAGACGCTGCCGCCGACGGGTCCCCCACCGCTCCCGCGCCTGTCACCTCAACCACGGGTGGCCACGATCGGGTTGCAGCCGTGGGCGTGGACGTCAGGCACGGGAGCGTGGCCGCCGTGCGCTCGGTCGACCTCTCCCTGCACGATGGAGAGGTCGCTGTCCTCATGGGTCGCAACGGCTCCGGCAAGTCCTCGCTCCTGTGGGCCCTGCACGGCACGGGCAGCCGCAGCGCGGGCGAGGTCACCGTCCTCACCGCCACGGGTGGCCGGGTCGACCCCGCCACCGAGTCCCCCAAGGTCCGGCGCAGCCACATCGGGCTGGTGCCCCAGAGTGCGCCAGACCTGCTCTACCTCGACTCGGTGGGAGCCGAGTGCCGCCAGGCCGACCACGAGGCGGCAGCGGAGCCCGGCTCGACGCGGGCCACCCTCGACAGGCTCGCACCCGGCATACCCGACGACCACCATCCACGCGACCTCTCCGAGGGGCAGCAGCTCGCCCTCGTTCTCGCGATCCAGCTCGCTGCCGCACCGGGCGCGTTGCTGCTCGACGAGCCCACACGCGGTCTGGACTACCCCGCCAAGGCGGTCCTCGGCGACCTGTTGCGCGACCTCGCGGCCAGCGGCCGCGCCCTCGTGGTGGCGACCCACGACGTGGAGTTCGCCGCGAACGTCGCCGACCGCGTGGTCGTGATGTCGGAAGGCAGGGTGGTCGCTGACGGCCCGGCGGCGAACATCCTGTGTGACTCCCCCGCGTTCGCGCCTCAGGTCGCCAAGGTCCTCGCGCCGACCCGGCTCCTCCGGCTCGACCAGGTGCAGGCCGCGGTCACGGCGACGGCGGGAGGGGTGCGCTGATGGCCTCACCGATCAGGGTGATCGCGCTTCGTCCTCGCTCCACCGTGGCGCTCGTCCTCGTGTCGGTCGCCGGGCTGCTCGCGTTCGGCTGGCCGTTGTTCGCCACCGCGGACTCCCGCCTCGGCCACAGCGCCGACGCGCCGCTCCTGTTCGCCCTGCTCCTGCCGCTGCTGATGGCGGTGGTGCTGTTCGAGATCAGCGAGGGAGGGCTCGACGTCAAGGCGGTGGCGATGCTCGGCGTTCTGTCGGCCGTGGGTGCCGCGCTGCGCCCGCTCGGCGCCGGCACCGCCGGTCTGGAGACGGTCTTCTTCCTGCTCGTCCTCGGGGGCCGGGTGTTCGGTCCAGGCTTCGGGTTCGTCCTGGGGTCCACGACGCTCTTCGCGTCCGCGCTCATCACCGGCGGTGTCGGGCCCTGGCTGCCCTATCAGATGCTGGGCGCCGCCTGGGTCGGCCTCGGCGCAGGCCTGCTGCCCCGCGTGCCGGCGCGCTGGGAGCTCGTCACGCTGGCCGCCTATGGCGCGGTGTCCGGGCTCCTCTACGGCGTGGCCCTCAACTTCTCCTTCTGGCCGTTCGCCAGCGGGCTCGCCAGCGACGTCTCGTTCGTGGCGGGTGCCGCCCCCTGGGAGAACCTGCGCCGGTTCGGGGTCTTCTCACTGGCCACCTCGCTCTGGTGGGACATCGGGCGAGCCCTGACCAACGTCGTCCTCATCGCGGTCACCGGCCGAGCGGTCCTCGGGACCCTGCGGCGGGCCTCCCGCCGAGCCGCCTTCGACGCAGAGGCGGGTTTCGTGGACCGGCGCAGCGGCGAGGAGCCGGCCCCGCGGCATACGCTCCGAGGATGAGCACGGACACCTCGCTGCCCATCCGCGCCGTCACCGACCCCGACGTCAAGGCCACCTACGCCGTGGACGAGTCGGTGGGTGCCACGGCTCCCCACCAGTTCGAGGTCGTGCGGGCCCGAGACCTGGGCGACGTGGTCGAAGTAATGCGGTGGGCCCACGAGACGCGCACGCCGGTCGTGCCCCAAGGTGCCCGCAGCAGCCTCACGGGCAGCTCGGTGGCGATCGAGGGCGGCGTGGTCCTCAACCTGGAGGGGCTCGACCGGATCACCACCATCGACCCGCTCGAGGGCCTGGCGGTGCTAGGCCCCGGGGTCGTGACGAAGGACCTCAAGGACGCCGCCGCGGCGCAGGGCCTGTTCTACCCACCCGATCCCGCGAGCTCGGCGTTCTGCACGATCGGCGGCAACGTCGCGACCAACGCGGGCGGGCTGTGCTGCGTCAAGTACGGCGTCACCGCCGACTACGTGCGCGCCCTGCAGGTTGTGCTGCCCGGGGGCGAGGTGATCCGCACCGGCCACCGCACCGCCAAGGGTGTGGCCGGACTCGACCTGACCGGGCTGTTCGTCGGGTCCGAGGGCACCCTCGGCGTCATCACGGAGGTGACCACCCGGCTCGTGCCTGCGCCCGACCCCGCGCTCACGGTGCTCGCGACGTTCGACTCGCTCGACGCGGCAGGGCGCGCCATCGTCGGCCTGCGGCTCGAACGTCACGTGCCCTCGCTCGTCGAGCTGCTCGACCGAGCCGCCATCGCCGCCGTGCAGTCGCTGGCCGACTACGGCTTCCCGCAGGACTGCGAGGCCGCCCTGCTCGTGCAGTCCGACCGCCCCGACCACACGGCCGAGGACGTGCAACGGTATGCCGCGGTGCTCGCCGACGCGGGTGCCGTGGACGTCGCCGTGGCCGACGACCCCACGGAGGCCGATCTGCTGCTCGCCGGGCGGCGGGCGCTCAGCCCGGCGCTGGAGGCCAAGGGCGCCCGCTACCTGGAGGACGTCTGCGTGCCGGTCGGACGGCTCACCGACCTCATCCGGACCGGGCAGGCCATCGCCGCCCAGCGCGGACTGGAGATCGTCATGGCAGGGCATGCGGGCGACGGAAACCTGCACCCCAGCATCTTCTTCGACCCCGCCGACCCGGCCAGTCGCGAGAGCGCGCACCTGGCCTTCACCGAGATCATCACGGCCGCCCTGCAGATGGGCGGCACCATCACCGGCGAGCACGGTGTGGGCACGCTCAAGGCCCCGTGGCTGGCGCAGGAGCTCGGCGAGCGGGAGCTGGAGCGCCAGCGCGCCGTGAAGGCCCTCTTCGACCCGCGCGGGATCCTCAACCCCGGCCGGGTCTACTGGTCCTGACCCTTCTCCCGCCGTTCCCACCCTTGTCGGGTCCAGGTGTAGTGACCCGATAAAGGTGATGCGGTGGGGTGACTGGTAGAAACAGGGACATGAGCCACCTCGAACTCGGCCGCAGTGAGTCCTGGTTGACCCGCGAGGAGCTCGATGCGGCGCGAGAGCGGTTGCCGATCCTCTATGTCGATGCCGTCCCTGTACGTGTGGACGAGCGGGGGGCGCTCACCGCAGTCGGCCTGCTCCTGCGAGCCTCCGACGGAGCGATCAACCGCGAGCTCGTCTCGGGTCGCGTCCTCTACCACGAACGCGTGCGCGACGCCCTGATCCGGCACATCGAGAAGGACCTCGGGCCGATGGCGTTGCCGCAGATCCCGGCGAGCCCCCTGCCGTTCACGGTCGCCGAGTACTTCCCCACACCGGGCGTCACCCCGTTCCACGACCCGAGGCAGCACGCGGTGTCACTCGCATTCGTCGTCCCGGTCGCGGGCGACTGCCAGCCGCAGCAGGACGCCCTCGACCTGGCCTGGCTCACCCCCGACGAGGCGGTGGCCCCTTCGCTGCTCGAGGAGATGGACGGTGGCCACGGCGCGCTGCTGCGTCAGGCGATGGCCCACCTCGGTCACGCCGTCTGAGCTCGTCGACATCGGACACGCCGTCTCAGCCCGCCGACATCGGACACGCTGCCAGGCGTCATCCGACTCGGTCAGCCCTGTGACCTGCGGCTAAGCACGTCGAGCACCGGATCCACAACTGAAATCGCCAACTCCGGGCCGAACGGCTGAGGCAGACTGACCGTCAACCGGAGGAGAATGGGCGCGTGCCGTGGGAAATCGCCACATACCTCCTCGGCGCCCAGGGGGGCGTCGAGGACGATTTCGCACGACTGTACGCGGCCACCAACCCGGTGCTGATGCGGTACCTGCGCGTCACGACCGACGCTGACCCCGCCGCCCTGTCAGACCTGGCCCTCGGCGCGTGGACCGCGGCACTCCCTCAGCTGATGGCCTGCCCTCCCGATGAGGACGCTTGGCTCGAGCTCATCATCGGCTCGGCTCGGGCCGCCGCGGCAGGCAGCCTGAGGACTGACACCGGGAGCACCGCACCCGAGACCGCCTCGACGACCGGCGACGACGTGGACCACGCCATCGAGACCCTGCGGGCGTGCCCACCCGAGCAGGCGGAGGTGCTCGCGATGGGGCTCGTCGCCAACCTGGATCGCGATGCCACGTCCCGCCTGACCGACCACGAGCCCACTGACGTGCTGGCCCTCGTCCAGAGCAGCGAGCAGCGCCTGACGATGTCGCTCGGGGAGCTGACCGAGGCCCTCCGCGCTCCCGGTCGCGATGGCGAGGTCGCCGACGTGCGGCTCGTCACCCCGCTCATCACAGCAGCCCTCGCTGGTCCGGCACCGACGGCGAAAGGCCCCGCCCACGCTGCGCCCCCCACGACCATCGTGACCGCGGGCGCGGTGGGCGCGGCCATCGGGGCCGAAGCCGGACCGGCCGTGGGCGCTGTCGAGCAGCTCCCCCTGGCCGAGCTACTCGGCCTGGAGGCAGCCGCCACCGGGTCCCCGCCGGCGATCTCCCTGGCTGCCGTCGGGTCTGTGACGGGGGCCCTGAGCCGGCCGGCCCGGGTCGGCGTCGGAGTGGGTGTGTGGGGGCTCGCCGTCGGTGGCGTGGGCATGGCGGCTGCGATGAGCGGTCTCATCACCGTGGCCATCGATGGCCTCTTCGGCGATCACGGAGGGGGTCCGCTCGTCACGGCAGAGGGTCCGGCCCGCCCGGGGTCTCCGTCCTCCGATGGTGACGCCACGACCGAGAACCCACCGGTCGTGCCAGGTCGGCCCGGCACCGACGAGCCACCGGCAACGGGCGGTGGCAGGACACCTCAGACAGTGACCCTGCCGGGACGGTCGAAGGGAACCGAGATCGTGCTGGCGTCCTTCGTCCCCCAGGGCTCGACGCCGTCGACGCCCACCGAGGTCCCGACCACGCCCACCACGCCGAGCACACCGACCACTCCCCCGACCACCCCGCCCAGCACACCGCCGAGCACGCCGCCGGTCGTCCCGCCGCCGAGCGGGCCCGGGGTGTCGGGTGGCAACGGCCACGGCAACGGCCACGCCTCGGCGCGGGAGACCCGCAGGGCCATCCGCCAGGCCAGGGTGAGCGCCAGGGCCAACGACAAGGCCGTCAAAGCCGCCGCCAAAGTCGCCGCAAGGGCCGATTCCAACGCCAACGACAAGGGTCGCGGCAAGGGCAAGGCCCTGGGCCACGGCAAGGCCACGTCGAAGGGGAAGGCGCTGGGCCACGACAAGCCCAAGGCCAACGGCAAGGCAGCCGGACACAACAAGTCCTGAGCACGGGCGCCGACCGTCATCCGGCGCCGCAACGACGGTCAGGTCGTGCGACGGCGGCGGCGGTCGGCAACGTCCATGGCGTCCGCTTCCTCGGGGGTCGGCGCGGTGCCGCCCAGGCGTGCCGGCAGCAGGTGTCGCTCGGAGTCCGGCCACGCCGGATAGACCGCCTGGTCCGCGCGCAGCTGGGCGTCCATGGCTGCCCTCACCCGTGCAGTGGCGGCCACGGCGTTCTCGTCGGCGCCGACCTCGATGGGAGGGCCGACCGTGATGAGCAGCGGGATGCCGTGCCGGCCCATCCGACGGGGCTGCCCCTTGGTCCAGACTCGCTGCGAACCCCAGATCGTGGTCGGCAGCACGGGGACCCCGGCCTCCTGCGCGAGGCGCACGGTGCCGGACTTGAACGCCTTGAGCTCGAAGGACCGAGAGATGGTTGCCTCGGGGAACACCCCGATGATCTCGCCGGCGCGCAGCGCGTCGCGCGCGGCGTCGAACGACCCCAGACCGGCCTCGCGGTCGACCGGGATGTGCTTCATCCCCCGCATCAACGGCCCGGCCACCGGGTTGGACCAGATCGACTTCTTGGCCATGAAGCGCACGTAGCGCCCGACGTCGACACCCGCCAGCCCGGCATACGTGAAGTCGAAGTACCCGGTGTGGTTGATCGCCATCACCGCTCCCCCGTGCCTCGGCAGGTGCTCAGTGCCCTTCAGGGTGATCTTGAGGCCCTGGGCGGCGAACAACGCGCGGGCCAACCCGATGACGGGGGTGTAGACGGGCTCCATGGGGCCACCCTAGGGGTGCAGCAGATCCGCAGGGCGCGCGAAGCGGGCCGGGCAGGCGGACGTGGGCCCTGACGCGGGCCCGGACGCGGCATACCCGCAACCAGTTCGTCACCCAGCGCGGGGGGATGGGAAGATTCACGCCATGACCGATGCACCCACCACGTCCGGCGCCGCCACGATCCCCGACAAGCCCTCGATCGACGGGCTCGAGGACAAGTGGGCGCAGGTATGGCGGGACCAGGGCACCTACGCGTTCGACCGGGTTGCAGCACTCGGGAAGGGTCGCGAGGCGGTCTTCTCGATCGACACCCCGCCCCCGACCGCGAGCGGCAGCCTGCACATGGGGCACGTGTTCTCCTACACCCACACCGACTGCATGGCGCGCTACAAGCGGATGCAGGGCCTCGAGGTGTTCTACCCGATCGGCTGGGACGACAACGGGCTGCCCACCGAGAAGCGAGTGCAGAACTACTACGGCGTGCGCGGCGACGCCTCGCTGCCCTACGCCCCGGACTTCGAGCCGCCGCACCGCGGTGACGCCAAGAGCCTCAAGGCAGCCGACACCCTGCCGATCTCGCGGCAGAACTTCATCGAGCTCTGCGACGAGCTGACGGTCGAGGACGAGAAGGCCTTCGAGTCGCTGTTCCGGAGGATGGGCTTCAGCCTCGACTGGGACATCAGCTACCGCACCATCGACGACCACTCGCGAGCCACTGCGCAGCAGGCGTTCCTGCGCAACCTCGCGCGCGGCGAGGCATACCAGTCCGAGGCGCCAGGGCTGTGGGACGTCACCTTCCAGACCGCAGTCGCCCAGGCCGAGCTGGAGGCGCGTGACTATCCCGGCGCCTACCACCGCGTCGCCTTCCACGGCGAGGACGGTCCGATCTACATCGAGACGACCCGGCCCGAGCTGATCCCGTCCGCCGTGGCCCTGATCGCCCACCCCGACGACGAGCGGTATGCCGGCCTGTTCGGCTCGACGGTCCGCTCACCGCTGTTCGGGGTCGAGATCCCCGTGGTCGCCCACCCGGGCGCCGAGCCCGACAAGGGCGCCGGCATCGCGATGTGCTGCACGTTCGGCGACCTCACCGACGTGCTGTGGTGGCGTGAGCTGCAGCTGCCGACGAGGTCCGTCATCACCCGCTCGGGCCGGATCCAGGCCGAGGTGCCGGAGTGGCTGGTCGGCGGTCCGGGCGAGCAGCTGTTCTCCGAGCACGTCGCGACGAAGACCACCTTCAGCGCACGCGAGGCGATCGTGGCTGCCCTGCGCGAGTCCGGTGACCTCGATGGGGAGCCGAAGCCCACCCAGCGCAAGGCCAACTTCTACGAGCGCGGCGAGAAGCCGCTCGAGATCGTCACGTCCCGGCAGTGGTACATCCGCAACGGCGGGCGCGACGCGGAGCTCAACGCCGAGATGATCGAGCGCGGTCGCCAGGTCTCGTTCCACCCGGCGTTCATGCAGGCCCGATACGAGAACTGGGTGAGCGGCCTGAACGGCGACTGGCTGATCTCGCGCCAGCGATTCTTCGGTGTGCCGATCCCGGTCTGGTACCCGCTCGACGACAACGGCGAGCCGGTCTTCGACAAGCAGCTCGTGCCGGCGGAGGACCAGCTGCCGGTGGATCCCGCGGCCCAGGCTCCCGAAGGCTACGACGAGTCACAGCGCGGTCAGGCCGGCGGCTTCGTCGGCGATCCCGACATCATGGACACGTGGGCGACGTCGTCGCTGACTCCGCAGATCGCCGGTCGCTGGCGCGACGACCCCGAGCTGTTCGCGGGCGTGTTCCCGATGGACGTCCGCCCCCAGGGGCACGACATCATCCGGACCTGGCTGTTCTCGACCGTCGTCCGGTCGCACTTCGAGTTCGGCTCGGTCCCGTGGCGCAACGCCGCCCTGTCAGGGTGGATCCTCGACCCCGACCGCAAGAAGATGAGCAAGTCCAAGGGCAACGTCGTCACCCCAGAGGACGTCGTGAAGGAGCACAGCGCCGACGCCGTGCGCTACTGGGCGGCGAGTGGGCGCCTGGGCGCCGACGCGGCCTACGACACCGGGCAGATGAAGGTCGGTCGTCGCCTGGCGATCAAGATCCTCAACGCCACGAAGTTCGCCCTCTCCTTCGGGGAGGTTGACGGGGAGCTTGAGACGGCCGTCACCAACCCGCTCGACCGCGCCATGCTCGCCCAGCTCGGTGACGTCGTCTCGAAGGCGACCGCAGGGTTCGAGGGCTGGGACCACACGCGCTCGCTCGAGGTGAGCGAGACGTTCTTCTGGACCTTCTGCGACGACTACCTCGAGCTGGTCAAGGACCGCGCATACGGCGGCCAGGGCGAGGCCGAGGCCGCGTCAGCCAGGGCCGCCCTGCGCATCGCCCTCGACGTGCTGCTGCGCCTCTTCGCGCCGATGCTGCCCTACGTGACCGAAGAGGTGTGGTCGTGGTGGCACGAGGGCTCGGTCCACCGTGCCCCTTGGCCGACGACCGCGGACACGGCGGCGGGAGCCGGCGGCGACACGGACGTCCTGACGGCCGTGGGCGAGGCCCTGGCGGGCGTGCGCAAGGCCAAGTCGGAGGCCAAGGTCGGCATGCGTGCCGAGGTGGCCTCGATCGTGCTGGCCGGCTCTGCCGAGTGGGCGGAGCGGGTGCGGCTTGCCGAGGCCGACCTGCGCGCGGCGGGCCGAATCACCGGCACTGTCGACTACGCGGAGGCGGAGATGCCCGAGGTGCGCGACGCCGAACTGATCCCGGTGGAGAAGCCGAAGGCCTGAGCTCGACGAGTTCCGTTGGGCTGCACCGTGATCCACGGAACATCCCAGCCCGCGATCCGCAGCTCACGGCTGGCGAAGCGTCCCTCGTCGAGCAGGGTCACCTGACCGGTCGCCGGGTCGTAGACATCCAGGACGCGGTCACCGTCACCCGGCAGGACGAGGGTGACGTGTCGCGGCAGCAGGCCGTTGCCGATGTAGAGCAGAGCGGGCTCGCCGTCGGCCACGACCTCGACCAGCCGGGCATGGGCCTCCCGGAGTCCCCCCCGCGTGAGCTGCCGCACCGGTCGCAGCTCGTAGTCCGTGCCCCGGCGGGAGGCACCGAACTCGAGCTCCTTGCGGGCGCCCCAGGGTGGCGTGCCCAGTGCGCGCGGCCACGGCAGGTTGAGTCGTCGTCCCCCGGCATACAGGCGGTTGGTGCGCCGCATGACGACGCGCTCGTATGCCGCGAACCGCTCCTGTTCGGTCGCTCCCGCGGGTGCGTCACCGCGCGGGCCCTCACCCGTGGTGATCCAGCGTGCGAAGGCCGGGTTGACGAGCATCCGGGCGACGGTGAGGCAGGCCGACCCACAGGTCACCGGACTCTGCTGGATGGGGCCGATGTCACCGCTGCGCAACCGGAACCCCGAGGACATGGCCCCATCCTCGCGGGTGGGGCCGCAAACTTCTACCGGTCCGGCTCGCGGCAGGGGCGCCAGCACGGGCGCCGGCGGGCTGCCGGCGGGCTGCCGGCGAGGTGCCGGCGGGGGCGAGGCTCAGACCGGTGTGCACCACCGCGCGGACCGGCCAGCGTGGGCCAGCAGGCGCGTCGCGGGCGTCGCCCAGTCCGACACCTCGACCGGCGAACCGAAGCGGAAAGGGCGGTCGGCGGCCGTGATGTGGTCGCGAGCCACCGGCCACAGGTCCATGGCGAGCTCCGGGGGGATGGCCCTGGGCTGGGCGATCGCTTCGGCGACGTCCCATCCGTGGAGGGCGATCTCGAGGGCGCCGACCGCCCCGAGCAGCTCACGGGGCAGGCTGAGCTCGGCCACGTCGATGTCGGCGTCCGCCGCGCCGCCACGCACCGGCTGCCAGTGGCCGAGCAGTCCCCGAGCCCGGATGCAGATGCTGTCGAGGAGGTCGGCGCCCTCGGTCGGTGGCACGGAGGGCACCAGGCTGAGCGAGGTGGCCTGGGCCGCGGCTGCCATCGCCTCGAGCGAGTCGTCCATGTGGCCGAGCAGGTCTCGCAGCAACCACCCGTGACAGGGCGTCGCGCGGTCGAGGTCGGCTTCGGTCACCAGGACCAGGCTGGCACGGGTGTACGCGATGGCCCGTTCGAGCAGCTCCACTGCGCTGGGCGGCCGGCTGTGACCGGTCGCGGCGGGCACCTGCGGCCTCACGAGGGACCGGTGTAGCCGGCCGATAGCGAGGCGGGCAACCCGAACGTGTCGAACAGCGCCGCGTCGAAGAACGCCGCGACGTGACTGACCTTGCCTGTGCGGTCGAGCGTGAGCACCTGGAGGTGGAACGGGGCGAACGACCCGTCGCGCTGACGCATGTAGAGACCGAACGCCGGCTGGCCGTTGGCGCTCGTCGCGACCATGGGCATGTCGTGCTCACCACCGGGGCACTGCGTGTCGATGAGCCGGCCGATGTTCTCTGCCCCGAGGTACCAGCCCGTGAACGGCGGCATCTCCCACACTGCGTCGCGGGTGAGCATCCCGACGATGGCGGTGATGTCCTTGTCCCAGAACGCCTTCACGTAGCGGTCCAACATCTCCTGCTGTTGCGGGTCGAGCTCGGGCTGCACGTCGTCCTGCGTGACGCGAGCCTTTGCGAGCTGGGCGTGGGCGCGCTGCAGCGCACTGTTGACCGCGGCCTCACTCGTCTCGAGCGCCTCGGCGACTTCCGAGGCCTTCCAGCGCAGGACGTCGCGCAGGATGAGAACGGCGCGCTGGCGGGCCGGCAGGTGCTGGAGGGCCGCGACGAAGGCCAACCGGATGCTCTCGCGCTGCGCGACGATGGCGGCCGGGTCGGACGTCTCCCCCGCTACCAGGGGGTCCGGGGCTGGCTCCAGCCAGGACACCTCGGTGGACTCCACCAGCTGGTCGCCGGCACTGCTCGACGGCGTCCCCAGCCCAGCGGGGAGCGGCCGGCGGTCCTTGCCCTCGAGGGCGGTGAGGCAGACGTTGGTGGCGATGCGGTAGAGCCACGTCCGCACGGACGAGCGCCCCTCGAACGCGGCATAGGCCCGCCACGCCCGCAGGTAGGTCTCCTGGACGAGGTCCTCTGCGTCGTGGATCGACCCCGTCATGCGGTAGCAGTGGGCCGTCAGCTCTCGCCTGAAGCCGTCGGTGGCCTCGGGGAAGTCCTCCACGTCAGGCCGCTCGCGCACCTCGGTCATCAGGTCCCCTTTCGTCGTCCCGTCCACAGCCCTCCGAGGAGCTGGTCCGCCCAGCCAGCAGTCCTCCGACCAGCTGGTCCAGCCTAGGCACACCGGTGCCACATGAGGACAGACCCTGCGGGAGTGCAGAACTCATCGCTGCGTAACGAACTGTGCACGGATTGGGGCGATTCGCTCGCCACAGCGGGCCCAGATCCCTAAGGTCGATGACCGTGACGCGACGTGGACTGGGCCTGGGCGTGGGGACGCTGGCAACGCTGTTGCTCGCCGCCTGGGTGTCCGCGGCCGGACCGGTCGGAGTCTTCGCGCGGCAGGATTTCTCCGGCCCCGACTCCAAGGCTCCGGGCGAGGAGTACGGACCCGGCCCCATCGCCTCGGCCACCAACCAGGGCCTGAAGGCCGCACCGGTCCGGACGAGCGACCCCTTGCTGGTCAGCCTGGTCGGCTTCGCGATGAAGCTGGTGCTCGCGGTGGTCGTGATCGTGGTGCTGGTGGCCATCGGACGGGCGCTGCGCGACCGCTGGGCGACGCGCGCCGATGCCGCCGCTCCGCAGGGCACGGTCGACGTCCTCCCCGAGGTCCTGCTCGAGGGCGCCCGCGAGGGCGTGGAGCTCCTCGCCCGGGGCACCCCCGCCAACGCCGTGATCGCCGCCTGGGTGTCGCTCGAGGACGCCGTCCGCAGCGCCGGCGTGAGGGACGACGACTCGCGCACGTCGGCCGAGCTCGTGAGCACGGTGCTGCGCTCGTACCGGGTCGACCGGGCACCGTTGGACACCCTGGCCGCGCTCTACCGCGAGGCTCGGTTCTCCCGTCACCCGATCACCGAGGAGCAGCGCACGACGGCGCGCGTGGCCCTCGTGCAGGTGCAGGCCGAGCTCCAGCGGACCGTCGCCCAGCTCGCGCAGGCCAGGGCTGGCCGGGCCGGGGCGGCCGCACGGTGATCCGCCGCCTCTCCGGCTTGGCACCTGCCCAGCTGATTCTCGTGGTCCTCGGCGTCTCTGTGGCCGTGGGCGCCCTCGCGGTGTCGGTCCCCGTCCTCGGCAACGCGGGGATGCTCCTTGCCGCGCTGGCCATGCTCGCGGCCCTCGCCGTGCTCGCCCAGTGGCTGTGGCAGTCCCGGCAGTCGACGGACTGGGACAACACGTTCACGGAGTCAGCTCCGCCCCGCGGCGCCGACTCGCGGATCAGCCGCCTGGCTGTCGACATCCGTGAAGCCGGTTCGGGCGACTCGGCCTCCGCCGCCCGGCTCCATGCCGCCCTGAGCGGCCTCGCCGTGGAAAGACTGCGGGACCGCCGCGGCCTGACCTTCGCCCAGGGCACGACGCCTGACGACACCACCGCCGACGCCACCGTCGCGCTGGGACCCCAGCTCACGGCATACCTCGCCGGGAGCCCGACCACTCGCGTCACCGCCGCCCAGCTCGCGGCGTTCATCACCACTCTGGAGGAGCTCTAAGTGACCCTGACCCTCGACCAGGTCGCGTCCCGCGCGACCGCCATCCTCGCCGAGGTCGAACGCGCTGTCGTCGGCAAGCGGCAGAGCCTGGAGATCGTCCTGTCCGGCATCCTGGCCGGTGGTCACGTGCTCATGGAGGACTTCCCCGGGCTGGGCAAGACCCTCGCGGCGAGGTCCTTCGCGCAGGCACTGGGACTGGACTTCGCACGCGCCCAGTTCACCCCGGACCTGCTCCCCAGCGACCTGACCGGGTCGTTCCTCTATGACCAGCGCACCCACGACTTCTCCTTCCGCAAGGGACCCCTGTTCACCGGGCTGCTCCTCGCCGACGAGATCAACCGCACGCCGCCGAAGACCCAGTCGGCCCTGCTCGAGGCCATGCAGGAGGGGCAGGTGACGGTCGAGGGCGAGACGTTCGCGCTCCCGAAGCCGTTCCACGTGCTCGCCACGGCGAACCCCGTCGAGTACGAAGGCACCTATCCGCTGCCGGAGGCGCAGCTCGACCGGTTCCTGTTGAGGGTGAGCTTCGGCTACCCCAACGCGGCCGACGAGTGGGAGGTGCTGCAGCGACGGATGGCGCGCCAGCAGGAGGCGCAGGAAGTCGGCGCCGTCACCGACGGGCCCGGGCTGATCGAGATGCAGCAGGCGGTCGAGACGGTCACCGTCGACGAGGGCGTCGGTCAGTACTGCGTGCGGCTGGTCGCCGCCACGCGCACCCACCAGAACCTCCTCATGGGCGCCTCCCCGCGCGCCTCGCTCGCGCTGCTCCTGACCTCCCGGGCGTATGCCGTGCTGCGCGGCCGCGACTACGTCACCCCCGAGGACGTCAAAGCCGTGGCCCACGCCTGCCTCGACCACCGCGTCACCGTGCGCCCCGAGCTGTGGATGAACGACGTGTCCGCCGCCAGCGTCGTCGACAGCGTGCTCACCTCGGTGCCCACGCCCACCGCCACCGCAGCCGGCCCGCGGACCGGTTTCGAGCGTCCGTGACGGCGGTACCCGGACGCCGGCTGGAAGCGCGCTGGCGGGTGACGTCGGCACACATCCGGGCCCTGTTCCTCGGGCTGCTGCTCGTCGGCGCGGGCGTCGTGCTGCGCCGCCCCGACGCCCTCGTGCTCGGGACCCCGTTGCTCCTCGTGGGGCTGTGGGCGACCGCGGTCCGACCGGCGGGGTCGCCCGCAGCGCACGCGGCCGTGGCCCATCCGTTGCTGCGCGAGGGCCAGGCCACCAAGTGGGTCGCCACCATCGCGCCCGGCCCCGGCGTCGAGGAGGCAGGCCTGGTCCTGCTGCCGACGCCCCACACGACGTTCAGCCCCGGATTCCGTGCCGCTGCAACGGCGTTCGGCGCCGACACCGCTGCACCGAAGTCCCTCGAAGTCGTCTGCCAGAGCACTCGCTGGGGCCATCGTCCGCTGGGACCGGCGACCGTGGCCGTGAGCGGGGCGTTCGGCGCCTTCCGGTGGGAGCCCGAGGCCGTCTCCCTCCCGGCGATCCCGACGGTGCCACTGCCCGACACGTTCACGGCCCGCGTGCCCGTCCCACGGCCTGATGGCCTCGTCGGGCAGAACCGCTCGCACCACCCGGGTGACGGCGGCGAGCTCGACCAGATCCGCCCGTTCCGCTTCGGGGACCGGCTGCGCCGCGTGCACTGGCCGGTGTCGGTGCGCACCGGGGAGCTGCACGTCACCGCGACCCACGCCGACCAGGACAGCGAGATCCTGCTGCTCGTCGACGCCATGAACGACATCGGCCGCAGCGAAGGAGTCGGCGGGTCGAGCAGCAGCCTGGACAACGCCGTTCGCGCAGCCGGGGCCATCGCCGAGCACTACCTGCGGACCGGGGACCGGGTCGGGCTGCTCGTGCTGGGCGCCAAGGACCTGCCGCACGTCAAGGCTGCCGCCGGGAGCCACCACCTGCGCCGCCTGCTCGACGTCCTTGCCTGGGTCCGGGTCGCCGACAGCACGGTGAGCGACGAGAAGAGGTTGCGCTCGCAGCTTCGCCACCACGTGTCGGCCGGGACCCTCGCGGTCATCCTCACCCCCGCCATCTCCCCCGCGATCCTGGCCCACGCCGTCTCTCTGTCGCGGCGTGGGATCTCGGTGGTCACCGTCGACACTCTGCCGGCCGACCTCGCCCGACCGGACATCCCCGAGGCCTCGCTGGCCCAGCTGTCCCCAGCCGCCGCCGACCAGCCCACCGAGACCCGGCTGGCGTGGCGGCTTCGCCTCCTCGAACGCAGCCACGAGATGAGCCGGGCCCGTCAGACCGGTGTGCCGATCGTCCCCTGGGCAGGCCCCGGGACCCTCGACCTCGTGCTGCGCGACCTCGGCCGCCGCTCCCGGGCGCCCCGGGTGGTGAGTCGCTGATGTCGCGTTCCCAGCTCGTGCTCCGTGGGGTGCTCGTCAGCGCCTCGCTGGCCCTCCTCGGGCTGACCCTGGCGGCCTCGCCGCACCCGATCATCGTGGCCGCGGTGGTCCTCGTCGCGCTCACCGTCTACGCGGCGGTCGAGCCGGACTCCGGGCTCGTGACGGTCCTGCTCGGTGGCCACGCCCTGCACTGGCTCGCCGCCGTACCCGTCCCGGGCAGCACGACTGCCTGGGCGACCCTTCTCGCCGCGGCCTGGGCGGGCCTGGTCCTGCACCTCACCGCGAGCCTCGCCGCCAGCCTGCCGGGGGCCGTGCCCGTCCCGCGGCTCAGCCTGCGGCGGTGGACCCGTCGCGGCGCCGTGGTCGCGGCCGCGACGGTCCCCTTCTGGGCGGTGGCGATGCTGTCCGGCCAGCAGGGGGTGAAGGGCGAGGTGTCGCTCACGTATGCCGCGATCGCAGCCGTGGCGCTGCTCACCTTCAGCGTCTGGCTGCTGAGCCGCGACGACAGCCCCCACCACTGACCGGTCTCACCCGACCTGTTGCCACCTGCACGTCACCAGACCCCCCGAACGGGCGGTTGGTGACCACCGGCGAGCATCACGTCGTCGGGCGACGCCGCGGCCAGGGTGTCAGGCGGAGCGCTTGCGGGTGCGCTTGGGTTCCTCGTCGCGCCGAACGATCGTCGGCAGCACGTTGTCGAGGACGACCTCGCGGCTGACGACGACGCGGGAGATGCCCTCGTCGCTCGGGACGTCGAACATCACCGGCATGAGCACCTCCTCCATGATCGCGCGCAGGCCGCGGGCACCAGTGCCGCGCTTGAGGGCCTGATCGGCGATGGCCTCGAGGGCGTCGTCGGTGAACTCGAGCTCGACGTTGTCGATCTCGAACATCTTCTTGTACTGCTTGACCAGCGCGTTGCGCGGCTTGGACAGGATCGTCACGAGCGACTCCTGGTCCAGCGGACTGACCGTGGTGATGACCGGGAGGCGGCCGATGAACTCGGGGATGAGCCCGAACTTCATCAGGTCCTCGGGCATCACCTCGTGGATCGAGTCGGCCAGGTCCTTGGGGTTGTGCAGCTCGGAGCCGAAGCCCAGACCCTTCTTGCCGTTGCGCGACTCGATGAGCTTCTCGAGACCGGCGAACGCGCCACCCACGATGAACAGCACGTTGGTCGTGTCGATCTGGATGAACTCCTGGTGGGGGTGCTTGCGACCGCCCTGCGGCGGGACCGACGCAGTCGTGCCCTCGAGGATCTTCAGGAGGGCCTGCTGCACGCCCTCGCCGGAGACGTCGCGGGTGATGGACGGGTTCTCGCTCTTGCGGGCGATCTTGTCGACCTCGTCGATGTAGATGATGCCCGTCTCGGCCTTCTTGACGTCGTAGTCCGCGGCCTGGATGAGCTTGAGGAGGATGTTCTCGACGTCCTCGCCGACATAGCCGGCCTCGGTCAGGGCGGTCGCGTCCGCGATGGCGAACGGGACGTTGAGCATCTTGGCCAGCGTCTGCGCGAGGTAGGTCTTGCCACACCCCGTGGGGCCGATGAGCAGGATGTTGGACTTGGCGATGTCGACCGACTCGGCGTCCTTCTTGCCGCCCGCCTCGCCAGCCTGGATCCGCTTGTAGTGGTTGTAGACCGCGACAGCCAGGGACCGCTTGGCCACGTCCTGGCCGACCACGTAGTTCTCGAGGAACTCGAAGATCTCGCGCGGCTTGGGCAGCTCGTCGAGGCCCAGCTCGGAGGACTCGGCGAGCTCCTCCTCGATGATCTCGTTGCACAGGTCGATGCACTCGTCGCAGATGTAGACGCCCGGACCGGCGATGAGCTTCTTGACCTGCTTCTGGCTCTTGCCGCAGAACGAGCACTTCAACAGGTCGCCGCTTTCTCCCATGCGTGCCACGCGAAGTCCTCCGGTCTGTCTGACGAGCTGTCTGACGAATGTGCCTGACGGTGCACCCCTCCCCTTCGGACGGGCAACGCTCCGACGCTACAGCGCGAAGTACCGCCTTCGCTCCATTGAAACCGCCGAGTCGGGTGTTCGTCGCCCTTGTCCGCTGAGGGCGGACAAGGCGCCGCCAGGCCGATCGGCCGCCCTCTCAGGCGCGTCGGCGACCCCGGCGCAGCACCACGACCAGCGCACCGACGAGCACCAGGGCGAGCACGCCACCGCCGACCAGGGGCACCAGCCAGGCACCCTCGGGGGCTGCCGAGACGGCGCCAGGGGGCCGCGCTGCCTCGTCGACGAGACCGGGTCGCACGGCTTCGTGGCCCGGGCCGGTGACCTCCCGCACGTCCGCGACCAGCCCGCTGGCCGCCCTGGCTGTTCCGCCGCACAGGCCGGCCCAGAGCGTGTCGCCGCGGGTCTGGGCGAAGACCACGTACTCACGCCCCGGCTGCAGGCCCTCCAGTCCGCACGACGCCCCAGAGGCACTGGAGCTCACGTAGGTCGTCTCCATGGCCTCACCGCGAAACACCTCCGAGACGGCGAACCGGTACGTCACGCTGGGATCGCTCGGCTGCAGCACTGCCGGCCCCGACGGCTTGTCCACGTCCTCGAGGGTGCCCCGCAGCACGACGTCGGACCGATCCACCCACTGCACCGGTGTCGCGGAGGCGCACGAGCACGCCCACGCGGGAGCCGACGGCAGCACCAGCAGGGCGGCGGGGGGGCCATACCGGATGGTGCGCGGTCGGGGACGAAGGCCCCCGGTGAGGGTCAGCCCTCGAGGGTGCCCTTGCGGGACGCGAGGACCTCGTCGATGAGGCCGTACTCCTTGGCTTCCTCGGCAGACAGGATCTTGTCGCGCTCGATGTCGTTGCGGACCTGCTCCACCGTGCGCCCGGAGTGCTTGGCCCACGTCTCCTCGAGCCAGGTGCGCATGCGGAGCACCTCGTTGGCCTGGATCTCGATGTCGGAGGCCTGGCCACCCATGCCGCCCTCGAGGGCCGGCTGGTGGATGAGGATCCGCGCGTTGGGCAGGGCGAACCGCTTGCCCTTGGCGCCGGCCGACAGGAGCACCGCGGCGGCCGAGGCGGCCTGTCCGATGACGAACGTCTGCACGTCGGGACGGATGTACTGCATCGTGTCGTAGATCGCGGCCATCGCGGTGAACGAGCCACCGGGGCTGTTGATGTACATCAGGATGTCGCGGTCGGGGTCCTGGGACTCCAGGACGATCAGCTGGGCGATGACGTCGTCCGCGGACGCGTCGTCGACCTGCACGCCGAGGAAGATGATGCGGTCCTCGAAGAGCTTGGTGTAGGGGTCCAGCCGCTTCATGCCGTAGGAGGTGCGCTCCTCGAAGGACGGCAGGATGTAGCGGCTCGACGGTCCGGGCACCTGCAGACCGCCCTGGCGTCCGCCGTGCATGGAGGGGTTGATGTTGGCGTTCATGTGTCGATCCCTCACTTGTCCCGGGTGACCGGGTTGTCGTCGCTGCCGCCACGGCCACCGGCCTGGGCGGCACTGCTGAACACGTGGTCGACGAAGCCGTACTCCTTGGCCTCCTCGGCGCTGAACCAGCGGTCGCGGTCGGAGTCCTTCTCGATCTGTTCCTTGGTCTGACCGGTGTGCTCGGCGATCAGCTCGGCCATCTGGCGCTTGACGTAGAGCATCTGCTCGGCCTGGATCTTGATGTCGGAGGCGGTGCCCCCGATGCCACCGGACGGCTGGTGCATCATCACGCGGGCGTGCGGCGTGGCGTAGCGCTTGCCGTGGGTGCCGGCGGAGAGCAGGAACTGCCCCATCGAGGCGGCCATGCCCATCGCGACCGTGGCCACGTCGTTGGGGATCCACTTCATCGTGTCGTAGATCGCCATGCCCGCGGAGATGGAGCCGCCGGGGCTGTTGATGTAGAGCCAGATGTCCTTGCCCGGGTCCTCCGCTGCGAGCAGCAGCAGCTGCGCGCAGATCGCGTTCGCGTTGTCGTCGCGCACGTCGGAGCCGAGGAAGATGATCCGCTCCTTGAGCAGACGGTTGTAGATGTGGTCGTCCAGACCACCCTGCGGGCCCTCGCCCGCGGCGACAATCTCGTTCACCATGTCTCCATCACTTGAGGTCCTTGCCTGTCAGTGACCCTAACGCGGTCGTGGTGGGCAGAAGTCCCCGATCCGCTCCATGTTCGCCCTGAGCGCACAGCACTCAAGCTGAGGGAGGGCTCACCGGCTCGGACGCGCGGACGCGCGCCAGCTCGCGGGTGGCCGGGATGACGAGCATGGCGAGCGCGACCATGCCCGTGACGGCGATCAGGGCGCGGAGCACCGTGAAGTGGTCGCCGAGGAAGCCGAGCATGGGCGGTCCGGCGATGAAGGCGGTGTAGCCGATCGTCGCGACAACCGACATGCGGGCAGCGGCGCGGGCGGGGTCGTCCGCCGAGGCGCTCATCCCCACGGGGAAGCCCAGCGACGCGCCGACGCCCCACACGGCGGTACCGGCGTAGGCCATCCAGGCCGGCCCGAAGATCACCATGAGTGAACCGACCGCAGCCAGGGCGAAGGTGACGCGCAGCACCGGGACGCGACCGTAGGTGTCGAGCAACCGCGTCCCGACCAGCCGGCCGAGGGTCATGAAGGCCAGGAACGAGGCGAAGGCGAGCACGCCCGCCCAGGCCGGGACGCCGTGACCCTCGACGAAGGCGACCGAGATCCAGTCGTTGGCGGTGCCTTCGGTGAACGCAGCCGCCAGGACCACGAGACCGATCATCAGGGTGCGCGGCTCGAGCCACGCCGAACGGGGCCGGGCCTTGGCAGGCGATGCGTCCGTCGACTGGTCCGGGTCCGAGACCTCGGCCTCGCGGGGCAGGAAGGAACGCAGGGCCCAGATCCCGAGAACCGCGGACAGGGCGATGGCGCCGACGAAGTGCACGAGCAGGGGGACATGGCCCCACGACATCCCTGCGCCGACCAGTGCACTCAGGACGGTGCCCCCGGAGAACGCGGCATGGAAGTGCGGCATGACGGTCCTGCCGAGCAGCCGTTCGACCGCCGCACCCTCGAGGTTCATCGCGACGTCCCAGACCCCGACGCCCATGCCGAGCAGGTAGAGGCCGACGGCCATGACCCAGCGCGACTCGAACAGGTCGACGGCTGCGGCGATCACGACCAGACCGGCAAAACCGAAGACCATGCCCAGCTGGATGGTCCGGGACGCACCCAACCTGCCCGCGATGCGACCCGCCGAGGGCAGCGCCGCGAGCGAGCCTGCGGACGCCGCGAACAGGGTCAGCCCCAGCTCACCGGCGGTGAGCCCCAGCTGGACCTTGCTGTCCGCGATCCGCGACGCGAAGGTCGCGAAGGCGATGCCGGCCAACGCAAAGACCACGAAGACGGCGTTGCGGGCCTGGATGGCCCGGGCCGTGGTTGAGGTGGTCGAAGCGGTGGTCGAAGCGGTGGTCGACGGGGTGGCCCCACGGGCGGTGTCGGGGGCGGTCGGCTGGGTCACTGCATGCTCTTTCGGGATGGTTTCGGAGCGATCGAATCGATTCGGTCGAATCGATTCGATAGTGTCTACCCCATGAGTCGCGCCCGTCAACTTCGACCGACCCTGCGCGCCGTCGCGCAGGCTGCCGGGGTTTCGACGTCGACAGCCTCCCTCGCCTTCAGCGGCAAGGGCCCGGTGGCACCCGGCACGGTGGCGCGCGTTCTCGCCGCAGCGGAGCAGCTCGGGTATGCCGGGCCGGACCCCCTCGCGTCGTCGCTGCGTCAGGGCCGGTCCGGGGTCGTGGGCGTGGTCGTCGAGGGTCGGCTGCTGCACGCGTTCCGCGACCCGTTCGCCGTCAGCGTGCTCGACGGCCTCTCCCAGGTGCTCGACGAGATCCCGGCTGGGATGCTCCTGATCGCCCAGCCCGCAGGCACCCCCGAACGCGCGATCACCCAGCTGTCCGCGACGGCCCTCGATGCCGTCGTCTTCTCGTTGTGCGGCCCCGACAGCAACCCTGCGGTGGACCACCTGGCGGCACGCGGCATACCCATGCTGGGGGACGGGTCTCCCGCCGACCCACGCGTCGCCCAGCTCTCCCTGGACAACCGCGGCGCCACGGCGGCGCTGGGGCGTCACCTGACCGACCTGGGGCACCGGCGCGTGGCGCACCTGATGATGCCGCTGCGGCATGACTCCCCCACCGGTCCCGCTTCGTGGGACGACGTGGCCACGGCGGGGTTCGCTGACACGAGGGACCGCGCACTCGGTTTCCTGGACGTCTTCGGGGCGGACAGCACCGACACCCCCGCGACGCCGCGCCTCGCGCAGACTGCCATCCCCGACGTGGAGCAGGGCGCGATAGCGGCACGGCTGCTCCTGGACCTCCCCCCAGCGCAGCGTCCCACGGCGATCGTGGCCCAGTCGGACCTGCTCGCGATGGGTGTCGTGCGCGCCGCGGGAGAGCTCGGCCTGAGCGTTCCCGGCGACCTCAGCGTGACCGGGTTCGACGGGGTCGAGCTGCCGTGGTTCGCGGGCACGCTCACCACCATCGACCAGCACGGCCTCGCCAAGGGTCGGCTGATGGGCGAGATGTTGCGTCAGCTGCTCGACGGCCAGCGCCCCGACGACGCGGTGCAACCGACCGACCTGCGGATCGGGACGACGACCGCTCCGCCTGCGTCCCGCTGAGCCGGCTCGGTCGCCGGCGGCTCGGTCGCGGGCTGCTCGGTCGCGGGCTGCTCGGTCGCCGGCTGCTCGGTCGCCGGCTGCTCGGTCGCCGGCTGCTCAGCCGCGGGCGGGCTCTGACTCGGCGCCGACCGGCGCCGCTGCCTCGTCGGCGGCCCGGCGGGCCACGATGGCGTCCATGGTCGTGGCAGACGGCTCTGCCACCACGTGGACCGTGATGAAGTGGCCACTGTCGTCCACGGTGACCGCCCCCTCGAACTCCATGAGGCTGTCGGTGCACCCGATCGTGTGGGCCTCCCACGGCACGTCGGTGGCCACGGACAGCCAGAGCCGCTCGACCCCCATGCCCGCCTCCCACGGCAGCACGTCGTCGGCGCAGCGGCAGACCCCGATCACCAGCTGGGTCGGGTCCTCGGTGTGCCCGAACTCGACCTCGTCGAACAACCCGCTCGCATTGAGGGCTGCGTGCAGCGCGTGGCGAAGCCTGGTGGTCGCGAGCTGGTCCGCCGGGTGGGCGTTCTCCTGCACCGCGGTCCGCAGCTTGTGGAAGGAGTTGATGTCCATGCCTCATGGTCCGGTGCGGCGGCGCTGATGCGGGTCACCCAAATGACGTATGCCGCTCACCCTATGAAGGGCTGAGCGGCATACGTTATGGGTTGTTATGACCCCGTTCTGACTCGATCAGGCGTGGTCGTGACCCTCGTGGTCGCCGTGGTCGTGGCCCTCGTGGTCACCCTCGAACAGCTGCGAGGCGACGTCGGTGGCCGTGACCTCGTTGAGGTCCACCGGCTGGCCGGCCGTGTCGACGACCGTGGCCTGCTCGAGGACGGCGGCGAGCGCCTTGCGACGAGCGACCTCGGCCACCATCGCGGGCACCTGACCCTGCTGGTCGATGGCCTGGGCGAACTGGTTCGGGTCCATGCCGTACTGCTGGGCGGACATGACGAGGTACTCGATGAGCTCGGGCTGCTCGACCTTGACCTCGGTCTTCTCCGCGATCGCGTCGAGGAGGAACTGGGCCTTGAGCGCCTTGCGGGTGTTGGCGTCGACCTCGGCACGGTGCTCGGCGTCCTCGAGGCGGTTCTCGCCCTCGAGGTGCTGGTTGACCTCGGCCTCCACGACGCCGTCCGGCACCGGGATGTCGATGGTGTCGAGGAGGTGCTCGAGCACCTTGTCGCGGGCCTGGACGCCCTGCTCGAACCTGGCGGCCTGGTCGGCCTGCTTGGTGACGTCCTCGCGCAGCTCCTTGAGGGTGTCGAACTCCGACGCCAACTGGGCGAAGTCGTCGTCGAGCGGAGGCAGCTCGCGGACCTTGACCGACTGCACGGTCACGACCACGTCGGCGTCCTCGCCCTCGCGGTCGCCACCGGCGAGGGGCGCCGTGAAGGACTTGGTCTCCTCGGCTGCCATCCCGGTCAGCGCCTCGTCGAGCCCGTCGAGCATGTTGCCCGAGCCGACCTCGTAGGAGATGCCGGTCACGGAGTCGATCTCGTCCTCGCCGATCGTGGCCTTGAGGTCGATGGAGACGAAGTCACCGTTCTCGACGGGGCGCTCGACACCCTTGAGGGTGCCGAACCGCTCCTGCAGCGCGATGAGCCGGGCCTCGACGTCCTCATTGGACGCCTTGGCCTCGTCGACCTCGACGGTGATCCCGCTGAAGTCGTCGGGGAGCTGCACCTCGGGACGCACGTCGACCTCGACGGTGAACTTGAGCTCCTGGCCGTCCTCGGCCGGCACCTCGGTCACGTCGACCTCGGGCTGCCCGATCGGACGGACCTTGTTCTCCTCGACGGCCTGGCCGTAGAACTGCGGCAGCGCCTCGTTGACGGCCTCCTGCAGGACCGCGCCGCGACCGACCCGCTGGTCGATGATGCGCGAGGGAACCTTGCCCTTGCGGAATCCGGGCACCTGGATCTGCGAGCCGATGGTGGCGTAGGCGGCGTCGAGGCTCGGCTTGAGCTCCTCGAACGGCACCTCGACGGTCAGCTTGACCCGGGTCGGGTTGAGGGTCTCGACGGCACTCTTCACTGCGGGATACTCCAAGGTCGTGGGGGGCGTGATGCGTACGTGTTGGGCGTGGGTGCTTCTGCGCTGGTGCTGGGCGTGCCCCTGGTGCGGGGCACTGCCCGTCACCTCACGGTGGGGCAATGCGAAGGCCCGCTGCGCCGGCTGTGACAGGCGGCGACCGGGCCAACGCCTCATCGTAGCCGCTGCGCGCCCACGCTCCGAACCGGCGGCACACCAGCCTCAGGAGTATGCCGCGTGGGCTCGCGGCCACACCGCTCGCCCGGGCGCCCATGACATCCGTCACGACTTTGCGTCAAGGATCTCCCTGCGGCATCCCACTGCCGTCCCACCGTCATCCCATTTCTTCCCCTGCAACCGCTTTGGCCGCAAACATCCATTGCCAGACCAGGCCTTCGCCGTGAGTCTTTCGACGCGTGGGGCGGTAGTGGCCGCCCCCTTCCATGTCAGGAGACACCTCGTATGCGTACGCAGATCCTCTCTGTCGCGTTGGCGGCCTCGGCATCCCTGGGGCTCGTCACGACCGCGGTCACCGCCGCTTCGGCAGCCCCCTCCCCCAGCGCCCACGCCCAACGCGTGTGCGCGACCCCCAGCTCGCCCACGGTCGCGGCGTGCCACGCACTCAAGCTGGTCGACGCCAGCGGTCGGGCGGTCAGCCCCGCGGGCGCGGTGGTCACGCCTCATGCGATCTCGGGCAAGACCCCCACCGACATCCAGAGCGCCTACAAGGTGACCGGGCTGCCCGCCGGCGGTCGGACGGTCGCGATCGTCGACGCCTACGGCTACCCGAACGCGGAGCGCGACCTCGGCGTCTACCGCGCCCAGTGGGGCCTGTCCGCCTGCACCACCGCCAACGGCTGTCTGCGCATCATCAACCAGACGGGCGGGACGTCCTTGCCCCGCTTCAACGTCGGCTGGGCCGGCGAGCAGGCACTCGACCTCGACGCCGTGTCGGCGACCTGCCCGGGCTGCAAGATCGTCCTGGTCCAGGCCAACAGCGCCAGCCTCACCGACCTCGGGGCGGCCGTGAACACCGCGGCCCAGCAGCCCGGCGTCGCAGCCATCTCGAACAGCTACGGCGGAGGTGACCTTCCCGACAGCTCGTACGGCGCGGCATACAACCACCCCGGCATCGCCGTGACCGCGTCGACCGGTGACAACGGGTACCAGGGCGGCAGCTTCCCCGCGTCCTCGCACTACGTGACGGCCATCGGGGGGACCTCCCTGGTCAAGGACTCCAGCGCCCGCGGGTGGTCGGAGTCGGCGTGGAACGGAGCCGGCTCGGGCTGCACCACCCTCAACGCCGCACCGGCCGGTCAGACCTCGGCGATGACCAGCTGCAGCGGTCGTGCCATCGCGGACGTCTCTGCCGTGGCCGACCCGGCGACCGGACTGGCCACGTACGCCCCGACGTCGAGGACCTCGTCCTCGTGGGCCCAGTACGGCGGCACCAGCCTGTCGGCGCCGATCGTCGCCTCGGTCTACGCGCTGAGCGGCAACACCGCCGGTTCTGCGAACACGCTGCCGTACGCCAACCCGGCGGGCCTGTTCGACGTGACCTCGGGATCCAACGGGACGTGCGCCTCCTGGTGCACCGCCAAGGCCGGCTGGGACGGCCCCACCGGTCTGGGCACCCCGAACGGCACCTCAGCGTTCTGACCCTGACCAGTCACGCCGAGGGGCCCCCCGGGGCCCCCCCCCGCGGCCGGGGCCCACATCCCGCCGCCGAGCACTCCTCGGACTCGCCGTCTACGTTGAGGACATGCCAGATCAGAGCGTGTCCGACGCGCCGCAGGAGTGGGACGTCATCGTCGTCGGGGCCGGCGCCGTGGGCGAGAACGCTGCCGACCGCGCTCACAAGGCCGGACTGACGGTTGCGATCATCGAGAAGCACCTCGTGGGCGGTGAGTGCAGCTTCTACGCCTGCTCCCCCAGCAAGGCACTGCTGCGGCCGATCCACGCCACCCGGGCCTCGCAGCGGGTGCAGGGCTCCGAGGGCGCCCACCTCGACCCGCAAGGAGTGCTCGCCCGCCGGGACTCGTGGGTCAACAGGGTGGGCACCAGCGACACCTTCGACGACAGCGGTCAGGTCGGCTGGCTCGACCACGTGGGCATCACCCTCCTGCGCGGTGAGGGCCGCCTGGTCGCCGAGCGCACCGTGGAGGTCGACGGCCGCACCATCCGGGCCCGTCACGCGGTGATCCTGGCCACCGGCACGGCTCCCACCGTCCCGCCGATCCCGGGCCTTCGTGAGTCGAGACCGTGGACCAACCGGGAAGCCACGACGAGTCGGCGCATCCCCGAGCGGCTCGCGGTGCTCGGCGGGGGTGTGGTGGCCTGCGAGCTCGCCCAGGTCTACGCCGCACTCGGTTCGACCGTGACCATGATCGAGATCAACGACGGACTGCTGGGCGGCAACGAAGCCTTCGCGGGCCAGGCGGTCGCCGAAGCCCTCGAGCGTGACGGCGTCGACCTCCGGCTCGGGACCAAGGCGGAGTCCGTCTCCCGACTCGGACCGACCGGCGAGATCACCGTGGAGCTGTCCAGTGGCACGAGCGTCATCGCCGACGAGCTCCTCGTGGCCGTCGGCCGGACCCCCGCGACCGAGTCCCTCGGCGTCGAGGCGGTCGGCGGCCAGCTCGACGACGAGGGATACGTCCAGGTCACGGAGCAGATGGAGGTCGAGGGCGTCCCCGGCGACCAGCCGTGGCTGTATGCCGTGGGCGACGTCAACGGTCAGGTCCTCCTCACACACATGGGGAAGTACCAGGCCCGCGCGGTCGGCGACCTCGTCGGCGCCCGTGCGGCCGGGCGCGAGCCCGACCCCACCCGGACCACGCCGTGGGCAGTGGCTGTGGGGTCACCCCAGGTGGTCTTCACCGACCCGGAGGTGGCCTCCGTGGGTCTCACCGAGGAGCAGGCGCGGGAACGCGGGCTACGAGTCCGGGTCGTGGACCTGCCGATGGACTCGGCCGCAGGTCCGGGGCTGCAGGCGGAGGGCTACCAGGGCCAGGCGCGGATCGTGGTCGACGAGGACGGCGGCGTCCTCGTCGGGGCCACGTTCGTCGGGCAGGACGTCGCCGACCTCGTCCACGCGGCCACCGTGGCGATCGTCGGGAAGGTGCCGCTCACGTCCCTGTGGCACGCGGTGCCCTCGTATCCCACCATGAGCGAGATCTGGTTGCGCCTGCTGGAGGAGTACGGCCTGTGACCGTCGTGCGGCACCGTTCGCCTCCCGCGTCGAAGGAAATTCTCCGTCATCGGTACGTCCCGCCGGGACATTTCGCCGGGTAACGTCCACAAAACCCCACGTCACCGCACGACGGGGCTCATCTGTCGAAGGGAACATCCATGCGTATCCGCACCCCGTTCCGCCTGGCCGTACTGACCGCCGCCGGCGCGCTCGCCCTCCTGGGCGGTGGCACGGCTGCCAGCGTGAACGCAGCCGCTGTCACCTCACCCGGTGTCGCCGCCTGCCTGCCCGGTTCAGCCGACGCCGGAGCCAGCGGCGCGAGGGTCAAGCCCGGCTCCACCGCCGCCGAGCCCGCGCTCTACCCCAAGAACGAGGCCAACGCCTACGGAGTCCTCAATGACCTGCCCACCCTGGCCGACGGCAGTGTGCGCATCGACACCGTCTTCCACATGGTCGACAAGGATGCCTTCACCGCGGCGGAGAAGGCGCGCTGGCAGAAGCTCATTGCCGCCCAGATGAAGGTGCTCAACGACTCGTACTCCGGCGCGACGGCCTCCGACGCAGCCGACACCCCCTTCCGCTTCCGGCTGGTCGACACGACCTGGACGACCAACCCGGCGTGGTACGCGGCAGTCCCCGGCAGCGGTGCTGAGCGCGACATGAAGAGGGCGCTGTACACCGGTGACGCCACGACCCTGAACGTCTACGGGACCCAGGGTGGCGGCCTGCTCGGCTGGGCGTACTTCCCCAAGGGCTACAACAACGGCCGCGACTACATCGACGGCGTGGTCATGATGGCCGAGTCGATGCCTGGCGGGACAGGACTGGGCTACACGAAGTACACCGGGGGCGACACCCTCACCCACGAGTCCGGCCACTGGCTGATGCTCGAGCACACCTTCGCCCACGGATGCGCCGCGAACGGCGACTGGGTGGCTGACACAGCGCCCGAGGCGATCCCGCAGTTCGACTGCCCAGTGGGCGCCGACACCTGCGCCGCGCCGGGGGTCGACCCGATCCACAACTTCATGGACTACTCGCAGGACTCCTGCATGAACATGTTCACGCAGGGCCAGGCCGACCGGATGAGCGATGCCTGGCAGCAGTTCCGCGCTGGAGGCGGCAAGGGCTGATCGGTCAGTGGGGTCCCTGGCTCCCTGACCCGGCCCCCTGATCCGGCTCCCCCGGCAGCAGCCTGCGCAGGCTTGGCTGTTTGTCGGGGTAGCCGGATTTGAACCGGCGGCCTTCCGCTCCCAAAGCGGACGCGCTACCAACCTGCGCCATACCCCGTCGACGGCGAGCCGATTTCTGGCCACACGATCGCGGGCATTAGGCTAACGCCTCGGACCTGACGCCCCGACGGCGGCCGGTCCACGCGGGCGTAGCTCAATGGTAGAGCCCTAGTCTTCCAAACTAGCTACGCGAGTTCGATTCTCGTCGCCCGCTCAGTCAGGCCCTCGTGTCCCGGGATCCACCCCGGGGCGCGAGGGCCTTCCCGTGCCAACGGGTCGTGCTCTTCCCCAGTTCAGCGTCCCGGGTGTCAACGCGGGGTCGCGCGGAACTCGCTCACTCGTCGTCCGGCTTCCAGCCCCTTGGCCTCGAAGCCGTCGGTCGGCCGCCACGGCGGTCGCTCACCCTCGGTCACCTCGAACCCGCCCCGCGCCGCGAACACCGACCGCACGTGCGCGGCATACCCGTCGTGGTCGGTGGCCACGAGCAGGCTGCCACCGGGGGCCAGCCGCGAAGCGATGAGGTCCAGCGTCTCGCGGGAGATGAAGCGCCTCCTGGCGTGCTTGGCCTTGGGCCACGGGTCGGGGAAGAAGACGTGGATCCCGGCCAGCGACGCGACGCCAACCCGCTGCGCCAGCAGCTCCACGGCGTCACCGCGGTGCATCCACAGGTTGGTCAGGCCGCGTCGGTCCGCCTCGGCCAGCATCCGTGCCAGGGCCGGGGTGAAGACGTCGACCGCGAGCAGGTCGTGCGCCGGGTGGGTGGCGGCGTAGGCGAGCGCCGCTGCTCCGTGGCCGCAGCCGATCTCCAGCACGACCGGGGCGACCCGACCGAAGGCCTCCTGGGCGACCAGGGGCCCGTCCGCCGCGATCGAGTGACGGGGGCCGAGGACTGCCATGCGTTCGAGGGTGAGCGCCGAGAGGCGACCCCGGCGCGCGTTGTAGGAACGCACCCGTCCGTCGCCCTTCACGTCACCCTCCACGACACCGTCCACTGCACCAGCCTAGGCAGCCTGGGACGCGGCGGCAGCGCCGCGTCTTGACCTGCGACACAGCGATGGATAACCAGCACTTATGTAACCCATAATGTCTACATGCGTATCTCCCGGTTCCCCAACATCGTCGACGACGTCACCGTGCGCCTCATCGCGGCCGTCGTCCTCGTGCTGGGTGTCGTCGCCCTCGCCGCGCATCAGTGGTGGCTGTATGCCGTGCTCGCGGTGGACTTCGTGCTCCGCACCGGCTGGGGGCCGTCGGCCAGCCCCGTGGCGATCCTCGTGAACCGCTGGGTCCGGCCAAGGGTGTCCGCCACGCCGCGGTACACCGCCGGACCACCCAAGCGGTTCGCCGCGGCCGTGGGCGCGGCGTTCACCTCGGCAGCCACCATCCTGTGGCTCGCCGGCACGAGCGTTCCGGTGGTGCTGATCGGCGTCGTGATGGTGGTCTTCCCCGCGTTGGAGGCCCTTGCCGGGGTGTGTGTGGGGTGCATCGTGTTCGGCTGGTTGATGCGGCTGGGTGTGATTCCCGAGTCGGTCTGCATCGAGTGCGCCGACATCACCCGCCGCGCCGCCCAGCGCCAGGCAGCCACCGCGGCGGGGTGAGGGTCGGGGCCGTGACCCGCCTGGTTGTTCAGCGTCTCCAGACGAGCACGGCAGCCCGGTCGTCGGTCTCGCCGGCACGGGCGGCTGCGCACATCTTGGCCGCCATGCCTTCGAAGCCCTTGCCGATCATCCGCTCAGCGGTCCCGAGCATCCGGTCGATCCCGTCGCGCAGGTCACGGTTGCGGACCTCGATGACTCCGTCGGTGTAGAGCAGCAGCGCGTCACCACGGCCCAGGTGGCCCTGGATCCGCGGAAAGGCCGGGCCTTCGGTGACGCCCAGGACGGGACCCTCCTCGACCTCGAGCACCTCCCACCGGCCCGAGCCGGCTGAGAACCGCACCCCCGGCGGGTGCCCGGCGGAGCCGAGGCTGAACTCACCGGTGGTCAGGTTGATCATGGCGTGCGCCGCGGTGGCGAACCCCTCCTCCCAGTCCTGGCGCAGCAGGTAGGAGTTCGCCGCCGGGAGGAACCGGTCGTACGGCATCGACCCGAGCAGGCCGCCGAACGCGCCGGACAGCAACAGCGACCGGGTGCCGGCTGCGATTCCCTTGCCCGAGACGTCGACGAGCACGACCTCGAGGACGTCGTCGGACCTGCTCGTGACGAGGAAGTCCCCGGAGAAGGAGTCGCCGTAGGCCGACAGGACCGACAGCTCGGCTCCCCATCCGGCGGGCAGCTCGGGGAGCTCGCCCTGGGTCCGCAGGCGGTCGCGAAGGTCGACCAGCATCGACTCGCCGAGGTTTCCCTGCACGCCGAGCCTGGCCCGCGACGTGGCGACCGAGAACATGATGATCATGACGAGGGTCAGGACGGCATAGGCGCCCAACAGGGCCGGCTGGGTGATCTCCCTCTCCCAGATCGTGTAGCCACCTGCGATGAGGATGGCGCCGTCGACGACAGCCAGCACCCTCGGGGTGAGGAACAGTCCGGCGAGGACGGCCAGCGGGACGTAGGTCGAGAACGGGACGTAGTTCGTCCACCGCACCATGGCCCAGCACAGGCCCGCGGTGACGACGACGATGCCGATGGCGGTGACGGCCTGCCCCCAGCGCACGAACCTGACCCGGCCGCGCTGGACGCGGGACATCACGGAGCGGCGAGCTAGCACCGTCCTGTCGATGTCCACGGTGAGATCCTTCGGCAAGGCAGGTGCGGGGGCACCCTTGACGTCTGCGGGCGGGCCGGCCCCTGTTCCAGCCCGTCCGTCAACAGTAGTCGGAGCTCACCCCACCGCGCGCATCATCCACGCAGATCAGGGCTGCGGGGGCAGCGTGCCGTCGTGCTCGTAGGCGCTGACCATGTCGATCCGCCGTTGGTGCCGTGGAGCGCCGGAGAACGGGGTGGCGAGGAAGGCAGCGACCATCGCCTTGGCCTCCTCGACCGTGTTCATCCGACCGCCGATCGAGATGACCTGGGCGTTGTTGTGCTCACGGGCGAGGGTGGCAAGCTCGGCGTTGTAGCACAGGGCCGCACGGATGCCCTTCACCTTGTTGGCGGCCATCTGCTCACCGTTTCCGGAGCCTCCGAGCACGACACCGAGCGACTCGGGGTCGGCCGCGACGGCCTCCGCAGCCCGGAGCACGAAGACGGGGTAGTCGTCCTCGGCGTCCAGGACGTGGGGCCCGTGGTTGGTCACCTCGTGACCCTCGGCCTCGAGGAAGGTGACCAGCTCGCCGAGCAGGTCGTATGCCGCGTGGTCGCCGCCGATGTGTACGCGCATGGTGTGCTCCTCAGTCGAAGATGGGGCCGACGTTGCGGGACCGCTTGAGCTCGAAGAACCCGGGAGTCGAGGCGACCAGGACGCAACCGTCCCAGAGGCGTCCGGCGTCCTCACCCTTGGGCGCCGGGCTCACGACAGGGCCGAAGAAGGCCTGGCCGTCGACCGCGATCACCGGGGTGCCGACCTCGTCGCCCACCAGGTCGATGGCGCGCTGGTGGCTGGCGCGCAGCTCGTCGTCGACGAGGTCGCTGTCGGCGAAGTCAGCGAGCTCGGGCGGCAGGCCCACCTCTTCGAGTGCCGGGACGATCACCTTCGCGTAGTCGCGCTCGCCCTCCAGGTGGATCCGGGTGCCCATGGCGTCGTACAGCGGCTTGATGACCTTGTCACCGTGCTCGCGGGCCGCGGCGATGATCACGCGCACCGGGCCCCAGCCGCGGTCCATCATCTCGCGGTAGCCGTCGGGCAGGTCTCGGTCCTCGTTGAGCACGGACAGGCTCATCACCGACCAGGTGATGTCGACGGGGCGGACCCGCTCGACCTCCATGCCCCAGCGAGAGGTCATCCACGCCCACGGGCACAACGGGTCGAACCAGAACTCGGCAGACGTCAGGGTGTCGGCGTTCTCGGCGGTGTCGGCGTTCTCGGCAGTCTCGGCAGTCTCGGCTACGGTCACGCCCGCAATCCTGCCATTGGCCCCCGACGGCCGCGCAAGCGGTGGTCCCGCGCCGTCCCGGCCGTGCGAGGATGGCCGCCGAGCACTTCGAACACACCCCGAACCTCCGCAGGAGCACCGTTGCCTGGCAAGAACCTGACCCGCGACGAGGCCACCGCCCGCGCCGCCGTCATCGCCGTCGACCACTACGACGTCGTCCTCGACCTCACGACCTCGGACACCACGTTCCGCAGCACGACCACCGTGACGTTCACGAGCTCCGAGGCCGGGGCAGCGACCTTCGTCGACCTCATCGCACCGTCGGTCGAGGCGATCACCCTCAACGGTGAGGCGCTCGACCCCGCTACGCACTTCGACGGGCTTCGCGTCCAGCTGCCGACCACGGCGGAGCGCAACACGCTCACAGTCGACGCCACCGCGGCATACATGAACACCGGCGAGGGGCTGCACCGCTTCACCGACCCGGTCGACGGCGAGGTCTACCTCTACTCCCAGTTCGAGGTGGCCGACTGCCGGCGGATGTTTGCCGTCTTCGAGCAGCCCGACCTGAAGGCGACCTTCGGGTTCACCGTCACGGCGCCGGACCACTGGCAGGTGGTGTCCAACTCCCCCACTCCCGAACCGACCCCGGCCGGCGAGGGTGCGGCCACCTGGGCGTTCGGCACGACGCCTCGGATGTCCTGCTACATCACCGCCCTGATCGCCGGGCCGTACGCCGTGGTTCGCGACGAGGTCGAGACGCGGCGCGGCACCGTGCCGCTCGGTATCTTCTGCCGCCAGTCGCTGCTGGAGCACCTGGACGCCGACAACATCTTCGACTGCACCAAGCGGGGCTTCGCCTTCTTCGAGGACGAGTTCGACTGCGAGTACCCGTTCGAGAAATACGACCAGCTCTTCACGCCCGAGTACAACATGGGTGCGATGGAGAACGCCGGGGCCGTGACCATCAGCGAGGTCTACGTCTTCCGCTCCAAGGTCACCGAGGCGATCGTCGAGCGCCGGGCGCTGACGATCCTCCACGAGCTCGCCCACATGTGGTTCGGCAACCTCGTCACGATGAAGTGGTGGAACGACCTGTGGCTCAACGAGTCCTTCGCCGAGTGGGCGTCGACCACCTGCCAGGCCGAGGTCACCCAGTGGGCAAGCGCCTGGACGACGTTCGGCACCTCCGAGAAGGCCTGGGCCTACCGCCAGGACCAGCTGTCCTCCACCCACCCGATCGTGGCCCCGATCCACGACCTCGAGGACGTCGAGGTCAACTTCGACGGCATCACCTACGCCAAGGGCGCCTCGGTCCTCAAGCAGCTCGTCGCCTACGTCGGGCGTGAGCCGTTCACCGCCGGTCTGCGCGCGTACTTCGCCAAGCACGCCTGGGGCAACACCACCCTCGCCGACCTGCTGCACGAGCTCGAGCAGACCTCGGGTCGCGACCTTGGCACGTGGTCCAAGCTGTGGCTCGAGACCGCCGGCGTCAACACGCTTCGCCCCGAGATCGAGACCGACGACCAGGGCCTGATCTCTTCTGCCGCGATCGCCCAGACCCACGCGCCGGACTACCCGACGCTGCGCCCGCACCGTCTCGCGGTCGGCCTCTACTCTGTCGAAGGTGACGCGCTCGTGCGCACCGACCGACTGGAGCTCGATGTGGACGGAGAGTCGACCGGCCTGCCCGAGCTGATCGGTCGTCCCGCGCCCGACCTGCTGCTCGTCAACGACGACGACCTGGCCTACGCCAAGATCCGCCTCGACCCTCGCTCCCTCGCGACTGCCCTGGCGCACCCCCGTGGGTTCACCGACAGCCTGCCCCGCGCCCTGGTGCTCGGTGCCGCATGGGACATGACCCGCGACGCAGAGATGGGCGCCCGCGACTTCGTCTCCCTCGTGCTGGCCTCCCTGCCCGGCGAGTCGGACTCGACACTGCTGCGGACCCTGCTCGGCCAGCTGTCGACTACCCTGCGCCTCTACGTCGCGCCCGAGCACAGGAAGCCGACGCTCGCCGCGGCGGCGGCGGCCCTGCGCGAGCTGGCCCTGTCGGCCGCGCCCGGCAGCGACGCCCAGCTCCAGCTGGTGGGCGCGTATGCCGCGCACCAGGGCGGTGGTGACGACGCGGCATACCTGCGCGGTCTGGTCGACGGCACGCAGGTCCTGGACGGGCTCGCGGTCGACACCGACATGCGGTGGGCGCTGCTCACCTCGCTCGCCGCCTGCGGTGAGGCCACGACCGACGACATCGACGCCGAGCTGCAGCGCGACAACACCGCCACCGGTCGCGAGCGCGCCGAGCAGGCGCGCGCCGCCCTTCCCACCGCCGAGGCCAAGGCAACTGCCTGGCATCGCGGCGTCGAGGAGGACGGCCTGCCCAACTCGGTGCTCGAGGCCGTGGCCGCCGGCTTCGGCAACGTCCACGACACCCGTCTGCTGGAGCCCTACGTCGAGAAGTACGTCGCGATGCTCGACACCGTCGAGACCAAGACGTCGCACGCGATCGTCGAGATCCTCGTCCGCGGTTTCTACCCGATGGCGCTCGCCGATGCGCGCCTCCACGAGGCGACGGAGGCGTGGCTGACCGGTCACCAGGATGCCCCCGCGGCCCTGCGTCGCCTGGTGGTCGAGAACCGCGACCCGATCGCCCGCGCCCTTCGCGCCCAGCAGCGGGATGCCGATGCCTGAGGCAGTCGCATTCCTCAAGGCACTCAGCGAGGTCACCCCCCACGAAGTCTGGGACTGGTTCACCGGCAAGCCGTTGAACATCGTCATCACCGTGCTCGCGGCCGTCATCCTGCGATGGCTGGCGCTGCGGTCCATCGGTCGGGTGGTCGCCGCGACCATCGCGAAGTCCGACGCGCGGCGCAGCCGCGACACCACTCGCGCCAGCCGCGTCCTGGCCCACGCCACCGGGGCGGCCCACGAGCGGCACCGTCAGCGCACCCTGACGATGGGTTCGCTGCTGCGAAGCATGGTCACCTTCGTCGTCGTCCTGATCACGATCCTCACGATCATGACCACGGTCGGCATCCAGCTCGGACCAGTGCTCGCCACGGCCGGCGTCGGCGGGGTGGCGCTCGGTTTCGGCGCCCAGAGCCTGGTGAAGGACTTCCTGTCAGGGATCTTCATGATCCTCGAGGACCAGTACGGCGTCGGAGACGTCATCGACACCGGCGAGGCCACCGGCACGGTCGAGGAGGTCAGCCTGCGGGTCACCCGGCTGCGCGACGGTTCGGGCGTGGTCTGGTACATCCGCAACGGCGAGATCATCCGCATCGGGAACAAGAGCCAGGGCTGGTCGACAGCGCTCGTGGACATCCCCGTGGCGTACTCCGAGAACCTCGACAAGGTGATCCCCCTCATCCGCACCGTGGTGCACGACCTCGACCAGAACCCCGACTGGCAGGACAAGCTCCTCGACGAACCACAGGTGGTGGGTGTCGAGTCCATCACCGGGTCGGTCGTCACGATCCGCGTGATCGCCAAGACCGCACCCGAGGAGCAGTACGGCGTCTCGCGTGAGATCCGTGAGCGGGTCAAGGAGGCCTTCGACGCGAACGGCGTCACGGCGCCGGTCATGACGCCGTTCGGTCCGGCAGGCGGCACACCGTGAGCACCCAGCTCCCCCAGACGCCCGGAGGCGACCAGTCCGGCAGCTTCTACGACCAGGTCGGCGGTCACGAGACCTTTCGCAAGCTGGTCCACGAGTTCTACCGCGGCGTGGCGCAGGACGAACCGCTGCGGGCGCTCTATCCCGAGGTCGACCTCGGCCCCGCGGAGGAGCGGCTCCGCATGTTCCTCGAGCAGTACTGGGGCGGACCGGGCACCTACTCCGAGCAGCGTGGCCACCCGCGGCTGCGCATGCGCCACCACCCCTTCGAGGTGACCCCCGCGCAGCGTGACCGCTGGCTGCTCCACATGATGGCAGCCGTCGAGGTAGGCCGCGKGGCCCCGCCCCGCGGCATACCGGCTGATCACTCCCCGCGACCTGTTGCTCGCACGTCGTCATGAGGCGCCGATTCAGACCGCCCGTGACCAGAGCCGCGCAACAAGTCGCCCCGCCCCGAGGCCACGGCAAACCGGACGAGTCGAGGTCACGTTCTCGATGGCGGTCAGCGCCCTGGCCTTCGGCGGCGGCATGGCGCCGGTCGTCTTCGCGCAGTCGTCGACAACGTCGGTTTCGCAGTGCAAGACGGTGGAGGGCTGGTTTCCCCGAACGCGTTCTATGCGTCAGCATGGTTGACCGTGACGACGACCCTCTCCTCTGAATCCACCCGACCCGCACCCATCCACCCCGCTGCCTCGGCCGACGCGGCCTGGTGGCGCCATGCCGTGATCTACCAGATCTACCCGCGGTCCTGGGCCGACGCCGACGGCGACGGCATCGGCGACCTGCCCGGCGTGACCGCCCGGCTCGACTACCTCAAGGCGCTCGGCGTCGATGCGGTCTGGTTCAGCCCCTTCTACAAGTCACCCCAGGCCGACGCCGGCTACGACGTGGCCGACTATCGCGACATCGACGGCTTGTTCGGCACCCTCGCGGACTCCGACGCCATGGTCGCGAAGGCCCACGAGCTCGGCCTCAAGGTGATCGTCGACCTCGTGCCCAACCACACGTCCGACGAGCACGAGTGGTTCAAGGCCGCCCTCGCCGCGGGTCCGGGCAGCCCCGAGCGCGACCGCTACATCTTCCGCGACGGACTGGGCGCCGACGGCAGCACTCCCCCGAACGACTGGCACTCCGTCTTCGGTGGCGACGGCTGGACCCGCATCACCGAGGCCGACGGCCAGCCCGGCCAGTGGTACCTCCACCTGTTCGACGTCAAGCAGCCCGACCTCAACTGGGACAACCCCGAGATCGGCGACGAGTTCGAGTCGATCCTGCGCTTCTGGCTCGACCGTGGCATCGACGGCTTCCGGGTCGACGTGGCGCACGGCCTCATCAAGGAGAAGGGCCTGCCCAACTACGACGCCGAGCTGCACATCCTCGACGGCGAGGTGAAGCCCGGCGCCCCGATGCCGCCCATGTGGGACCAGGACGCGGTCCACGACGTCTACCGTCGATGGCACAAGGTGCTGGCCGAGTACGGCGAGCCCGACCGCATCCTCGTCGCCGAGGCCTGGGTCCGACCGCAGGAGCGCGCGGTGCGCTACGTCCGCCCGGACGAGATGCACCAGGCGTTCAACTTCGACTTCCTGCAGTCCCAGTGGCGCGCCGCGGACCTGCGTGAAGTCATCGAGTCCTCCCTCGCAGCAGCCGATTCCGTCGGTGCGCCCAGCACCTGGGTGCTGTCCAACCACGACGTGGTGCGGCACGCCTCGCGGCTCGGCCTGCCCGTCGGCCAGCGGCGTCCGAACGGCATCGGCGCCGAGGATCCGCAGCCCGACCGGGCGCTCGGCCTGAAGCGCGCCCGTGCGGCCACGCAGCTGATGCTGGCGCTGCCCGGCGGCGCCTACCTCTACCAGGCCGAGGAGCTCGGCCTGCCCGACTCGACCGACATGCCCGGTGCGTCCCGGCAGGACCCGACCTACCTGCGCTCCGCCGGCAAGGAGCTGGGTCGCGACGGATGCCGCGTGCCGATCCCCTGGGTGAAGGACGCTCCGTCCTTCGGCTTCGGGCCCTCCGACCAGACGTGGCTGCCGCAGCCGGAGATCTACGGCGAGTACGCCGTGGACCAGCAGGACGGCGTCGAGGGCTCGACCCTCGAGCTCTACAGGTCACTGCTGCGGACCCGCCGGGAGCGCGACCTCGGCACCGGCGGACTGGTCTTCGCCGAGGGTTTCGACGACGACGTGGTCGCCCTCGTCAACACCGGTCAGGGTGAGGACACCCTCGTGGTGGCCAACCTCGGCACCGAACCAGTAGCCCTCCCCGACGGCGCGTCGGTCCTCGTGGCCTCGGGTCCCCTCACCGACGACGGCCTGGTGCCCACGGACACCACGGTCTGGGCGGCGCTCTAGCAGCACGCTCCAGGAGGGTATGCCGCGTGGTCACCACGCGGCATACCCCTCCTCCGCGTCCCGGTTCTGGTGCTGGTGCTGGTGCTGGTGCTGGTGGTGATGGTGATGGTGCAGTGCTGTCCCAATTGCGGTTTTTTGTCCCCAAAGGGTGCGCAGCCGCGCAGGTCAGCCTATGATCGGGGGGTCGTCGCCCGGGGCGGGGGACGACGAGACCATGACTGCTCTGGACCGCACGGCAGTGCCCTGTAGGCACGCCATGCGGAGGTAGCCGTGACGCAGCAGCTCGAGAACCACACCCAGGCCGAGTCCCAGGCCGACTCCGAGTCCGAGTCCCCGACCGACTCCCGGGCTGAGTCCCACACCGCACGGACCGAGCCCCAGCGCTCGCCCGCCCCGATACCGCCGGCCCGCCACCTGCCGTCCGAGACGGTGCGGGCGCTCGTCGCCCAGCTGACGGAGGCGGAGGACGTGCTGCGCAACCTGGAGCCGTTCGTGCCCCGAAACGGGCGACTCGTGGTGAACCCGGCGCGACAGCCCTGGATCGCGCGGGAGCGCGCGCTGGTCGCGGAGCTGAGGTCCCGGCGGACCGCCTGGCGGCGCGGCGACCTGCCGGGCCTGGTCATGACGCCCGGCAGCTCCAACAACTAATCAGCCCCGCGGACCAGAACCGCCGGGGCTCGCTCGGGTCAGGGCCTCAGGCCGTCCTCGACCACCTGCGCCGCCACGGTGTGCAGCGGGGTGTTGTGGTTGCGCGCCCAGACGCGGATCCGCTGGAACGCCTCGTCCACGCTGACATGCGCCGCCTCGGCGAGCACGCCCTTGGCCTGCTCCAGCACGACCCGCGAGGTCAAGGCGCGGGAGAGCTGTTCCGACAGGTCCACCTGCTGCTGCAGCCGCGACGCGTTGGCGAGGTAGGCCGTGGCCATGTCAGCCATCGCCTGGGCCGCGGCGAGATCCTCGACGGACCAGTCACGTACATCGGCCGCGTAGAGATTCAGGGCACCGATTCCCTTGCCCTTCAACGTCATCGGGATCCCTGCCACGGCCTGGACCCCCAGGCCGAGGGCGACCTGGGCATAGTCGCCCCAGCGGTCCTCCGCGTCCCTGACGTCACCCATCGCGACCACGACCCCCGAGTAGCAGGAGTCGACGCAGGGCCCCCGCTGGAGCGACTCCTGCAGGCGCTCGAGCTTCGCTACGGGACCGGTCACGGCCGACACGAAGGACAACCGCCCGTCGACGTCGAGGGAGACGCCGCTGCCAGCCAGCCCCAGGACCTCGGTGACCCGCTCGGCGAGGTTCTGGAGCATGTCCTCCATGTCGTACTCGCTGACGAGGTCTGCAGTGAAGGCGGAGAGCGTCCGTAGGAGGTCGAGCTGGTCGTGCATGGTCAAATCCCCCCTCCGCCGTGCCCCGTCAGCACTGGCTGACAGCAAGTGTATTCCTGCAGGTCAGAGGCATGTGGGTGAACGCGGTGGGCAATTCCGCGGGCCACATTCACCCCGACGGGGGGCGAGGGTGGCATCCGGCACCACGACGATCACCACGTCCGGGAAGAATGGACCGGTGAGAGCAGCGGACTTTGCCTTCTTCGACGCACCGACGCCCATCGGACTGGCCCACCGCGGTGGCGCCAAGCTCCCGGCGAACCTGCACCTCGAGAACACCATGGCGGCCTTCCGCGAGGCCGTGCGAATGGGCTACCGCTACCTCGAGACCGACGTCCACGCGACGGCCGACGGCGTGCTGCTGGCATTCCACGACCTGCGGCTCGACCGGGTCACGGATCGGCACGGCCGGATCGCCGAACTTCCTTACGCAGCAGTGCAGTCCGCACGGATCAACGGGACCGAGACGATCCCGCTGCTGACCGACCTGCTGGAGGAGTTCCCCTCCGCCCGCCTCAACATCGACGTCAAGGCCCCGGGCGCCATTGAGCCCCTCGCCGAGGTGATCCACGCCCACGGCGCGATCGACCGGGTGTGTGTGGGCTCCTTCTCCGACCGTCGGCTGCGAGCCGTGCGTCGACTGCTCGGGCCCGGGCTCGCGACGGCGACGGGGCCGGCCGAGGTCGCCGCCCTCCGCCTGGCCCCGCAGCGGATCGCGGGCTGGCTGCGCTCCCCCGCCGCCGTCCTTCAGATCCCCACGGGGCACGTGGTCGGTGGTCGCCGACTCGACCTGGTGACCCCCGCTCTGGTCGAACGTGTCCACGCGATGGGCAAGCACGTGCACGTCTGGACCATCGACGACGCGACGGAGATGCACCGGTTGTTCGACCTCGGTGTCGACGGGATCGTGTCCGACCGCATCGACACCCTTGCCGAGGTGCTCGCCGAGCGCGGCGTACCGTTGAGCCGGTGACCAGCCCGACTCCGCACCCGTCGCACGGAGAGCTCGCAAGTGGGGGTGACACCAGGGGCGTTGGCCCGGGGTCGGACCAGGGCGAGGCCCGAGTGGGGGTGTTCCACCCGCGCTACCTGCTGCTGTCCATCTCGCTCCTTGCCCTGATCACCGTCATCGCGTTCGAGGGCATGGCGGTCTCGACCGCCATGCCGGACGCGGCCCGCGAGCTGGACGCCGTCCGGTCCTACGGACTCGCGTTCTCGGTGATGCTGACGACCCAGCTGCTGGGCATCGTCCTCGCCGGGGTGTGGTGCGACCGCTCCGGGCCGCTGCCGTCCCTCTTTGCCGGACAGGTGCTCTTCGCCGCCGGGTGCGCCCTCTGCGGCGGCTCACAGGCCTTCGGACCGTTCCTCGCCGGACGCGGTGTGGCAGGCCTCGGCGCCGGCCTCATCATCGTCGCGGGCTACGTCGTCATCGGGCGCGCCTATCCGGAGTCGTTGCGCCCCAAGGTGTTCAGCGTCATCTCGGCCGCGTGGGTCCTCCCCTCGCTGCTCGGTCCGCCGATCTCTGCGTGGGTCACCACCACGTGGTCGTGGCGCTGGGTGTTCTGGCTCGTGGTGCTCCCGGTCGTCGTGGCCCTCGTCATGGTCTTCGCCCGCCGAGGGCAGATCGCCAGCGCCAGCGAGGGGATCGACGGCTCCAGCCGCGACCGGCGAGAGCATGCGCGGGCAGCCTGGCTCGGGGTGCTGATAGCGGCCTCCGCAGGGGCGCTGCAATGGGGCACTCACGACCTCGACCTCAGCTGGTCGCCCAAGACCGTGGTCGCTCTGGTCGGCGTCCTCGGCATCGCCGGCATCGCGCCGCTGCTGCTCCCCGGGGGGACCTGGCTGATGCGTCGAGGACTGCCGTCGGTGATGCTGGCCCGGTTCCTCCTCACCTGCTCGTTCTTCGGCACCATCACCTACATCCCGCTGATGCTCGGTCAACGAACGCGGGCAGACCCTCGCCACTGCCGGCACGATCCTCGCCGTCGGCTCACTCGGCTGGTCCGCAGGGTCGTGGGTCCAGGGCCGCGACCGCTGGGCCGGGCGCCGCCACGAGCTCGTGGTCGCCGGAGGGCTGCTGCTGACCGTGGGACTGCTCGGAGTCGTGGCCGTCACCCAGTTCGACTGGCACCCGTGGTTGGTCGCCCTGGCCCTGGTCGCGTGCGGACTCGGGATGGGCCTGGGCACCGCGAGCCTGTCCGTGCTCTCCCTCACGCTGACACCGGCGTCCGAACACGGCTCGACCTCCTCGTCGCTCCAGCTCGCCGACGTCCTCGGCTCTGTGCTCGGCATCGCTGCGGCCGGCGCGGTGTTCGCGGCCCGCCACACGGCCGCCGGCAAGGACGTACCGGTGTTCGTGACGATGTGGCTGGGGCTCAGCGTCGTCGCGAGCCTCGTGGCGGTGGCCGGTCAGCGGATCAGGACGTGACCTGCGGGCGTGGACAGCCGCGTCCAGCGGCCCTGCGCCCACACCGTCACCTCTGAGTCCGGCGCCGCGGCATGAGCTGGCACCGGACCCTGGCTCGGCGCGACGAAGCCCAGCACGTATGCCGCGAACGCACCACCTGCGGGCACCGGCGGCGTCGTGCTCGTGAGCCGGCCCCACACCTGCTTGCGGAGGGCTGTCACCGCTGCTCCACCCGCGTCGGCGGGCGCACCGGAGGCGACCTCCTCTATGCCGTGGCGCGCCACGGCATACACCTCGTCGGCGGTGAGGGCACCCACGCGCTCCCAGCCGCCACGCGGTGGCGCCATCGCCGCCCAGGCGACGTTGACCGTCATGGGCGGGAGGGGCAGCGTCGTGCCGGATCCCCGTGCCAGCCGGTCACTGATCGCACTGAGGGCGACGGTGACGTCGACGTCGGCGGGCGCGGCCAGCGGCATGGCCCTCAGACCGATCACCACACCCTCGGCCATCAGGCCGCTGCCCGGCAGCACGCCGACGTAGGCAGCGAGGGTCTGGCCCTGGGCCTGCAGTCGGATCGCACCGTCTTCGTCGGCCGTCTTGGCGCGCGCGACATAGGTGCGCAGGTCGTCGATCCCCTGGAGGTCCGGGAAGGTCAGCTCCATCAGCGTCGTCGCCAGCGGAACGGGACGGGGCTGCCCGAGTGCTCCTCGAGCATGGCGCGCAGGGTCTGGTCCATCCTCCGCGGCGTGCTCGTCGTGAAGTCATAGAGGACGAGGGTGGTCTCGGCGCGCGCATAGATGATGTCGCCGTCCCCACCCTCGGTCGCGGCGCGGCCGTCGCGCACCTCGTAGGCCAGGTCGAAACCGGCACCGCCGATCTTGGTGGCCCACATCTCGACGACGATCGGGGGCACGCGGAAGAGGAGCGGTGCGAGGTACTCGATCTCGTGACGGGCCACGAGGATGCCCTCGTCGAGCACCGAGCGGTCCTGCCCGAACCAGTCCTCGAAGCCGATCACGCGGGCGTCCTCGAGCAACCGGAGGAACTGCACGTTGTTGACGTGGCCGTAGGCGTCCATGTCGCTCCAGCGCAACGGCACGTTGACCCGGTAGCGCGATGCCCGGGCGATGGTCTGTGCCGGCGCGTCGTCGGTGGCCTGCTGCGTGCCCTGGTGGGTGTCGTGGTCGGGGGCCATGTGGACATCCTCGCAGGGGTGTCAGGTCCGCGGCATACGGTGGTCGCCATGGAGACCACTGCAGACCTCGACCGGCGCGCTGAGCTCGGCGAGGACCCGGGCGCCGACCTGCGGGACTCCGCCACGAGCGTCCTGCGCCGGCTGGTGGGGCGCGACGACGCGCAGTTCCGCGACGGCCAGCTCGACGCGGTCGAGGCGCTGGTGGGCGGTCGGAGGCGCGTGCTCGTCGTGCAGCGGACGGGCTGGGGCAAGTCGGCGGTCTACTTCGTCTCCACGGCCCTGCGTCGGGCCGCCGGTGCCGGCCCGACCGTGATCGTCTCGCCCCTGCTCGCGCTGATGCGTGACCAGGTCGCGGCGGCCGGCCGGGCGGGGATCCGTGCGGTCACCATGAACTCTGCCAACGCCGAGGAGTGGGGGCAGGTCTCCGCGGCCCTCGCGGCCGACGAGGTGGACGTCCTCCTGGTCAGCCCCGAGCGACTCAACAACCCGCGGTTCCGCGACGAGCAGCTGCCCGACCTCGCCCGCCGCTGTGGCCTGCTCGTCGTCGACGAGGCACACTGCGTCTCCGACTGGGGCCACGACTTCCGTCCCGACTACCGCCGCATCCGCGACCTGCTCACCACCCTCCCGGCCGACACCCCCGTGCTCGCCACGACGGCCACCGCCAACGCCCGCGTCGTCACCGACGTCGTCGAGCAACTCGGGGCAGGCGGCCACGACGTGCTGACGCTGCGGGGCGGGCTCGCCCGCGACTCGCTGCGGCTCGGTGTCATGGCGCTGACCTCTCCCGAGCAGAGACTCGCCTGGCTCCTGGCCCACCTCGACTCTCTGCCCGGCAGCGGGATCGTCTACACCCTGACCGTCTCGGCCGCCGAGGACATCGCCGTGGCGCTGCGCGAGGCCGGCCACGAGGTTCGCGCCTACACCGGGCGCACCGACCCGGCCGACCGCGAGCGGCTCGAGGCGAGCCTGCGCGACAACCAGGTCAAGGCGCTCGTCGCGACGTCCGCACTGGGCATGGGCTTCGACAAGCCGGACCTCGGGTTCGTGCTCCACCTCGGTGCGCCGTCGTCACCGGTGGCCTACTACCAGCAGGTCGGTCGTGCCGGCCGCGCGACCGAGCGTGCCGACGTCCTGCTGCTGCCGGGCCCGGAGGACAAGGACATCTGGGCCTACTTCGCCTCGGCCTCGATGCCCCGCCAGGAGCAGGCCGACGCGGTGCTGACTGCCTTGGCCGAGTCGAGCAAGGCGCTGTCGACCGTGGCCCTCGAGTCGATCGTCGACATCCGTCGCACCCGGCTCGAGCTGCTGCTCAAGGTGCTCGACGTCGACGGCGCGGTCCAGCGGGTGCCCGGCGGGTGGACCTCGACCGGTCAGCCGTGGAGCTACGACGCCGAGCGCTATCAGCGAGTCACCGCCGCTCGTGTCCGGGAGCAGGACCTGATGGTGACCTACGAGCAGACAGCGGAGTGCCGGATGGCCTTCCTCCAGGAGTCGCTGGACGACGACTCCGCTGCGAGCTGCGGCCGCTGCGACTCGTGTGCCGGGGTCTGGTTCCCGACCGACATCCCGCAGACTGCGGTCACGACCGCCCGTGGGCGGCTGGAGCGTGCAGGCGTGGAGCTGGAGTCCCGCGCCCAGTGGCCGTCGGGAATGGACCGTCTCGGCGTGCCCGTCCGCGGCAAGATCAAGGCCGACGAGGCCATGGAGACCGGGCGCGCGGTGGCGCGGCTGACCGACCTCGGCTGGGGACAGCAGCTGCGCAGCCTGCTGAGGGCCCCCGATGCCGAGGTGCCGCCCGAGCTCTTGCGTGCCTGCGTGCCGATCCTGCGCGACTGGGGGTGGACACAGCGTCCCGTGGCCGTCGCCATGGTGCCCTCACGCACCAGGCCACAGCTCGTGGAGTCGCTGGCCAGGGGCATCGCCGAGCTGGGCCGCATGCAGTGGCTCGGCGCCCTCGACCCGGTGGACGGTGGTCCGGTCGGCGAAGCGGGTGGCAACAGCGCGTTCCGGCTCGCCGGTGTCTGGGGCCGTCTGGAGGTCGGCCCCGAGCAGGCGTCAGCGCTGCGCGGGCTCGACGGCCCCGTCCTGCTCGTCGACGACGTCGCCAACTCGCGCTGGACCCTCACCGTCGCCGCTGCCGCCCTGCGTCGCGCCGGCGCCGCTGGCGTGCTGCCCTTCGTTCTGGCCCTCGACGCCTGAGCCGGCGCTGCCACCCGGCAGCCGGCCGGTGCGCGGCGAGTCCAACGGCACGGTGAAGATCGGCAGGAACACCTGCACCACGGGTCCGATCAACACGGCATACAGGATCGTGCCGAGGCCGACGACACCGCCCATGAGCCAGCCCACGACCAGCACGGTGACCTCGATGCTGGTGCGCACCAACCTGAAACTGCGTCCGGTGCGTCGCACCAAGCCCGTCATCAGGCCGTCCCGCGGGCCGGGACCGAACTGGCTGCCGATGTACAGCGCGCCCGCCAGGCCGTTGGACACGATCCCCCCGAGCAGCAGCGCCACCCGGACAGGCATGGCGCGAGGCGCATCGAGCAGAGCGAGCGTGGCGTCGGTCGCCAGGCCGATCACGATGACGTTGGCCACCGTGCCGAGGCCCGGCCACTGGCGAAGCGGGATCCACAACAGCAACACGGCCACGCCCACGATGATCGTCACGGTGCCGAAGCTGACGGGCAGGTGCTGGGCGATCCCGTAGTGGAAGACGTCCCACGGGTCGAGCCCCAGCCCTGACCGGACCATCATGCCCATCGAGACCCCGTAGAGCGTCAGGCCGACGGCGAGCTGGAGTAGTCGCCGGGTGGTCCGCCCGGCGCGCAGCTGCTCCACCGGTGTCATCGAGGCCAGGCTGGTTCGGGTCATGCACCCAAGATTGGACTTGATTGGTCTGTTCTTCCATATCCAATTGTGCAAAAGTGGTCTGCATGGTGGCACGAAGCATCTCAGCGTCCCGGCTGGTCCCCATGCTCGGCGCAGCCCTGGAGACGACCCCGGCCTACCGCGGCCTCGCCGACGCCGTCCGGCTGCTCGTCGCCGATGGTCGAGTCCCGGTCGGGACCCGGCTACCCAGCGAGCGCGACCTCACCAGCGCCCTCGGCGTGAGCCGCACCACCGTCAGCCGTGCGTATGCCGAGCTGCGCGACCGCGGCTACCTGGCCTCCCGCCAGGGCTCCGGGAGCGTCGCGGCCCTACCGGGGGAGACGTCTGGCCGGCGCCAGGGCACCGCACTGCACCCCACCTCGGACCAGCTCGTCGGTGATGTCGTCGACCTGACCTGCGCCTCCATGAGCGCCCCGGGCGGGACGGTGGCGGCCTACGAGCGCGCCATGCTCGAACTGCCTCGCTACCTCGCCGGCACGGGATACCACCCGCTGGGCCTGACCAGCCTGCGTGAAGCCCTGGCCGACCGCTTCACGGAGCGGGGGCTGGCAACCACCCCCGACCAGATCATGGTGACCAGCGGAGCGCTGGCCGGTCTGGCAGTTGCCGCCCGGGCCCTGCTCTCGCCCGGCGACCGGGTGCTGTTGGAGAGCCCGACCTACCCCAACGCCATCGACACGCTGCGTCGCTCGGGCGCACGTCCCGTTGCCCTGCCGCTCGATCGTGACGGCTGGGACGTGGATGCGGCCGATGCCGCGTTGCGGCAGACCGCTCCCCGGGCGGCCTACCTGATCCCCGACTTCCACAACCCCACCGGCGCCCTCATGCCTGATGCGCAGCGAGCCGACCTGGCCGGCGCGCTGGCCAGCACGCACACGGTCGGCATCGTCGACGAGACGCTCGTCGACCTGGCCCACGACCCCAGCCTGGTCATGCCACGGCCGCTCGCGGCACACCACCCACGCACGGTCACGCTGGGCGGCGCGAGCAAGTCCTTCTGGGGTGGCCTGCGCGTCGGCTGGATCCGCGCGCCGCGTGAGCTGATGGCGACCCTGGTGAGCGCGAGGTTGACCCTCGACCTGGGGGCCCCGGTTCTCGAACAGCTGGTGCTGACCGACCTGTTGGCCCACCGTGAGCAGATCATCACCGAGCGGCGCGCTGCCATTGTGTGCAGTCGGGACGCGCTCGTGGGCGCACTGCGAAATCGCCTGCCGCAGTGGCGTTTCCGCATGCCGGAGGGAGGGCTGTGCCTGTGGGTGGAACTGCCGGATGCACTGTCCACTCCCCTGTGTGCTGCGGCCGACCAGCGCGGCGTCGTCCTGGCACCGGGCGCTCAGTTCGCCGTCGAGGGCGGCATGGAACGCTTCGTCCGACTGCCTTTCACCGGGCACTCGCCCGAGGTCGTCGACGAGGCCGTCGAACGCCTCGCACTGGCCTGGGCGGACGCCCAGTCAGCCCGTCCCTCGCGTCACGGCCGGTCACCGCTGGTTGCCTGAGCGGTCACCGCTCGTCGCGTGAGCGGTCACCGCTGGTTGCCTGAGCGGTCACCGCTGGTTGCCTGAGCGGTCACCGCTCGTCGCGTGAGCGGTCACCGCCGCCGGCATGAGCAGGGGCCTTCGGTCTGCTGAGTGAGCGGGTGGGCGGCCCCGCTAGGGTCGGTGCGTGACCGACGAGAGCTCCCCCGACTTCGACCCGCTGGCTGACCTGCTCGACACCCTCGACCTCGAGGAGCTGGGTACCGCCCGGATCACCGTCGAAGGGGTCGGGGACCGGGCCGACTTCGGCGAGTCAGGTGCCACGGTCTTCCTCGGGCGCAGCCAGAGGATGCCGCACGGCCGGGTGTTCGGCGGGCAGGTGCTCGCGCAGTGCGTCATGGCCGCCGGTCGGACGATGCAGGACATCGACGACGGCGACGGGGCGCGGCGGATCCACTCGTTGCACGGCTACTTCATGCGCCCGGGCGACGACACCAAGCCGATCCGGTTCGCCGTCGAGCGGATGCGCGACGGCAACTCGTTCTCCACGCGGCGGGTGCACGCGATCCAGGACGGCCTGCCCATCCTGTCGATGATCACCTCCTTCCAGGAGGAGTCCGGCGGACTGGACCACCAGGACCCGATGCCCGAGGTCCCGGGCCCCGACCAGCTGCGATCCCTGGCCGACGAGTTCGGCGGGATCGACCACCCGGGCGCCCGTCACCTCACCAAGCGCCCCATCGAGCACCGCCACGTCGAGAACAACCTGTTCGTCGCTCCCGGTCCGGAGCAGGTGGCCCACCAGAGTGTCTGGATGAAGGCCCTGGGCAGGCTGCCCGACGACCCACTGGTGCACGCCGCTGTTCTCGCCTACGCCTCCGACTACACCCTGCTGGAGCCGGTCATCCGTCGACACGGACTGACGTGGACCGACCGGCGCCTGCGACCGGCGAGCCTCGACCACGCCATGTGGTTCCACCGTCCGGTGCACGCCGACGAGTGGATCCTCTACAGCCAGGAGTCGCCCTCCGCCTCCGGCGGACGCGGTCTGGGCATCGGGCGGATGTTCGCGGCCGACGGCACCCTCGTGGCCACCGTGGCGCAAGAAGGCATGGTCCGGGTCAAGGAGTCCTCGTCCTGAGAGGTTGGGTGGCCCACGACCTCCCCGTCGGCTAGCCCAAGGTCGGCTGACCCATCCGGACGACCGCCGCGGTGAAGGGCGGCAGGTGCACGCCATCGCCGCGCAACCGGGTCTGCCCAGGCTCCCAGGCGAGCACAACGCTCTCCGGCTCGGCGTCGAGGGGCACCGTCCAGCGCGACTCCCCGAGGTTCACGACGATGCGGAACGCGCCACGCCGCATGACCAGCCACCCGTCGCTCTCGTCGAAGTCGACCTCGACCTCGTCGAGCCGCCCGTTGTTGAGGTCGAACTCCATGCGTCGCAACGAGATCAGGTCGCGATACCACGCAAGCATCCGCGCGTTGTCCTCTCCCCTGAGCTCGGCCCAGCTCAGGTGCGAGCGGCGGAAGGTCTGCTCGTCCTGCGGGTCCGGGACGTCGTCGGCCGCCCACCCGTGGGCCTCGAACTCGCGTCGCCGGCCCTGGGTCACGGCGACCTTCATCGCGGGGTCGTCGAAGTCGGTGAAGAACTGGAACGGCGTCCGCGCCGCCCACTCCTCCCCCATGAAGACCATCGGGGTGAAGGGTCCGGTGAGGTAGAGGGCCGCGCCGATCGCCTGTCGGCCGGGGGTGACGAGGGCGGAGATGCGGTCGCCCAGCGCCCGGTTGCCCACCTGGTCGTGGGTCTGCAGGTAGGCCAGGAACCGCCGCCCGTCCAGTCGTGCGCGGTCGACGGGGGCGCCCCAGTCAGCCTCGCGGAAGCTCGACCAGCTGCCGTCGTGCAGGAAGGCCCTGCTCAAGGTCTTGGCGAGGACCGCGAGCGGCCCCCCGTCGGGCAGCGCCGGACAGTGCCCGGCGAAGTCGGCGTAGTAGCCCTGCGTCTCGCCGGTCAGGGTGACGTGCAGGGCGTGGTGCACGTCGTCGTCCCACTGCGCGTCCATGCCGTGCCCGCCTTCGCCCGTGGGCGTGACGGTCCGGGGGTCGTTGAGGTCGCTCTCGGCGATCAGGTCGAGCGGGCGTCCCAGTCGCGCACTCAGCGCCGCCACCTCGTCGGCGAGCTGCGCGAGGACGTGTCGACCGGAGTCATCGTGCAGCTCGTGCACGGCATCGAGCCGCAGTGCGTCCACGTGGAAGTCGCCGAACCAGCGCAGCGCGTTGTCGACGATCCAGCGCCGAACGTGCAGGCTGTCCGTGCCGTCGAGGTTGAGTCCGTCGCCCCACGGTGTCGGATGGGTGCCGGAGAAGTACGGCCCGAACCGGGACAGGTAGTTCCCCACCGGCCCCAGGTGGTTGTAGACCACGTCGAGGCAGACGCCCAGCCCCAGGCGGTGGCAGGCATCGACGAACCGCTGGAGAGCCGCCGGGCCGCCGTACGCCGCGTCGACGGCCCACGGCCCGACGCCGTCGTAGCCCCAGTTCCAGCGCCCCGGCCACGACGCCACCGGCATCAGCTCGACCACGTCGACACCGAGGTCCACCAGGTGCTGCAGCCGGTGTTGCGCCGCATCGAGGGTGCCCTCGGGGGTGAAGGTCCCCACGTGCAGCTCGTAGACGACCCCGCCGAGCACACCCTCGCCCTGTTGCGGTCCAGCCCAGGTGGCGTCCCGCCAGGTGTGCGCCGTGGCATCGAAGTAGCGGCTCTCTGCGTGCACGCCATGCGGCTGCCATGCGGACCGCGGGTCCGGGGTCACCGGACCGCCGTCGAGCCGGAAGCCATAGTCGAGGACGGGGTATGCCGCCGTCCCCGGCCCCACGGTGGACGGCACCTTCGCTGGCGCCTGCCAGCGCCACCAGCCGTCCCCCTTGGCCTCCATGGCCGAGCGCKCGGCCGCGGCGTCGTCGAGAGCCCACTCCACCTCTACCGTGTGGGCGTGGGGAGCCCAGACCGTGAGCTCGGGCCCTGGCAGGAGCGTCGTGACTGTCTCCGCCGTGTTCATCTCAATGTCAGCCGTCTTCATCGCGGGTCAAGGCTGTCATGCCGTACGAACAAGGCAACCGGAAGGGCACGCAGCACGCCCGCGAGCTCCATCTCGCCGTGCACCGGTCGTCCGGGGCCGTCGGCGTCGAGCAGGTCGACCCAGCTGCCCTCGGGCAGCGTGATCGTCGCCTGGCCCCACCCGCCGTCGGACCGCAGCCGCGCACTGAGTCGGGTCGCCACGGCCACCACCTCCACCCCGTCCGCATCGCCACGACCCACTGCCAGGGCGTGCTCGTTCGACGTGGGGACGGCGGCATACGTGGCCTGACCGCCCGTGAACCACTCGGGGTGGTCACGCCGCAGCCGCAGCGCGCGCGAGGTGACGAGCAGCTTCTCGTCGTCGACGTCGCCCGGGGCCTCGCGGGCGTCGAGCCGGGCGAGCCGGGCGCGACGCGAGGCGTAGTCGACGGGACGACGGTTGTCGGGGTCGACGAGCGAGAGGTCGACGAGCTCGGTGCCCTGGTAGACGTCCGGGACGCCCGGGACGACGAGCTGGAGCAGCTTCTGTCCCAGCGTGGTCGCGCGGGCAGCGTCCGCGGTCAGCTCCACCCACTCCGCGAGGTGGTCGGTGAGAGCCGGCTCCGTCGTCAGTGCCTCGACGAACGCCGCCACGTCTGCCTCGTAGCCGGCGTCGGGCTCGGTCCAGGTCGTGTGCTGCTTGGCCTCGCGCACCGCCTTGGTGGCGTAGGCCTTCAGCCGGTCGGTGCTGATCGGCCACGCGCCCACGGCGGTCTGCCAGAGCAGGTACTCGGTGGGCGCGTCGAGCCGGGATCCTCGGTGGGGAGCGGCCAGGTCACGGGCCGCGCTCACCCACTGGGCCCACTCCTGCGGCACCTCGGAGATGACGGACAGCCTGGCTCGCACGTCTTCGGAACGCTTGGTGTCGTGGGTCGACAACGTCGTCATCGTCGTCGGCCAGGTGGCGAGCTGCCGGGCGGCGAAGGCATGCAGCTCGCCCGGGGCGAGGCCGAGGCGGCCGGGGTCCCCGCCCACCTCGTTGAGCCCCGTGAGGCGGGCGAAGCGGTAGAACGCGGTGTCCTCGATGCCCTTGGCCATCACCGGTCCGCAGGTCTGCTGGAACCGCACGACGAACTCGCGCTGGGCACCGCGGGTGTCGACCTGCGCACCGGGCATGTGCCCTCCGGACGCGAGCTGGGCCACCATCGCCAACGCGTCGCGGTCCTCCTCCGAGACCAGCTCGGCTGCCCGGGCCTCGGCGTGAGCCAGCACTGCGAGCTGTTCGGGATCCGGCTCGGCCCCGGGGGCGAGGTAGGCCCGATAGCGATCCATCGACACGAGCAGGGCCTCGAGTCCACGTCGCAGGGCAGCCTGGTCCTCACCGACGAGGACCCGGCCGACGAGTCGCATCAGCCGGTTGACCTCTGCCTGCTGCACCTGGGCGACGACCTGTCGCTTCGCGGTGTGGACCACCGCCTCGAGGTCCTGCTGCTCCCCCACGAGCTCGGTGAGCAGGTCGGTCAGTGGCTGCTCGCCCGCAGGGTCGACGAAGACCTGCTGGACGCGCAGCATCGTGTCGTAACCGGTCGTGCCCGCGCAGCGCCAGTCGTCGGGCAGCTGCTCGTGTCCCTCGAGGATCTTTTCGGCGACGACCCAGGCGTCCCCGGTCGCGTCCGCGAGCCGGGCGAGGTAGCCGCCGGGATCTGCCAGCCCGTCGGGGTGGTCGATCCTGAAGCCGTCGATGGTGCCGGCCCGGAACTCTTCGAGCAACAGGCGGTGGGTGTGGTCGAACACGTCTTCGACCTCGACCCGAACGGCAGCCAGGGTCGTCACGTCGAAGAAGCGACGGTAGTTGAGCCGGCTCCCACCCTCGTGCCAGTCGCAGAGTCGATAGCGCTGGGCAGCCACGAGCTCCGGCAGGTCGAGCCCCTCGGTCCCGGTTCGCACGGGGAACTCGTGGTCGAAGTAGCGCAGCACGGTCTCGTTGCCGTGGGGGCCTCCCCCGGACTCGAGGGCGAGCTCGCCCGCGGCGAGGACCGACTCCAGTGGCTGTCCGAGGACCGGAACGAGCACCCGACCGTCTTCGGCCTCCCAGTCCACGTCGAACCAGTGGGCGTGGTCCGACTCGCGGCCGTCGCGGAGCAGGAACCACCACGGATGGTTGAGCGAGGCCGGGGTCGGGGTCGTCATGTGGTTGGGCACCACGTCGACGACGGTCCCCAGCCCCGCCTGCCGGAGGGCGCCCGTCAGCAGGTCGAAGCCCTCCGACCCACCGGCCTCCTCGTTGAGGAACTCGTGACTCACCACGTCATAGCCGTGCGCCGATCCTGGCGCCGGCGCCAGGATCGGCGACAGGTAGGCGTGTGATACCCCCAGTGCCGCAAGGTAGTCGGCCTGGTCGGCAGCATCGCCGAAGGTGAACTCAGGCTGGACCTGCAGCCGGTAGGTCGAGGACGGCACGACCCGCCCGGGTCCCGGTCGGTGCGGCGCTGCACCACTCGGCATACGTGTCTGCCTTTCGTTCATCGGCGGGCGGCGGCCGCTCCCGCGGGCGATCCGGACGGAAGCGGACGAGGGCAGCGCAGCACGATGACACTGCGGCCGTTGGCCTTGACCTTGGCGTCGGGCTTGTACTCCTTGGCCTCGACCTCCTGGGCGGAGGTGTCGAGCTCGGTGACCCAGCGCTCGCCGTACTCCTTGCCCGGGAGGACGAACGGCAGCACCTCGTGGTGGCCGTTGAAGATGACGAGGAAGTGGTCGTCGAGGGTCTGCTGCCCACGCGTGTCGGGCTCCGGGATGGTCTGGCCGTTGAGGAACACCATCATCGAGCGCGCGTAACCGTTGGCCCAGGAGTCCTCGTCCATGTGGTTGCCGCCCGGCTCGAACCACGCGATGTCGCCCACGGCGCTCTCCCCGCCGTGGTCGGCCGACCCGGCGAAGAAGCGACGGCGACGGAAGACCGGGTGGTCGCGGCGCAGCTCGACGAGCCGCTGCGTGAAGGCAATGAGGTCGAGCTGGTCCTGGTCGAGGTCCCAGTCGATCCAGGAGATCTCGTTGTCCTGGCAGTAGCCGTTGTTGTTGCCGCCCTGGGTGCGACCGAGCTCGTCACCGTGCAGCAGCATCGGCACGCCCTGCGAGAGCAGGAGGGTCGCCAGCATGTTGCGCTGCTGCCGCAGCCGGAGCGCGTTGACCTTCTTGTCCTTGGTGGGACCTTCGACGCCGCAGTTCCAGGAGCGGTTGTGGCTCTCGCCGTCGTTGCCGTCCTCGCCGTTGGCGTCGTTGTGCTTCTCGTTGTAGGACACCAGGTCCCGTAGCGTGAAGCCGTCGTGGGCGGTGACGAAGTTGATCGACGCGATGGGCTTGCGACCGCTGTGTTCGTAGAGGTCGCTGGAGCCGGTGAGGCGCGAGGCGAACTCGCCGAGGGTCGCGCTCTCGCCACGCCAGAAGTCGCGGACGGTGTCGCGGTACTTGCCGTTCCACTCGGTCCACAGGGGCGGGAAGTTGCCGACCTGGTAGCCACCGTCGCCGACGTCCCAGGGCTCCGCGATGAGCTTGACCTGGCTGACCACCGGGTCCTGCTGGACCAAGTCGAAGAACGCCGAGAGCTTGTCGACCTCGTGGAACTGGCGGGCCAGCGTCGCCGCGAGGTCGAACCGGAAGCCGTCGACGTGCATCTCGGTCACCCAGTAGCGCAGCGAGTCCATGATGAGCTGCAGCACGTGGGGGTGCCGCATCAGCAGGCTGTTGCCGGTGCCGGTCGTGTCGTAGTAGTGGGCCTTGTCCTCGTCGACCAGCCGGTAGTAGGCCGCGTTGTCGATCCCGCGGAAACAGATGGTGGGCCCGAGCTGGTTGCCCTCGGCGGTGTGGTTGTAGACCACGTCGAGGATGACCTCGATACCCGCCTCGTGGAGCGCCTTGACCATCCCCTTGAACTCCGCCACCTGTTCGCCGCGCGTGCCGTAGGCCGCATAGCCGTTGTGGGGGGCGAGGAACCCGATCGTGTTGTAGCCCCAGTAGTTCGACAGGCCCTTGTCGCGCAGCGTGAAGTCGTTGACGAACTGGTGCACCGGCATCAGCTCGATGGCCGTGATGCCGAGGTTCTTGAGGTGCTCGATGATCACCGGGTGGGCGATCCCCGCATAGGTGCCGCGGATCTCCTCCGGGATGTCGGGATGGGTCTCGGTGAGGCCCTTGACGTGGGCTTCGTAGATGACGGTGTTGTGGTACTCGTGCCGTGGGAGGCGGTCCTGGCCCCAGTCGAAGAAGGGGTTGATGACCACACCCATCATCGTGTGGCCGAGGCTGTCCTCGACGTTGGCCTTGGCCGGGTCCTCGCTGGGTGACCCGAAGTCGTAGGAGAACAGCGACTGGTCGCCGTCCGGCTGGCCGTCGATCGCCTTGGCATAGGGGTCGAGCAGCAGCTTCTGGGGGTTGCAGCGGTGGCCGTTGGCCGGGTCGTAGGGACCGTGGACGCGGTAGCCGTAGCGCTGCCCGGGCTGGACGCCGGGCAGGTAGGCGTGCCACACGAAGCCGTCCACCTCCGGCAGCGGGACGCGGGTCTCCGCGCCCTCGTCGTCGATGAGGCACAGCTCGACCTTGGTGGCCACCTCTGAGAACAACGCGAAGTTCACGCCGGTGCCGTCGAACGTTGCGCCGAGCGGGTAGGACTTGCCGGGCCAGATTTCCATGCATCGCCTTCGTCGTAGAGCAGCCCTCGTCCTGGGGCCGTGGTGAAGAAGGACGTCGACGGCCTCCAGCGAACCCATTGTGCCCGAGCCCACAGCCTTTTCACGCCACCGGTCGCCCCAGGGGTAAGCGCCCGCTTAGTACACTCGCCGGGACACCTCACCCGCCAAGCCCTCTCAGGAGTCCCGCATGAGCACCCAGCGCACCGCGATCGTCACCGGAGCCGCCCGCGGCATCGGCGCAGCAACGGCCAAGCGTCTCGCCGCGGCGGGACACGCCGTGGCCGTGCTCGACCTCGACGAGTCAGCCTGTGCCGACACGGTTTCGGCCATCACCGACGCCGGCGGCCGGGCGCTGGCTGTGGGCGTCGACGTGGCTGATGCCGCCCAGGTCGAGGCCGCCGTCCAGCGCGTCGCGGACGAGCTCGGGGCGCCGACGATCCTGGTGAACAACGCGGGGATCACCCGCGACAACCTGATCTTCAAGATGACCGAGGAGGACTGGGACGCGGTCATCAACGTGCACCTGCGTGGCTCCTTCCTCATGACGCGCGCCGTCCAGGGCTACATGACCAAGGAGAAGTTCGGCCGCATCGTGAACCTCTCCTCCAGCTCTGCGCAGGGCAACCGCGGCCAGGTGAACTACTCGGCGGCCAAGGCGGGCCTGCAGGGCTTCACCAAGACCCTCGCCATCGAGCTCGGGAAGTTCGGCGTGACCGCGAACGCCGTCGCCCCGGGGTTCATCCAGACCGAGATGACCAAGATGACGGCAGAGCGGCTCGGAGTCTCGTTCGAGGACTTCATCGCCCACTCGGCGGCCGCGATCCCCGTCCAGCGGGTCGGCCAGCCCGAGGACATCGCCGCCACGATCGGCTTCCTCTGCTCCGAGGAGGCCGGCTTCGTCTCCGGCCAGGTCATCTACGTCGCCGGCGGCCCGCTCGACTGAACCGGTCGACTCCGGGACGGTCGCAAGGCGACCATCGGGAGCTCGGCGACCATGCGCCGGCGGGCTCCGGTGCTCCCGTCGTAGCGCCAGCCGAGCAACGTGGTCAGCGTCCACCGCACCAGCGGTGCGATGAGCAGGTTGCGCCGCTCATAGGCGGCGTAGACCTCCTGCGCCTCCTCGAGCCCCAGGACCCGGTATGCCGCGGGCCTGGGTCCGCGACCGAAGTCCACTGCGGCCGGCCCGCCTGCTTCGAGGTTGCGGAACCAGTCGGAGCTCCTGCCGTAGCCGGACACGACGGTCGCCTCGCCGGTCGACCTGTCGCGGCGCACCACCTCGACGACAACTGTGAAGCGCTCTCCGCTGTGGCGTCCGGTGTGCGTGAGCTGAAGGAACCGGTGACCGAGGATCCATCCGAACCCGTTGGCGTACAACGCATTCGGAAGGGCAAAGACGGCGCGAAGCCAGGGCTTGAGGTCCTGGCTTCGGGTTCGGGGCACGTTCTCACGCTACGCCGGCGATGCGGCATACCCCTTGACAGCCGGGCGTCCTCAGGGCGATAGTTTCCTTAGCAGTTAATAAACCGAATGGTTAAGGACAATGGACCACGATCAGCTCAGCAGCACGTTCGCCGCCCTGGCGGACCCCACGCGGCGCGCCATCCTCGAGCGCCTCGCCGGGGGTGACCTCACGGTCGGGGAGCTCGCAGAGCCGTTCGCCATGACCCTGCCGGCGATCTCCAAGCACCTGTCGGTGCTGGAGCGGGCCGGGCTGATCGCCAAGGACCGTGACGGGCAGCGGCGTCACTGCCGGATCACCGCCACGCCATTGAGGAGCGCCACGTCCTGGCTCGAGGAGTACCGCCGCCACTGGGAGGCCAACCTCGACCACCTCGACGCGTACCTCACCCGCATCCAGGGACCCGCATCCCCCGATGCACACCCCGACACACCCACCACCTCACACCACGAGGAGAAGTCATGAGCAACACAGCTGCCGAAACCAACCAGCGGGCCACCGTCACCCAGCAGGGAAGCGAGGTCGTCATCACCCGAACCTTCGCCGCGCCCGCCGCCCTCATCTACGAGGTCATGACCACGCCGGAGCACATCCGCCAGTGGTGGGGTGCCGGCCACGGCGAGGTCACCGTCTGCGAGGTCGACCTCCGTGTCGGTGGTCGCTGGCACTTTGCCCAGGTGACCCCTGGTGGTGACGAGGTGTCGTTCTCCGGCGAGTACCGCGAGCTCGACCCTCCGGGCCGCCTGGTGCACACCGAGGTCTTCGACAACATCCAGAGCCCGCCGTCACTCATCCAGTCGACCTTCACCGAGCAGGACGGCCTGACGACACTTCGGGCCGTGATCACGTACGACTCCCCCGAGACCGTCGAGCTGGTGCTCGCGTCCGGCATGGAGGTCGGGCTCAACGACTCCTACGACGCCCTCGAGAAGGTCGCCCAGGGCCTCGCCGACTGAGCCGGCGGCTGCCCACGGCTGACGTCAGGCGCCCAGCACCACGATGCGTCCAGTGCTCTCTCCGGCTCCGAGCCGGGTGAGGGCACTGCGCGCGTCCTCGAACGCCACCTCTTGGGAGACAAAGGGCTTGATGGCTCCAGTTGATGCCCACTTCCCCAGCTGGAGGTGGGCAGCCTCAGCCACGTCGTGGTCGCGCTGGAGGTAGAGCCCCCAGTGCAGCCCCAGGATCGAGTAGTTCTTGACCAGCGCGTGGTTGAGGGCCGGCGTCGGGATGGTCCCGCTGGTGAAGCCCACGACGAGGATCCGCCCCTCGAAGGCCACGACCTTGGTCGACGCCTCGAAGGCGGCGCCACCCACCGGGTCGAACACCACGTCGGCGCCGTCGGGTCCCACTGCCCCCTTGAGGTCCGCCACGAGGTCGCCGGCCGAGCGGTCGACCACGACGTCCGCACCGGCTTGGCGCGCGACGTCTGCCTTGGCGGCATTGCCAACCACGGCGACGACCCGCGCACCGAGGGCCTTGCCGACCTGCACGGCCGCCAAGCCGACACCGCCCGCCGCGGCGTGCACCAACAGCGTCTCGTCGGCGTGAAGGCCGGCCCGACGGACCAGCCCCACGTAGGCCGTCTGGTAGCCGATCGTCAGGGCGCTCGCCTGGGCGTCGGAGAGTGAAGGCGGTGCGGCGAAGGCGCCGGTCGCGGGCATGAGGCACACCTGCGCCAACCCGCCGTGGGGGACGGCCGTGGTGCCCACCACCCGGTCGGCCACGGCGAACCCCGTGACGCCCTCGCCGAGCTCGAGCACCTCGGCGCAGACCTCGACTCCCGGGGTGAAGGGGAGGTCCGGTCGCACCTGGTAGTGGCCGCGTGCCATGAGCACGTCGGGGAAGTTCAGGGCAACGGCCAGGACGCGGACCAACAGGTGGCCCGGCTTGACGCGCGGCTCGCTGCGCTCGGTCAGCCACATCACGTCAGCCGGCTCGCCGTGGGAGGTGACCTGCCAGGCCTTCACGGAGTCTCCGATGTCAGTGTCAGTGTCAGTGCCAGTGTCAGTCGGTGCCCATGGTGTCAGTGGTTGATCACGCTGTCAGCCGGTGCCCATGGTGACCGCCGGGAGGGAGGCCGCCATCCGGCGCATTCCGGCAAGCCAGCGATCCGGGTCGGCGGCCCGGCCGGCATACATCTCGGCGACCTCGGGGTGGGGAAGGACGAGGAACCGTCCGTCGTCCATCGCGGTCATGAGGTCGCGCGCGACGTCATCGGGATCGACCGCGCCCGGCTCCATGAGGGCTCTGCCGGCAGAGCCGGAGTTCCAGAGCATGTCGGTGCGCACCCCCTGCGGGCACACGGCGTGAACCCGAATCCCCTTGTCGCCGTAGGTCATCGACAACCACTCGGCAAAGGCCAGCGCGGCGTGCTTGGTCACGGCGTAGGGAGCCGCGCCCGGGATCGACAGCAGGCCCGCGGCAGAAACGGTCGCGATGAACGTGCCGCTCCCGCGCTTGACCCACTCGGGAACGAGCAGCTTGGCGGCGCGGACGTGGGCCATCACGTTGACGTTCCACGACACCTCCCAGGCCTTCTCGTCGACCGCCTCGGTCCCCCCGCGAGCCACGCCTGCGTTGGCGCAGAACACCTCGACCTCTCCGAGGTGCTCACGAGCCGCCCCGACCAGGGCTGTCACGCCCGCCTCGCTCGAGGCATCACCAGGGACTGCGACGGCCCCGAGCTCGAGCGCGGTGGACTCCGCTGCCTCCGCGTCGAGGTCGTTGACCACGACCCTGGCGCCCACTGCCACGAACGCCCTGGCGTAGGCAGCGCCGATCCCCCTGCCGGCGCCCGTCACGATGACCCCGCGCCCCGTCAGGTCAGGGCTCACAGGCCGCCCCCGAGCGTGACGCCTCCGTCGACGACGAGGGTCTGGCCGGTGACCCAGCCTGCGTCCGGGGACAGCAGGAACGACACGGCTCCGGCGATGTCCTCCGGCGCACCCAGGCGCTTCAACGGGTAGGCCGCCGCCACCTTCTCCTCCCGACCCTCGTAGAGGGCCTGGGCGAACTGGGTCTTCACGATCGCCGGAGCGACGGCGTTGACCCGGATGGCGGGTCCGAGCTGGTAGGCCAGCTCGACGGTGAGGTGGATCAGGGCGGCCTTGCTCACGGCATACCAACCAATCGTGCCGGTGGCGCCGAGCCCGGCGATGGACGCGACGTTCACCACCGCTCCCGGCCGATCGTCTCGGCCCAGCCCTGAGGCGACGGCCTTCTGGATCCACGAGAACGCGGCCAGGACGTTGACGTCCATGATCTTGCGCGCCACGTCGAGCGGCGCGTCGAGCATGGGGCCGTAGGCCGGGTTGATGCCAGTGTTGTTGACGAGGTGGTCGAGGCCTCCGAACCGCTCGTGGGCGACTCGGATGACCTCGTCCTGGTGTGCCTCGTCGGCGGCATTTCCTGCCACACCAATGGCTTTCGACTCGCCGCCGAGGTGCTCCACGGCCGCTGCCAGCGCCTCGGGCTTGCGCGCCGTGATGACGACTCGGGCGCCCTCGGCAACCAGCTTCTCGGCGATACCGAGCCCGATGCCCCGCGAGGCTCCGGTGACGATGGCGACCGTTCCCCCGTGGACCCCCTGCCCGGCGCTCACCTCAGAGTCCGAGGTCACGGCCGATGAGCTCCTTCATGATCTCGTTCGACCCTGCCCAGATCTTCGAGACCCGGGCGTCGCGCCAGGCGCGAGCGACGCGGTACTCGTTCATGAAGCCGTAGCCACCGTAGAGCTGGACGCACTCGTCGAGGACGTCGTTCTGGACCTGGGCGGACCACCACTTGGCCTTGGCTGCGTCGACGGCACTGAGCTTCTGCTCGGCGTGCGCCGCGATGCAGTCGTCGACGTACGCCTGGGTGACCTCGAGCTTGGTCTGCAGCTCGGCCATCTTGAACTTGTTGTGCTGGAACGAGCCCACGGGCTGGCCGAACGCCTTGCGCTCCTTGGTGTACTCGACCGTCTCGCGGAAGATCTGGAAGGCGTGGGCGGTGTTGGCCACCGCCGCGCCGACCCGCTCCTGGGGCAGGCGCTGCATCATCGAGATGAAGCCGAGACCCTCGGCCCCGAGCCGGTTGGCGTCGGGGACGCGCACGGCCTCGAAGAAGAGCTCGGAGGTGTCAGCCTCCTCCTGCCCGACCTTGTCGAGCTTGCGACCACGGCTGAAACCCTCCATGCCCGCCTCGACCATGAACAGGGTGATGCCCTTGGCGCCCTTGGAAGGGTCGGTCCGGGCGGCCACGATGACCAGGTCGGCCTGGTAGCCGTTGGTGATGAACGTCTTGGAGCCGTTGAGCACCCAGTCGTCGCCGTCGCGGACGGCGGTGGTCTTGAGGGCAGCGAGGTCGGAACCACCCGACGGCTCGGTCATCGCGATGGCGCAGATCAGGTCACCGTTGGCCATGCCCGGGAGCCAGCGCTCCTTCTGCTCCTGCGTGCCGAGGTCGACGATGTAGGGCGGGCAGACGTCGGAGTGGATCCCGAAGCAGGACGACACGGCGAAGTTGAAGCCGGCGATCTCCTCGGCCGCGATCGCGTTGAAGCGGTAGTCATCGGCGCCGGCACCGCCGAACTCCTCGGGGATGTCGAGACCGAACAGGCCCTGCTTGCCGGCTTCCTTCCAGATGTCGCGGTCGACCGACTTCACCTCGAGCATCTGCTCGGCACGCGGCTTGAGCGTGCGTTCGACGAACTCGCGGACCGAGCTGCGGAAGGACTCGTGGTCGGGACCGTACACATTGCGGGGCATGACATTCCTCCAAGGTGACTAAGCGCTTGCTTAGTCTGCGATGGCTGAGGCATGCTGTCAACCATGTCCAGTCCCGTACGCACCGTGGACTCCGTCACAGACGCGCCCCACCGACTTCTCGAAGCAGCGGCCGAGGCGTTCGCCGACCGGGGCTTCCACGCGACCACCACGCGAGACATCGCGTCGCGGGCCGGGCTGTCCCCGGCGGGCGTCTACGTCCACTTCTCCTCCAAGGAGGAGCTGCTCTACCAGCTCAGCCGTGAGGGCCACGAGGTCGCCCGCGACATGCTGTTGGCTGCCGCGAGCAGCGCCAGCTCCCCCACCGAGGCGCTGCGGGCGATCATGGGCCGGTTCGCCACCTGGCACGCGGAGCACTTCCGGGTGGCTCGCATCGTGCAGTACGAGTTCGCGAACCTCACTCCCGAGCACCGCGACGCCGTCCTGACGCTGCGCAAGCAGATCGACGCCGTCGTGCGCGACGTCGTGACCGCCGGCGTCGCGAGCGGTGAGTTCACCGTCGACGACGTGCCCGACACGACCCTGGCGCTCATGTCGATGGCGGTCGACGTCGCCCGCTGGTACGACCCCGTGATCAAGCGCTCCCCCGAAGCCATCGGCGCGGCCTACGCCGAACTCGGCCTGCGCCTCGTTCGCGCCGGCTAGCTCGACCGCGCCGGCGCGACGCTCAGTCTCGGGTGAGCTTGCGGTAGGTGACGCGGTGCGGCCGCGCCGCATCGGCCCCGAGGCGCTCGACCTTGTTGGCTTCGTAGGACTCGAAGTTGCCCTCGAACCAGTACCACTTGGCCGGGTCCTCGTCGTCACCCTCGAAGGCGAGGATGTGGGTCGCCACCCGGTCGAGGAACCACCGGTCGTGGCTGATGACCACCGCGCAGCCGGGGAAGTCGAGCAGGGCGTTCTCGAGCGAACCGAGGGTCTCGACGTCGAGGTCGTTGGTCGGCTCGTCAAGGAGCAGCAGGTTGCCACCCTCCTTGAGGGTGAGCGCCAGGTTGAGGCGGTTGCGCTCGCCACCCGAGAGGACGCCGGTCTTCTTCTGCTGGTCAGGGCCCTTGAACCCGAACTGCGACACGTAGGCGCGGGACGGGATCTCGACGTGGCCCACGTTGATGTAGTCGTGGCCGCCGGAGACGGTCTCCCAGAGGTTCTTGTTCGGGTCCAGGCCGCCTCGGCTCTGGTCGACGTAGGAGATCTTGACCGTCTCGCCCACCTTGACCGAACCACTGTCCGCCTCCTCGAGACCGACGATGGTCTTGAAGAGCGTGGTCTTGCCGACGCCGTTGGGGCCGATGACGCCGACGATGCCGTTGCGCGGCAGGGTGAAGGACAGGTTGTCGATGAGGACGCGGTCGCCGAAGCCCTTCTTGAGGTTCTTGACCTCGATGACGGTCGAGCCCAACCGCGGCCCCGGCGGGATGGCGATCTCGTCGAAGTCCAGCTTGCGGGTGCGGTCGGCCTCGGCCGCCATCTCCTCGTAGCGCGCCAGACGCGCCTTGGACTTCACCTGACGAGCCTTGGCGTTGGAACGGACCCACTCCAGCTCCTCCTTGAGGCGCTTGGAGAGCTTGGCGTCCTTCTTGCCCTGCACCTGCAGGCGCGCCTGCTTCTTCTCGAGGTAGGTCGAGTAGTTGCCCTCGTAGGGGTAGGCGCGACCGCGGTCCAGCTCGAGGATCCACTGGGCGACGTTGTCCATGAAGTAGCGGTCGTGGGTCACGGCGACGACGGCGCCGTGGTAGGCCGCGAGGTGCTGCTCGAGCCACAGGACCGACTCGGCGTCCAGGTGGTTGGTGGGCTCGTCCAGCAGGAGCAGGTCCGGCTTCTGGAGGAGCAGTTTGCACAGCGCGACGCGGCGGCGCTCCCCACCGGAGAGCACGGTGACGTCCGCATCCGGCGGCGGGCAGCGCAGGGCGTCCATGGCCTGTTCGAGCTGGGAGTCGAGGTCCCAGGCGTCGGCGGAGTCGATGGCCTCCTGGAGCTTGCCCATCTCCTCCATCAAGGCGTCGAAGTCGGCGTCCGGCTCAGCCATCTCCGCGGAGATCGCGTTGTAGCGGTCGAGCTTTGCCTTGATCTCGCCGGCCCCCTCCTCGACGTTGCCGAGGACCGTCTTCTCCTCGTTGAGCTCGGGCTCCTGCATGAGGATCCCGACCGTGAAGCCGGGCGTGAGGCGGGCTTCACCGTTGGAAGGGTGGTCCAGCCCGGCCATGATCTTCAGGACCGAGGACTTGCCGGCTCCGTTGGGCCCCACCACGCCGATCTTGGCGCCGGGGTAGAAGGAGATGGTCACGTCATCGAGGATGACCTTGTCGCCGTGGGCCTTGCGGGCCTTCGACATGACGTAGATGAACTCGGGCATGGGGGCAAGGCTATCGGCCGGGGCCCCCACGCCCGAATCCGCGTCAGACCGTCGAGAGCTCGCGCTCGCCCTCTCCGCGAGGCACCAGGCCCGTCGGCTCCTGGGCCACCACGTAGTCGTCCGTCTCGGGATCACCGGTGTCCTGCTCGTCCCCTGTGCTGCGTCGAGCGGCCAGGTCGCCGGGGTCGTAGGAGCCGAAGTCCTCCTCCTGGGCCGGGAGCTCACCCTCGAGCGCCGCCATCGCACCCTGGACGCCCTCGTCGGCCATCCGGTCGTTGGTGTCCAGCTGGGCGCGGGTCACCCGACTGAGGGCGGTGGTCCCCCAGCTGAGGTCGTGGCCGACGTTGTAGGCGTCGATCTCGACCGACGTCGCGTGGGTGTTGTCCTGGCGCATCCACTGGTTGACCCGCAGCCGTCCGTAGACGACCACCGGCTCGCCCTTCTTGAGCGAGTGGGCCACGTTGGCGCCGAGCGACCTGAAGGCCGTGACGTTGTAGAAGCTGGTGCCGGCGTGCTCGTACTCGCGCGTCTTCGGGTTCGGCCGTCGCACCGTCGACGCCAGCCGGAAGGCCGCAAAGGGCACTCCGTTGCGTGTCGTGCGCGACTCCGGATCGGCGACCACTCGCCCGGTCACCGTGATGTAGGACTCGTTCATCTCGCTCACCTCATCTGTGTCGTTCCCCTGTGGGTTGGACGCAACAGTGAGGCAACGCGAGGCCGCGGACGAGCGTGCGCCGGAGCGCCTGTGGACGGTGTCAGGGGGCTGGACGTGCCTGTGCACCAACCCCGGCGCATCCGTGCCGCATCGCTGCCGTGTCGGGACGTCTAGCGTCGCGAGCTGGCCGGGGCCAGCCGCACCCCCGCCCGGTCCAACGACTCACGGGTGGCGCGGTGCCGGTCCAGGACCAGCCGCACCGGACCCACGATGCGCTCGCGGGCGACCCCGGCGACCTTGTCGGTCAACATGTTCCGGACTCGCTGTCCACGGCGACGGGCGCCCGCGCGCCCGAGGGTGCGGGCGAGTGCTGCGAGCGCCAGCCCCAGCAGCAGGCCCCCGGCGAACATCAGCAATGGGTAGGGCAGAGGTCCGAGCCGGGGTGGGTCCACGTCGGGAAGGGCCAGCCACCCCATCACCACGAGCGCGGCCAGCCAGAGGAACCCGAGGGCCGCGACGAAGGCGAGAATTAGCTGGGCAAGCCCGAAGGCCTGCCACCACATCGGGGGGCGCATCTTCAGCGACGTGCCCACGACCGCCTGGTCGAGGGCGTCGGCCAGCTCGGGACCGGGCGGCGTCGCCGCGTCGGCGACCGCTTCGGCCCACCGGTTCGGCAGGCCCTCTGCCGCCTCGTCCCCGACCTTTCGGGTAGCCAGCTCGACGGCCGACCGGGCTGCCGGGGTGGGCGGGGGAAGGGAGGAACGCCCGAGAACGGTTCGGACGTCACCTGCGGTGACGGCGAGCTTCTCCTCCACCGCATCGCGGGTGTTGAGGCGCAGCCGCTTCATCGGGTCGGGGCGCAGGGCGCGCACCCAGCGGGTGAACGGCCACCCGGTGCGACCCCAGGCCTGGTTGCGGTAGTCCCTCTCGACGGCCGCCACGACCGTCGGGATCCCGGCAGCACGGGCGAGCGCGTCGACGAGCTCGGCGTCCACGGTGTCGGACAGCGTCGGCTCGGTCAGGGCCACCCCGCCGCGCAGGGTGGTCGCGCTGGCCGAGACGTCGGCAAGGAGCCGGTGCTGGGCCGCGTTCTGGGCAGCGACAGCCGTCGCAAGGCGGAGCCGGAGGTCGTCGATCCCCGTGCCAGCAGTGGCCGAGGTCGAGATCACCTGGACCCCCGGAATGCCGTCCTCCGCCGCCAGCCGCGCGAGGTCGCGACGGATCTGGCCCATCGCGTCCGAGGAGAGGCGGTCGGCCTGGTTCAGCACCACGACCGTCACGGCGTGATGGGTCGACAAGGTGCGGAGATAGTCGTCGTGAAGGCGAGCATCGGCGTACTTCTGCGGGTCGGTGACCCACACGAACACGTCGACGAGCTCGAGCACTCGCTCTGACTCGGCGCGGTGCGCCTCGACCCGCGAGTCGAAGTCGGGCAGGTCCAGCAGCACCAGCCCGTCGAGGTTCCAGGGGCTGTCGGGGCCGCCGGTCGGGTCCGTCGTCAGCGGGTCCACGTGGTGGCGTTGGGCCACGGACAACCAGTCGAGCAGGTCCGTGGCGTCGTCGTCGCCCCACACCGCAGCCACAGGGCGCGACGTCGTGGGCCTGCGGGCCCCGACCATGGCCACGGTTGAACCGACCAGGGCATTGAACAGGCTGGACTTGCCGGAACCCGTTGCTCCCGCGAGGGCGACGACGGTGTGGTTGCCGGTCTTGGAGATTCGTCCGGCGATCTTGTCGACCACCGCTCGAGCGGACGCCACCGCGGCCGGGTCGAGCTGGTTCCCCCCTGCGGCCACCGCCTGCTCGAGGGCACGGGTGCGCGCGGTCAGCTCCTCGACACTCACGGACTTGACCTGCTTGCTGCCCATCTTCAACGGGCTCATCGAACCGCCTTCACCGCTGCCGCCGCGTCGGCCAGGCGTTCGGCCTGGCCTTCTGTCGTCTCCACCCCGTCGAGGGCACCGTCGTAGCGACGTCGCTCCACGGCATACAGCTCCTGCACGTGCTCGAGCAGGCGCTTGCGCGCCTTGGCCGCCATGTCGCGCACCGCCTGGTCGCCGAAGATCGCCTCGAGCACCTTCTGGGCGAGCACCGCGGTGCCACCGGCGATGCCGACCTCGGCCCCGATCAGGCCCCCCGTGTGGGCGAACGCCACGAGCATCAGGATCACTCCGATGCCGTTGAGGCCGTAGGCCGCGATGCGTGCCGTGGTGCGGCGGTCCTTGCCCTCGCCACGCACCAGCTCGAGCACCTCGACCTGCCAGTCGCGGACGAGCCGCTCGACCTGTGGCGCCAGGTCGGTCGACGCCTTGGACAGCTCCGGTGTCTGCTCGAGCAGCCGATCTCCGCCGGGGAGCTGGCGCCACGTGCGCGCGACGGTTGCGGCGGCACCCTGCCCCTGGGCGTTGATGAGGGCGGCGACCCCGGTCTGGAGCGCCTCCCCCAGGTCGCCCGCGGGCGGGGCCTGACCCTTCAGCGCCGCCGTGATCCGGTCACGCACCTTCGAGATGGTCGACTCGACCTGCTTGAAGAACTCGCCAGTGCCGACGTACTCCTGCCAGCGGGCCAGCACCTCGCCGCGCAGCAGCGTGCCGTCGGTCATGCCGTGTTCGACGTTGGCCAGCGCCTCGCGGTATGCCGCCTCGGCGGCGTCGTGCAGGGCGTCCACCGCCTGGGCCTGCTGCCGGGAGGCCGTGACGAGGACGCCCGCGCGGTGGTCGAGGCTGCCGAGGGCGCCGTCGAGAGTCTGCTTGACGATGACCGAGCGGGCGCGGGCGTCGCTGGCGAGCGCGGTCAACCACGAACGGAGGCGGGCGACGTCGGGCTCGGGGAGCCGTCCCTCGTCGGTCAGGTCGGCTTCCGGGATCCCGAAGATGGGCGCGGTGGACAGACCCTGCTCACGCAGCATCGAGGCGAGGTGGCTGCGGATGTCGGCCATCGCCTCGGGCGGCACCCGGTCCAGCACGATGGCGATGGCGGTGCCGTGCTCGGACGCCTGGCGCAGCAGGTCCCACGGGACGGCGTCGGCATACCGGGCGGCCGTGGTGACGAAGAGCCAGAGGTCGGCTGCCGCGAGCAGCTGGGTCGCGAGTGCCCGGTTCGCACTCACCACGGAGTCGATGTCGGGAGCATCCAGCAGGGCCATGCCGGGGGGCAGCGAGCTCGACACGACGAGGCGCAGGGCGTTGACCCCGGCGCTGGCCGCAGCCCCGGTCACCCGGCTCAGCCCCGGCAGCACGCGGTCGTCGGAGAACCACCGCGCGTCCTGGGGGTGGTGGACCAGGACAGGGGTGGTCGTCGTCGGGCGGAGCACCCCTGAGCGGCTCACCTCGGCATCCACGATGGAGTTGACCAGGGTGGACTTGCCGGCCCCCGTCGAGCCACCGACCACCGCGAGCAGGGGCGCGTCGAGCGAGCGCAGCCGCGGGATGACGTAGTCGTCGAGCTGCTTGATGAGGGCATCGCGGGTGGCCCGTCCGACCACGACGTCGGGGATGTCGAGGGGCAGACCAGCCTGCTCGACCTGTTCACGGAGGGTCGTCACGGCGCCCAACATCGACATGGCGTCGTCCCTGGAAATCACACCGCAAGCCTAACGAATCGGACGCTGTGCGCCGTGCGCGACAGACCCGGTCGAAGCACCCGTTCGATAAAGATCCTGCCTCCTCGGGACCGAGGGCGGACGCGGGTGACGGGGTTCGCCCGACCGGGTCCGGTTTCGGGCCGGTTTCGGGGCCGGGACGCGAGGAGCTCAGGACCTAGAAGCGTCGGAAGTAGTCGTCGTAGCCGCTCGCCGTCGACCCGTCGCCGCTGCTGGTGCGTGGGTGGAGGCGTTCGACGGGTTCGATCAGCTCGACACCGTCGAGGGTGAGGTCGTCGATGTTGGCGTCCTGGGCCGGCGCCGGACGCCAGCGGCGGGGCTCTCGGACGGGTTGTTCGTCGTCCGGCTCGTCGAACTCCGCCGGAAGCCGCAGCCACCAGATCGCGACCAGTGCCAGCAGCAAGAGGCAGACGACAGGCATGGCGAGACCGTTGAGCAGCTGCTCGGTCGTGCTGGGCCCGGGATCGTAGGTGACGGTTTCGCTGTCCGCAGAGGGTGCGTTGGGGTCACCGCGGACCAGTCCCACTGCCGTGGACACCACGAAGACCAGGTTCAGCAGGACCGCGGCCACCCAGACGGCGAAGGTCTCCCAGCGCAGGAGTCCGGCGTGGCTGACCGGCTGCGCAAAGTGGAGCATGCCGAGGACTGCCAGCAGCAGCAGCGATCCGATGAGCATCCCTGTCGGAGACTGACCGAAGCCGAACCCGTACATCGCGAACACGAACAGCCTGTCGAGGAACGGTGTCGCCTCCGTGCGCGGCTCCCCGTCTGCCCCGTAGCTCTGCCCCGTCGACTGGAAGACCAGCCAGCTCTGGTAGGCGGTCGCGACGACTGCCACCGCGGCGGCCACCTCGAGCAGTCGAGCGGACACGAACCACGTGCGCGGCAGGGTCCAGTCCTGCCGCAACGACGTCAGCTGCATGGTTGGCCCCTTCCTCCCGGCGTCCAATCTAATCGAGGGGAGCGCCGCCACAATGGCCTGATGCGCATCTTTGCGGCCGTCGTGCCGACCGAGACCGCCCTGGAGGACCTCGCCGAGTTCCTCGACCCCCGCCGTGACGCCGGCCCGGACCTGCGGTGGACCGACTCCAGCCTCTGGCACGTCACCACCGCCTTCATGGCCGACGTGCCGAGCCGGCTGGTCGAGTCCCTGGTCGACGGGATCGCCGAGGCCGTGGGCGAACGTCCACCCATGTCGCTGCGCCTCAAGGGTGGCGGCGCCTTTCCCAATCCCTATGAGGCCAGAGTCACCTGGATGGGCGTCGACGGGGACCCGGAGTCCCTGGAGTCCCTTGCCGGCCTGGCGCGTGCCGTCCGCCGCGCCTGCAGCCATGTCGGCGCCAGCCCCGAGGGCGGGCCGTTCACGCCGCACCTCACGGTGGCCCGCTCACGCCACCCCTTCGAGGCCACGCGCTGGCTGCGCGTGCTCGATGCGTATGCCGGCCCGGCGTGGACGGCGGACGAGGTCACCCTTTTCGCGTCGCACCGTGGCGAAGGCCAGGGGCGCCCCCACTACGAGCCGATCGCCGTGGTCGAGCTGGCCGGCTGAACCGGTTGGCCGTGAGCGCCCCTGTAGGCATTCGGCTGATGGTTGACGGTTTTACGTCGGTTGATCCTTGACACTCCTTACGTCAGTTTGTCCTGCGGGTCTTGGTCAGTGCACCTCCCAAGGGTCGTTTGTTGCGGACGGGGCCGGTGCTGTCGCGTCGCACGGTGCG